>JBKBON010000002.1:0-248037 GCA_046294755.1 Allorhizobium sp. | reverse complement strand
TTTCACGAACCGGAACGCGGTCGCCGTATTTTTCCAGGAGATGCTCGTTGGCGGCGTAGCCATGCGCACGCTCCCAGCCGCCAAGCTCCATGAAATAGCCGCCGAGCTCGACTTCGCGCTCGTACATCGGCGAACGCTTGACGCCACGACCGGAAGCATAGGGTTCGCGGGTGTGCACGGCGGGGAAATAGATCTTCTGGGCGGCTTCGTAGCAGCGGCCCTCGATGAACTTCTCTTCCAGCTGATGCGGGTAGAAGCGGGCGTAATCGATCGAGGAATGGTCGATCTCGGTGCGGCCATCGGTCATCCAGTCGGCGATCAACTTGCCGTAGCCGGGGCCGTCCTTGACCCAGATGGCAACGCAATACCAGAGGCCGCGCACCTTCTGGCTTTCGCCGCAGGACGGGCCGCCGGCAGCGGACACCTGCAGCAGGCCGTTGAAGCTATGGCTCTCGTTATAGCCGAGTTCGCCAAGGATCGGGGTGAGCTCCATGGCGCGCTCGAGCGGCTCGAGGATCTGCTCCATGTCGAGATCGCGCTGCGAGGGCGAAAGGCGCGCCTCGTGCTTTTCGAGGAGCTCGCGCGGATGGCACATCCGCGGATTGTGCTGCTCGTAATACCCCCATTCGATCTGGCCGCCCTCGGTTGTCTTCGGGTCGCCGGTGTCGCGCATATAGGCGGAATTGCCCTGGTCGCGCAGCAGCGGATAGCCAATTTCCTTGCCCGTGCCTTCGAACTCGTTATACGGACCGAAGAAGGTCAGCGGATGGTCGACCGGCATGACGGGCAGGTCTTCGCCGACCATTTCGGCGATCAGGCGGCCCCAGAGACCGGCGCAGACGATGACGTGATCGGCCATGATGGTGCCGCGATGGGTGACGACGCCCTTGATGCGGCCGCCCTCGACGATGAGGGACTTGGCCGGCGTATTGCCGAACATCTTGAGCTTGCCGGACTTTTCCGCCGCGTCGACGAGCTTGCCGGCAACGGTCTGGGAGCGCGGGATAACAAGGCCGGCATCCGGGTCGAACATGCCGCCCATGACCTGATCTTCCTCGATCAGCGGGAAGAGCTTCTTGATTTCGGCAGGCGAGACGTAGTGCGCGCGGGTGCCGAAGGCGCGGGCCGAGGACAGCTTGCGCTTGATCTCTTCCATCCAGGTATCGTCGCCGGTGCGGGCAACTTCCAATCCGCCGATGCGGGCGTAGTGACCCATCTTCTCGTAGAAATCGATCGAATACTGGGTGGTCCAGACCGAGAGATAGTCATGGCTCGTGGTGTAGCAGAAGTCAGACGCATGCGCCGTCGAGCCGATATCGGTCGGAATGCCCGACTTGTCGATGCCGACGATGTCGTCCCAGCCGCGCTCGATGAGATGATGGGCGATCGACGCGCCGACGATGCCGCCTAGACCGATGATGACGACTTTCGCCTTGGTCGGAAACTCTGCCATAGCCTTGTGAACCCTGATGTCTGGGAGTGGATGATGTGGCCATGATCTTAAGAGCCACGGGATCGCATTTGCAGCCTGTCTGCGACATTCTGCAAGAGACCCACGACCACTGTCCACGCTCTCATCCGCCAGATAGCGGCGACATGGCGGGCAAGGATGTCGCAGCAAGAATGAAAAAGGGCGCCGGCAATGGCCGACGCCCAAAACTTTGCGCCCCCCCTGACGCAACTGCGCCATGCCGAGGGGTAGGCGAGACGCCGCTAGAGCCGGATCGTGCCGTTCTCCTCGCCATCCCAGTATCGCACGCTGTCGGCATGCACCTTGATCAGGATGATGCCCGGCGTATCGATCCCCTCGGGAAACCAGCGGTCAAGATCCGATGTCCAGTGCGCGTCGAAGACGGCCTTGTCGGCAATCAGGCTGGCGCGCCCCTCGACGGCAACGAAGATGCCGGGCTTGCCGAGCAGGCTGGGCGGGGCTGTGAAGGTGAGCGACACGGTCGGGTCGGCGGTGAGTTCACGCACCTTGCGGGTGTCGGTATAGGAGAAGAAGTAGCTGTCGCCGTCATAGTCGACCTCGCCATTGTTGCTCATCGGCCGGCTGGCGATGGGTCCGAATTCGGATTTCGTCACCATCATGCAGAAGTCGATCTTCTTCATCTTCTTGGCGAGTTCGGGAAGTGTGAGTGTCATGGCAGGATCTCCGGCTGGGGTGTCCGAAACAAGCGCCAG
Organism: Allorhizobium sp.; assembly: GCA_046294755.1. Classification (GTDB taxonomy): domain Bacteria; phylum Pseudomonadota; class Alphaproteobacteria; order Rhizobiales; family Rhizobiaceae; genus Allorhizobium. The sequence goes on along the minus strand of JBKBON010000002.1, from coordinate 245,853 downwards.
CACAGACATTTGTTCCGACAACGGCGATCGCAGGCGCGACCTCACACCGGGCCGACAGCCCGGTGGATCGCCATCTTGACGCCCATGTTCAGCCTCAGTTGGATCAATCTTTCCCGATAGGCGTTGTTCCACGCTGCCCGAGAAGCCGAAAACGGCCACCCCTCCCCGCGGGCAGCCGAACATGGAAGGAGAATTGCCATGAAGAAACTGCTCACCCTGAGCCTCGCCGCCCTGCCCGTCCTCACCTCGGCCGGCATCACCGCAGCCGCGGACATGACGGTCGCAGCCCCTGCCCCCGTCATCGTCGAAAGCGACCGCGTCGGCGGCGTACGGATCGGTTACCTGGATTGCCAGATCGGCTCCGGCTTCGGTTACGTCCTCGGCTCGGCCAAGACCGCAGACTGCGCCTTCACTTCGGTCATCGACGGCGAGCCGCTCGACACCTATTCCGGTTCGATCAAGAAATTCGGCGTCGACCTGGGCTACACCGCCAAGGGCCGTATCATCTGGGCCGTCTTTGCCCCGACCGCAGGTTACCACAAGGGCTCGCTCGGCGGCCTCTATGGTGGTGCAACGGCGGAAGCAACCGTCGGCGCCGGCGTGGGCGCAAACGTCCTGTTCGGCGGCACCTCCGGCTCGATCCACCTGCAGCCGGTCAGCGTCTCGGGCCAGCTCGGCCTGAACATTGCCGCCACTGGCACCTCGATGACGCTGCAGCCGTCGGCGATCTGATCGATAGCGTCAGCGGATAAACGAAAGGCGCCTCGCGAGGGGCGCCTTTTGCTGTTGCACCCTTAGGCGCTTTCCAACACCCGCTGGCGGATCTGTTCGGCCACAGCGGGATCGATCGGGGTATAGATCATCAGGTTCAGATCGACGCGGCCATCGACGGCGAAGGAGGAAAACTCCAGGTCGATGGTGCCGAAGACCGGATGCACCAGCCGCTTCTGCCCCTCCCCCGGCACACTGATCTCGTTGTCGTTCCAGATCCGGCGGAAATCCTCGCTTTTCTCGCAAAGTTCCTCCACCAGGGCACCGATCTGCGACACCGCCCCGGCGCGCGCGGCATCGGCCCGGAAGGCGGCGATGGAGAAGCGGGCGATCGTCTCCCAGTCGTGCTGCTTGGCGCGCACCTCCGGATTGCAGAAGACGAAGCGCAGCATATTGCGCTCGCCAAGCGGCAGCTTGCCGTAATCGGAGAGGACGAGCGTGGCAGCCCTGTTCCAGGCGACCACCTCCCAGGTGGCGGTCTTGATGACGGCAGGACAGGTCTCCAGCCGATCGATGAAGCGCTGCAACCGCGGGCTGACACCATCGACCGAGGTGTAGCGCGCCTCGGGAGGACGGCCGAGACCCAGCATGAACATGTGCTCCCGCTCGGCCTCGGTCAGCAGCATAGCGCGCGCGATGCGGTTCAGCACGTCGGCGGAGGGCGCACCGCCGCGGCCCTGTTCGAGCCAGGTATACCAGGTCGGACTGATATTGGCGCGCTGCGCCACCTCCTCGCGCCGAAGCCCGGGCGTGCGCCGCCGCCCGGCAAGGCCGAAGGTGGCGGGGTCGAGGCGCGTGCGGCGATCTCTAAGGAAAGTGGCGAGTGTGGTGGTGGCCATGACGGGGTCGCGATCCGGGAAGCAATTATACCATGATAAAGTCACTACTTTAACAGGATAACAGATCTGCCATTGCTTGTCGCGACACAACTGCAAGGGACAAGCACATGCGTATCTTCGTCACCGGCGCGACCGGCTTCATCGGCTCGGCCGTCATCCCCGAACTCCAGGCCGCCGGCCATCAGGTCATCGGCCTCACCCGTTCTGCCGAGGGCGCCGACAAACTCAGAGCCCAAGGGGTCGAGGTGCATCAGGGTACGCTAGAGGACCCCGAGACCCTGACCCGCGGCGCGGAAAAGGCCGATGCCGTCATCCACCTCGCCTTCGACCATGACTTCTCCGATTTCCCGGGCAATTGCCGGAAGGACGCGGTAGCAATCGCAGCGCTCGGCGCAGCGCTGAAGGGATCGGACCGCCCGCTTCTGATCACATCGGCCGTGGGAATGGGCACCCCTGCCCCCGGCGAGATGGCCCGGGAGGATGTGCTGAACCTCGAGCAGCGCAATCCGCGCACGGCCTCCGAGCGCGCCGGACAGGATCTGCTTCAGCAAGGCGTCAATGTGACGGCGATCCGCCTGTCGCAGATCCATGACACGCGGCGCCAGGGTCTTGTCAGCTACCTCATCGACATCGCCCGCGCCAAGGGCGAGGCCGTCTATGTCGGCGACGGAGAGACCCGCTGGTCGGCCTGCCATATCGACGATGCCGCCCGCCTCTATCGCCTGGCGGCGGAAAAGGCGACGCCCGGCGCGCGCTACAATGCGGTGGATGAAGAAGGCATCCGCATCCGGGACATCACCCAAGCGATCGGCGAGAGTCTGGGCGTGCCGGTGAGATCTATCGCAGCCGCTGCGGCAGGCGAAGAACTCGGGGCGATGGCGCATTTCGCTGTTCTCGACATGAAGGCATCATCGGCATGGACACGCGCCGAGCTCGGCTGGACCCCATCGGGTCCCTCGCTGCTCGACGACCTCGCGGCCATGCGACACGACTGACCCCTCATGCGGCGCTTACGTGCCGCAGAAGGTCCGCGTGACCCGCTGATCGGGCGTCGGCGGGACACGCAGATCCGCCGTCTCCGGATCCTCGACATACGGCGTGGCAAGCGCGTCCACAAGACGATGGAAGAAGGAATAGTCGCCGTAGATCGCTGCGGCGATGGCCTCTTCGATCCTGTGGTTGCGGGCGATCAGTGCCGGGTTGACCGCTTCCATTGCTGCCTGCCGCTCGGCGGGTGTCCGATCGTCGGCGATGCGGGCACGCCAGCGGGTGAGCCAGTCGGAGAGACCGGGCGGCGGCACCTGGAACAGATCGATCAGCGTCTCGACCGCAGCCCCGCCGGCAACCTTCGAGAGGGTGCGGAAGGTGAGGGTAAAATCCGCCTCGCCCTGATGCATCAGCTCCAGGAAGTCGCTCACCAGCTGCCGGTCGTCGGCGCCCTCCCCGTCGACGCCAAGCTTCGCCTTGAAGAGATCGAGCCATGCCTCCTGGAAGACATCGCCGAAGGCCTTCAGCACGCCGTTGGCCGCTTCGATCGCTTTTTCTTCCTCCTCATCGAGCAGCGGCAGCAGGCATTCTGCAAGCCGGGCGATATTCCACTGACCGATGCCGGGCTGGTTGGCATAGGCATAGCGACCGCGCTGGTCGATCGAGGAGAACACTTTGCGCGGGTCGTATTCATCAAGGAAGGCGCAAGGGCCGAAATCGATCGTCTCGCCCGATACCGCCATGTTGTCCGTGTTCATCACCCCATGGATGAAGCCGATGGAGAGCCAGCGGGCGATCAGTTTCGCCTGGCTTTCTGCGATCATGGTTAACATGGCGAGGTAGGGATTCTCGGCGCCGCGGGCTTCGGGATAGTGCCGCTCGATCACGTGGTCGGCAAGCCTCTTGATGGCCTCTTCATCCCCTTGCGCGGCGAAAAACTGGAAGGTGCCAACGCGGATATGGCTGGCGGCAACCCGGGTAAAGACGGCGCCTGGAAGCATGGTCTCCCGAACCACCTGTTCGCCGGTCGAGACGGCGGCAAGCGCCCGGGTTGCGGGCACACCGAGCGCCGCAAAGGCCTCCGACACGATGTATTCGCGAAGGACCGGCCCGAGTGCCGCCATGCCGTCGCCATTGCGAGAAAAGGCCGTCGGTCCCGATCCCTTCAGCTGGATGTCGCGACGCCGGCCTTCGCGGTCGATGACTTCGCCGAGCAGCAGGGCGCGCCCGTCGCCGAGCTGCGGATTGAAATGGCCGAATTGATGGCCGGCATAGGCCTGCGCCAGCGGCTCGGCACCGACGGGGATGACCTGGCCGGTCAGAACCTGAGCCAGCCGCGTCTCGTCCACCCCGTCCAAGGCAAGCCCAAGCGCATCGGCCAGCGCATGATTGAAGCGGATGAGCTTCGGCGCGCGGGCGGTAGCGGGTCTCGCCGGCCGGTGAAAGGTCTGCGGCAGGCGGGCATAGCTGTTGTCGAAGTGAAACAATGGGAACTCCCTGTGCGGCAAAAAGGCCGGACATCTGCGTGGCTCGACCCCAGATATGGGATCACGGCGTGATGAGACAAGCCGAACCGCCCCGCGAGCCCAAGGGTTCCAGCACCGATCACGCGCTATCGTTCGCTTGCGAGTGGCACTGCGGGAAGCAGGGGCGCATCCAGTCCGGCAAAGGGATCTGCCCAGGCCGGAATACCGGCAATCCGCCGGTACCACGCGTCGACGGCGGGATAATCGGCAAGCGGCAGGCCCGCCACATCATTATAGGGCAGGAAGCTCGCCATGCGAAAATCGGCATAGGAAAGACCGCTGTCGAGCAGGAAGAGACGCGACGTCAGTTCGGCCTCCAGGATGCCGGCCGCCTGGTGAAAGGTGTCGATCCCCTCCTCGACCTTGGCGGGATCGACAGGTCCGATGCCGTAACGCTGCTTCGTTCCGAATTCGAAATGCACCATGTCGCAGGCCATGACGAAATTAGCCTTGCCCCAACTCAGCCAGCGGATCATGTCGGGCTCATCCTCGCCCGTACGCCAGAAATCGGTGCCGGACAGCCGCGACAGCCGGCAGGCGATGGCATCCGCCTCCCACAGACTGCGGCGTCCCTCCTCTTCGAGGATCGGGATCGACAGGCTGGGGTTGAGCTTTCTGTAAATCTCTGCCTGCCCCGGTGCAAAAGGCGCCGCGAAGACGAACTCGACCGGCGAACCGAGATGACGGGCAACGGCGACGGCAAGCCTGGGATTAGGATTGCGGCTGTAATGCAGTTTCATATCATCCTCCCGGTTCCTGCAAACGCGACAAGACATGCCGCGTCACACCCAAGCGCAGGAAGCCACGGAAGTCGCTTGCGGTCCAGCCCTGTCGTTTCTCCCGGATTTGGCTGTTGCTCAAGACCTTGCGCACCGTGCCGTTCCCTTGCAGGAGAACGGCCAGACGCGATACGATCAGCATCAGAACCGGAAAGCCCAAGAGGCCTGACCGGCCAACACCCGCGAGACATCACCATGCGCCCCGCCCGACACCTGATCGCCCTCCTTCTTCTTCCGCTTGCATTGCTCTCCGCATGTACGACGACGGACGATGCCAACCGCGCATTGCAGTCCCGCTGGATCGGCCAGCCGGTGGAGCAATTCTTCGCCGCCTATGGCCCACCGATCAGCGAATATCCGCTCTCTTCGGGCAAGATCTACACCTGGCGCGGCGGCGACAAGACACGCTACATCCCGCCAACCTATTCCACTCCGGAGCCGGCCCGCACCGTAGTCCGCACCGAAACCCGCCAGGACGGCTCCGGCCAGACGGTGGTAACCCAGACCCGGGTGGTCACCCGCGACCCCTTCTGGGAACCAGAGATGATCAGCCCGCCGCAATACCAGCAGCTCTTCTGCGAACTGCAGATCAACACCGACAAACAAGGTGTGATCGCCTCCATTCGCGCAAGCAACGACACCGATGGCGACGGCTTCAGCCTGTCGCGATGCGCGGAAGTTCTGGGGGTCAAGAAGTGACGGCATGTGACCAGAGCAGGCGGCAACAGGATGGCGTCGCTGTCCTCTCTACGCCACGCCCTGCCGCTGATGCCATCGCCCACCCCCGGCATTCGACGTAGGTTCGGGCATCCTTTGTCGTGGACATCCGCAGACGGGTTACGCTAGGCTTAGCGATGGTTTAAGGGACGACTGGCGGGACCGAAATCCGGCCGCCTTGAGTCGACCAATTAGAGGGACGAAAAAGACATGTTGAAGCGCCTTTCACTCACCGCCGCCGTGTTTTCGCTGGCAGCAGCCCCCGCCTTTGCGCATCTTGATCCTGCAGCCCATGGCTCGCTGATGGCCGGCATCTCGCATCCGCTCTTCGGCGCAGACCACATCCTGGCCATGGTCGCCGTAGGTGTCTGGGCAAGCCAGATCGGTGGCCGGGCGCTGTGGGCCGTTCCGGCCGCCTTCGTGTCGATGATGGCCGTCGGCTTCGGCCTCGCTGTTGCGGGCGTTGCCCTGCCCTTCGTCGAGCCGGCGATCCTTGCCTCTGTGATCGGTCTTGGCCTGCTGGTCGCCGCTGCCGTCCGCCTGCCGGTCGCAGCCTCGGCGGCTGTCGTTGGCCTGTTCGCCCTCTTCCATGGCCATGCCCATGGTGGTGAACTCGGTGCCGCAGGCGCCCTGTCCTTCGGCCTCGGCTTCCTGGTCGCCACCGCTGCCCTGCATGGCGCCGGCATCGCCCTTGGCCTTGGCGTCAGCCGCCTCGGCCCGGCCATCGCCCGCATGTTGGGCCTCGCCACCGTCGTCGGTGGCGCCGCCCTCGCCTTCGGCTGATCGAGTTTCAGTCAATCTGCTAACGGCGGCTCTCGGGCCGCCGTTTTTGTTTGTTTTGACTATACAGGTCTCCGGGAATGCCACTCATACCGGCGGATCTGTCACGAAGGGCATGATATCCACACCGTCGCCAGGGAAGACGGTGATATGCGGATGGTCTTCAAAGAGACGGGCCGCAGCCTCCGCAGTCTCGGCCTCGACGATCAGGTAACCACAGATCGGATTTGATGCCGAAACGATGCCCTCCCGCGTGATGCGCGTCGTTTTTCCCACCATGCCGCCGCGATTGAGGATATGCGCGGCATTTCGCTCCTCCCATGCGATCCATTGGGGGATGCCCTTGGCGTCGATGGCGTCCTGCTCGGCCTGCGAGAGACTGCGAAAGCGGGCAAAATCCTCGTGCTTCATCGTGTAGACGGCGAGAAATTTCGGCATGCTGGCGCCTCCGGTCCAAGTGTTACGGACCGAAGGCTACTGCTTTGGACGCTCGAAGTCACCCGAGGCGCTCAGCCGCGACCGCGATAGGTCGCCACACCCTGCTCCGGCAGCCACACGCCCTTGGGCGCCTCGCCGGTCTGCCAGAAGACGTCGATCGGGATGCCACCTCGCGGATACCAGTAGGCGCCGATCCTGAGCCATTTCGGATCGAGAAGGTCTACGATGCGCTTGGCGATATAGACCGAGCAGTCCTCGTGGAAGGCGCCATGATTGCGGAAGGCAAACAGGAACAGCTTCAGAGACTTTGATTCCACCAGCCAGTCGCCAGGAATGTAATCGATCACGATATGGGCGAAGTCCGGCTGGCCGGTCATCGGGCAGAGTGAGGTGAATTCGGGGGCGGTGAAGCGCACCACGTAATCGGTGCCGGCATTGCCGTTTGGCACGCGCTCCAGGACGGCAGATTCCGGGCTGGTGGGAGCCTCCACGCTCTGGCCGAGCTGGGTCAGCCCCGACGTATCGGTCTTGCTCATGATTCAATCCTCTTCATTCAACGTCCGAGTTCGACGCCGGCGCCGTGCGCTATTTCATTTTCGGGCTCGACATGGATGGTGACGCGTGTGCCGGGTACTGCCTTGTGCACGGCCATTTCCAGCCGGTCGCAGATCACATGCGCATCCCGCACGGTCATCTTGGCGGGCACCACCAGGTCAAAGGCGACGAAAGTGGCGGCGCCTGCCCGGCGCGAGCGCAGATAATGCACGCCGAGCGAGCCTTGCGAATTCTCCTTGATCGCCGCACGGATCGCCTCGTCTTCTTGCGGCGACACCGCCACATCCATCAATCCGGCAACCGACTGCGCAATCACCTTCCAGCCCTGCCAGATGATGTTAAGCGCAACGAGAATGGCGAGGATCGGGTCAAGGATGGCGTAACCGGTCGCCAGCACCAGAACAAGGCCAATGATCACGCCGGCGGAGGTCACGACATCGGACAGGATGTGCTGTCCATCCGCCGACAGAGCGGGCGAGCGATGGCTGCGCCCGACGCGGATCAGGAGTGTCGCCCAGGCAGCATTGATGACAGCAGCAAGTCCGTTGATCGCCAGGCCGAGGAATGGCGCCTCCGGCAAAGTGGGGTTCTGCAGGGCAGGCACCGCCTCACGGATGATCAGCAAGGCGGCGACCACGATCAGCACGCCCTCGAGAACCGCCGAGAGATATTCGGCCTTATGGTGGCCATAGGGGTGATCGTCATCGGCCGGCTTCTGCGCATAACGAATGACGAAATAGGCGATGAAGGCAGCAATCACATTGACGGTCGATTCCAACCCGTCGGAGAGCAGCGCGACCGAGCCCGTCACCCACCAGGCAAGCAGCTTCAGGCCCATCACGCCGAAGGCGAGCGGAATGCCCCAGAAGGCGATCCGCCGCACCAGATTGTTGTCCTCAGCCCCCATGGCCTTCTTCCCTGCAGATGCGAGTGAATTGCAGCAGCAATTCCAAAAACGACAAAACCGCCCGGCAAAGCGGGCGGTTCGTTTGAATGTCGGCAGTGTAATGGCGAAGGGTTAAGGCGAGGTCAAGGCGGAAGATGGGGTGTGCACAGGGCCTAGATCTTGTAAGCCATAACGCAGCGCGTTATATTTCTGTATGATCCAGAGTTTCGCAGATGTCGAGACGGAGCGCATCTGGTCCGGTCAGCGAAGCCGCAAACTTCCGCCGGACATACAGGCCGTCGCGCTCAGGAAGCTGCGTCTGATCAACAACGCCCGCAGCCTACCGGATCTTCGCGTGCCACCTGGAAACCGACTGGAGGCCTTGAAGGGCGACAGGGTCGGCCAGTATAGCATACGGATCAACGAGCAGTGGCGGATATGTTTCAACTGGCAAGATGGAGGACCGAGCAATGTCGGGATCGTCGACTACCATGACTGACCTGCTGCCCAATCCGCATCCGGGCGACATCCTGCTTGAGGATTTCCTGAAGCCGATGGGATTGAGCCAGAATGCCCTGGCGCGCGCCGTCAATGTCCCGCCCCGCAGGATCAATGAGATCGTGCTCGGCAAGCGGTCTCTGACAGCCGATACCGATCTGCGTCTCTCACGCTATTTCGGCGTGTCGGAGGGCTTCTTCCTCGGGCTCCAGGCCGATTTCGACCTAATGCAGCGGCGGCGCGAGATCGAGGACGAATTGAAGCAGATCCATCCCCGGGCGGCGTGACACGTCACTAATCCCCGCATCCGAATTCAAAGGTTGAGCATGAGTACGAAACCAACACCGCTTTCGTTTCTAGACAAAGTTAAGCTGGTGTGGTGGGCTCTCGCCGACCCCCAACGTTTCATCGAAGAGGAAAAGCGCGACATTGATAAGTTGGTGAACAACCGGGTTACTTTGCCACGGGTCTATAGGATCAGGAGCAGCCTTCGGTCGGCAATGTTTTGGTCTAGCCTCGCTTTGACCGGAGGCGCAGTTGCAGGCTTGTCACTTGGAGCGACGGTCGGCAGTTGCCTTCAAGGCGCAATTGCTTTGGTCGTTTTTGGAACCACCATCCTCTTATGGGCCACCTTGGCCGCTTTAGGCTGGAATTTCCAAAGTTGGGGCGGCGTGAGCTTGTCGGATCGTTTGAACCAATGGATCTTCCGGGCCCTTTATTTCGTGGGAACAGCGCTGATATCAGCAGGTAGCGTTTGGAGTGTATGTTAGAAGTGTCGGGGCGCCTTAGCGCCCCGCCCTTCCCCTCAAGCCGCCTTCACCTTCTTCCGCTTCGCGAGCTTCTCCACGACATTCTCGATCATGCGCATGCCGGCGTCGCCACCGAGTGTCATGATCGATTCCGGGTGGAACTGGACGGCGGCGACCGGTTCTCGTGTGTGTTCGATGCCCATGATCGTACCGTCCTCGCTTTCCGCCGTGATCATGAAATCACGATGCAGCGTCGAGGGATCGGCGAAGATCGAATGGTAACGGCCAACCGTGACTTCGTGCCCCAGACCGTCGAAAACGAGGCCGGGTTCGAGCACGCGGATGCGTGACGGCTTGCCATGCATCGGGATTGCCAGCTGGCGCAGCTCGCCGCCATAGGCTTCGGCCAGCGCCTGCAGGCCAAGGCAGACGCCGAAGATCGGCAGCTCTCGGGCGCGCGCCTTCTTGATCGTCGCCTTGCAGTCGAAATCCGTCGGCGATCCCGGACCGGGCGAGAGCACGACGAGATCCGGGTTCAGCCGGTCAAAAATCTCCTCCGGCACCGGCGTCCGAACCGTGTTTACGGTCGCCCCCGTCTGGCGGAAATAATTGGCGAGCGTATGGACGAAACTATCCTCATGATCGACGAGCAGGATGTTCACGCCCTCGCCCACCCGCGCCACGCCGCGCTTGGACTTCGGGTCGGACTTGGCGTCGCGGATGGCGGCGATCATGGCGGAGGCCTTCAGTTCGGTTTCGGCTTCTTCTTCATGCGGGTCGCTGTCGTTGAGCAGCGTGGCACCGGCGCGGACTTCGGCAATGCCGTCCTTGATGCGCACGGTTCTAAGCGTCAGGCCCGTGTTCATGTCGCCGTTGAAGCCAACCATGCCGATCGCGCCACCATACCAGGCGCGTGGGCTCTTTTCGTGCTTTTCGATGAAACGCATGGCCCAGAGCTTCGGCGCACCTGTCACCGTGACGGCCCAGGCATGGGACAGGAAGCCGTCGAACGCGTCCATTCCGTCGCGCAGCCGCCCCTCGATATGGTCCACCGTGTGGATGAGACGCGAATACATCTCGATCTGACGGCGACCGATAACCTTGACCGAGCCAGGCTCGCAGACACGCGACTTGTCGTTGCGGTCGACGTCGGAGCACATGGTGAGCTCGCTCTCGTCCTTCTTGGAGTTGAGGAGCTTCAGGATCTGGGCGGAATCCTCGATCGGGTCCGCACCGCGCTTGATGGTCCCTGAGATCGGGCAGGTCTCGATGCGACGGCCGTTGACCCGTACGAACATTTCCGGCGAGGCACCGACGAGATATTCCTGGTTCCCGAGATTGATGAAGAAGGAATACGGCGACGGGTTGATTTCCTTCAGCCGCTTGGAGATCTGCGACGGCTTCGAGTCACAGCGCTCCATGAACTTCTGCCCCGGCACGACCTCGAACAGGTCACCCTTGCGGAAGCTCTCCTTCGCCTTGACGACGAGTTCGGCATATTCACCCGGACGGTGATCGCCGCGCGGCGGGATCGTGTCGGTGTGCTTGAACGGCTCCGGCGCGATCTCTTCCGACTGGCCGATGGTGGTGATGTCACCCTTGGTGAAATCGTAGCGATCGATCCAGGCCTTGGCGGAATAGTGGTCGACGACCAGGATCTCGTCCGGCAGGAAGAGCACCATGTCCCGCTGGTCGTCGGGACGGGTGAGCGTCAGATCGATCGCATCGAACTGGAAGGCGAGATCATAACCAAAGGCGCCGAACAGGCCGATCGCCGAGTCTTCTTCTGAATAAAAGAGCGCGGTGATAGCGCGCAGCACGGTGAAGACCGTTGGCATCTTCGAGCGCTCTTCCTCGGTGAAGACGCGCGACGGCAGCTTCACATCGAGGTTCAGGCGGGTTGCCGTGCGCTCACCCAGCGCCAGGTCTTCGACGGTGGCGAGCGCCTCGGCGATCATGGTGAGCAGCGCTTCGCCGCGGCCGTTATAGGCCTCGATCCAGACCTTGCGGCCGAAGGAGGAGATGCCAAGCGGCGGATCGACGATCGCCGTATCCCAGCGGGTGTAACGGCCCGGATATTCGTAATTGGACGAAAAGACGGCGCCACGGCGTTCATCGAGCTTGTCGACATAGGTGGAGATCGCGTCGCCATAGGGCGTCGGCCGGCGCCTGCGCGTGACGGTCACACCACCGCGTGTCTGGTAGGCTTCCGATCCGTCTTCCTGCAAAATCGTCGACATGTCAGTCCTTTTCCGTTCTTCGAGGCCCTCTCCCGGCGCCTTGAATACAAAAAAGCCGCCTCAGGAGATTTTCCGGGCGGCTTTGGGATCAATCGTCTCAAGACATGACTGGTCAAGGCCGCGTTAGCGTGCCCACCACCAAGCAAAGGTCTTCGAAACGATCTTCATGGGCGTTTTGATAACCCGAGGCGGGGCAAGGCGCAAGCGGAATTCGCCGCCGCGGTCGCTTCGCAATTCGACGGCGAACAGGGTCTTCCGCCGCGATAGAGCGCGTTGATCGGCGGGTGAACGCCTTCGGAAAACCGGGCTCTCTGGCGTGGTGACCGAACAATCCTTCCGCCCGCCCGTTCCCACCCCGGTGAAACGGAGGCCTCCTGGATGCAGAAACCAAGCGCACTGATCGCAACTCTCCTGCTGGCGCTGCCACTCCTCGCAGGCGCAAGCCTGCCATCCAAGGGGCCGGTTCCGCCAGTCGACCCAAGGCCCGGCGAAACGGCACAGGGGGGCGAACAGCCGGCTACCCCGCCCGAGAACGCCATTCCCGTTCCCGAGGAGAAGCCGGTGAGCGACAGGCCCAAGAAGGCAGAGGAAGCGGAGAAGAACGAGGAAAGCCCGGCGGATCAGCCCGCAGCCGCGCCCACACGGCCGTCATCCTCCACGCTGCCCACGCGAGCCGAAGCGCCTACCCACACCCAGAAGGATTTCGATCTGGGCGGGACGAGCGCGCTGGGCAAGGATTTCGGCTCCGCAATCGAGACGGAGGACCCCGAGGACTATGCCGCCTGCATCGCCGAACTGCGAGCAATCGGGGCGACCTTTTCGGAAAAAGAGCGGATCGAGGACGGCGCGAGCTGCGGCATTGAAAAGCCAATCGAGGTCGAGGGCCTGCTGCCCGGTGTCCGGCTGGTGCCAAAAGCGGTGCTGCGTTGCGAGACGGCTTTGCAGACGGCCCGTCTGACCCGCGACCTCCTGATCCCGGCTGCAAAGGCCGCCTTTCCCGATCGTCCGGCCCTGACCGAAGTGCACCAGGCCTCAGCCTATGTCTGCCGCAACCGCAACAGCGCCGAGACCGGCAAGCTTTCCGAACACGCGCTCGGCAACGGCATCGATATCGCCGCCCTGCGCTTCGGCAAGGAGGACTGGCCGCTGATGATTGCCAAGCCGGACGACGGCACGATCGAAGCCGCCTTCCAGCGCGCCTTCAATGCCCTCGCCTGCCTCTATTTCACGACAGTGCTTTCTCCCGGCAGCGACCCGACCCATCAGGACCACATGCATCTCGACGTGATCGAGAGGAAAAGCGGGTTCCGCTATTGCCGGTGAACGAAAAACGGCGGCGCCCGGGATGGGACGCCGCCGCAGGCGGTGGACGATATCGTTTACTTAGAACGTCTTGGTGATCGAAATCTTGAAGTGCCGGCCGGGCTCGGAATAGAAGGCAAGCGGCTGGTTGGTGTTGGAATTCGACGGCGTGGCCGTGCTCAGGTCTCGATATGCGACACCATCCCAATACTGCTTGTCGAAGAGGTTGTAGATGCCCGCCTGAATTCGCAGCCCCTCCACCTGCTTCGGCTCCCACCAGGCCGTAAGATTGGCGATGCCGTAGCCGGGGGCATTGAACACGGTGGTGCTGGAGGACTCGCGCATCGCGCTGCCGAAGATCCCGGTCAGATCAGCACCCCAGCTCTCTGCACTGTACCCGATTCCGGTAATTGCACGAACTGGCACAACAGTACGGACGTACTCGTCCTCGTCCACGTCCTTTGCGCTCGTATAGGTGAGCGAGCCGCTGACATGGAAGCCGTTGACGAACTCGTGGGAACCGCCGATCTCGACACCCGCGATCCGAACATGGCTGCGGTTGTAGTATTCGGTATAGCTCGAATAGCTGCCGACCGGACCGATATCGCGGCTGTCAATGAAATTACGATAATCGTTGTAGAAGCCGACCACACGCAGCTTGCTCGCGCCACTGTCGTAGTTTGCACCGAGTTCGAAGCCGGTGCCCGTCTCCTCCTCCAGGTCCGGGTTACCCGCGACCGCATACTGAATCGGTCCGCCCTGACCCGTATAAAGCAGGTAGAGTTCGTCCACGGTCGGCGCGCGATACGCCATCGAGACCTGGCCGAACAGTTGCATATCCGGAGAGACGTCGTAGCCGACGAGCAATTTCGGTGAGAAACGATTGCCGGAGCGAGCATCTGGCAGTCCGGCATAGCCGGCATTGTCTTCGTAGCCGGCGGTCTCCTGGGGATTGTAGTCGAACCAATCGAAGGAAAGACCAGGCGTGACGAAGAATGCAGAATTCCGCAGGCGGATTTCGTCATCGATACGTACCGAAAGACGGCTGCCGGTGACGTCAGGCATGTCAGACTGGTCGGCATGGAGCGCGTTGCACGCCGTGCCGACATAAGTTCCGGCGATGCAGCCATCCATACCGTCGGTGAAGCCTCGGCTCCAGAAATGGGATAAGCTACCGGCGATGGTCAGCTTATGGGTCAGACCACCGGTCTCGAAATCCTTGCCCAGTTTGCCGCTGATCCCGACAGACTCCTCTTCCAGCGCGTTGTTGCGATACCAGTATCCGGTCGGATTGACGAGGCGTGTGCCCTCATTGCCGGCTTCACGCTGGACCTTCTGCCAGTAGAGCGTCGACTGCACAGTATCAAAAAATGCATCACCATCGGCAAAGTCATAGTCGAGCGAAACACGATCACGGCGGCTGTCTTCGAAACCGACCAGGCCGTCATAGCCGCGCGACGAGGTCGTGCCACCGGCAATGGTTTCGAGCTCTGTGTCGAGAGTGCGATTGTAGTGCTCGGCGGTCACGCCTATGCGATGGCCACCCTCAAGTTCCTGGCGTAGCTTGAACAGCAGGTTGCGTTCGGCGAAGTCAGCGGGATTGGCTTCGTCGCGGTCAAAGCCGATGCCGCCAGTATCCCCCGTGCTCTCCGTTTCATGGCCCTTGGTGTAAGATCCCTGCAACAACACACTGGTATTACCGGATCGGCCAGCCACCGCCAGGCTTCCGCCAAGCGACTGATTGGAGCTGTCATAGGTGGATTTGGCGATCGCGCCCCAGTTGCGGCCCTCGCGGATCAAATCTTCCGGCTCCAGTGTCCGCAGGACAACCGCACCCCCGAGCGCACCAGACCCGGCGCGGCTCGAATCCGCCCCCTTGACGATGTCGATTGTGGAGAGCGCGTTGAAGGAAAAGGTCGTTGCCCCGCCATTCGCATTGGTCGAAGTCGACGGCCCACCGGCCCGAGCGGAGTTCGAAAGATAAGGGATCGGGATGCCATCAACGAGCGTGGTGACGCGGTTGCCTTCCATACCACGGATGACAAAGCCCTTATCCGTCGACGAATACTGGACACCTGTGTCAATCTGTTTGAGGTCGGAAACGGAGTTGACCTCCTTCTGCCTGATCTCCTCCGCCGTCGTCCGCGTGGCCAGCGGCGTATCCGCCACCGACCCAGCCGGCACCCGCTTCCCCTTCACCACGATCGTCTGCAACTGCGTCTCGTCCTGGGCGGCCGTCGTGGTGGCGGCGTCCTGGGCGTGCGCGGGGAGGATGGCGGAGACCGCGACGAGGGCGGTGCAGGCGAGCAGGAGGGGTCTGGCGGACCGGGAGCCCATGCGAATGTCCTTTCAAAAGGCCAGCCGATAGCAGTCCCGCAGCATTGTGTGGGCTGCAGGCTGGCCGAATGTGTTTGCGTCAAAACCGGGGCGGCGTTGAATTTTCGCCGTAATCACGCCGTATAAAACATGATTATCTGAGTCAACATATAAAACATGATTCTTTTAATCATGAATTGTGATCGCGGTTACCGTGACGAAAATATCACAAATTCCCGGTGACATCTTGGGGGGCACGAGCCTGCCGGGGCTAGAACAGCCCCTCAATCGCGCCCGTTTGATCGAGCCTGATCCTTTCCGATGACGGCACACGCGGCAGGCCGGGCATGGTCATGATCTCCCCGGTAATCGCCACAATGAAGCCGGCGCCGGCGGAAAGGCGCACCTCGCGCACATGCACGCTATGGCCCTCCGGCGCGCCGCGCAGTGTCGGGTCGGTGGAGAAGGAATACTGGGTCTTTGCAATGCAGACCGGCAAATCGCCGTATCCCTGACGTTCCCAGTCGGTGAGCTGGTCGCGCACCGCCTTGTCTGCCGTCACCTCCCCTGCCCGGTAGATCTCGGCCGCAATGCGTTCGATCTTGGAAAATAGCGGCATGGCATCCGGATAGAGCGGATGGAACTGCGACGGCGTCTCGGCAATCCGCACAACGGCCTCGGCAAGATCCGCGATCCCGGCAGAACCGTCCGCCCAATGGCGGCAAAGCACGGCTTCGGCCCCCAGGCCCCGCGCCACCGCCTTGATCGAAGCGATCTCAGCATCCGTATCCGAGGTGAAATGGTTGATCGCGACGATTGCAGGAACCCCGAATTTGGCGAGGTTCTCCAGATGGCGCGCAAGGTTTACGGCACCGCGCTCGACGGCTGCGACATTCTCGCGTGAGAGATCCTCCTTCGCCACGCCGCCATTCATCTTGAGCGCCCTGACGGTCGCGACGATCACGACCGCAGAGGGCACAAGCCCCGCCTTGCGGCACTTGATGTCGAAGAATTTTTCCGCCCCGAGATCCGCCCCGAAGCCGGCCTCCGTCACCACATAGTCGCCGAGCTTCAGCGCCGTCTTCGTTGCGATCACCGAATTGCACCCATGGGCGATATTGGCGAAGGGCCCGCCATGCACCAGCGCCGGATTGTTTTCCAGCGTCTGCACGAGATTGGGCTGCATCGCCTCCTTCAAGAGCACGGCCATGGCACCGTCGGCCTTCAGGTCGCGGGCAAAAACCGGCGTCTTGTCCCGCCTATAACCGATGATGATGGCACCGAGCCGCCGTTCCAGGTCTTCGAGATCGGTGGCGAGACAGAGGATCGCCATGACCTCGGAAGCAACCGTGATGTCGAAGCCTGCCTCGCGCGGAAAACCGTTCGACGCCCCACCGAGCGAGGTGACGATCTGGCGCAGCGCCCGGTCGTTCATGTCCATCGCCCGCCGCCAAGTGATGCGGCGCGTGTCGATATTGAGCTCGTTGCCCCAATAGATGTGGTTGTCGATCAGCGCCGAGAGCAGGTTATGGGCCGATGTGATGGCATGAAAATCGCCGGTAAAGTGGAGGTTGATATCCTCCATCGGCACGACCTGCGCATAACCGCCGCCCGCTGCCCCTCCCTTCACCCCGAAGCAGGGCCCCAGCGAGGGTTCGCGGATGCAGATGATCGCCTTCTTTCCGATCCGGTTCAGGCCGTCACCGAGCCCCACCGTGGTGGTCGTCTTGCCCTCGCCCGCCGGTGTCGGATTGATGGCCGTTACCAGGATCAGCTTGCCGTCCGGGCGATCCGAAAGGCTCTTGATAAAGGAGGCGGAAATCTTCGCCTTGTCGTGCCCATAGGGAATGAGGCTTTCGGAGGGTATGCCCAGCTTACAGCCGATTTCCTGGATCGGCCGCTTGGCCGCTGCGCGTGCAATGTCAATGTCCGATGCGACAGTCATGTTTCCCCCTGCCCCTTATGTTTGGATGGAGGATCCTCCCTGCGGTCGAACTTGGCAAGGGCATCTGGAAGACTCGGAAAGTTGCAGAACAGAGTTAGGCACTAAAAAGTTGCAATCGCCACGTAAGATGCAATGATGGTGCATTCGAGGGGACAAGGGGAAAGAGAATGAATCTCGTGATCTGCGCCGATGGCACCTGGAACTCGCCCGAAATGATCGACAATGGCGTTCCAGCGCCGACAAATGTTTACAAGTTTTTCAACTGCCTCGCTCGCGTGGACAAGGATGGGGACAAGCAGGAGCGATATTACCACCAGGGCGTCGGGACCGAGGGATCCCGCCTCAGGCGCATCATTGACGGCGGGACGGGGACCGGCCTCGGCAAGAATATCAAGAGTGCCTATCGCTGGCTGGCCGGCACCTACAAACCGGGTGATCGGATCTTTCTTCTCGGCTTCAGCCGCGGGGCCTATACCGTGCGCAGCCTCGGCGGCATGATCTCGCGCTGCGGTCTGGCCGACCTGCCCTGGACCAATACCCCCAAACACGCCTGGGATGCCATCGACAGGATCTATGACGAGTATCGCGGTGGAAAGCCAAGTACGATCCTCGCCGCTGCAGACCTGCCCTTCCACAACACCGCCATGGGGGGCCTGCCGACCAAGACCACGCCCATCCATTTCATCGGTGTCTGGGATACTGTCGGTTCGCTCGGCATTCCCGACGACTTCGCCTTCCTCGATCTGCTGGATGACGTCAGGCGGCATGGTTTCCACGACACGGAGATCAGCGACATCGTCCGCCACGCCCGCCATGCGGTGGCCATTGACGAGCGCCGGCAAACCTTCGTGCCCACGCTTTGGCAGCCCAATGCCAATGTCGACATGCAGCAGGTCTGGTTTCCCGGCGTGCATGCCGATGTCGGCGGTGGTTATGGCCGATGCGGCCTCTCCGACGGCGCGCTTCTGTGGATGATCGGCGAAGCGAAGAAGGCCGGGCTCGCATTTGACAGCGATGCTGTCGCGCAGATCCGCCCGGACGAACGTGACGTGCTGCATGATAGCGTCCAAGGCCTGTTCAAGAAGCTGAAGACCCGCCCGCGCGCCGTCCCCCGGTTTGATCACACCAATCCGTCACCCGAAATTCACCCGTCCGCCTATGGACGACAGAAGATACCGCCCCTGGCGCAGGGCGAATACTGGCGCCACCGCCAACTTCCGGAGGAAGTGAACGTCTATGCCCGCCAGCAGTGGAACCAGACGGGCCTGTTCCTGGAAGCGGGCAAGACTTATGTCCTGAAGGTCACGGGCGAATGGATGGATGCGGCGATCAAATGCGGCCCAGGCGGCGCAAGAGACGGTAAATTTCATCCGTCAGAAACCCTTTACGGGCTCGGCAATATTGCCGGTGGCATGCAGTCTCTTCTGCGCAAGGTCTCGGGCAATGACCGCCGCTCGGTGCCCTATGCCCCGCGCCTGCCCCAAGCCCCCTGGTTCGCCCTGATCGGCGTCATCGCCAACGACTATCCGCCACCACCGCCAAAGCCCATAAAGGGCGGAAAGGTAGAAGAACTGCCTCACGAGACCTTCGTGATCGGTGCCGGCACGACCTTTGTGCCGAAGGCGAGCGGCTATCTCTTCTGCTTCGCAAACGATGCATGGCAGAGATACGAGAACAATCGCGGCAGTGTACGGCTGAAGGTCGAGGTGCGGTAACTCTTGCCGGCATCTCCCCCGCGAGGGAGGGCAGAATGTGAGGAGCACTTACCATCCCCTTGAGGGGGGAGGGTCGGAGCAAAGCTTCGCGGTGGGGTGATCTTTGAGGCAGCCTGAGAGCTTGTCACCCCCAACCGCCGCGACTTCCGGCGACCTCCCCCTCAAGGGGGAGGAGCCGTGGCAGCCGCCCGGGACTTAACCCTCGCCGATCGCGATCAGGCTGGCATTCCCGCCGGCCGCCGCCGTGTTGACCGAGATCACCTGCTCGACTGCAAAGCGGCTGAGATAGGCAGGTCCCCCCGCCTTGAAGCCGGTTCCCGACATGCCGGAGCCACCGAAGGGCTGGGTACCGACAACAGCGCCGATCATGTTGCGGTTGACGTAGATATTGCCGGTGTCGAGGGCTTCGGTGACCTTGCGGATCGTCGCCTCGATGCGGCTGTGTACGCCAAGCGTCAGCCCATAGCCGGTGGCATCAATGGACGCGATGACCTTATCCAGTTCCCTGGCCTTCCACCGAACCACATGCAGAACCGGGCCGAAGATCTCCTTCGTCAGCGCCTCGGGGCGGTCGAGTTCGACGATATGGGGGGCAAAGAAGTTGCCGGTGGCGGGCACCTTGCCGGCATAACGCACCTTCTGGCTCCGCTTCATCTCGGCGATATGGGCCTCCAGCATCGCCTTCTGCTTCTCGTCGATGACAGGGCCGATATCAGTGGTAATCTCCAAGGGATTGCCGAGGTTCAGCTCGCGCGCTGCCCCCTCGATCATCTCCAGCATACCGTCAGCAATGTCCTCCTGCAGATAGAGGATCCTGAGCGCCGAGCAGCGCTGGCCGGCCGAGCGGAAGGCGGACATGACGACATCGTCGGCTACTTGTTCTGCAAGTGCCGTGGCGTCGACGATCATGGCGTTCAGACCGCCGGTTTCGGCAATCAGCGGCACAATCGGACCGTCTTTCGCGGCAAGCGCCCGGTTGATCGCCTGGGCAGTGCCCGTTGAGCCGGTAAAGGCGATGCCGGCAAGCTGCGGATGGGCGGCGATGGCAGCACCGACGTCGCCGGCACCGGGCAAGAGCATCAGCACGTCTTCCGGAACGCCCGCCTTGTGGAAGAGCTTGACGGCTTCAAAGGCGATCAGCGGCGTCTGCGGCGCGGGCTTGGCGATGACCGCGTTGCCCGCGACCAGCGCCGCCGAGACCTGGCCGAGGAAGATGGCGAGCGGGAAGTTCCACGGCGAGATGCAGGCGAATACGCCACGGCCACGCCAAGAGAGACGGTTGAGCTCACCCGTCGGACCGGGCATGACCTCGGCCTCGCCGAACTGCTTGCGCGCCTGAACGGCATAGTAGCGGCAGAAGTCGACGGCCTCGCGGATCTCGGCCACACCGTCATCCAGCGTTTTGCCGGCTTCGAGTGCCAGCAAGGCCAAGAGCCGGTCACGATCGTCTTCGAGCAGGTCGGCGAGCTTGTCGAGTGTTGCGGCGCGCTCCTCGACGGAAACCCGCGACCAGCGGGCAAAGCCTTGGCGACCGGCGGCGAAGGCGCGATCGACATCGGCGGGCGTGGCATTGCGGACCGCGCCGACCTTGCGGGCGCGATCGGCCGGCGACAGAACCGCTTCCTCACTGGTGGCACTGGTTGCACCCGGGACCAGCGGACGCGCGGCGATCTCGCCGAGCGGCTGGGAAATGCGCACCATCAGCCGCTCCAGATTGTCGCGATGGCCGAATTCGAAGCCGGCGCTGTTCTTGCGGTCGCCGTAGAGGCCAAGCGGCATGGGGATCTGGCTATGCCGGGCGCTCTGGCCATTGCCGAGACCTAGCTTTTCGGTGGGGCGTTCGAGCAACGCCTTGACCGGCACGTTCTTGTCGCCAGCAACGGCAACGAAGGACGAGTTCGCGCCGTTTTCGAGCAGGCGGCGGACGAGATAGGCGAGCAGATCGCGGTAGCCTCCGACGGGTGCGTAGATGCGGCAGGCGATGCGGTCATTGCCTGAGAGCAGCGTGTCATAGAGGGCCTCGCCCATTCCATGCAGGCGCTGGAATTCGAAGCCGGAGCGATCGGCACCGGCAAGCTCGATAATCGTCGAGACGGTGAGGGCATTGTGGGTGGCAAACTGCGGGAAGATGCGGGCCCGCTTTTCCATGAGCTTGGCCGCGCAATGCAGGTAGGAAAGGTCGGTTGCCGGCTTGCGCGTCCAGACCGGATAATCGTCGAGGCCGCGCTCCTGGGCGCGCTTCACTTCCGTATCCCAGTAGGCGCCCTTGACGAGCCGCACCATCATCCGGCGACCATATTGCTGGCAGAGGCTGTCGATATAGTCGATCACCTGCGGTGCGCGCTTCTGATAGGCCTGGATGGCAAGCCCGAAACCGTCCCAACCCGCAAGCGATGGATCGGCAAAGACGGCGGCGACGACGTCGAGCGACAGTTCAAGCCGGTCTGCCTCTTCGGCATCGACGGTGAAATTGAGCTGATGCGCCTTGGCCATCTGCGCAAGCTTCAGGAGATCCGGTACCAGCTCGCGCATGACGCGGTCGCGATGGGTTGCGAGATAACGCGGATGCAGCGCAGACAGCTTGACCGAGATGCCCATGCGGTTCGGCAACTGCTGGCTCTTGCCGTGTTTCGCCATATGCGCGCCGATCGCCTCGATGGCGCTGGCATAGGACTGGAAATAGCGCTTGGCGTCTTCGGCGGTGCGGGCACCCTCGCCCAGCATGTCGAAGGAATGGCGATAGCCGCGCTCTTCGCTCTTCGCTGCGCGGGACAGCGCATCCTTGATGGTTTCGCCGAGCACGAAGTGATGGCCGAGGAAACGCATCGCCTGCTTGGTGGCGGAGCGGACGGTGGGCAGGCCAAGCCGCTTGACGAGACCCCGCATGACGCCTTCGGGCGTCTCACCGGGACGGATAACGCGGGCGGAGAGACCCAGCGCCCAGGCCGAGGCCGAGACGAACCAGCTGTCGCCATGCGCTTCGTGTTCGCTCCAGCCGCCCTCTTTCAGCTTGTCCTCGATCAGCCGGTCCTGGGTCAGGGCATCGGGCACGCGCAAGAGCGCTTCCGCGAGCACCATGAGCGCCAGACCTTCGCGGGTCGACAGACCGTATTCGCGCAAGAAGTCCTCGACACCACCGACCGAGCCGGAATTGTCCCGGATCGCCTCGATATAGGTCGAGGCGCGGCGATCGATTGCGCCGTTCTGGCTGTCGGACAGTGACAGGCGCGAGGCGAAATGGCGAATGAGCTGGTCGTCGTCGCCCGCATAGGGGGCTTCGAAACGCGGAAAATCTGTCGTGGCTGGCTTGATCATTGTCACCTCCGTGGTATGCGCAACATATCCTCGGATTTGCCGTGTTTCCCACTATTCTTTGGCGCTGTTTCTGCCATTATCACTGCAAAATCGGAGATTGATAGAGAATGAGCAAAGATATCGATCGCCTCGATCGCAAGATCCTCCGGGCTCTACAGGCGGAGGGGCGCCTGACCAACATTGAATTGGCCGAACGGGTGAGCCTGTCGCCGACAGCGACCGCCGAACGTGTCCGCCGCCTGACACGCGAAGGCTACATCACCGGCTACATGGCAATGCTCTCCCCGCAGAAGCTCGGTCGCAACCTTCTGGTGTTTATCGAGGTCAAGCTGGACCGAACCACGGCAGATGTCTTCGACACTTTCGCCGCAGCCGTGAAACGGTCTGACGACGTCATGGAATGCCATATGGTGGCCGGTGGCTTTGATTATCTGGTGAAGGCCCGCGTGTCTGGCATGGACGCCTACCGGCAATTTCTCTCCGAAGTCATCCTGCCCCTGCCCGGCGTGCGCGAAACGCACACCTATGCGGTGATGGAGGAAGTGAAGGCCGGATCCACCCTGCCCGTGTGAAGATCACCATAATGGGCGAATGCCATTTTGATAGGCAGCAGTCAGACATTAGTCATATTAATGGTGACAAGCCCCGAAAAATTGCTAGCTTTTCGGAGGGACTGATATATTGGTCTTAAACTTACGAATTGTTGTCAACTTTCGAAATTGATAAAATGTTGTTAGAACGACAGACGCTTCTGAGCCAGGATATCGGGAGTTGTCAGAACCGCCCCGAATTGGTGGACACCTGGTCGCGAGCGGCGCGTGAATACGGCCTGGATCACCTGACACTGGCGGCAGCGCCGACGGCGAATGAACGGTTGCTTGGCCCACTCGTGCGCGAAACGACATTACCGATGGAATACTGCCGGGAATTCGACCGGCTGGAATTCC
The DNA here is from genome assembly GCA_046294755.1 of Allorhizobium sp. Taxonomy (GTDB): domain Bacteria; phylum Pseudomonadota; class Alphaproteobacteria; order Rhizobiales; family Rhizobiaceae; genus Allorhizobium. Next base: position 222,548 of record JBKBON010000002.1, on the reverse strand, counting down.
TCAAACATTGCCCCACGGTGACGCATATCAGCCGCTCCATCATGCACAATCACTGGACGATCGGTCCTGACGGCAATTCACCGACCTTTGATTGCCCACCCGAATTCGTCGCGCTAATGCTCAAGTTCCGATTGATATCGGGTATTCTCTTCTCGATGAATTCCGTTGACGGCAGCCGCTTCGTGGTGCGTTACGACGGCGACCGCGGACCGCTCGCCATGCCGGAGATCAACGAACTGTCGATGCTGAGCATCCAGGCCTTCGACGTCTTCGACCGCCTGCGCCGCACCGCCAGCAACACCAACGTTCTCTCGGCGCGCGAACTGGAGGTCGTCCGCTGGACGGCCCAAGGCAAGACCTCGCTCGAGATCGGCCAGATCCTCTCGCTCTCGGACCACACGGTCAACGCCTATATGACCAATGCGATCCGCAAGCTCGACTGCGTCAACCGCACACAACTGGTGGCCAAGGCCATCCGGATGAAGATCATCAACTGAGACGACCCCGCCTCAGTAGAGGGTCTGGCGGTATGCCACCTCAAGGTTCTCGTCCATCTTGGTCATGACCTCCGGATCAGCAGGCGCACCGGTGGTATCATCCAGGATCATCTTCATCAGCGACGGCATTTCGCTGCGATCCTGCAGAGAGGCCGGATCCCACAGATGCGAGCGCCGAAATGCCTTGGCGCAGTGAAGGAAGACCTCGTCAATCTGGACCACGATCGCCAGTTTCGGCACGCGACCTCCAACAGCCATGCTTTCCAGGATGTCCGGCTGCGTCGTCAGGCGCGCCCGCCCGTTGACCCGCAGCGTCTCATCGTAACCCGGAATCAGGAACAGCAGACCGACCGAGGGATTGGCGACGATGTTGTCGAGCGTGTCCAGCCGGTTGTTGCCCGGTCGGTCCGGAATGGCGAGCGTGCTGTCATCAAGAATGCGGACGAACCCCGCCGCATCACCGCGCGGGCTCACATCCGCCCTGCCCTCGCGCCCCTGCGTGCCAATGAGAAGAAAGGGCGAGCGACGGATGAAGTCCTGCGCATTTGCCCCCAGCGTCTGGCGTTGCTTCTGCAGGGCCAGCGCATGCACCGGCTCGTAAAGACTGCGAAGCGCCGCCTCGTCATGAATGAAGAATTCCGGCTGAAGTTCATATCCCGACATCGCAGCGCCTCCTCGCACGTATCAACTCTTGGCAGTCTCATCGGCATGCGTGGGTGACGCGGATGCAATGAGGTACGTACCTCAGAAATCATCTACCGCATTTGAGGGCCAGCGGCAAGGGACAGAGCAGGAGGAATACCAGGTGACAGCAAACTGTTGTCACCCGCCGCGCGGAAGCAGCGGGTGACCGGTGCTGAGAGCTTAGCGATCGAGGATCGACTGGGCCTCGACCATGTTGGAGCGTACCCGCAGGATATAGAAGCCCATGGTCGCCAGATGCGTCGGCATGATCCACCCATCCTCGCTGCCATTCGAGATGATGGCGGGCTGAATGCGCAGGGCCGCCTGCAGCTGGCGCTCCATTTCCGTCCAGATGGCGGTCAGATTGCGATCGCGGATGACGCCGCTGAAATCGCTACGCGTTGCCTGCAGAAGGGAATACTGCGCGTAGAGCTGACCGTAGGAGAACCAGAAGCGGTCGTCGGCGCGCGTATCGAACCAGCCGGCATTGAACTCCTCCGAACGGCGACGGAGGATGTCGGAGGTATTGCCCAGATCACTCGCCATGCCGTCGAGCAGTTGCAGCAGGTTGTCGGAGCGCGTGTCGAAGACCGATTCACAGGTCGAAAGCGAGGCATTGAAATTGGCCCAGCTCGCCACGGCGGACCGGTAATAGCTCGGCGTCGGAGTTTTGAAGCCGAACGGGTTGGTGCCGAAATACCAGGTGCTTTCGTCGAACTGGATATTGCCGCGTGCTTTCTGCAGATCGTTGTTGATGCCGGACGTGCCGCGAACGCGGCCCAGATTATCGGCGAGCTGAATGGCCGTGCGCCGCACGACCTGGTTGACGCCACGCTGGAACGCCGCCTTGTTGTCCATGAACGGCGTATTGTCCCAATCAAGGCCGAAGAAGCCCAGCTTGTAGAGCAGCGTGGAGGAGATCCAGCTGTTCTGGTTGACGTTCTGGTCCGTGAGTGCGGCGGCCACAGTGACGATCGCCGAGTCCTGGCAACGATTGGCTTCACCGGGCAATGCGGCGCCCGCCGGCACCGTGCGCTCCTGGAACTTGTAGGCCTGCACGAAGCCTGGATCGAAACCGTGCCAGATCTGTGTGCGGTAGATGAACTGGCCATAGAAGACGACCAGCAGCACAAGGACGGCAAGAATGGGTCCCTTGATGATCCAGCTGCGATCCCGGTACCAGCCATGGGCCGCAAGGAAGGGCCAGAGCAACCATGCAACTGCCATGCCGATGCCACGACCGATCGCGGCAAAGACGCGCTGGAAGAACGCGATGATCGGGTCAAGCATGGTCATCTCCTAGTCCATAAAGGCGTTTGCGGAAGGCGGGCTTGTCCTTCAGATAAGTGGCGGACAGGCGGGATACAACATAATCGCGATAAGCTTCAGGATATTGCTCATAGGCCCGGTAGAAGCCCTGCTTGTCGAAGACGAAGCGGGACACGAAATCCTCAGGCGTTAGACGCGCGATCAACCGGTTGGTGAGCCATTGGTCGGGATGGCCGGGTTCGGCCCGCACCAGCCAGAGTCGAAGCTTCGGATCGATATCGGCCATACGCAGGCTTCCAGTGCGCGTTAGCGTGCGCTGGGCTTCCTGGAGGAGCGGATAGATGCCGCGCTCGTTGATGGCACGGGCATTCCGATGCAGGAAGGTCTGCATCCAGACCGCGTCGATGCGCGTCAGATCCGGAACCGGATCAAGAGAGGCAGCGACTGACAGCAGCGCCATTTCGAGGCGATGGACAAACAGACCGGAGCTTTCCACCCAGCTCGCCCGCGGCAGCTCGAGCCGACCGGTGCGCGCCAGAAAGTCGGCCACCTGCGCTGCATCGTTGATCGAGATATAACTCACCTGCCAGGGGCGGGAGCGCCGGAAACCGGGCGCTTCCGGGTCGCAGATCACGGTGGTGATCTTGTCATCGACGAAGACGAAGACACCGCCGAAATGATCCGCCCAGAAGGCATCATGGCGGAAGACGAGCTTGTCCGGCACCAGCGTGTTCTGCCTGATATCGCCGGTCTCTTTCGCCAGCGACACCATGCGCTCCAGCATCGCATCATCGCGCCACGCATCCGGGCTCGTCACCAGCGCATCACAGAGCTGGCGAAGCTGGCCCGCCTTGCCGAGCAGATCCTCGGCGGAGAGCACCTTGAATTTGACCTCGTTGATCGACAGCAGGTCTTCCAGGGTCTTCACCTCCGAGACGCTGTCCTCGATCTCGCCGTAAAGTGTGTCGCGCAGCGTGATCGCGTGGATGGCGCGGGCATTGGCCGAGAAGAACTCGTGCATCAGGCCGGCGGTATTGGAAAAACTCGTATGCACCACCGGCAGGCTGTCCTGCTCGGGTGTCAGGATGATGAAGCGCCTGTTGACCTTGAGCGGGTCGAGATAATCGGGATCGCCGAGCTCAGCCGCCACCTGTGGCGAAAAGCCAGTTATGTCGATATCGAATTCGGTGAGCTTGGTTGCTGGCAGACCAAAGGCGACGAGCGCCTTGTTGTAGCGCGCGACGAGATGCGGCTCGCGGATCGGCAGCAGGCGGCCGTAGATGAGTTCAGCTTCGAGGAGGCGGTTCATGCGGGGCGCTCCGCCGGCAGATAGGTCAGGTCATGGGCTGAGACGATTTCGTTCAACCGTCCATCAAGGATGGCTATCAGAGTATCGAGCACCGCGTCGCGCGCTCGCAATACATCCACGTTCCAGAACCTGACGACTGACCACCCGTTGGCATTCATAAATGCATTCCGCTTCGCATCATATTCACTATCGGCATGTTGACTGCCATCGACCTCCACCACCAACAAAGCCTCGCGACAGGCAAAGTCGGCGAAAAACGGGCCGATCGGCAGCTGCCGGACGAACTTGTATCCACCGAGACGCCGTCCCCGCAATTCGCTTCAGAGTGCCGCTTCTGCATCGTTTTCGACCTTTCGAAGGCTCCTGGCCCTTGCTGTCCTTTTCTCGTTCGCACCCCGCATTTGTGCCCCCGACACCACGGCGTTCTGCACCTGCCCCTCACCCTACCCTCTCCCCGCGAGCGGGGAGAGGGGGAGCGAGTCGCTAGCGGTGCGGCCTTCTCCCCGCTTGCGGGGAGAAGGTGCCCGAAGGGCGGATGAGGGGCAAGCGTAACGCTCAATCACCACATCCCCTCCCCCTTCATCCGCTCGATCTCGCCGATTGCCCTCTCGCGCTGCCGCTCCCGCCGGATGATCTCCGAAACCGCGGCATCATCAGACTTGTCGGCATAGCGGAATTCGCTATCGGCATAGCGGTTGATCTCCTGCAGGATCATCTCCATGGTCACGGGACCACGCAGCTCGGCAATCATCGCCTTCTTCTCGTCATAGCTCTTGTGCACGAATGCGTCCGGCTTCTCGAACCAGGCATCAGGCAGCTCGACATCCATTGCCCGCATCTTGATCGCATCGGTGATGTTCTTGATCGCACGCCCGGTGAAGCGGGGTTCGGCGAGCTTGATCGCATGCAGATAGGCGCCGACATCGGCCAGCGTCTCGATCTTGCCCTCAGCCTTCTCGTAACGTTCCCAGACGGCCACAAGTCCGTCCTCCTTCGGGCGGTCATGCTCGCCATAGGAGCGGCTGACAGCCTTCTGGATTTCCTGGCCGGCAAAGAGCTGGTGCTCGCCGAGCGGGATCGAATGGTTCTTGCCAACGAGCAGCGAGAAGATGTCGATATAGTCCTCGCGCGTCTGTGGTCCATCAACCAGCCAGCGGGCGCCGGCGCGCTGGCGCAGCGCATCGTCAACATTCTCGGGATAGTTGGAGAACATGCCGAAGGTGGCATTGCCCCTGACCACGGTCGAGGCACCGGCAAAGCTCTCCATCAAGACCGCCGTCACTTCGTGCTGACCGGCAGACGCCCGATCATCGGAGCGCTTGGCCGTCACCTGATCCACGTCGTCGATCGTTCCGAAGCCGATGACGCGCGGGTTGAGCACGTTGTTGACGAAGGATTTGCAGTTCTGGCCCGACTTGCCCTGATAGGACGAGATCTGGTCGACACCGAAATTCTCGTAATGGAAGGCATAACCTGCCATCTTGCAGTAGTCGTTGAGCAGCCCTGCCAGCATCTGGATCAGGATCGTCTTGCCCGTGCCCGGCATGCCATCGCCGATGAAGGTGAAGAGGAAGCCGCCGAGCTCGACGAAGGGGTTCATCTGCCGGTCGAAATCATAGGCCATCAGCATCTTGGCGAGCTTCAGCGCCTGGTACTTGGCGATGTGATTGCCGATGATCTCTTCCGGCTTCTTGAAGGTCATCGTGAGCGGCTTCGACTTCGCGCCCGGCACGCCATCGAAACCATCAAGCGTGAAATCGTCCTGATCGACGCGAATATGGGCGTTTTCGAAGACACCGAGATGTTCAAAGCGCGCCTTGCGGGTCAGAAGCCCGTCAAGCGCGAGATCGGCGAGACCACGCACACGCCCGATCAGCGTCACATCGTCGCCCGCCCCCTGCACGGCCGTATCGAGGCCGGCGACCATGCTCTTCAAGGCATCCTGGGCCGTATCGAAGAGGAAGTCCGGTTCGCGGATACCGTCGAGCTGCTCGCCCTCTCCCGCCACGGTAGACTTGAGGTAGGCGGCAAAGGCAAAGGCCGCGACATAGGCCTGGGAGGCAAGTAGCGCCTTGAAGCGGGCGGCCTCCTCGCCCTGAAGGGGCGACGAGATGTTGCGGGCCTGCAGCGGCTCAAGCTCGCTCTGCCGGGCAAAGACGTCGGAGATTGCCAGTGCCACCTGCGCACCCCGCCGCACGCGGTAAAGCACCGTGTGCTGGGCCGGCGTCAGCAGCGGATCGGCCGAGCCGGTCGATTGCACCGTCTTGGTGAGTTCGATCTCGCGGGTGCGGCGCACAGATCCTGTTGAAACGGTCGAGACGAAACGCCGTCCAGTGCCGGCGATCGGCGCGCCTGACGTGCCCTCACCCTGATCGAGCACGATCACCCGGGTCACGAGCCCCTGAGCCACCGCAAGATGTTTCGCAATGTCCTCTTCCCGAAGCGTGGTCAGGCCTGCCGTCAGTTCACTCATCTTCAAACCTCACTCACGACCTGATTGCCGGAAATCACATGCACTTTGAAGTTGCCGAAGATCGGCTTGATCTCCCCGGCTGCATACAGCGCCTGATAGGCGTCATGCGGCACGAGCGCGTGCTTCTCATAGGTCGAGACACCCATGCGCGCCGCTTCGAGATCATGGGTCTCGATGTGAAATTCCTGGGAAGCCGGCGTCGAGGAGAAGAAGCCCTTGACCGCCGGCTGCTCGCGCTTGGAAAACACCTCCTGCACCGTCCAGGTCATCACCCAGGCATTCTCAGGTCTGCGCACCCGGTCGAGGATCTCGGTGACGCGACCGGAATTCTGGGTCAGCCCCGTCGAATAGAGCGGCCCGAGCACCACGCGCCGCACCGATTTCGGATGCAGCGTCGGGAAATCACGGTCCATATTGGTGGCGATGGTCGCTGGCGTCAGCGAATAGGCGGAATTCCTAGCGCAGAAATCGTCGAAGCTGCGGGCGAGTTCCGGATTGAGCAACCCGCCGACCGGCAGCGGGATCTCGACATCCTCATTGAGCCTGCCATCCCCGGTGACCAGGATTTTCGCAACATTTTCCGAGGAATCCTCGACTGTCGCGAGATAGATCATGGGCAGCGTGCTGACCCCGTCAAAGGCAGCCCAGGTGACCAGATAGGACGGTCGGCGCGACTGCGGATTGACGCTGACGGCAACCGTGGTCGGGAGAACGAAGGGCGAGAAAATTTCACCCGCCTGCACCTGTTCCAGATAGAGCCGCTCGGCGATCTGCTGCTGCAGGGCTGCCGGAAACTCCTTCTGCCGCAAGATGAAATCGACCATTTCCGCGCGCAGCTTGTCGACGGCGGGAATGGTGGACAGGCGCGAGGCGGCACCGGCCCGGTCATTCTCAAGTTCCAGCACATTCTGAAACACCGGAAAGCCGCTCTCGGCCTGCGCGATCCTGAATTGGTCTGTAAAGCCAATCCGGTTCTGCCAGGAGCCAAACGAGTTTCTCAGACGATCGAGATAGGGCAACAGATAGAGCGTAGGCGGCCCCGTCTCGCCAAAGCGGCGGCCGGTCTGTCCAAAAAACTGCTCAAGCCCTGACAGCGCCGAGGCCATTGTCGTGAAGTAGTGCAGAACGGCAGTGTTGCGATCGACGGCGTTCATGCCCCTCCCTCCATCAATGCGACCAAGAACCGCCGCAGCGGCGCGTGGCCCGAAGGCCACGCCCACGCGTTCCGCATGATCAAGGCTTCACGTAATTGGCCGCATTATGCTTGTCGAGAACGCTCTGGAAACGCCGCGCAAAAGCATCGTCAGCAAGCTTTTTGCGGCGCTGGATGTCCTGCGTCGACAGCATGTTCTTTTCATGCAGTTCGAGAAGGTCGCCGATGTGGCGCTGGGCGGCAGCACCGATACCGGCCATGGTTTCTTCCGCCGCCGTATCCACCTGGGAGCCGAGCGTGTTGATCCGGTGGGCGACTTCCTGCTGGGCGGCTGTCTTCAGCGAGTCTTCCAGAGCCTTGTAAAGGACGATGCGCTGCTCGGTGTCGATGGTCAGCTTGTTGATCAGCGTGTTCTGTGCCGCAATCTGGTTGTTGAGACTGTCGACAAAGGTCTGGAACATGGAGGTGTAACGCTCCAGCGTCTGGCTTTCGGCCAGTAGTTCCTGTTCGCGGGCCTGCGCCTGATTGTAATCGGTGGCAAGTTTCGACCGGTCGGCTTCCAGCGCCGTACGCTCGGATGTGTCGGTTGAGGCAGCGATCTTGTTTTCGATGTCGAGGAGCGCCGGATTGAGGGTCTCGATCTTTTTCTGCGTCTCTTCGAGATTGGCGATCGTCTGCTTGCGCCGCTCGATGACCTGCACGAGGCTCGCCTCCGAGGTCTTGTAACGCTCTTCGAGCACCGTCTTCTGCTCCTTCAGGATGCCGACAATGCTGTCTGACTTGGCGAGCAGTTCCTGCAGATTGCCGGCGAGCGACATGTTGCGCACACGCTCGGTGCGCATGCGCTGCGCCTTCTGCTTGGAGAACACGCCGATGAACTTTTCCATGCCGGAGAAGCTCTTCATGCTCTCGAACTCGGCCCCGAAGACATTGGTCGCGTCTTCCAGCCCGATGATCAGGTCGGCAATATTCGCTTCCATCAGCTTCTGCTGGTTCAGGACATCGGAGATGCGTGCGTTTTCGATGTCGAACTCTTGCCCTGTGAGCTTGGAATCGCTCTTGGCCAGCGTGTCGAGCACCACGCCCGACTGCTCGATCTTGCCGCGCATCTCGGACACGATCTTGCGTGTCTTTTCGATCTCGCTGTCGAAGGATTGCAAAGTCGCCATGTTCTCTCCCTGTCCCCATTCCGGCAGCGCGCCGGATTCGTGTCTCGCTACCATAGCGCGTTTCGGCAAACTGCAAAGTATCGTATCGCACAGCAGCATGTTCACCCGATATGGATGGCCGCAGCCGCGACACAAGAGGCGCTAGCAGAGAAATGCGACAGCCGCGAAACGGCTATCGCATCCGTGGCGCATTCATGGGTTGAGGTCGATCACTGGCCGCCGGCAGCGGGATCCTTGAGATAGGCGATGATGTTGATCAAATCATCGTCCTTCTTGACGCCGGCATAGGCCATTTTCGTGCCCTTGACGACAGCCTTGGGGGCCTTGAGATATTCCGTCAGCAGCGCCTCGTCCCAGACCTTGCCCTGGCCAAACTCGGTCATGGCAGGCGAATATTTGTAATCGGCGATCGAGGCGACCGGTCGACCGACAACTCCATCAAGATGGGGGCCAACCTTGTTCTTCGCCTCGGTCGCGGTGTGACAGGCCTGACAGGCCTTGAAGGCCTTGGCGCCGGCGACCGGATCGCCATCGGCGAATGCGGGAAGCGGTGCTGCGGCGATCGAAAGCAGCAGCATCATGGAAGACGTCTTCATCGGAACTCCTGTATCCAAACATCCGGCGCGGAGGCGCCGCGTCCATCGCATCACCTGATCGCATGCTGCGCAAGGCGACGCTTTGACGCCCATCAAGATCCAGATTTTTTTTCGTGCGCCGCCGTCCCCTGCGCAGAAAGGGGCTCAGGTCGCAAACAGGGTCGGTGCCGCGACGCAAACGCACGGGCATCCTTGCAATTCTCCGATATTGAATGTTGACTTGGGAACATCAAAAAAGAAACCGGGAGCCTTCCAATGACGTATACAATTCCTCGTTGCCGCACACTCGCGGCCGCAGTCTCGCTTCTCGCAATCAGCGCCATGCCGCTCGCCGCTCAGGAACCAGAGAGCTGCTCGACCGTCCGCTTCTCGGATGTCGGCTGGACTGACATCACGGCGACCACTGCAACGGCCTCCGTCATCCTGAAGGCGCTCGGCTACGAGCCGACGACCACGGTTCTCTCCGTCCCGGTCACCTATTCCTCCCTGAAGAACAAGGACATCGACGTCTTCCTCGGCAACTGGATGCCGACCATGGAAGCCGACATCGCGCCTTATCGCGAAGACAAGTCTGTCGAGATCTTCGGACCGAACCTCGAAGGCGCAAAATACACGCTCGCCACCAATGCCAAGGGCGCAGAGCTCGGCATCAAGGACTTTGCTGACATCGTTAAGCACAAAGACGCGCTCGACGGCAAGATCTACGGGATCGAACCGGGCAATGACGGCAACCGCCTGATCCTCGACATGATCGACGCCAACAAGTTCGAACTCGGCGACTTTGAAGTCGTCGAATCCTCCGAACAAGGCATGCTGGCCCAGGTCGCCCGCGCCGAAAAGGATGGCACGCCGGTGGTTTTCCTCGGCTGGGAGCCGCACCCGATGAACGCCAACTTCAAGCTGACCTACCTGTCGGGTGGCGATGACGTCTTTGGCCCGAACTTTGGCGGCGCAACGATCTACACCAACACCCGCGCCGGTTACACGACCGAATGCCCGAATGTCGGCAAGTTCGTCACCAACCTCAAGTTCTCGCTCCAGATGGAGAACGAGATCATGGGCAAGATCCTGAATGACGGTCAGGATGCCGAAGTGGCAGCAAGCGACTGGCTGAAGGCCAATCCGGCGGCTGTCGAGCCCTGGCTTGCAGGTGTCACCACCAAGGATGGCAACGACGGCCTGGCAGCGGTCAAGACGGCTCTGGGCCTCTGACCTCCGTCCATCGATAGTGGAACCGCGCGACCGGATGGGGGATCTGGCCGCGCGGCCTCCCAGGCATTGAACCTGCGGCTATTCGGGGACTGACATGGATTTCATTACAGACAACAAGCTGCCCATCGGGCCCTGGTCGAAGAGCTTCGTCGACTGGCTGACGGACAACGTCGATTTCGTATTCGACTTCATCGCGACGATTCTGAGTTCGTCCATCAACGCCATGCTCTACGTGTTGCAGGCGCCCTTTCTCAAAGGCAGCGGCGTGGAGCAGTTCTACCCGCTCTTCATGATCCTCGTGTTCTCTCTGGTCGCCTGGGTCATCCGCCGCTCTGTCGGCGTAGTCGCCTTCACGTTCCTCGGCCTGCTGCTGATCTACAATCAGGGCTACTGGAAGGAAACCATGGAGACCCTGGCGCTGGTGCTCGCAGCCACCGGCGTCTGCATGGTTATCGGCGTGCCGATCGGCATCGCCTGCGCAAGACGCCCCTGGCTCTATGCCGCCGTGCGCCCGGTGCTCGACCTGATGCAGACGATCCCCACATTCGTTTACCTGATCCCGGCCCTCATCCTCTTCGGCCTCGGCATGGTGCCCGGCCTGATCGCGACCGTGATCTTCGCCATTGCCGCCCCGATCCGCCTCACCCGCCTCGGCATCATCTCGACGCCACCGTCGCTGGTGGAAGCCGCTGTCGCCTTCGGCGCGACGCCGATGCAGGTACTGCGCAAGGTTGAACTGCCCTTTGCCACACCGCAGATCATGGCCGGCCTCACCCAGACCATCATGCTGTCGCTGTCGATGGTCGTCATTGCCGCGCTGGTCGGCGCAAGCGGCCTCGGGGTCCCCGTTGTCCGCGCGCTCAACACCGTCAACATTGCCCGTGGTTTCGAAGCAGGCCTCTGCATCGTCATCCTCGCCATCATCCTCGACCGGATCTTCCGCATCCCCGGAGAAGACACATGACCGACGCCGTCATTTTCGGAAATGTCGATATCGTCTTCGGCGACAACCCGCAGCGCGCCCTCGACATGGTCGACCAGGGCAAGACCCGCGACGAGATCGGCGCCGAGACCGGCCTCGTGCTTGGCGTCGCCGGTGCTTCGCTGGCGGTCAAGGAAGGCGAGATCCTCGTCCTCATGGGCCTGTCCGGCTCCGGCAAATCCACCCTGCTGCGCGCCGTCAATGCACTCGCCCCGGTCGTCCGCGGCAATGTCAGCGTCCGCACGGAGAACGGCTACGTCGATCCCTACCAGGCCTCGGCCCAGGTGCTGCGTGATCTGCGCATGCACACGGTCTCCATGGTCTTCCAGCAGTTTGGCCTCCTACCCTGGCGCACGGTCGCCGACAATGTCGGCTTTGGCCTCGAATTGGCAGGCGTCCCGGAAGCCGAACGCAAGCAAAGGGTCGCAAACCAGCTTGAACTGGTGAACCTGTCGAAATGGGCCGACCGCAGGGTCAACGAGCTCTCCGGCGGGATGCAGCAGCGCGTAGGTCTCGCCCGGGCCTTTGCAACCGGCGCGCCGATCCTCCTGATGGACGAGCCCTTCTCGGCGCTCGACCCCTTGATCCGCACCCGCCTGCAGGACGAACTGCTCGAGTTCCAGGCCCGGCTGAAGAAGACCATCCTCTTCGTCAGCCACGACCTCGACGAGGCCTTCCGCATCGGCAACCGCATTGCCATCATGGAAGGCGGGCGGATCATCCAATGCGGCACACCGCAGGAGATCGTCCAGAACCCGACCAACCAGTATGTCGCGGACTTCGTGCAGAACATGAACCCGATCAACATGCTGATCGCGTCCGATGTGATGCGCGCCGGCGTCACCGGGGAACAGGGCCAAGTGACGGGCACGACTGCTCCCCGGACCCCGCTCGTGGACGTTCTCGATGCGCTGGCGCGACAACCCGGCACGATCGGGGTCGTTGACAATGGCGTCATCATCGGCACGATCGACGCCCAGGATGTGGTGAGCGGCCTAACGAAACACCGCCGCAAGGCGTGAAGCCCTGCCCCGCATCGACATGGCATGCGGGAGACGGGAATGAACGACAAGCCACAGGTGATTCGGGACACCGACGACGATGCGCGCCGACAGGCGCGCATTTTGTTGCGCGGTGCCCGTTACGCCGCAATCGGCGTGATCGACCCGGAGACCGGCTTCCCCTTCGTCAGCCGCGTGTTGCTCGGCACGGATACGGACGGCGCAGCCGTGATCCTCGTCTCCAACCTCTCAGCCCACACGACCGCCCTGCTTGCCGATCCCCGCGCCTCGCTTCTCACGGGAGAACCCGGCAAGGGCGACCCGCTCGCCCATCCGCGCCTGACTGTGCAATGCACGGCCGAGAGTGTCGAACGGGACAGCGACACCCATCGCCGGCTTCGCTCCCGATTCCTGGCGCGTCACCCGAAGGCGCAGCTATACATCGATTTCCCCGACTTCCGGTTCTTCCGTTTGGTACCGGTACGGGCCAGCCTCAACGGCGGTTTCGGGCGTGCCTATCATTTGAGCAGCGCCGACTTCCTTATACCTAAAATGATCGGTGATTTGTTTGATAACGAGGAGGCCCTACTGCGAGAATTAGGGGGGCGTGATCCCGCTGCTGCAACGCGCCTCGCCGTGGTTTCTTACAAGGCGCCGGAGGGCAACTGGCAGATATCCGGCATCGATTCACAGGGTTTGGATATAGTTTTCAAAGACTTGCTGATCCGGCACGAATTTGTGACGGTTATCACAAAAATAGAAGATCTGCTATTAGAATTATCTAAATGAGTATACGCAGTACCTTAAATTTAGGCATATACAATTTTGATGATGCTGGTAGAGTTTGGCCTCCAGTTAAGTCATGGATTTTTCAACGACTGCCACTCCCCCAACGGCACTCGACCAAGGAAAGTTGAACTGAGATGAAAACAAAAGCATTGTCTGAACAATCGACTGTCGCAGCCGGCCTGCTGTCCGCCATGGCAAACCCGAAGCGACTGATGATCCTCTGCAGCCTCGTGGAGGGTGAGGTTCCTGTCGGTGTTCTGGCGACCCAGGTGGGCCTGAGCCAGTCGGCTCTGTCGCAGCACCTTTCCAAGCTTCGCGCACAGAAGCTGGTGAAGACGCGTCGCGATGCCCAGACGATCTATTATTCCTCGACGTCCGAGTCGGTGATCAAGATCCTTTCGACGCTGGAGAGCATCTATTGCGCTCCGACCGCGAGCAAATCTGCCGCCTAATGACAGCGCTCCCAGAGGCGGGCCGATTGAGGGTGGGAGGAGATCGGCCCAACACCCGCTGCAGCGGGTGAGCTTCTGCTGCGCTTTTGTTTTGAGAAGCCTCGGTTGGCAGTCGCCACTGTGGCTTTTTTTTTGCATTCCCTCGGATCCGGGCTTCGCGGCAGGCGGCGCGACAGCCCCTTCCATCATCGAAATTTAGCAATCCATGACCTTTGTTGATGCCATCAGGAGCATGGCTTGACCACGCTTTGGTCCCTGCTAACGTGACGGCGCATTTAACAGATCTCGGCGCCTGCGCCGACAGCCGGGAGAATGGCCGCCCGCGACCAAAGGGCCATGGAGAACACGATGTCTAACCGCCTGAATTCCACGCCGAACGATCTGCGCGCCTTCTGGATGCCGTTCACCGCGAACCGCCAGTACAAGAAGGAGCCGCGCCTTTTCGTCGGCGCCAAGGACATGCACTACACCACCCATGACGGTCGCCAGGTGCTCGACGGCACGGCCGGCCTCTGGTGCGTCAATGCCGGCCACTGCCGCCCGCTGATCACCGAAGCGATCCGCGAGCAGGCCGGTGAGCTCGACTACGCGCCGGCCTTCCAGCTCGGCCATCCCAAGGCTTTCGAACTGGCCAACCGCCTGATCGACATCGCGCCCGACAACATGGCGCATGTGCTCTACACCAATTCAGGCTCCGAATCGGTCGAGACGGCCCTCAAGGTGGCGCTCGCCTACCAGCGGGTGAAGGGGCAAGGGTCGCGCACCCGCCTGATCGGCCGCGAGCGCGGTTATCACGGCGTCAACTTCGGCGGAATCTCGGTCGGCGGCATCGTCTCCAACCGCAAGATGTTCGGCACGCTGCTGACCGGCGTCGACCATATGCCGCACACGCATCTGCCGGCGAAGAACGCCTTCACCAAGGGCATGCCGGAGCATGGCGGCGACTTGGCCGACGAACTGGAGCGCATCGTCACCCTGCATGACGCCTCGACCATCGCAGCCGTCATCGTCGAACCGGTTTCGGGCTCGACCGGCGTGCTCATCCCGCCGAAGGGCTATCTCCAGCGCCTGCGCGAGATCTGCACGAAGCACGGCATCCTCTTGATCTTCGATGAAGTCATCACCGGTTTCGGCCGCCTCGGCGCCCCCTTCGCCTCGCAGTATTTCGACGTGAAGCCGGACATCATGGTCACCGCCAAGGGCCTGACCAATGGCGTCATCCCGATGGGTGCGGTCTTCGTGACGGCAGAAATCCACGATGCCTTCATGACCGGCCCCGATCATATGATCGAGTTCTTCCACGGCTACACATATTCCGGCAATCCGATCGCGTCTGCGGCGGCTCTCGGCACGCTCGACACCTACCGCGACGAGAACCTTCTGACCCGTGCGGCCGAAATCGCGCCCTATTGGGAAGAGAAGCTGCATTCGCTGCGCGACTGCCCGAACGTCATCGACATCCGCAATCTCGGCTTGATCGGTGCGATCGAATTGAAGCCGATCGACGGCGAACCGACGAAGCGCGCATTTAACGCCTTCTTGAACGCCTATAACGACGGCCTCTTGATCCGCACGACCGGCGACATCATCGCGCTCTCACCGCCGCTGATCATCACGCACGAGCAGATCGACGAACTTTTCGACAAGCTGCGCAAGGTGCTGATGAACAACATCTGAGGCAGATCTCGGATCGCTCCGGAAAGGCGGCCGCCACGGCCGCCTTTTTTTTTGGCTTGCGCCAGGCTGACCACGCCGCCGCTCCTGCGCTTGTCGCACGCTCCCTCCTCCCGTATTCTCAAGGGAATCGCACGTTCGATCCCGGCGCAGATGACCGCGAGGGCACGACCGACGACTGTAGCAGCCCCTGCCATTTCTGCGTCCGACATCAGGTCTGAAGCAATGTGGGAGGGCCAGGTCCCGGGAGGATATCCGTGGTCGACCTTTTCAAGCGCATGTTCGGTAAAGACGCGTCTTCTGAAACCTCACCTGCTCGCTCCGCGCCGGAACCGGAAGCCGTGTCTGCGGCCCGCGCCGACGAAGCACGTCTGGCCGCCCGCCGCGCTCAGATCAGCAACGATCTCTTCGAACTGCAGCAAATCGCCATGGCGGAACTTGCCCTGCGTCGGGAGCAGGATGCCGCCGCAGCCAAGGCCGGCTTCGAGGCGGACGAGGGCCTCGGCGGACGCGTTCTGACCGTCTGATCCCGGCTCCGGCAACGGCCCTCACCTCCTGTCCGACAAAGCTGTGGCGTCTTCGCGCACCATAGCATCAGGACTTTTGTCGCCCTTGGTTTTTGGTTAAACCAATGATGGGGAGCAACAAAAGAACCCGAATGGCGCTGAAACCGACAGAGATCGGTCGCGCCGACCCAAGGAGCAGGACATGAAATTTCAACTTCTCGCCAGTGCGGCTCTCGCCGCGCTGATCGCCACCGCACCCGCCGCCCGCGCCGAAATCGTGCTCGGCCTGATGGCGCCGCTGACAGGCCCCCTGGCCGCTGTCGGTGCGCAGATCAAGAATGGCGCCGAAACCGCCGTCGAGGAGATCAACAAGAAGGGTGGCGTCAACGGCGAACAGCTGACGCTGAAGATTGCCGACGATGCCGGCGAACCGAAGCAGGGCGTGTCGGCCGCAAACCAGCTGATCGGTGAAGGCGTGCGTTTCGTCGTCGGCCCGGTCACCTCAGGCGTTGCCGTACCCGCCTCCAGCGTTCTCGCGGAAAACGGCGTGCTGATGGTCACGCCGACCGCCACCGCCCCGGATCTGACCGCCCGTGGCCTGACCACGGTGCTGCGCACCTGCGGTCGTGATGACCAGCAGGCCGATGTCGCCGCCACCTACGTGCTCGGCGCCTACAAGGACAAGAAGATCGCCATCCTCGACGACAAGGGCCAGTACGGCAAGGGCCTCGCCGACGCCTTCAAGGCATCCCTCAACGCCGGCGGCGTCACCGAAGTCTTCAAGGACTCGCTGACGGCAGGTGAAAAGGATTTCGGCGCGCTGATCACCCGCCTGAAGGCCGAGGGCGTCGAAGTCATCTATTTCGGCGGCTACCATCCGGAAGCCGGCCTTCTCGTCCGCCAGATGCAGGATGCGGGCATGAAGGCCCAGGTGATTGCCGGTGACGGTTTGTCGAACAACGAATACGTCACGATCGGCGGCGAAGCAGCCGAAGGCACGATCTTCACCAATGCCGCCGATGCTCTGAAGTCCGAAGAGAGCAAGACCGCCGTCGATGCGCTCGCCGCCAAGAACATCCCGGCGGAGGCCTTCACCCTGAACACCTATGCAGCCGTCGAAGTCATCGCCGCCGGCATCACCAAGGCCGGCAGCACCGACGACGCCGAGGCCGTTGCAGCGGCGCTGAAGGACGGCTCGGAAATCCCGACCGCGATCGGCAAGCTGACCTATGGCGAAACCGGTGACCTCACCTCGCAGAGCTTCGCCGTCTACAAGTGGGAAGCCGGCAAGACCGTCGCGGCCGAATAAGGTCAGCCACTTAGCTCAACAGGAAAGGCGGCCCGCAACGGCCGCCTTTTTCGATCACTCGGTTGACGGCTGGGCTGGCTCGCCCGCGACCTCCGTGCTCGGCACCTCCGCAGGCGTCGATCCCATCAGCAGGCTGATCCAGCCCATGGAGCGTGAAGGCGCAGCGAATGAAGCAATGGCAATCGCGATCGGCACACCGATGAACGTGCCGTAGGGTCCCCACAGGAAGGTCCAGAGAAAGATCGACACAAGCACGATGAACGGCGACATGGACAGGGCATCCCCTGAAATCCGGGGCTCGACATAGTTGCCGAACAGGAATTGCAGGACGAGCAGGCTGGCAAACACAAATGCGGCGAAGCTTGGATCAAGGAACTGCGCCAGCACGAAGAGGCTCGGCACGATGGTCGCAATCAGCGGCCCGATGAACGGGATGAAGTTGAGCACGAAGCCCATGACACCCCATTCCAGCGCATAGGGCACACCGGCAATCCGCAGGAAGATCGCGATCAGGATGCCTGTCATCAGGCTGATCAGGGTGCGCACGGCGATATAGATCCGCCAGCGCCGCGCGGTCTGACGACATCCGGTCAGAATAAGGCCAGCGATTCGCCCATCGGGCAGGCGCTCGACCACCCGTCGCGCCCGTGCGACCTCAATCAATCCCACCATGACATAGGCGAGAACCACCAGCCAGAACGTCATCGTCTGCGCCATGCGCGTCACGGCCTGCTGCGCAAGCCGCAGCAGCCAGGGCACGCTGACGGTGTCTGCCCAGATGGCGGCAATGCCGATACCATTGTCTTCAAGCCAGGCCGCCGCATTGCGGTAAAGTTCCTGGTAATAGGTAGCATTGTCGCTGATCAATCGCCAGATCGTGTTGAAGGCCCAGATGGCGGAAGAACTGAGGCCGGTGATGACGGCAACAATGCCGATCAGTGTCAGGGTGATGGCCAGCGGGGCCGGCATCATTGACGACAACCGCTGTTGAACTGGCCAGGCCAGAGCGAGAATGAAGATCGCGAGCGTGAGCGGCGCGAGAAATGCTGCCGCCGCATAGGCAGCCCAGAGACTGAGGATGACGGCGATGACTGTCAGACTTGGCCTTGCGGTTGATCCCTGCAATGCTGTTCTCCCCCATCGTTCCTGCGCCTGCCGATCTGCTTCGCGCCGAACCGACCATTGTGGCGCCTCAGGAATGAAGCGCATTGCGGCGAGCGCGACAAGTCACGCCTTCGTCGTTGCCTATTCGGCATAGATCATCTTGCGCGTCATGCCGCCGTCAAGCGTTATCACCTCGCCTGTGACGAAACCGGCGCTGGCGAGATATAGCACGGCCTTTGCAACATCCTCCGGGCGTCCAACCCGACCGGCGGGATGCTGTGCATGATCTTCGGGCCTCAAGTCGGTGTCCTTGCTGATCCATCCGGGGGCGATGCCATTGACCCGGATCTTCGGTCCCAGACTGACGGCAAGTGCATGGGTCAAGCCGAAGAGACCGCCCTTCGATGCCGCATAGGCTTCCGTGTTCTTTTCCGACATGAAGGCACGCGTCGAGAGCATGTTGACGACCGAGGCGCCCTCGCCCATCAGCGGCACGGCGGCACGTATCATGAGGAAGGCTGCGGTGAGATGGCTGTCGGTGACCGCGCGCCAATCCGCGAGCGAAAGCTCGGTGATCGGTCCACGATCGGGGCTTGCGATGCCGGCATTGTTGACGAGGAGATCGAGGCTTTCCCAGCCGAGTTCGGCAAAGGCTGCGGCCACGGCGGCCTCGTCGGAGACGTCGCAAAGGACAGATCGGATGCCGGCGGGCGCCTCACGGATGTCGAAAGAGGCGACCTCATAATCGGCCATCTGGAGAGCGGTGCAGAGTTCTGCGCCGATAAGGCCGGCGCCACCTGTGATGATTGCGTGTTTCATGAAGCTCTCAACGGCAACGGACAGGGAAAGTTTCGCGGCGATGGCCTGTCAGAGCAACCGGTCGCGGTATTCGGGCGCCGGCAGCCAGCAGCTGTCGCGCTTGCCGAAGATCCGGTAGCGGTTGCGGGCAATGAAAAGGTAGAGCGGATCACGGAGAAAGCGTGGGATCAGGCGGAAGACGGAGAGTGCCTTCCACGGCCAGCCAAGGCCGGCATAGATGGCAAGCACGGCATCGCTGTCCCTAAGCATCCGGTCACCGTCAACGATGATGATGCTGTCGGGATTGGCAGGGTCAATGCCGAAGCGCCGGTAAAGCGCCGCGCCCACCTCGCCTTGCATCGAGGCCAGCCGGAAACGCTTGCTCCGGTCATGGCTGAGCACGAACTGCGCATTAGCCGAGCACAGGATGCATTCGGCATCAAAGAGGATGATCGGGCCGACGGCGTCTGCTTTTCTGTCCATGCAACCAAGGCTAGGGCATTCGCCCGGCTGCCTCAATGGGACAAAGCGTCTTTCGAAACGGCCGCCTTGCGCCGAGAGGGCAGCAGAAAGAGGTAGATGCCCGTGATGAGCAGCGGAATGAGCGGCACCAGAGCCAGAAAGCCGATCCATTGTGGCGAACCGGGGATCATCATCGCGACGATGTTCGCGATAACTGCAAGCGTGAAGGCGAGCGAGAGCAAGCGATGCCATTGGCGCATACGGTGACTGACGGACATGACAATGCCTTTCTGAAAACAGGGACAGGGAAACGGCGGCAGTGACAGGTCTCAGGCGACCCGGTCGAGGACAGCCTGCAGGCTGTCGAAATAGCGCGGCCAACCCATCCGGGCGCCGCCGTAATACTGCGGCTGGTCGCGGCGGAAGCCGGTTTGCTCCATGCGCAGCAACGTACCATCGCCGGTCGGGGTAAGCGTCCAGGTCACGAGGCTCTTGAGGGCACCGGAGTCCCAGCTATAGGCGAGACGCCGCGCCGGCTCCACGACCTGCACCTCGCAATCGACCGCGCCCCAGTCGGCGCTGAGCGTGAACCGATGCCCGACTTCAGGCGCAAAGGCATTTTGCATCAGCCAGTCGGCGATCAATTCGGGCTTCGTGAGTGCCCGCCAGATCTTGTCCGGCGCGTGGCGAAACTCTCGCTCGACCACGACGGAGAGGTCTTCTGTGCTGCGATCGGTCATTGGTCCATCCTGTTCAGAAGATCATCAAGGGCATCGAAACGCGCCTGCCAGAAGCCCTCCATCTCCCGCGCCCAGGCAACCAGGGGATCAAGCCCGTCACGGCGCACGCTGTAATGGCTCTGGCGCCCACTGACCCGATCCTCCACCAGCCCTGCCCGCTTCAGGACGGCGAGATGCTTGGACACGGCGGGCTGCGAGACCCCTGCACCGGTCGTCAGCACGCCGACGGTCTGCGCGCCCTCGCGGCAAAGTCGTTCGAACAGCGCCCGCCTTGTGGGATCGGCAAGCGCCGCAAAGACATTATCGGTCGACGTATCCATGGAGCATCCATAACTCTCTAGCTATGAATTTCATATAACTGCGGAGTTATTGGATTGTCAACCGGCACCGATGACGTCACGGCTCGGCGCGCAAGTGACAGCAGGATTTGTCATGTTAGACTGCCCCCTGAGGGCGAAGGGAGAGGATCGGATGAAGAAGGGTTACAAGGACTTGCTGGCGGAAGCCGAGGCTTTGGTCGAGGCCGTCGACGTGGCAGAGGCGGCGCGGCTGCATGGCGCGAGCAATGTCGTCTTCGTCGATCTGCGCGACCCGCGCGAGCGCGAGCGCGACGGCATGATCCCGCAAGGCTTCTCCTGCCCGCGCGGCATGCTGGAATTCTGGATCGATCCGGAAAGCCCCTATCACAAGCCTGTCTTCGCAGAAGACAAGCTCTTCCTCTTCTACTGCGCCAGCGGCTGGCGCTCGGCGCTTGCGGCAAAGACGGCGCTCGAAATGGGGCTCGAAAACATCTGCCATCTCGAAGGTGGCTTCACCGCCTGGCGCGATGCGGGCCTGCCGGTGGAACCTGTACTGCCCAGGGTGAAGGCGTGAGGGCGCTTCGGCGTCAGGTTGAACAACAGGGGGAATTGCCCTATCTTCAGATGTGAAAGACGCTCGACCGCAACCTTGCGCGCATGACGGCACGAGGTTTGGTCGATGAAGCGCCACCGCCCTTCGCCGCCGTGCCAATGACATCAGGTCAGACGCCGTTGGCCGGGGCCGTCTCGTCAGGAGACAGTCATGGTCGAACGGATCAACCGCGTTTCTGGCAGTGAGGCCTCAACCCGGACGGAATCGGGCCATACCCTCAATCTCGGCTCCGATTCCCTGAACGCCTGGGTCGCCGCCCGCCAATCGAAAATCAATCACGACATCGCAGAACGGCAACGCCAGGCCGCAGACCAACAGGCGCGTGACGGCTCCCATCCCGGGGAGGAGGAACGAGCCGACGACGCGCCATCACACAGCGTATGGGCGGAAACATCGGAAGCCGAAGCGGCGGCGGAAAGCGGGCCAGAGCCGCGTCTGTCCGGCGAAAGCGAACGCATCGGCACGCAGAACTTTGACGATGACACACCCTTCGGCGAACGGGTTGTGATCGTCTGACCCCAGGCCAACCCGGCTGCCCGCTGGCATAGAGCATTCTAGACCCGACACATCCTCGTCGCACTTTGCCGGCAATCACACTAGAATACCGGCGAACAGACAAGGATTCCCCATGCCCCAGACGATTCGCATCGAAAACGCAGAGCTTGCTGTCGAGGTCTCGACGCTGGGGGCGGAGATGCGGTCGTTGAAGACATCTGACGGTCGGGACTGGCTGTGGAACGGTGATGCCGCCTGGTGGACGGGACGTTCGCCGATCCTCTTCCCGATCGTCGGCAAGGCTCCGGGCGACCGCCTGGCGATCAATGGCACGACCTATCCGATGGCGCAGCACGGCATTGCCAGACGGCGGGAATTTGCAATTGTCGAGCAGTCGGCAAGCAGCTGCCGCCACGAATTGGCTTCCACACCCGAGACCCGTGAGGTTTATCCCTTCGATTTCCGTCTGACACTCGAACACAGCCTGAACCTCCGAACATTGACGCTAACGGCCACCGTCGAGAACATCGGCGCAGAGCCGCTGCCCTTCGGCATCGGCTTCCACCCGGCCTTCCTCTGGCCGCTGCCGGGAGCCGAGGGCAAGGCCCATGCGGTGATCCTCGACAACGGCGCAGAACCCGGCGTGATCCAGCTCGAAGGCGGACTGATCGGCAAGACGCTGCCGACCTCGCCTTTCAAGGCAGGGCGGCTGGCGCTGAGCCACGACCTCTTCGCAAACGACGCGCTGATCTTCCCGGAAGGGGCAGGAACCGGGCTGACATTTGCAGCTGAAGGCGGCCCGTCGCTGCACTTTACCTTCGACAACCTGCCCAATATCGCGCTCTGGCAGAAGCCCGGCGCGCCCTTCCTCTGCGTGGAACCCTGGCACGGGATGGCGGCCCATGCCGGCGGGACGGCAGAACTTGTCGAGCGACCCTTCACCGTGGCGCTGCCGGCCGGCGACTCGATGCGCTTCGGCTTCACCTTGGAAATCAAGGATTGAGGAACCGGCCATGAGGGTAAGGGCATCCGAGCGTCTGATCGAGATTGCCAATGCCCTGCCGCTCTTGCCCGGTATGCGCGTGCTGGAAATCGGCTGCGGGCCCGGCGTGCTCGCGAGGCTCATCGTCGAGCGCATGCTGGGCGAGGTCTTCGTGCTCGGTATCGACCGATCGCCAGCAGCAATTGCCGCGGCAACGGCACAGATCGCCGGGAGCACCTATCCCACGTCTCTCGCCTTCCGGCAGTCCGAGGTCGAGCAATTCACCCTGGCAAAGGACGAGGGCCTTTTCGATCTCGCCGTTGCCATCCGGGTCGGCGCCCTAGACGGGCGTCACCCGAAGGCCGGCCGGCTGGCGCTTCCGCGCATCCGTGCAGCACTTGTCTCTGGAGGCCGCCTCTTCATCGATGGCGGCGATCCCTTGCGCGAGCTCTCCTTAAATCAGAGCTAGGGTCAGCTTGCGGAGCAAGCCTACTCATCCTGCAGCTTTCATAGAAAAACCTTCTGCGCTTGCGGGCTCACACTTCAAGCTCGCCCCTTGTCGCGCCCTTGGCTTGCGGTAGTCTGAGCGGGTGGACAACACCTGGAGAGGGACGAATATGTGCAATCACTGCGTCATGGAAAATGTAAAGCAGAGCATGCTGTCGCGCCGTTCGCTGTTCAAGGGCGCGGCAGTCGCCACCGCAGCGGTCGCCACGGGCGGGATCGCCAAGCCGGTGCTGGCCCAGCAGAGCCCGAGCAAGGTGGTCGACCTCACCCATGCCTATGACGGCACCTTCCCGACCTTCGACGGCAATCCCGGCATTGAGTATGAATGGGCCGTAGAATTCGAAGGCAATGGCTACCAGCTGCACAAGCTGACAATCTTCGAGCACACGGGCACCCATATCGACGCCCCCTTCCATTTCAGTGCCGACGGCAAGAGCGTCGACAAGATCGAGCCGGAGCAGCTGGTCGCGCCGCTTGCCATCATCGACATCACCGACCGCGCCAAGGAGGACGCAAATGCCATGGTCGAGGCGGCGGATGTCGAAGCCTGGATCAGCGCCAATGGCGAGATCCCCGCAGGCGCTGTCGTAGCGTTGCGCTCCGGCTGGGCGAAAAAGGTGGGCGACCCCGCCTTCCGCAACGACGGTGAAGGCAAGTTCGCCTTCCCGGGCTTTGCCAAGTCGGCAACAGACCTGCTCGCCACCCTCAACGTGGCCGCGATCGGCGTCGACACGCTCTCGCTCGATCCCGGCAATTCGGCCGACTTCGCCGTGCACACCAGCTGGCTGCCGGGCGGTCGCTATGGCATCGAATGCCTCAACAACCTGGAGGAACTGCCGGTAAAGGGCGCAACGATCGTCGTCGGCGCGCCGAAGCACAAGCGCGGCACCGGCGGCCCGGCCCGCGTTCTGGCCCTGGTCTGAGAAAGCACATCACATGGCAGTTCTCCCCCTGTTGAGCGATGAGGAGGCGAGCGCACAAGCGCTCGCCGTCTTCAACGATATCAGAGCAAAGCGCGGTACCGACTACGTCAACAACTTCTGGCGGGCGCTGGCCCAGGATCCCGACGAGCTCCAATCCGTATGGGACCGGCTACAGACGGTGATGGCGCCGGGCGCGCTCGACCCGCTGGTCAAGGAACTGATCTACATCGCCGTCTCGGCGACAAACGGCTGCGCCTATTGCGTCCACTCCCATACGGCTTCCGCCAAGGCCAAGGGCCTGACACCCGAGATGCACGCGGAACTGCTGCAGGTGATTGCCATGGCGAGCCGCACCAATGCCCTGGCAATGGCGCTTGGCGTGCCGGTGGATGAACGGTTTGAGGCAGAGCCGACAGCGAAGGGGCGATAACACGGGAATAGTGCCGCCCGGTGCGCCGCGCTATTCGCTTCGGGGCACAAAACCTGCTCTGCCAGCCCGAGCCAATTGCACGAACCGGTCTCGCACCTCAAGGAAAAGTCTGCGCGGCAAGAGCCCGTAGACAACGCTGCTATCTGCTTCGGTCTGGAACGGCCGCAGATCCGGGCCGGGCCACAAGAATCGGTTGGCCTCGGTCAGGACGATGAAGGACGGCAGATCATCAAGACCCAGTCGCCGTTTGGTGGCGGCGGGGACCTCCACCGCATGCGCTGGATCGGAGGGCGGCGTGTGAGTGATCGGCAACACCACCACCTGTGTTTCGCCGTCATCCCGCGCCAAGGCCAAGATGACAGCACAAGGTCGGTCCTTGCGCCCTTCCTCAAGCCCGCGGCGAAACTCGTCATGCCACAGGTAGGAATAGCGGATCACCTGCCCCGGCTGCGGCGAGGGCCAAGACACAGGTCAGCGATCCAGCTCGTCGTCGAACGCATCCGCGCCCGATTGCGGCAGGCTATTGGCGATTTGCTGCAACTCCGCCTCGGAGAATTCCGCCGCCATCAGAACCTCCCGGTCCTGCTTTTTGAGCCGCTGATACTCCTCGATCGAGATCATCACCGTGCGCTCGCGGCCATTGCGCGTGATCACGACGGGTTGCGTAAGCGCGAAATCGAAGTAGCGGCCGCTCTGCCGCTGAAACTCCGCAGCACTCACCTTCACCGGATCAGCCATCCAACAAGCCCTCTCAGTCATACATAAGATCAATATTATACATAGACTATGCCATTTCAAGATCATTGGCCCTCTCGCCTCAAGAGGCTACACTTGCGGGAACAACAGAATCGGAGACGCCGCATGACCGACCTTGAACGCCGCATCGACCAGGGCACGGGCCGCGAAGCGGCGGATATCGTGTTGAAGGGCGGGCGATTCTTCGATCTGGTCACCGGCGAACTGGTCGCATCCGACATTGCCATCTGCGGCGAGACCATCGTGGGCACGGTCGAGAACTATGAGGGCCGCGAAGTCATCGACATCACCGGCAAGATCGTCGTGCCTGGCTTCATCGACACGCACCTGCACATCGAAAGCTCGCTGGTCACGCCGCATGAGTTCGACCGCTGCGTGCTGCCCTATGGCGTCACGACGGTGATCTGTGATCCGCACGAGATCGCCAATGTGCTCGGCACCGAGGGCATCCAGTTCTTCCTCGATTCGGCCGAGGAAACGATCATGGACATCCGCGTCCAGTTGTCGTCCTGCGTGCCGGCAACGCATTTGGAGACAGCGGGCGCGGACCTGCCGATCGAAAGGCTCCTGCCCTTTCGTCATCATCCGAAGGTCATCGGCTTGGCCGAATTCATGAACTTCCCCGGCGTGATCCACAAGGATCCGATCTGCATGGCAAAGCTCGAAGCCTTTCAGGACGGTCATATCGACGGCCATTCGCCGCTCTTGTCGGGCCGCGATCTGAACGGCTATCTCTCCGCCCGTATCCGCACCGATCACGAGTGCACGAGTGCTGCGGAAGCCATGGAGAAGATCCGCAAAGGCATGCATATCCTGGTGCGCGAAGGCTCGGTATCGAAAGACCTGCACGCGCTGATGCCGATCCTGACCGAGCGGCTCTCGCCCTTCCTCGCGCTCTGCACCGACGACCGCAACCCGCTCGACATCGCCGAACAGGGCCATCTCGACTATCTCATCCGCGAGGCAATCAGAAACGGCGTCGAACCGATCGCCGTCTACCGCGCCGCTTCGATTTCCGCTGCCCGCGCCTTTGGTTTGCGCGATCGTGGCCTCGTGGCGCCGGGCTGGCGCGCAGATCTGGTCGTGGTCGACAGCCTCGAAAACTGCAAGGCCGAGATGGTGTTTGCCGCCGGTCGCCGCGTGACGGACGAACTCTTCGCCAGCCGCAAATCTGTCGCCCCCGTCGGCCTCGACAGCGTCAAGGCGCGGGAAGTAAAGGCTGCCGATTTCGGTGTGCCGGTCGCCGAAGGCGAAACGCCGGTCATCGGCGTGATGCCCGGCAAGATCATTACCGAACACCGTCGCTACCGTCTGCCGACCTCGGGCAATCAGACATCGGTCGATCTCGCCAACGACGTGATCAAGGTCGCCGTCATCGAGCGCCACGGCAAGAACGGCAACCACTCCAACGGCTTCGTCCAGGGTTTCGGCCTGAAGAAGGGCGCGATCGCCTCGACCGTCGGCCATGACAGCCACAATATCTGCGTCGTCGGCGTTTCCGAAGAGGACATGGCGCTCGCCGCCAATCGTCTGGGCGAAATCAAGGGCGGTTTCGTCGTGGTTGAGGACGGCAAGGTGACCGGCGAAATCCCGCTCCCCGTCGCCGGGTTGATGAGCTTGGAGCCCTATGAAAGCGTCCGCGACACGCTCCATCACCTGAGAAAAGCCGCCTATGCGCTTGGAACGACATTGGAAGAACCCTTCCTCCAGGTCGCCTTCCTGCCGCTGCCGGTCATCCCGCACCTCAAGATCTCCGACAAGGGCATGGTCGATGTCGACAAGTTTTGCCTGATCGGGTGAGGATTGGCAGCGGACCATAGAAGGCTTATGTTTGAGGTGAGGATGAAGCCATGACCCGTCTCGAACGTCTTGTAGAAATGGTCCGCGAACTGTCGCCTGAGGAGTTCGACACCTTTGCGAGCTCGGTGGAGGAACTGCGCGCCGAGCGCTGGGATCGACAGATCGAACACGACTCGGCAGCAGGACAGCTGGACAAACTCATTGAGGGCGCGCTGGAATCTCACGCGGGGGCGCGAACGCGGCCGCTGTGAACCACCACACCACACCGGAGTTCTGGGCTTGTTACAACACGCTTCCAGAAGCGGTTCGAAAACTTGCCGATCGTAACTTTGAGCGACTGAAGGCCGATCCTCAGCATCCGTCGCTGCACTTCAAGCAGATCGGCAAGATCTGGTCGGCCAGGGTCGGCATTGGAAATCGGGCGCTTGCTGTCCGGTCGGGAGAGGACTGGATCTGGTTCTGGATCGGCTCTCACACGGACTACGACAAACTGCTTGCTCGCTGACCTCATATCATTCGCCAATCACGACCCTCCTTGTGCGCCAAAGAGAGTTGTACCATATTGAGGACAACTCGGAGGTTGCGTCATGGACACTATCTTCTTCTCGAAGGCACGGGCTGAACTTGCCGGCTTGCTCGACAAGGTGAACGACGACGCCGCCCCGATCGAAATTGTCCGGCGGGACAAGCCTTCGGCCGTACTGATGGGCAAGGATGAATACGACAGCCTCGTCGAGACCATTCACCTCTTGTCATCGCCTGCCAATGCGGCACGACTACTGAAGGCCAAGGAAGATCTGGACGTCGGCAATTTCGCCGAGCCACCCGCGACCTTTGGCATGCAGCGGTAAATCTATGCGGATTACCTTCACGCCCGATGGCTGGGAGGACTACCTGCACTGGCAGGCGCAAGACAGAAAGGTGCTGGAGCGGATCAACGAACTCATTCGAGACATGCGCCGTCACCCGTTCGAAGGCATCGGCAAGCCGGAGCCACTGAAGGGCACGCTCAAGGGCATGTGGTCCCGCCGCATTACGCAGGAACACCGGGTCGTTTACGCCGTTGTCGGCAAGGAAGATGACCAGACGCTGGTTGTCCTGCAATGCCGCTATCATTACTGACGAGGGCCCATGGCATCCGAGACTGAAGGCAAACCGACCAAGCCCCTGCGCCACCGCCTCGCACGCCTCTATTATGGCCGCAGCACCTCTGCAGTCCGCTTCCAGTTCGCGCTGATCGTGATCGACATCGGCATCATCGGCTTCTTCCTTGCCAGCCCCTATCTGCGTGACCGCCCGAGCTATCTGATCCTCGACATGATGATCGCGGCCTGGATCGCGCTGGAGCTTCTTGCCCAATGGTCGGCTTCCTGGTCCACACGCCGTTTTCTGATGCGGCCGATGACCTGGATCGACATCTTCGTGCTGTGCACCCTGCTCTTCCCCTATTGGCTGTACAATTTCGCCTTCCTCCGCGTCGCCCGGATTTGGGCCGTGGTCCAGAGGCCGGTGTTCGGGCTGATGCTCGACAGGCTGGGGCTCAAGGAGCGCGTCGATGTGGTCAAAGCCTTCGTCAACCTGATCGTCTTCCTGCTTCTCGTCAGCGGCTTCGTCTACACCTTCTTCTTCTACCGCGAAGACCCCGGCACCGGTTTTGTCGATGCCCTCTATTTCACCGTGGCGACCGTAACGACGACCGGCTTCGGAGACATCACGCTTCCCGGCACCTTCGGCAAGCTCACCTCGATCGTCACGATGATCATCGGCATATCGCTCTTCGTGCGGCTGGCGCAGGCGATTGTCCGGCCGAACAAGGTGACCTTCCCCTGCCCGCAATGCGGCCTTTCGCGGCACGATATCGACGCGGTGCATTGCAAGGCCTGCGGTCACATACTGAACATCCCGGACGAAGGCGTGACCTGAGGTTCAAAGCCGCTTGCGGAAATAGACGACGCGCTGCGTCTCCTCAAAGCCCAGTGCCGCATGCATGGCATGGGAGACGGTGTTCTGGAGTTCAGCATCGGAGGCAAGTTCGCTCAGGCCTTGGTTCCTCGCCCATTCGGCGACCGCCGCGATGAGACTGGCCGCAACGCCTTGCCGACGGGCTGACGGGTCCACCACAATGCCCTCCAGGAAGGCCACGGGCGAAGTCTCGCAGCCATTGACATAGTCCGACCGCACACTCGCCTCGGCAAGCCCGATCGCGTTGCCGGTAGCTGTCAGACAAAGAAAGGCGACGAGCCTCTCCGGCTGTGCCAGCGCGTCGAGAATTTCGGCTCGATGTCCCTCGATCGAAAGATGCGGCCAGAGCTGATGACGCAGGGAGGCCCAGACCGGGAGATCTTCTTCTGCCGCTCGCCGAACTTCGAACCCAGTCACGACAATCTCGCGCAAATGCCGTCCAGCGGCCCGAGGCGGATCTCGCCATCCACCACCGAGCCGGTCAGTCCGGGCATGGGAAAAACCTCGCGCACGCCATGCCCCTTCGGCAAGCCGATCTCCTGCGGCCCCCGGCGGAGATTGAAGACGAAGAGCAGCCGGTCATCACCCTTGGAGCGGATGAAGGCGAGCACATCCTCGTTGGTCGCCAAAAACTCCATGTCCCCATCGATCAGCGCCGGATGGCTTTTGCGGAAGGCAAGTGTCGAGCGATAGTGAGCCAGTACCGAGCCGCCGTCCCTCTCTTGCACATCTACCGAAAGCGCCTGATGCTCCATCGGTACGGGCAGCCACGGCTTGGCCCTCGAGAAGCCAGCCTGCTTCTTCCCCTTCTTCCAGACCATCGGCGTGCGGCATCCGTCGCGGCCCTTGAAAGCAGGCCAAAAGCGGATGCCATAGGGGTCGCGCAGGTCCTCGAAGGAAAGCTCAGCCTCCGGCAGGCCAAGCTCCTCGCCCTGATAGAGGCAGATCGAACCGCGCAGGGTGGAGAGTACCGAGATTGCGATTTTTGCGACGGCGGCACGCTCGCCGTCAGTCTGCATGAAACGGCTGACATGCCGCGTCACATCGTGATTGGAGAATGCCCAGCACACCCAGCCGTCCCTGACCTGCTTCTGAAAACTCTCGACGCAGTGGCGGATATGGCTCGGCGTGAAATCCGGCCCCAGGAGGTCGAAGGTATAGCACATATGCAGCTTGTCACCGCCCGAGGTATAGGCGGCCACCGTCTTCAGCGAGCGCGCGCCGTCGCCGACTTCACCGACGGTGGTACGATCAGGATACTGGTCCAAAAGCGCCCGGAAGCGCTTGAGGAACTCGATGTTCTCGGGCTGCGTCTTGTCGTAGAGATGGCTCTGCATGCCGTACGGATTGACGTCGGGTGCATCGAGGCCGGCGTCTTCGCTGTCGGGCACATGGGGCGGATTGTCCCGCAGTTCCTTGTCGTGGAAGTAGTAGTTCACCGTGTCCAGACGGAAGCCGTCCACGCCGCGGTCCAGCCAGAACCTCACCGCATCGAGCACCGCATCCTGGACCTCGCGATTGTGAAAGTTGAGATCCGGCTGGGAGGCGAGGAAGTTGTGCATGTAGTACTGTTTGCGGACCCCATCCCATTCCCAGGCCGGGCCGCCAAAGACGGATAGCCAGTTGTTCGGGGCGGTGCCATCGGGCTTCGCCGCTGCCCAGACGAACCAGTCGGCCTTAGGATTGTCGCGGCTGGTGCGGCTTTCCTTGAACCAGGGATGCTGATCTGACGTGTGTGAGATCACCTGGTCGATGATCACCTTCAGTCCAAGCCGCTTTGCCTCCTTGATCATCGCATCGAAATCGGCAAGCGTCCCGAACATCGGATCGACGTCGCAATAATCCGAGACGTCGTAGCCCATGTCGGCCTGCGGTGAGGTGAAGAAGGGCGACAGCCAGATCGCGTCCACCCCAAGCGAGGCGATATAGGGAAGCCGCTCAATGATGCCCTTGATGTCGCCGATCCCATCACCATTGGTATCCTGGAACGAGCGCGGATAGACCTGATAGATGACGGCACCCCGCCACCAGTCGGCAGTCTTCGATTGGGCGGCCTTGGCAGCAGACTTCGTCACGGGCAGGTCCTTCGGCGGGAATCGATCTCAAGCAGCGTCGACACTAGGCAACCGTCTTGTGCCAGCAATGTCAAACGACTCGCCTTCGGACTGACATCAAGCTGTAATCTTCGCCTCTCATAAGGCACGGGAGAGCTTGTGAAGCAGAATCGCCGCTTCGGCGGCCGTTCGGATGAGGGCGGACGCGCCATGCCGAGACTGACCATCGTGACCGATGCCTGGCATCCGCAGGTGAACGGCGTCGTCCGCTCGATCGAGACCACCAACCGCGAACTGAAGAAGATGGGCGTCGAGGTCTCGATGATCACGCCCGAGCCGTTTCGCAGCATTCCCATGCCGACCTACCCGGAAATTCGCTTGTCGCTCGCCACGCCGGGCCGCATCGCCCGGATGATCGAGGATCAAAAGCCGGATTACCTGCATATCGCCACCGAAGGCCCGCTTGGCCTGATGGCACGTCATTGGTGCATCAAGAACAAGCGGCCATTCTCAACAACCTATCACACCCGTTTCCCTGAATATGTAGCGGCCCGCCTGCCCGTGCCGCTCGCCTGGCTGTATGGCTTTGTCCGCTGGTTCCACAATCGCGGTGGCGCCTGCATGGTGGCAACCGAGAGCCTCAGGCGAGAGCTCGCCGCCAAGGGCATCGCCAATCTCTGCCTCTGGAGCCGGGGCATCGACACCGCCCATTTCCACCCGCGCGAAAAGTCGGACAAGCCATTCGGCCTAGCCCGCCCGATCTTCATGACGGTCGGCCGGGTCGCGGTCGAAAAGAATCTGCCGGCATTCCTCGATCTCGACCTGCCCGGTTCAAAGGTCGTGGTGGGCGACGGTCCGGCCCGCGCGGACCTGCAGGCACGCTATCCGGATGTGCTGTTCACCCGTGTGAAGCATGGCGAAGACCTTGCTCACGCCTATGCCGAGGCCGACGTCTTCGTCTTTCCGTCCAAGACCGACACCTTCGGCAATACGATATTGGAAGCGCTGGCCTCGGGTGTTCCGGTCGCTGCCTATCCCGTTACCGGCCCCATCGACATCATCCCGGCAGGCTCCAATGCCGGCGCGCTCGATCTCGATCTGCAGATCGCTTGCATCGCCGCCCTGCAGGCTTCGCCACAAGCGGCACGGCGCCTCGCCGAAACCTATTCCTGGGAAGCGGCCACGCAGCAATTCCTGGACAACGTCGTGGAAGCCAGGGAGCAGCGGCGCAAGCGCGGCCTGCGGCAGCGTTTCGGCGCCCGTCCGGCAGAGCTCGACGCGCAGGGCCAGCCTGCCGCCGAGTAAGGGCTGACCACAGACGGTCAGCGACGCCGTTTGCGCCCCTCGAACGGGTTCTCGCCCGCCTTGAAATGGATGCGGATCGGCACGCCCGGCATGTCGAAATCGGCGCGCAGACCATTGGTCAAGTAGCGAACATAGCTCTCCGGCAGCGCATCGGGACGCGTGCAGGAAATCATGAAGGCAGGCGGACGCGCCTTGACCTGCGTCATGTATTTGAGCTTCAGGCGGCGACCGGAAACCGCCGGTGGCGGATGCTGCGTCGTGACTGCATCCAGCCAGCGATTGAGTTTGGCCGTCGATATACGCTTGTTCCAAACCTTGTCGGTATCGACAATGTTCTGCATCAGCTTGTCGAGGCCATAGCCGGTCTGGCCGGAGATCGGCACGGCGCGGATGCCGCGGGCCTGCGGCAAGAGCCGCTCGGTCTTCTCGCGCAGATCGGCGAGAACCGCCTGCGGATCCTCGACCAGATCCCACTTGTTGAAGGCGAGAACCGCAGCACGGCCCTCACGCAGGACGAAATCGACGATCTGCAGATCCTGCTTTTCAAATGGGATGGTTGCGTCGAAGATGATGACGACGGTTTCGGCAAAACGCACCGCGCGCAGCGTATCGGCAACCGACAGCTTTTCGAGCTTCTCCTGCACGCGGGCCTTGCGGCGCATGCCGGCGGTGTCGAACATCTTGATCGTCCGGCCGCGCCAGTCCCATTCGACCGAGATGGAATCGCGCGTAATACCGGCTTCCGGACCGGTGAGCAGGCGGTCTTCGCCGAGGAAGCGGTTGATCAGCGTCGACTTGCCGGCATTCGGACGACCGACGATCGCGACGCGCAGCGGTTTGCTGTCGTCATACTCGGGTTCCGCCTCATCCTCTTCGTCGTCGAACTCGCCATCCTGGATAAGCACGACGTCGGTCTCGGCTTCTTCGTCCGGCTCGGGGAAAGCTCGATCCTCGCCGATCGCCTCGACAATCGCGTCACGCAGGTCGATCATGCCCTGGCCGTGTTCGGCGGAAATCGGCACAGGCTCACCAAGGCCGAGCGTATAGGCGTCATAGAATCCAGCGTCGGATCCGCGCGCTTCCGACTTGTTGGCGACGAGAACGACCGGCTTGCCGCGACGGCGCAGCATTTCGGCCAGCGTCTTGTCCAGCGGGGTCAGGCCGAACTTGGCGTCCACGACGAAGAGCGACAGATCCGCCTCGTCGATCGCAGCTTCCGTCTGGGCGCGCATGCGGCCCTCAAGCGTATCGGCACCGGCCTCTTCGAGACCCGCGGTATCGATAATGGTGAAGCGCAGGTCCACGAGCTTGGCATCGCCCGGCCGACGATCGCGGGTAACTCCCGGGGTATCATCGACGAGCGCCAGCTTCTTTCCCACCAGACGGTTGAAAAGTGTGGACTTGCCGACATTCGGGCGCCCGACGATGGCGACTGTGAAACTCATGGGAACGCTAGCTTTCCGGCCTTGATGGCCTTGTTGTTACGGGGCCTTGCCGGAGGCCTTGATGTTGTCGAGCAGCATCTGGGCCCGGTTCGCGACATTGCGCGGTGCTTCCGCATCTTCGGTGATCTGCTCGAACCATTCGCGGGCGCGGGTCATATCACCGGCCTTGTAAGCGGCGAGACCGAGCGCTTCGCGAGCGGCGTGGCGCATGGCATTGGTGGGCGTCGCCATAGCTTCGACCATGGCCGAGACATCGTTGTAGCTGCCGATATCGACGAGCAGCCAGGCGGCACGCACCTTGGCCGTGTTGCGGACAGCGTCGGGCACGGAGGAATCATCGCCAATGGTCTTGAAGGATGCGACGGCAGCCTCCGGTTCACCCTTTTCGGCCAGAACCGAGGCGGCGCGGAACCGGGCGAGAATGCCGTAGGCACCGTAGCCATCCTTCTCCAGCGCCTGCAGCGCAGCTTCCGCCTCGTCGCGCTTGCCCTGATCAGCAAGCGTCAGCGCCGCCAGAAACTTGTCGCCGGCGTCAGACGCCTGGGTCGAATCCCAGTGGTTCCACAGGCGATGGCCGGCCGTGCCGAGAACGATCACCACGGCAGCCCCGATGATGAGGCGGCTATAGCGCTTCCAGGCATTGCGCACCTGGTCGGAGCGGAGCTCCTCGTTCACTTCGCGGATAAAGCTGTCGTTCTGGTCAACCATTCATACCCCCGGGGCAATGCCCGGCCTTTCGATGCAATCTCGTGCGTGAGCGGCCTTCTAGCCGATTTTTGCCCGCTTGTAAGGGGAAAACCGCCAAGAAGCTTAAGCCGTCACATGGCAAGCGGCGCAACACCGATCAACAGTTTGTGCAGCCACATCGTAATGACGGCCCAAAGCACGATCCCGCCGACAACGGCGATCGCATCGAAGCGCGCCGAAACGAAGGGCTTGAGAACGAGTTCGCCCGCCTGCACACGGCGCTTGTAGTTGATGCGCAGGACCACGCCCCAGGCGAGAAGCGACACGAAGAGCAGGACCGAGGCCAGATCACCATTGGCGAGCAGATGGGCGGCGGCCCAGATTTTGATCGACAGGACGACCGGGTGCTTTGTCTTGGTCGCGATGTGGCCGGCCGGCAGGAACCCGGCAACGAGACAGATCATCGCAAACAGCATCAGCGTCGTGGTCAGGTGGTTCATGCCCATGGGCGGGAACCAGAGATTGATCACGGGGGCGGTCGCATAACCCCAGATCAGCACGATGAGCGAGACAAGGCTCAATACTGAATTGATCACCCGCCAGCCGGTCTCACCAAAGCGGTCGATCATCGACAGCCGAAATCCGGGCGCAACGACGCGGATCAGATGGGTGGCGAGAAACAGGATGATGCCGAGAACAAGAAGCGTCATGGGTCAGAACCTTTCAGGTCGAGTTATCCAAAGCCTTACTGTTGCGCGCAACGAATATCCAGCCTGTTCAAAGCTTCGCCGCATTTGGATGGGACGGGGGAACCCCTATTTGAGAACGAGTTCCTGTTGATGTTCCATTGGACACTTGCCATTTTTCTATCGCTCGCCGCCTCCGCCGGCGCCATGGATACGACCACGCCTGCGACGAAGAGCCCGGAAGAGGCCCGCCCGAAACAATTGCTGCTCGTCTCCTTCGATGGCGCACATGACAACAGGCTCTGGGCGCGCAGCCGCGACATTGCGAAGCGGACAGGCGCGCATTTCACCTATTTCCTCTCCTGCACAACGTTGATTCCCCGCGCCCGCGCTGCCGACTACAAGGCACCCGGCATCAAGGCAGGCCGATCGAACATCGGCTTTGCAGTCAGCGTCGAAGACGTGGCAGCGAGGCTTGATCACATCTGGAAGGCACGGAGCGAAGGGCATGAGATTGCCAGTCACACCTGCGGCCATTTTGACGGCAAGGACTGGTCCAAGGCAGATTGGCTGAAGGAATTCAGGGCCTTCGACCGGGTTCTCAAGAATGCGTGGAAGGACAACGGGCTTGAAGACCGCGAACCGCAGGGCTGGGCCGACTTTGTCCACAACGACATCACCGGCTTCCGTGCGCCCTATCTTTCGGCGCCCGAGAGCTTGTTTAAGGCCGAGCGCGAACATGGCTTCCGCTATGATGCGAGCATCGTGACACACGATCCGGCACTGCCGGTGGAAAAAGCCGGCCTCTCCCGCTTCGGCCTGCCGCTGATTGCCGAAGGTCCAAGCGCCCGCAGGATCATCGCCATGGACTACAATCTCTTCATCCGGCACTCAGCAGGGATGGATCATCCGTCCAAGGCCGAGGAATTCTCCGAACGCAGCTATCAGGCCTTCCGCGCCGCTTTCGATCGGCAATATGGCGGCGACCGCATTCCGCTGCAGATCGGCCTGCACTTCGTCGAGATGAATGGTGGCGCCTACTGGACTGCGATGGAACGGCTGGTGAGCGAGGTCTGCCCCCTGGCCGACGTTGCCTGCGTCACCTATGCGCAAGCGCTCGACATGCTCGAGGGTCGTACCAATCCGGCGACGGCCTCTGGCGCCATGTGATACCCGTGTGATCGCATGACGCATTTACTTCCTGTCGGCGCACCCGATATGCCGGGCAAACACCTCGGGGAAATCCATGAAGATCCTGTTCCTCATCGCCTGTGCCTGCGTAATTGCCGCAACCATCGGCGCCGTTGCCATCGGCCTGTCGCTCTTTACCCAGCCGGAAGCCTATGCCGGGACGCCGATCGTGATCGTATCGTCCGCTGACAAGGTGAGCCCTCTCGCCTGAGAGACATAATCTTTGCAAACGAAAGGCCGCGCCGGCTGAGTGCCCGGCGCGGCCTCGGTTGTTTGATCCTGGCAAATCGACCTTAGTATGGACGATCCGCGGCAATCTCGCCCTCTGCAGCCTCGCGCTCCAGATAACGCTGGTCGATCGCCGGCAGCGGGTCGCCATCGATGGCGGCTTCGAAGGCTTTCAGACGCTTGTGGATGGACAGGAGTTCGATGATCGTCGACCAATAACTGACCAGATACTGGAAGCTGTCCGTCACCTGGCCGAAGGCGGTGGCGATCTGCTGCCAGAGGCCCATGGTAATTCTGCCGGCAACGATCGTCGGGATGAGGATGAAGGTCAGGAAGATCGCGTCTAGCTGGCCGTAGGTGTAACGCGCGACGTTGAAATAGGTGTAGTGCCAATACATGCGGAAATAGTTGCGTCGCACGTTCGAGAAAAGTTCCCGTACGGTGACCGGTTCGGCGCGATCGGCATTGTCCTCGCCATAGACCAGCTCCTTACGGAAGGCAGCTTCAACTCGCTGGTTGCGAAACTGAAGACCTGGGAGGCGAATGCCGGCCACCATCAAGAGGATGGTGCCAAAGGCGGACCAAATGATTGCGAGCCAGAACAGCGCATGCGGAACGGCGCCGATGATCGGCAGTTCGCCAACATTCGCAGACATGCGGAAAAGGATCGGCAGGAAGACGACGAGCGTCATCACCGAGTTGATCAGTGCGACGCCCAGGCCCTCCAGGATATTGGCAAAGCGCATCGTGTCTTCCTGCACACGCTGCGAGGCCCCTTCGATGTGGCGCAGCTTGTCCCACTTCGACATGTAGAAGTCGTTCATCGCATTGCGCCAGCGGAAGACGTAGTGGTTGGTGAAAAAGGCCGTCAGCACCGACAACGTTACCCCGACCATGCCAATCTCGAGGAAGCGCAGCTGCAGCTCGTAGAGCTGCCCAGTGGTCACAGTGCCATCGCCGTTCAGCGCCTTCTGGAAAAGGTCAAAGAACGGGCCACGCCAGTTGTTGACGGCCACCGAGATCTGCACGCTGAAATAGGCAATGAAGATGATGAAGGCCGAGCCCCAGATCGACCAGTTGGTCCAGGGGTGGTCCTTGGCAATCACCTGCCAGGCCGCCCCGAAGATGATCACGAAAATCGTGAAGTACAGATAGAACCAGAGATTGTCGGGCGTGAAGAAGAAGGCAAGCCCCACCGGCGGCTGTTGGCCTTCGGCCAACGGAGGCAGACCGATCGCCGCGCCCATCTGCGGGCCGACGGTATACCAGACGATGATGCAGACAAGCGTCCATATCGCAGCCGAGGTGAAGAACAGCTTGGGCCGAGGAAAGAAGGAGTGAAACACGCGGGAAACCTTCGTGTGGGAGAAGTCCTGTAAAAGCTGGCAGAACCTAAGACAGAAGGTTCCGCCCAGCAATGGCATCGCCAAATTGTGGCGGAATTACCCCCGCGAAAATTACGGGTTTGTAAGAATAGAGCGAAGACAGATTTTCACCCTCCGCTTGCCTCATGTCCAAAAATCGCTAGGGAAGTCGCAAAGCTTTTTCAGGAGTGCCCCATGAGCGATCTCAGCCTGCAGCAGGCCATCGACAACATCTACACCTCGATCAACAACAATAACGAGGACATCGACCTGCACATTGCAGCCCTCAAGGCTGCGATGGCACGGGAAGGCGTTAAGGAAGCCGTGTTTGAGCCGTCGAAACTGGCACAGTCCAACCGCCAGGGGCGCAAGATCATGCAGTCCTATTTCAAGAAGAAGGGCGTCGCGGTTGGCTTCTCGAAGTCCGAGTAAGCGCGCAACAGACACCACAGCGCTCGCCTCAATCGGCGAGCGTCAGCACCAGCGGCCCGTTCTTGGTCACCACGATCGTGTGCTCGAACTGCACCGTCGGCGCGCGCGGCTCGCTGTAGAGCGTCCAGTTGTCCTTGTCGCCGTCCTCGGCCCATTGGCCGCCAAGCGAGAGAAACGGCTCGACGGTGAACACAAGCCCCTCCTCCATGATCCGCGTCTCGTCGGGATCCGGCCAGGTCGAAAGCTCGGTCGGCTCCTCGTGCAAAGAGCGACCGACGCCGTGGCTGGCAAGATTGGTGATCAGCGTATAGCGGTTCTTTCGGGCGAAGGCGCCGATCGAATTGCCGATATCGGCAAGCGGCCGGCCGGTCTTCACCTGGTTCAACCCGACCCACAGCGCCCGTTTGCCGTCGCGCAGCAACCGTTCCTGCTTCGCCGTGCCCGGCGGCACGATGAAGGAGGAGCCGGTATCGCCGAAATAGCCCAACTTTTCGGCAGAGACATCGATATTGACGAGGTCGCCCGCCTTGATCATCCGGTCACCGGGAATGCCATGGGCAATCTCTTCATTGACTGAAATGCAGGTCGCGCCCGGAAACTGGTAGCAGAGCTCCGGCGCCGACTGTGCGCCGTTCTCCTCAAGAACCTTGCGCCCGATCTGGTCGAGCTCTCGCGTCGTGATGCCGGGCTCCAGCGCTGCCGCCATGGTCTTCACCGCCGTCGCGCAGATGCGTCCGATGTCTTTCAGACGCGTAAGGTCCTCTTCGGTTTCGACGATCATGGCATTCCTTCGATGGCTAAACGGCGGGGATAAGCGTTGCCTTAGGCGGCAGACGCCTTCTCCGTCAACGCTTTCCGAACCAGCGGCGCGACTTTTGTTCCGAAGAGTTCGATCCCGCGCATGATTTCCTTGTGCGGCATGGGCCCGATCGCCATCTGCATCAGGAAGCGGTCGTTCTTGAAGATGCCGTGCATGGCGACGATCTTTTCGGCCACGGATTCCGGGTCGCCGACGAAGAGCGCGCCGCGCGGCCCGCGCGAGGCATCGAACTGCGCCCGGTTGGTCGGGCCCCAGCCACGCTCGCGGCCGATTCGGTTCATCACCACGGCCTGCGGCTCGTAGAAGATATCGGCTGCCGATTGCGTCGTATCATGGATGAAGCCATGCACGTTGATGCTCGTCTTCAACTGCTTCGGGTCGACACCGGCCTTCTCCGCACTCTGGCGATAGAGATCGAAGAAGGGAGCAAAGCGATGCGGCTCGCCGCCGATGATGGCAAGCGCCAGCGGCAGGCCGAGATAACCGGCACGTGCCGCCGACTGCGGCGTGCCGCCGATCGCGATCCACAGTGGCAGGAGATCCTGCAGCGGACGCGGATAGACGCCTCTGCCCTGGATGGGCTTGCGCGTCTGACCTTCCCAGGTGACCACCTCGTTTTCACGAACCTCCATGAGCAACTGCAGCTTCTCGGCAAACAGCAGGTCGTAGTCTTCGAGGTCGTAGCCGAAAAGCGGGAAGCTCTCGATAAAGGAGCCGCGCCCGACCATCATCTCGGTGCGGCCGCTGGAAAGCAGGTCGACGGTAGCATATTGCTGGAAGACCCGGACCGGATCATCCGAGGAGAGAACCGAGACAGCGCTGGTCAGCCGGATGTTCTTGGTTTGCACGGCAGCGGCCGCCAGAATTGTTGCCGGCGACGAGGCCATATAGTCGGGGCGATGGTGTTCGCCGAGCCCGAAGACATCGAGACCGACCTCATCGGCCAGCTTGATCTCGGCCAGAAGCTCGTCCACGCGACGCTTGGCTTCCGCGCCCTTGTTGGCGGCATTGGGGTCGACATCGGCAAAGGTGTAAAGTCCGAGTTCCATGGGTCTCTCTCGCTGTATCGTTGCACCAGAAATAGAGGTTCGCCTACAGCCATGCAAACGGCACCGGGGTGACGGACTGTTTCGAACTGGCGAACAGAGAACGCGCGAGAGGCTATTCATGCATTTCGACGCAGCAGTCTTGCGCCAAAATCACGATTGCCAGTGCTCCGCCTTTGGGCATAACCTCGGCAGAAGTGTTGCGTCGCAGCAGGCATGAAAAAGGGAGAATGGCATGGCAAGAACCGTCGTCGTCACCGGATCGACCAGCGGGATCGGGCTCGGCATCGCCAGGGCCTTTGCGGCCGAGGGCGCAAACCTCGTGATCAACGGCTTCGGCCCCGCAGAAGAGATCGAAGAGAACCGCAAGGCGCTGGAGGCCCATGGCGGCAAGGCCATCTATCACGGCGCTGACATGACAAAGCCGGAGGAGATCGCTGACTTGATCGCCACCGCCGAGAAGACCTTTGGCAGCGTTGACGTGCTCGTCAACAATGCCGGCATCCAGCATGTCTCCCCGGTTGAGGATTTCCCGATCGACAAGTGGGACCAGATCATCGCGATCAACCTGACGAGCTCCTTCCACACGATCCGCGCCGCCGTGCCTGGCATGAAGGCAAAGAAGAAGGGCCGCATCATCAATGTCGCCTCGGCCCATGCGCTGGTGGCCTCGCCCTATAAGTCGGCCTATGTCGCGGCCAAGCACGGCATTATGGGGCTCACCAAGTCGGTCGCCTTGGAACTGGCGGAATTCGGCATTACCATCAATGCCATCTGCCCCGGTTATGTGCTGACACCACTGGTCGAAAAGCAGATCCCCGACACGGCCAAGGCCCGCGGCATTTCCGAGGAACAGGTGAAGACGGATGTGATGCTGCGCCTGCAGGCGACGAAGGAATTCGTCGCCATCGAAGAAGTTGCGGCAACCGCCATCTTCCTCGCCAGCGACGCGGCCAGACAGATCACCGGCACCTCCATTTC
Organism: Allorhizobium sp.; assembly: GCA_046294755.1. Lineage (GTDB taxonomy): Bacteria > Pseudomonadota > Alphaproteobacteria > Rhizobiales > Rhizobiaceae > Allorhizobium. Next base: position 181,363 of record JBKBON010000002.1, on the reverse strand, counting down.
GATCGACGGCGGCTGGACCGCGCAGTAACGCGGGCCCCGTATCAAGAAAGCAGTACATGAACACCATTCGTTTCATCCTGAACGGCGAAGACGTTGCCCTTGCAAGCCTCGACCCGACCGAGACGCTGCTCGACTTCCTGCGCCTGAAGCGCCGGCTGACGGGCTCCAAGGAAGGCTGCGCCGAGGGCGATTGCGGTGCCTGCACCGTGCTGGTCGGGCGACTTGTCGGCGGCAAGCTTCAGTATGAAACGGTCAATGCCTGCATCCGCTTTGTAGGCTCGCTGAACGCCACCCACGTCGTGACCGTCGAGCATCTGGCGGCAAAAGACAGCACGCTGCATCCCGTGCAGCAGGCCATGGTCGACTGTCACGGCTCGCAATGCGGCTTCTGCACGCCGGGCTTCGTCATGTCGCTTTACGGGCTTTGGCTGACCTCCGACAACCCCAGCCGGGCCGAGATCGAACGCGCCCTCCAGGGCAACCTCTGTCGCTGCACAGGCTACGAGCCAATCGTCAAAGCCGCCGAACAGGTCGCCCGCATCCGCCCGTCGGCCCTCTTCGACCCGCTGGAACGGGAGCGCGCCAACATCATCGCGCGGCTGGAAGAAATCTCGACCCGCGAAACCATCGCGATCACAGGCCCGGATGGCCGCCGCCTCGTCGTGCCCGGCAGTGTCGAGGGCCTCGCCAACACGCTCGCCGCCCATCCCAAGGCCACCGTCGTTGCGGGTGCCACCGATGTCGGCCTCTGGGTGACCAAGCAGATGCGGGTGCTCGATCCGGTCGTCTTCATCAACCATCTCGAAGACCTGCAGAAGATTACCGTTACGCCTGACGGCATCACGCTCGGCGCCGGCGTCAGCTACACCCATGCCTTCGAAGCGCTGCGCCGCGAGATCCCCGCTTTCGGTCGCCTGATCGAGCGCATCGGCGGCCAGCAGGTGCGCAATATGGGCACGATCGGCGGCAACGTCGCCAACGGCTCGCCGATCGGCGACAGCCCGCCGGCGCTCATCGCACTGTCTTCAACCGTCACACTGCGCTCCGCCTCTGGCACCCGCACCATGCCGCTCGAGGACTTCTTCATCGACTACGGCAAGCAGGACCGCCAGCCGGGCGAATTCGTCGAGAGCCTGTTCGTGCCGCGCCCGAAGGCGGGAAGTCACGTCGCCGTCTACAAGATCTCCAAGCGCCGCGACGAGGACATCTCCGCGCTCTGCGGCGCCTTCCATTTGGAGAAGGATGCGGCTGGTATCGTCACCCATATCCGCATCGCCTTCGGCGGCATGGCGGCCACCCCGAAACGCGCCCGTTCCGTCGAGGCAGCGCTTTACGGCAAGCCCTTTACGCAGAGTGCGGTGGATGCCGCCCGCGACGCCTTCGACCTCGACTACAAGCCGCTCACTGACTGGCGCGCCACGGCGGAATACCGCCAGTTGACGGCGAAGAACCTGCTGACGCGGTTTTTTCTGGAAGTGTCCGGCATGCCGCAAGAATTGCAGCGCTTTGCGGTGGAGGAGGCGTGATGATGGACACACCCCTACATCTCATGGCGAACCGACCCTCGGGTTCGCTGACATGTGAACAACTTGAGACGGTTGCGAGCAGTGAGGACTACTCAGGGAGCGTCTCATGCACGTAATGGCCACGGTCTTTACCGCCGCGCTAAGTAGCATGGTCGTTGCTCTGACATTCCATGCGTTTACAGTTTCGCAGGAACGGAGCATCGTGAACGATTGGATGCCGGACGGCACCCTCTTACTCGTCGCAAGATCTAATACATGTCCATCCGGATGGAACAGTCGAGCCTCCGTACTGGCAAAACTTGACTATGAAACCAGTGATGACTTTTCGTTTCAGGATTTTGACTATGTGTCACGGACATCCAACCCGCAGGTTATTCGCTTGAGGACTTGCGTGAAAACGGACTGAAGCCCAGCGCCTTATCTTAGGGTGCCTTGAATAGAACGACGATCCCGAGCGCTACTACCGCTGGGACAAGAAAGACAAAGCCGGGCCGAGGGGACACGCACCCCTGAGGTTGGAGAAGGAGGCCTATTGGATAAGGCGACCTACGAGACGACGAAATACATCAAGGGGCCGATGCACCAGTCGCTCCGGCATGATTCTGCGCACAAACATGTCGCCGGAAGTGCCGAATATATCGACGATATTCCCGAACCCGCAGGCCTGTTGCATGGCGCGCTCGGCATGGCGGACCGCGCCCATGCGGAGATCCTGTCGATCGACCTTTCGGCGGTGAAAGCCTATCCCGGCGTGATCGATGTGCTGACCGCAAACGACATCACCGGCGTCAACGATGTCTCCTCCGGCGGCCGCCACGACGAGCCGCTGATTGCAACCGACAGGGTCGAATTCCACGGACAGACCATCTTCGCCGTCATCGCCGAAACCCGCGATGCGGCCCGGAAAGCCGCCCGTCTGGCTAAGGTAGACTATCGCGACCTGCCCTTCTGGACCGATATCGACGGCGCGCTGGAGAATGGTAGCCCGCTGGTGACACCGGGCATGACCCTGAAGCGGGGTACGCCGGAGACCGAGCTCGACAAAGCGCCACACCGCATCAAGAGCTCGATGCGCATCGGTGGCCAGGAGCATTTTTATCTCGAAAGCCATATCGCGCTCGCCATTCCCGGCGAGGACGATGACGTCACCGTCTGGTCTTCCACCCAGCACCCCTCGGAAATCCAGCACATCGTTGGCCATGTGCTCGACATCCCCTCCAACGCCGTGACCGTCAACACGCGGCGCATGGGCGGCGGCTTCGGCGGCAAGGAAACGCAAGGCAACCAGTTTGCAGCGCTCGCCGCACTCGCCGCCAAGAAACTGAAGCGCGCCGTCAAGTTCCGCCCCGACCGCGACGAGGACATGGGCGTCACCGGCAAGCGCCACGACTTCAAGATGGATTTCGACGTCGCCTTCGACGATGACGGCAAGATCCACGCCATCGAGGCCAACTTCGCCGCCCGCTGCGGCTACTCCTCCGACCTCTCCGGCCCCGTCACCGATCGCGCCCTCTTCCATGCCGATTCCAGTTATTTCTATCCGCATGTGAAGCTGACCTCGCAGCCCTTGAAGACCCACACCGTCTCCAACACCGCCTATCGCGGCTTCGGCGGACCCCAGGGCATGCTGGGCGGCGAGCGGGTGATCGAGGAGATAGCCTATGTGCTGGGCAAGGACCCGCTCGAGATCCGGAAAGCCAATTTCTACGGCGAGAAGGGCTCTGGCCGCGACGTGACCCCCTACCACCAGCAGGTGGAGGACAACATCATCCTGAAGGTCGTCGAGGAACTGGAAACCTCGGTCGACTATCAGGCGCGCCGCCAGGCGATCATCGACTTCAACAGGACGAGCCCGGTCATCAGGAAGGGCATCGCGCTGACGCCGGTAAAATTCGGCATCTCCTTCACCATGACCGCCTTCAACCAGGCGGGCGCGCTCGTCCATATCTATCAGGACGGGTCGATCCATCTGAACCATGGCGGCACCGAGATGGGCCAGGGCCTCTACACCAAGGTCGCCCAGGTCGTTGCCGATTGTTTCCAGGTCGATGTCGACACGGTGAAGATCACGGCGACAACCACGGCCAAGGTGCCGAACACCTCGGCGACGGCCGCCTCCTCCGGCTCGGACCTGAACGGCATGGCGGCATGGGATGCCGCCCGCCAGATCAAGGAACGGCTGATCGCCTTTGCCGCCGAGAAATACGGCGTTCCCGCCTCGGAAGTCGAATTCCTGCCGAACCGGGTGCGCGTCGGGGACAATATCTTTTCCTTCGGCGACTTCGTCAAACAGGCCTATTTCGGCCGCGTGCAACTGTCCGCTGCCGGCTTCTACAAGACCCCGAAGATCCACTGGGACCGCGCCGCCGGTCGCGGCACACCCTTCTACTACTACGCCTATGGCGCCGCCTGCTCGGAAGTCTCGATCGACACGCTGACGGGCGAATATCTGATGGACCGCACCGACATTCTCCACGATGTCGGCAAGTCGCTGAACCCGGCCATCGATATCGGCCAGATTGAAGGCGGCTTCGTCCAGGGCATGGGCTGGCTGACGACGGAAGAACTCTGGTGGGATGGCAAGGGCAGGCTTCGCACCCACGCCCCCTCGACCTACAAGATCCCGCTCGCCTCCGACCGCCCGAAGATCTTCAACACGCGGCTGGTCCCCTGGTCGGAGAACACGGAACCCACCATCGGTCGCTCCAAGGCCGTCGGCGAGCCGCCTTTCATGCTGGCGATCTCGGTGCTGGAGGCCCTGTCCATGGCGGTGGCATCGGTGGCGGATTACCGGATCTGCCCGAGGCTCGACGCGCCGGCAACGCCCGAACGGGTGTTGATGGCGGTGGAGCGGTTGAAGCGGGCGTGAGCTGTCATCGCGTCGCGGACCGCAACAGATAGAGAAACGCTGCCAGGATCAGCACAGGCAGAACCAGCAGCTTGACCAGATAGGCTGTGGCAATGCCGATCGAGGCGGAGAAGAGATCCGCCGAGATCGCCACGCCGTCCTGGATGACCTGCGCATTGGCAGCCGCGGTTGCGGCCATGTCGGAGGCCGCCTGCAGGGTCCCGGTAAAGGCTGACCCGAGTCGGTCGAACATCCCCTCCTCCGCAGGGGGAATTCGGTCCGTTGGCGAAAGTGTTGGAAGCGGAGGCGCCACCTCCCCCTCGATCGCGGTCAAATCATGCTGGCCACTCATGCGATCCAGAACTTCCGTCGCATTGGTCCAGGCGCGGTCCGTGATCGCGTCGCCGGCATAAAAGGCGATCGTGTAGGACGCAGGCAACAGCACCGCGCCGAGAATGCCAAGCACCATCACCGACTGTGTCAACCGGTCGAGAAGCGGCGGCACGCGCCGTGCGGTCAGCGTCAGACCTGCGCAGAGCAGCGCGCAAGCACCAAGGCCGACGGCTGCGACCTTGGCGACTGGGACGAGCACGAGCGACAATATCCCCGAGACGATCGCGAGACCGAACAGAAGATCCACCAGTCTTTCAATGGTGTTGATCACCGGCTGCAGCAACTGGCCCGGGCTGGCAGTCACGGAAGCAACGCCGACCCCTCCGGTGATATCGGCATCTCGCGCCACGCTCATCACCGAATTGGCCACCCGAAGCGTGCCGTAAAGCGCACCGCTTCCGACCATGACGTCACGGCTGAACTGCGCCGCAATATCCGCGAGAGGATTGACGAGGAACAGCGCCACGGCAAATCCTGCAACGAGCAGCCAGACGATCAATGCTTGAGTTCTGGTCATTCGCGCTCCCGAGCCTTTGACGGCATTATACCACGCTGGCCATGTTACAGGCGCGTCACATGCTTCGTCGAGATAATGCCAGGCAAAGCTGTCCAGTTCCGGCTGCACAATGCTATGATGGCGTCATCATGAGCCTGACCACCCTCACTACATTCATCAAGAGCCATTCGAACATCGCGCTTGTCGAAGTCGCCGAGACCAAGGGCTCGACCCCGCGCGACAGTGGCTCGATGATGCTGGTGGCGCAAAATGCCCTGTGGGGCACGATCGGTGGCGGCCATCTGGAGTTCATGGCCATTGACCATGCCCGCAAGCATCTGGCAGGCGAACAGGTGGCGGATACGCTCGACGTGCCGCTCGGCCCGGAAATCGGCCAGTGCTGCGGCGGGCGGACGCTTCTCGCCTTCCGCCTCGTCGATGCGGCCGTCGCGGCCGAGCTGACCCAACGCTTGGCCGACGAGCGTGCCGCCTTCCCCGAGGTCATGGTCTTCGGCGCTGGACATGTCGGGCTGGCGCTCGCCCGGGCGCTGGCGCCGCTGCCGCTGAACGTCAGCCTGATCGACACGCGGACGGAAATCGACGGCGACCTACCCGATGACATCACCTTCCGCCGCGTCGCCATGCCCGAAGCAGAAATTGCAAGGGTGAAACCCGGTGGCGCAGTCGTCATCCTCACGCACGACCATGCATTGGATTTTTTGATTGGCAGGCAAGCGCTCGCCCGAGATGACCTTTCTTATGTCGGCATGATCGGCTCGAAGACGAAGCGCGCCACCTTCGCCTCTTTCCTTGAGCGCGAGGGCGCCGAACGCGCGGTCATGGAGCGCCTGACGCTACCGATCGGCGGCAGTGCGGTGAAGGACAAGCGCCCGGCGGTGATCGCGGCAATGGTTGCAGCCGAATTGCTGGGCCTTCTGCTTCCCTGAAGCAGCAGGCGAACGGTCGGAATCAGTTTGGCAAGGCTTGTCTCTACAAGCTGGTTTTCCCTCACATAATCCCGGGCCGTGTGGCATCGAGGAGCCGCCGCCCGGCGATCTCCCGAGCCCGCCGGTCATGACTTTCCGTCTCCAGGCCCACATCACGCCGCAAGTCCTCCGGCAGGTCGTCTACCCGGAGCAGCCGAGGCCTCTTACCCCACCGGAAAGCCTGGCGGAGCCATTGCAGTATGCCCATTGATCTGGGCACGGAACGTCCGATCGCGGATATCATCTCTGCCTCCACGCTAGTGATGTCGATCTGGTCTGATGATGCGATCATGCCTTTTGTTGCAGACCCGATCCAATTCAATTACGGTTCACATGGATAAAGAGAGCTGATCCATGAAACTGTCGCGACAATTTCCGCTCAATGCTCTGCGCGTCTTCGAGGCAGTGGGGCGCCTCCAGAGTTTCACCCGCGCCGGCGAGGAGCTGGGCATGACCCAGACGGCGGTCAGCTATCAAATCAAGCTCCTGGAAGAGCATGTCGGCGAACCGCTCTTTTGGCGCCGCCCGCGCCAGATCGGGCTGACGGAAACGGGTGAGCGCCTGCATCCGAAAGTCGCCGAGGGCTTCGATCTGCTGCTCGAAGCCGTGCAGCAGGCGAAGCGCAGTGCCGTAGAGACCCTCGAGATCCATTCGGTGCCGACCTTCGCCTCCAACTGGCTGGCCCGCCATCTCGGCAGCTTCCAGCTCGCCCATCCGAACATTGCCGTGCGCCTCCTGCGCGTGAGCAAGTTCGACGATCTCGCGACGAAAAACGCCGATGTCGCCATACCCTGGGGCGACGGTCCGTGGCCGGGCACGGTCGCCAATCCGCTGATCCGGCTCGACTACACGCCAATGCTCAGCCCCAAACTGGCGGCGACCATTGGCGGCGTGCGCGAGCCGGCAGATCTCTTAAAGCTTCCGATCATCAGTCCGGAGGATCCTTGGTGGCCGCAGTGGTTCGCTGCCGTCGGCATCAGGAATCCGGCCCTGATCGACACCAAGCTGCACAGCTACGAGGCGCAGGATCTGGAAGCCAATGCCGCAATCGCCGGCTATGGCGTCGCCATCATCAGCCCCTTCTTCTTTCAGGAGGAGCTCGCCTCCGGCCGCCTGATCCGACCTTTCGAACTCGCCTGCCCCGCCAATGCGCCGATCCAGCTGGTCTATTCCCACGCCAGGCGCAACGCACCGAAAATCAAGGCATTCCAGGCCTGGATCACCGCCACCCTGGAAGCCGAAAAAGCGTCCTGATTTCACCGACTTCCGCGGAAGTAAAGAATCTCTGCATAAATCACTCTTCTAGGGCCTGCCCATCACCCCGAGGGCTTCCCTTGCAGCGCAATATTTTCCACACTGTCCGGCCGGGAGGACAATAGGGGAACTCCGAATGTATGAATACGCAATCGCCTGGGAATGGCTGAACTTCGCCGTCCGCTGGCTGCATGTGATCACGGCCATCGCCTGGATCGGCTCGTCCTTCTATTTCATTGCGCTGGATCTCGGCCTGGTGAAGCGCCCTGGCCTGCCCGTCGGCGCCTATGGAGAGGAGTGGCAGGTGCATGGCGGCGGCTTCTACCATATCCAGAAATATCTGGTGGCGCCGGCCTCGATGCCCGAGCATCTGACCTGGTTCAAATGGGAAAGCTATGCCACCTGGCTTTCGGGTTTTGCGCTGCTTGCGGTGGTCTATTACGGCGGCGCCGATCTCTTCCTCATCGACCGCACGGTATTGGACATCGAACCCTGGCAGGCCATTGCTCTGTCGATTGGATCGCTCGCCGTCGGCTGGATACTCTATGATCTCCTGTGCAAGTCGCCGCTGGGCAAGAATACCTGGGGCCTGATGATCCTCCTCTACCTGGTGCTGATCGCGATGGCCTGGGGCTATACGCAGATCTTCACCGGCCGCGCCGCCTTCCTGCATCTGGGCGCCTTTACCGCGACCATCATGTCGGCCAATGTCTTCTTCATCATCATCCCCAACCAGAAGATCGTCGTTGCCGACCTGATCGCCGGGCGGACGCCTGATCCCAAATACGGCGTGATCGCCAAGCAGCGCTCGCTGCACAACAATTACCTCACGCTGCCAGTCATCTTCTTCATGCTGTCGAACCATTATCCGCTGGCTTTCGCCACGGAGTTCAACTGGATCATCGCAGCCCTCGTCTTCCTGATGGGCGTCACCATCCGCCACTGGTTCAACACGACTCATGCCCGCAAGGGCAAACCGACCTGGACCTGGCTGGTCACGGTGCTGATCTTCATCGTCATCATGTGGCTGTCGACCGTGCCGAAGGTGCTGACCGGCGAGGAGGAACAGGCGAGCCTCTCGGCCCGTGAACAGACATTTGTTGCAAACGGCCATTTCGAAGCCGTGCGCGATGTCGTACAGGGCCGCTGTTCGATGTGCCACGCCGCCGAGCCCGTCTGGGAAGGCATTGCGAGGGCACCGAAGAACGTGAAGCTGGAAACGGACGGCGAGATCGCCGCCCATGCCCGTGAAATCTATCTCCAGGCCGGCCGCAGCCATGCCATGCCGCCCGGAAACATCACCGACCTCTCGCCCGAAGAGCGCCAGTTGCTCGTCGCCTGGTACGAGTCGACGGTCAAAGGTAAGTAATGACAACCGAGATCGTAATCCGCGGCCGCCTCCTCTCTTTCAACCGTGCACCTGAGCATGCCGGCGACAGCGAGAGTTATTTCTACGAGGAAGACGGCGCGCTGCTGGTTCGCGACGGCAAGATTGCGGCCACCGGCGCCTATGCGGATGTGAAGTCCAAGGCCGGTGCTGATGCGACCGAGATCGACCATCGCCCGCATCTCATCCTGCCCGGCCTGATCGACTGCCATGTGCATTTCCCGCAGATGCAGGTGATCGCGTCTTACGCCGCCAATCTCCTGGAGTGGCTGAACACCTATACCTTCCCCGAGGAATGCCGCTTTGTCGAAAGCGCGCATGCGCAGCGCATCGCCACGCAATTCTTTGACGAATTCCTGCGCCAGGGCACGACGACGGCGGTGGCCTATTGCTCCGTGCACAAGGCCTCTGCCGACGCCTTCTTTGCCGAGAGCCTGAAGCGCGGCACGCTGATGATCGGCGGCAAGGTGATGATGGACCGCAATGCGCCGCAGGGCCTGCTCGACACCCCGCAGCTGGGTTACGACGAGACCCGCGCGGTCATCGAACAATGGCATGGCAAGGGCCGCAACCATGTCGCGATCACGCCTCGCTTTGCCATCACCTCGACGCCTGAGCAGATGGCGATGACGCAGACACTGGCGGAAGAATTCCCCGACCTGCATATCCAGACGCATCTGTCGGAGAACCACGACGAGATCCGCTACACCTGCGAACTCTATCCTGAAGCCACCGACTATACCGACATCTACGCCCGCTACGGCCTGCTGCGGAAAAAGGCGCTGTTCGGCCATGCAATCCATCTGTCGGACCGTGAGGCCGACGCCATGGCGGAGAGCGGCGCGGTCGCGGTCCACTGCCCGACCTCCAACCTCTTCCTCGGCTCCGGCCTCTTCCCGCTGAAGGCAATCAAGCGGCGGGAGAAGCCCGTGACGGTCGCGGTTGCCACCGATATCGGCGGCGGCTCCAGCTATTCCATGTTCAAGACCATGGACGAGGCCTACAAGATCCAGCAGCTGCTCGGCGAGCGCTTGAACCCGCTGGAAAGCTTCTACCATATGACGCTCGGCAACGCGGTCGCACTCGACCTCGCTGATCGTATCGGCACCCTGGACGAAGGCACCGATGCCGATATCGTCGTGCTGAATGCCGCAGCGACACCCGCGATGCGGCTCAGAATGGAAACGGTGACCTCGCTCTCGGAAGAGCTCTTTCTGCTGCAGACACTGGGTGACGATCGTTCCGTGGTCGAGACCTATGTGGCCGGCAAGGCATCGAAACCGAGGCTGGAGGCTTGAGGTCACCATGAGCCAAAGCGGCTATTCCGGCACACCTCTTCCGAAGAAGCTCGGATTGAAGCCGGAATTGGCCGCTCTCTTCGTCGGCCTGCCGCCGGAACTCGAGCATCTCACCTCCAACCTGCTGTCTGCAGCGAAGGTCCCCAGCCTTGAAGATGCGACAGGTTCGGATCTCGACTACATCCATGTCTTCGAGACCGAACGTGGCCGCCTTGAGGATCACGCCAGTCGGCTGAAATTCATGCTGAATGCATCCGGCATGCTCTGGATCTCCTGGCCGAAAAAGGCCTCGAAGGTATCCACCACCATCACCGAGGACGTGCTGCGCACAGTCCTGTTGCCCACGGGCCTTGTCGATGTGAAAGTCTGCGCAATCAACGAGATCTGGTCGGGACTCAAATTTATGCTACGCAAGGAATTGCGGCCGTAAGGGGAAACACGGCCCGGGGAGATGTTTACTCGATGATCACCAACCTTGCACTGGGCACCCTGATGATTTCCCTGACCGTGATCATCCACACGTTCGGCCTTATGGGCGTGACCCATGTGATGAGCTTCGTCACTGATCGCATTCGTCTGCACGGCCATCGCAGCCGCATGCTCGCAATGAATACCGTTGTCATCGGCGTCTTTGCCGTCTTGACCGCAGAGGTGTGGCTCTGGGCTGCCACCTATACCCTGATCGGCGCCGTCGGTGATTTCGAGACGGCGCTCTATTTCTCCACCACCACCTTCTCCACGGTGGGCTTCGGCGATGTGGTTCTCCATCCCGAATGGCGCATGCTGGCGGCCCTGGAAGGCGTGAATGGCTTCCTGCTGATTGGCTGGTCGACCGCCTATCTCATCGCCGCGGGTATGCGGGTCGGCCCCTTCAAGTCGGGTGAGCACTTCTGATCGCGCAAAGAGGTAAAATAATATTACCTCTGCCTTCCCAGCCAGTTCCCATCAGGTCCGGTCGCATGGTATGCCGGATCAAAGTTATTGGCGGAGAGAGAGACTATGGGGCCGATTCTTGAAATTTCTGACCTGAAGAACCTGGCGCGCAAGCGCGTGCCGAAGCTCTTCTTCGACTATGCCGACAGCGGCTCCTATACCGAGAGCACCTACCGGGCGAACGAGAGCGATTTCTCAAAGATCAAGCTGCGCCAGCGCGTGCTGGTCGACATGAGCGGTCGGACGCTGGAAACGACAATGATCGGCGAAAAGGTGAAGATGCCGGTGGCGCTCTCGCCGACCGGCCTCACCGGCATGCAGCATGCCGATGGCGAGATGCTGGCAGCAAAGGCTGCGGAAGAATTCGGCGTGCCCTTCACGCTCTCGACTATGAGCATCTGCTCGATCGAGGATGTAGCGTCGGTGACGAAGCGACCTTTCTGGTTCCAGCTCTACGTGATGCGCGACCGTGATTTCGTCGTGAACCTGATTGAGCGCGCCCGCGCCGCCGGTTGCTCGGCGCTGGTCCTCACAGCTGACCTGCAGCTGCTCGGCCAACGCCACAAGGACATCCGCAACAGCCTCGCCGCACCGCCGAAGCTGACCCCAAAACACCTCTACCAGATGGCGATCCGCCCACGCTGGTGCTGGAACATGCTCAAGACCAACCGCCGCACCTTCCGCAACATCCACGGCCACGCGAAAAATGTCACCGACCTGTCCTCGCTGCATTCCTGGACCGCCGAACAGTTTGATCCGAAGCTTTCCTGGGCCGATGTCGAATGGATCAAGAAGCAATGGGGCGGAAAGCTGATCATCAAGGGCATTCTGGACGTTGAGGACGCTCACATGGCCGCCGAAACGGGTGCTGACGCGATCATCGTCTCCAATCATGGCGGCCGCCAGCTGGACGGCGCCCATTCCTCGATTGCGATGCTGCCGCGTATCGTCGATGCCGTCGGCGACAAGATCGAAGTGCATCTCGACGGCGGCATCCGCTCCGGTCAGGATGTGCTGAAGGCAATCGCGCTGGGCGCCAAGGGCACCTATATCGGCCGCCCCTTCCTCTACGGCCTCGGCGCCATGGGCCAGCAGGGCGTGACCAAGGCTCTGGAGATCATCGCCAAGGAGATGGACATCACCATGGCGCTGTGCGGCAAACGGCAGCTCGCGGATGTCGACAACTCGATCATCGCAGAAAGCCCGTTCTGACTGGTCTCAACCGAGACGGCCGGTCGCAAGGCCGGCCGCCCAGCTTGAACGGCCATTGCTTTCGGCAAGCCGCGACTGCGCCATGTGATCATAGGGCACGAGCCGGAAGCTGACCGACCAGCCGGCATCCGCCCTCTCCAGGATTGCATAGGAGGGGAGCGGACTGCCCGTTTCGACCTTGTGATAGACGGGCGTATCATCCTCATAGGCCGGGCAGCCAACGCTGCCGGGATTGACGATCAGCCTGCCGTCGGAGAGGCGGACGGCGCGTGGCAGATGGGTATGGCCGCAGAGGATCAGCGGCTGGGCGACCCCTTCGGCCCAAGCCTCAATCTCGGACTGATCGCGCAGCACAACACGCCCTTCCGGCGTCACCTGATCGAGCCAGTAGGTACCGTCATCCTGCGGCCGCGCATGGCAGAGATAGGCGACATCGCGAAAGACCTCATCGAAGGGCAGCGAGCGCAGCCAGTCGAGATGTCTGGGTGTCAGCTGGCTGAAGGCATCGGCCTCCCACTCATGCATGTCGCCGGCGGCATGTTCGATCAGATAGCGATCGTGATTGCCGCGCACGGTGACCAGCTGGAGCGGCACGAGAATATCGGCCGTCCGCCCGGCTTCGAGCGGGCCAGACAGGCAATCGCCGAGATTGACGACATCGCCTGTTGAAATGCCCTGCGCCGCGATATCGGCAAGAACAGCCTCAAGTGCCGCGGCATTGCCATGAATATCGGCAATTGCTGCGAAGCGCATCAGCTGCCCCGATAAGTCGAATAGCCATAGGGCGAGAGCAGAAGCGGCACGTGGTAATGCGCCGTCGTGTCGGAAATGCCGAAACGGATCGGGATGACATCGAGGAACGGCGGCTCGGTGAGCGTGGTCCCTGTGCCCTTCAGATAGTCACCGGCATGGAACAGCAGTTCGTATTGCCCGACCTGGAACTCGTCTCCCGCAAGCATGGGCCCGCCATCGACGCGACCGTCGTCATTGGTGAAGACGGTCTTGATCAGCTCCGCCTCCTCGCCATTCATCCGCATCAACTGGATGCGCAGGCCCTGGGCCGGCTTGCCAAGGGCGGTGTCGAGCACATGGGTGGTGAGGCCGGTCATATCTGGGGCTCCCGAATCATGAAGGGGGTCTCAAAGAAAAACTCCTCGAGATTGTTGCCGGGTCCGTCGCGATCGACAACCAGGAAATCGCTGACCTCGCCGATCGCCATCAAGGGATGGTGCCAGGTGTTGCGTCGGTAGTTCACGCCCTGATGCGGCGCAGCGAGGAAAACCTGCGGCTGACCCGGCTTTCCGTCTTCATCGGGCGAGACGGCAACGAGGAACGGGCGGCCCGACAGTGGCGAAAAGCTCTGGCTGCCGAAGGGGTGGCGCTCCATCATGCCGACCTCATAAGGAAAGGCACGCGGCTGCCCGCGAAAGATATTGACGATCACCCGCGCCCCCTCGCCCGCAATCTCCGGCGAAAACAGCGCATGGAAGCGCTCCGTCGTGCCGCCATTGATCAGCCGCATGGTCGCGGGATCGGCTTCGATCACATCGCCGAAGGGCGCGAAGGCTTGGGCCGTCAGCGGACGGATCGTCAGGTCGATGGGCAAAGCGAGTTATTCTCCTTGGACATGCGGATGGCGAAGCTGCTCGATCTGGCGGATAAGCCTTGGAAGATCAACCTGGACCGTATCCCAGATGATACGCCATTCGAGCCGGTCGTATTGATGGAACACAAGATTGCGCAAACCGCGCATCTTGGCCCAGGGGATCTCCGGTTGCTCAGAGCCGATGTCCGGAAACAGCGTCTGGATGCGCGCTGCAGCGGTCGCGATCAGCACAAAGGTCATGGCCACGGCGCGCTGGCGCAACAAGTCGGACTCGAACTCCTCGAAGCCTATCCCGTCGAGGAAGCCAATGGCCTCGCGTGCCGCATCTTCTATGTCGATAAGATTGTCGAGGAGGCGCTCCGCCGGCGTCATATGGCCCGAGCCTCGGACAAAATCCGATCACGCATGCGCTCTTTCAAGCCGCCTGACGTTACGACATCCACCCGGCAGGGCAGGAGATTCTCCATCTCCGCCTGCAACCCGCCGAGATCGAAGAGCGTCATCCCTGGAAGTCCGTCCACGAGAATGTCGAGGTCGCTGTCCGGCCTGTCCTCGCCGCGCGCCACCGATCCGAAGACACGCGGGTTCGTCGCCTTGTGACGTGCCGTCACCTCGCGGATAACCTGCCTGTTTCTCTCCAGCACTTCTGACGGACGCATGGCCGATCTCCTCAACCAGCATCATAAGGCAAACGCTTAGCCTGAGAAAGCGGGGGGGCACATACTCCCAGAAACGAAAACAGCGCCGGCGTTTCCGCCGGCGCTGCAATCAGTATCGCTCAGCCTGAAATCAGGCAGCGTTCTTGGCGTAGTCGGCCGTCGGAACCTCGGCGATCGTCTTCAGAACGATCGAAGCGATCTGGTAGGGGCAGCCCTGGGAGTTCGGGCGGCGATCTTCCAGGTAACCCTTGTAGCCGTTGTTGACGAAGGAGTGCGGGACGCGGATCGAGGCGCCACGGTCAGCAACGCCGTAGGAGAACTTGTTCCACGGAGCCGTTTCGTGCTTGCCGGTCAGGCGCAGGTGGTTGTCCGGACCGTAGACGTCGATGTGCTCCTGCCAGTTCTTGGCAAAGGCCGCCATGAGCGCTTCGAAATACTCCTTGCCACCAACTTCACGCATGAACTTGGTGGAGAAGTTGCAGTGCATGCCCGAGCCGTTCCAGTCGGTATCGCCGAGCGGCTTGCAGTGGAATTCGACGTCGATGCCGTACTTCTCGCAGAGGCGGAGCAGCAGGTAGCGCGCGATCCAGATCTGGTCGGCAGCCTTCTTGGAGCCCTTGCCGAAAACCTGGAATTCCCACTGGCCCTTGGCCACTTCGGCGTTGATGCCTTCGTGGTTGATGCCGGCTTCCAGGCAGAGGTCGAGATGCTCTTCGACGATTTCGCGCGCGATCGAGCCGACGTTCTTGTAGCCGACGCCGGTGTAATACGGACCCTGCGGAGCCGGATAGCCCTGCTCCGGGAAGCCGAGCGGACGGCCATTTTCGTAGAAGAAGTATTCCTGTTCGAAGCCGAACCAAGCGTCTTCGTCGTCGAGAATGGTCGCGCGGCTGTTCGACGGATGCGGGGTGACGCCATCGGGCATCATGACTTCGCACATGACGAGAGCGCCGTTCGTGCGGGCCGGGTCGGGATAGATGGCGACCGGCTTCAGCACGCAATCAGACGAATGGCCTTCGGCCTGCATCGTCGAGGAGCCGTCGAAGCCCCAGAGCGGCAGCTGTTCCAGGGTCGGGAAGCTGTCGAATTCCTTGATCTGCGTCTTGCCACGCAGGTTCGCTACCGGCTTGTAGCCATCGAGCCAGATATACTCGAGCTTAAACTTGGTCATGGTGCTCTCTCTTCAGTCTCGCGCCATCCATCGGCGCAACAGAGGGGTGATTCTCCGGCTTGCCCGGGAGTCCCCGACTAAAATGCAGGAAGCGTGCCAGTTTACCGACGCTCCGATCTCAAGCGCGAATTTTTTGTGACGCTCCGTATAAAACCGACCCACAACAGCGAATTCTTAAACAGACGAGCACAAGATAACGGAACAAGAGGTTGCTCACAGATGTTCAAGGCGTCGGACAGCCCAAGAATGCGCAGTGATGATTTTAAATTCATCACATTGATTGCGCGATAAGTGCCCATATTTTAGGCATTTTGCACTTTTCGTGTGCATTTGGTTTTGAAACATGGTAGGGATGAAACATCGAGAGAACACTCGGTGAAACGAGAGGTAGTAGCATGACAACGAACATTGTTCGGGAATCGGCGAAGATCTACGAATTCCCGGTGCGCGACGCGGCAAGGCTGAAGGCAATGCGCGAGCGCCAGGCCCCCAAGCCCGTGATCTATGAGAGCGGCTCGGCGAGTTGGTACCACGAAGAAGCGATCCGCGAAGCCGAACGGGCGCCGAAGCAGTAAGCGCCTTCAGGCAACAGAAAGCCGCCCGCACTGCGGACGGCTTGGCATGCGACGAGCGGGCTTTGCCCGCTCTTTTCGTATGGAGCGACTAGGCCTTTGTGCCGAAGAGCCGCAGGCGCATGACGCCGCCATCCGGATGCATCGCGATCCGCACATGCGTTACCGGCCCGATCTTCTGCACCTGATCGCCCTCGTAGAAATGCTCGGCATCCATCTGCATCTTCTGCCGCGTCAGGATCGGCTTCCACTGCTCGGACGCCGCGATCTCCGCCTCATTGAAGGTATCGCCGGCCTCCGGCAGATAGGCACCGAGCAGCTCGCAGGTATCGGGGTAGTTGCCCTTGTAGAAATGCGTGTCGATCAGCACGCGGTTGATGACGCCGACATGCCCGAGGCGAATGATCGCCCAGTCATGGCCTGGACCACGACGGCGTTTGGTTTCCCAGCCATCGCCCATATTGGTGCCACGGCCCGGCGACAGGATCTTGTCCGGATGGCCGTAATGCGCATCCGACCAGGCAAGCGCCTTGGCACCGTGGAAGATATAGGCGAGGTCGATTTCTTCGGAAGCACCCACCTTCGACCAGTCGAAATGGGCAGCGCCATAGACGCGCAGACGCGCGACACCGCCATCCGGATAGATATGCAGGCGAAGATGCGTCCACACCTTGAACGTGTCGGCATTGGCAAAGAAATGCTGGGCTGACGGGCCGAGCGGTGACTTGACCAGAAGCTCGGTCCAGACGGTTGCCTCCGTCGGATCGCCGCTCTCGACAAAAGCCGCCTCGATCGAACAATGGGGCGGGTAGTTGCCGGTAAAGAAGCGCGTATCGACATCAAAGCCGAAGATGCGGCCCGGCATCGCTAGCCGGATGATCGCATGGTCATGGCCCGGCACACGCTTGCGACGGCTTTCCCAGCCATCCATGAATTTGCCGTTGTCGTCATAGAGATCCGGGTCGAACGTCGCCGGGTCGTCGTTCAGCATGCGCGACAGCGGCGCGAAGAACTCGTCGGTCGAGTAGATGCCGACGGCTCCGAGGCGGGCCGAGGCAAGATTGACGGCGCCGGCGGCAAAATCCGGCAGGGCGACGGTCGAGGTCTCAAGCATATCAGTGTGTCTCCGGAAGCAGGCTTTTGAGGCGAAGCCGGGCGATTTTTTCCACCTGCTGGCAGGCGGTATCAAATTCTTGGTCGCGGCTGTTGGCAATGCGGGTTTCGAAGGCGGCGAGGATGTCGTCCTTCGTCAGGCCCTTCACCGCGATGATGAAGGGGAATCCGAATTTCTCGACATAGGCAGTGTTGAGTTCGGTGAAGCGCGCATGTTCGTCCGCGTTCAACCGGTCGAGGCCGGCGCCGGCTTGCTCACGCTTGCTGTCTTCCGTCAGTTCACCTGCAATCGCGAGCTTGCCGGCGAGATCCGGATGGGCGCGCAGCACGCCGAGCCTTTCCTCAGCGCTCGACGTCCGGAAGATCATCGCCATCGCATCATGCACGTCTAGTGCGTTGAGCGGCTCCTCGATCATCCCTGCGTCGAAGGCGCGCTCGGCAATGAAGGGGGAATGCTCGAACACGCCGCCGAAACGCTGAACGAAGTCCGCTTTGTTCATTCGGATATCCATCAAAAAGTGGGGCTGCACCGGATCGAGATGCTGCAGGAGACTGCGCTGTCGGCGAGGCCGCGAAGCGATTTGCACCAAGGATTATCCGAGCCCCCTGTTCTTGTCGAGTTTCCACGACAGACAATCATCTTCGCCGAAACGCGGAGGTCTCACCACCTGCAGAAAGGCTGAAGTCTGCAGGACGGACGGCAGAAATGGTCCCGGCTTCACCAGGGGCCGTCTCATTTCAGTCCTGCAACTGGTACCCGTTGCGCTCCGGATACGGCCAGCCGTTGAGCAGGTCCATGTCCGGCCGGTAGATCTCGACAAGCAGCGGATAACA
This sequence comes from Allorhizobium sp., assembly GCA_046294755.1. Classification (GTDB taxonomy): domain Bacteria; phylum Pseudomonadota; class Alphaproteobacteria; order Rhizobiales; family Rhizobiaceae; genus Allorhizobium. The sequence goes on along the minus strand of JBKBON010000002.1, from coordinate 163,075 downwards.
CTTCGCCACGTCGCTCGAATGGCTTGCACTGCAATCCCCACCCGGGCAGGCCGAGAGCGCACCGAGAAGATCAATCTCCGCAAACATCTCCAGGAAATCGCCGGGACGCACCGGGCTTGCCTTCATGAAATACTGCTGCGTGTCGCGGGTGAAACCGGTGCACATGAAGACGTTCAGCACGTCATGCACATGCGGCTCGGCGGCCTTCATGTCGATGCCCTGGTGATGGGAAAGCGCCCGGCAGAGATTGGAATGGCAGCAATGGTGGTAGTCACCGCCCGACAGAAGCCGGTTGGTATAGGGATCGCAGCGCGTGCCGATCACGTCATGCACGCCGCCGCCGAATTCGTCGAAGCCGTACCAGCCGAGCGTATCATGACTGATCGTCGCCATGGGTCTGAGCGACGGCAGATTGCTCCAGAGCCGGTTACCGGTAGTCACATGGGTCGCATGCAGCGCCCGCGTTTTGCCGGAGAAGAAGCGCTCGGAAAGGTCCTTGGCGTTCCAGAGGTTCAGATCGCCGACCTGCGGCCCCTCAACACTGACGATGCGGAAGAAATGCCCCTTCGGCACCTCGAAGGTGTTGCCCTCACGCGGCGGAACGATCACCTCGCCGACCTTCTCCATCGTCGCTCGCGCCCGCTCCAGCATGCTCATGTCGGGTGCTTTCAACGACTCGACCGGATAGCAGACGACGGGCTTCACAGCCCGGCGGGCAGCCGCATCGGCGGGAACGGGGATGTTGGCGGTGAAGGGGGTCATGGGAGGCTCCAGAACGGCATCAGGATCGAAGACACAGGGTGCCCCACAGCCTCCTCCATGACAACAGCCTCCCTTCTTGCCCCATGGGCAAGCCTGGCTTAGTCATGATGGGATGAAGCTACCACCGCTCCCGACACTTCGCGCCTTCGAGGCCGCCGCCCGCCGCGAAAGCTTCCTGCAGGCCGCAACCGAACTCGGCATGACGGCAGCGGCGGTGAGCCAGCATGTGAAGGCGCTGGAGGACTGGCTGGGTCTCTCCCTCTTCGAACGCCGCCCGCGCGGCGTGCGCCTTACCACCGATGGGCGCGAACTCGGCGCCGCCTGCTCGGAAGGGCTCGGCCATATAGCCCGCGCCGTCGAGCGGCTCACCGCCCGGAAATCCTTCGCCCGCGCGAGCCTCGCCTGCATGCCTTCGGTGGTCACCCACTGGCTCGGCCCCCGCCTGCCCCGCTTCCGCGCCGCGCATCCCGAGATCCAGGTGTCGATCGTCTATCCGATGGGCGCCAGAACACCGGATGAAGCCGGCGCCGACCTGCTGATCTGCCACGGGCCCCGCCCGCCGGGTCGGGCAGACCGTATTCTGGACGCCGCCACCCGGCCCACCTGTGCGCCCGCCTATTTGGAGCGGCACGGGCCGATCATCACACCTGCCGATCTGCTGAAACAGGACCTGCTGCACGACGCGACCGAGGCCGCCTGGCAATCCTGGCTGGCGGCACGCGGGATCGAGGGCCCGACACCGACCGGGCCGCTCTATGCCGACTTCAATCTGCTGGTCAGTTCGGTTCTCTCGGGCCTCGGCATCGGCCTCTGCCCGACAGCCCTGATATCAGACCATCTGGCTGCGGGCACGCTGACCGTGCTGTTTGAGGAAGCCGCCGACGAGGACAAGGCCTATTGGCTGCTGTCAGGTCCGGATCTGTCCGAGCCGGCCGCCGTCTTGCGGGATTGGTTGCTGGCGGAGGCGGACGGCTAGCCACTTCACCACGCAGGCTTGTGATGCTTGTGCCAGTGCTCGGCGATCTCGATGCGCTTCGGCACCCAGACCTTCTCGTGACCAGTCACATAATCGATGAACCGCGCCAGCGCCGCCGCCCTTCCAGGACGCCCAACGAGGCGGCAGTGCAAACCGACGGACATCATCTTCGGGCTGCCGTATTTCCCCTCCTCGTAGAGTACATCGAAGGCATCCTTGAGATAGGTGAAGAACTGGTCGCCGGAGTTGAAGCCCTGCGGTGTGGCGAAGCGCATGTCGTTGGTCTCGAGCGTATAGGGGATGATCAGGAAGGGTTTGCCGTCGAGGTCTGGAACCCAGAAAGGCAGGTCGTCAGAGTAGTTGTCTGAGGAATACATGAAACCGCCCTCCTCCATCACGAGGCGCAGCGTGTTCATGGATGGCTTGCCTTGATACATGCCAAGCGGATGCAAGCCGGTCAGTTCCTTGTGCAGGCGCACGGCCTCTTGAATGTGCTGACGCTCCACCTCTTCAGGAAAATCCTTGTATTCGAGCCAGCGATAGCCGTGGCTGGCGATTTCCCAGTCGGCTTCCTTCATGGCAGCAACCGCTTCCGGGTTGCGCGCCATGGCGAGCGTCACACCGTAGACGGTGACAGGCACCTTGCGCTCGGTGAACATCCGCCAGAGCCGCCAGAAGCCGGCGCGCGAACCGTATTCGTAGATCGATTCCATGTTCAGGTTGCGCTGGCCGGCCCATGGCTGGGCACCGACGATTTCCGACAGCAGGCATTCCGAGGCCGGATCACCGTCAAGAATGCAGCTTTCGCCGCCCTCCTCGTAATTCACCACGAACTGCACCGCGATCCGCGCATCCCCTGGCCACTTCGGATCGGGAATATCTCGGCCATAGCCAACAAGGTCGCGGGGATAGGGAGCAGTTGTCATCGGTTCACCTCTCGTGTTTTGCCGCGAGGCTATTGGCGCCGACGGCGCCTGTCGAGATACAAAAGGTGGAAATTGCTGCACCGCGAAGGATCAGGCGATTCTGCGGCTGGAAACCTGTCCGAGCGGATGCAGCGAATGCACGATGAATGGCGCGCCACGTTCCCTTTCGACGAAGAGCGCGAGATTGGTCACCACAACAGGCTCGGCCAGAACGGGGTCGAAATGCGATTTCAGTGCCTGCTCTATGCGCGGAAAATCCCGCGCCAGAAGCGGCCCCGTCAGCGTCATGTGAAACCGGAACTCATCCATGACGTAAGGATGTCCCCAGCGGCTGAGGTTGGAAAACTGCGATGCAGACAACCGATCGGGATTGCGCCGTTCGATCTCGATCTCGGACAGCGGCGCGCGAAAGCCGTCGAAGGCCTGGACCACGGAGGCGGCGAGATGATCGACCTCCGGACAGGGGCGTGGCAGGATCAGGCCGAACACGTCGCCGATCCGACCGACGGAAAGCCCGGTCAGAACGACCGGCTCCATGCGACCGGCAAAATGCATGAGGTCGCGCAACAAGGAGGCCTCGCTCGAACCTTCGCTCAAACGGAAGGGTGCCTTGAAGGTGGCATGAAAGCCGAAACGACGGGGAAGCGCCGTGTGAAAGGCGATCTCGTGCACGCCAAGCCCTTTGAGCCCCGGATGCTCCTCCGCTTCGCCCGAGAACACATTGCGGCCGAGCCAGCGCGCTGCGGCATCGCCGAGCGGATCGCGGGCGGGCGGCGTAAAGCAGATGGCATAACGCATGTCGAGCACCTCGCACTGGCTCGCGACGGCACTTTAGCAGTTGCCGTTACAAGCCGGTGGATAGGTGATTTGCATGACAGTATCACGAAGCGGGCGAAGGATTTCTCGCCTGCGAAATCGGGAATACCCCAATAATTCAGGGTATTTCGGTAAATTCCTTATCGTCTGCGCGACGCGCAGCCACTGAAACGTGATGGGCGAGTGTAAAGCTGTGAGGCAGCGGAAGCGCCTGGCCGTCGATCACATCAAGCGCTGCATCCGCAAGCAGATGGGCGATGCCGAAACTCACCTTGAAGCCACCCGTCAACGCGTGGATGTGAGGATGATCCGGATGCGGCCCGACCATCGGATCGCGGTCGATGGCCTTGGGGCGCAGACCCGCCCAGCGCTCCACGACCTCAGCCTGCTTCAGCACCGGTGCCAGCGCGCGGGCCCCGGAGATCAAGGCGTCCAGCTGCGCATCCGTGGAGAACGGATCGTCAAACTGGTTCTCGCTGGTACTGCCGATCGCCACATGCCCACCTTCATGCGGCACGACATAAAGCCCGTCCAGATAGAGAAGCGGCAGATCCTCGGGTAGATCGACCTTCAGCAGCGCCGCCTGCCCCTTAACGCCCCGGCCCAAGGGTTTGTCGGGCGCCGAACCGAGCGTGGAGAGAAGCGGAAAGGAAGCAACACCTGCGGCCACGAGCAGATCTCCGAAACCGACGGAGCGCCCGTCTGCGAGATGCATTGCCTTCGCCCTCGCGTCGATCGACTGTACGGCAGCACCTTCGACGAGACGCACACTCCCTTTCTGTTCCAGCCCTGCACGGATCACGGCGGTGAGCGCGCGTGGCGAGACACGACCGGCAAAGGTGTCGTGCACCACACCCGCCCCGCAGAAACGATCGGAGGGCCAGTCGGCAAACGGGCTCCCGTCGACGACGGACCATGCAAAGTCTCGGCCCTGCTGGCACCAGTTGGTCTCGGCTTCCCGCGAATGTCGTTCGGCGATCGGCCTCAGATGCGGCTTCGGCAGCGGGATCAGCCGCCCGCAGCGGCGATAGCCGGCAGACAGTCCTGTTTCTGCTTCAAGTGTCGCGATCTCGGCCTCCAGCGACAGGAGGCCATCGAATTGCAGCTGCTTCTTCTCGTTCCAGCGATCCGGCATATGTGCCATCAGCGCACCGAGCAATCCGCCGCTCGCGCCGCTCGCAATTCTCGTCGCCTCGATGAGAATGACATCCATACCGCGGCGCTCGGCTTTCAAGGCCGCCCAAAGGCCCATGATGCCGCCGCCGACGATCACGAGGTCCGCCCGCAATTGACCTGACATCGCTGCCGTTTTATCGGACATCACCATGACCCATTCGAATTACCCGCCAGGCACCGGCGACACCCAGGCACCGCTCGCCTGGCATGACGGCGATATGCCCTTTTCGACGGCCTTTGGCGACCATTTTTATTGCCAGACCGATGGCCGGCTGGAATGCGGGCACGTATTTCTCGCCGGCAACGGCCTGCCGGATCGCTGGCGGGATGCGCAGACGTTTACGATAGGCGAACTCGGTTTCGGCACCGGGCTAAATGCCTGCGAAACCTGGCGGCAATGGAAAGAGCATCGTCTTCCCGCGGCGCATTTGCACTTCGTCTCCTTCGAGCTTTTCCCGATGCAGGCGGAGGAGATTAACCGTGCGCTCTCACGCTGGCCGGAAATCGACGCTGAGCGACAGGCCCTCGTCTCCCTCTGGCCCTCGATACCCTCAGGCGTGGTGAGGCTCGACCTCGATGAGCAGACACGGCTCTCCGTCGTCTGTGGCGATGCCTTCGAGAACCTGTCGGCAAGCCACCTCTCCTTCGATGCCTGGTTCCTCGACGGCTTTGCGCCCTCCCGCAACAGTGCCATGTGGTCGGCTGCACTGATGCAGCGGGTCCACGACACGACAAAACCGGGTGGCAGCTTCGCAACCTATGCTGCGGCAGGTTTCGTGCGCCGCAATCTGATTGCCGCCGGCTTTAACCTTGAGCGGCGTCCGGGCTTTGCAGGCAAGCGGGAGATGCTTTGCGGCACCAGGCGTCTGGCCTGATCAGCGCTCTGCACTGGCTGCAGCTGCGACCGGCCTGCCGCTCCACTGCTCGATCTTTCTCATCAGCAGTTCAGGAGAGATCGGCTTTGAGAGGTAGTCATCCATGCCAGCAACCAGGCAGGCCTCACGGTCGCTGTCGAGAGCATGGGCGGTCACGCCGATGATCGGCGTCCGGTACAGGCCGCGAAGCGCTTCTTCGCTACGGATCATACCCGTTGCCTGGTGACCGTTCATCACCGGCATCGAAACATCCATCAGGATGAGGTCCGGCGGCTCGCTGCGCCAGGCTTCGACTGCGTCCTCGCCATTGCCGACAATGCGGTAGGCGATGCCGCTGCCAGTCAGGATCTGCCGGAAGACGATCTGGTTGACCGGATTATCCTCGGCAATCAGCACCCGCAGAGCGGTTCCGTCGAGGAAACCCGTGGCAGGAGGAGCGGGCTTAACGGGCACCGGCTGCATGGGTTCATGCGGAGCAGGAAAAGACAAAGGACGCGTCCGGGCTGAATTCACCCCGTGAACCCGCGCCGTGCGCACCACATCGATGATTGCACCGCGAAGCACATTCGCCCGAGCCGGCTTCATCAGGTGCGCCTGGATCTTCAGGCTTTCAAACAGGCGGTCGTCGCCCACCATGTCCATGGAAGTGAGGAAGACGATGGCGATGTCGTCGAAGCGCCGGTCACTTCGGATCACCTTCGCCACATCGACACCGTTCATGTCCGGCATCTGGTAGTCGATGACCACCACGTCGATTGCGAAGCCTTCGGCGTGGGCAGCACTCAGGATTTCGAGCCCGGCGGGACCGTCCGGAACCGCCAGCCCATCAAAACCCCACATCTGCAGCTGTTCGGTGATGATGCGGCGATTGACGGCATTGTCATCGATGACCAGCACCCGGGCGTCCTTGACTGTCGCTGGCAAGTCCTTCTGTCGCCGCCGCTCGGCGACGATGGCAAGTGGCAGTTCGACCGTGAAGGCCGACCCGCGGCCGACCTCAGATTCCACATGAAGCTTGCCCCCGAAGAGCCTGACCAGGCCCGCCGTGATCGCCAGCCCCAGACCCGTCCCCTCATGGCGGCGCGTCGAGGAGGTATCGACCTGGGAGAACTTCTCAAAGATCTTCGCCTGCATGTCCTCGGGAATGCCGATGCCGGTATCTTCTATGCGAAGCCTGAGGAGGGCCTGGCCGTCTGTCTGCGGCTCGGCGGAAACCTCCAGATGCACATGTCCCTTCTCGGTGAATTTGATCGCATTGCCCAGCAGGTTGGTCACGATCTGCCGGAAGCGCCCCGGATCGCCCATCAAGGTGTGAGTGACCATCTGGTCGCCGGAGACGACAAGCTCGATGTCCTTTTCGGCGGCAGCGGCCGACAGCAGTGTCGCGACATCCTCGATCGCCTCGACCGGGTCGAATGGCGACTTCCTGAGCTTCAGCTGCCCCGCATCGATCTTAGAGAAATCGAGAATGTCGTTGATGATGGTGAGCAGCGCATTGCCTGATTTCACCATGATGTCGACGAAGGTCTTCTGACGACTGTCGAGCTCGGACTTCGACAGGAGTTCAGCCATGCCCAACACCCCGTTCATCGGGGTGCGGATCTCGTGGCTCATATTGGCGAGGAAATCCGACTTCGCCTTGTCCGCGGCCTCGCTGCGCGCGAGCAGCACTTCGAGCTCGGCTTCGCGGGCCTTCAGTTCGGTGAAATCGGTCAGCACGACGACGCAGCTGCGATCACCGCCGAAGGTCGCCTCCAGCTTGACCCAGGTCTTACCATTGACGTGGAATTGGGTCGAGACGGCGTTCGAGCTTTGCAAGGCCGATTGCCACTGTTGCAGGACGGCCTGCGCCTCGGTTCCGAAATCACCGCGCGCTGCGCAATATTCAAAGATCGGCCGCCAGCTTTCGCCGGTCGTCAATACCTCCTGAGGCAGATCGAGGATGCGGCTGAAGGACGGATTGACCTCCGCGATCCGCCCCTCTTCGATCATCAGGAGGCCCTGCGACATCATGCGCATGGATTCCTGCACGAAACGACCCAGCCGCTCGAGCTGTTGCTGCGCCTCACTGATCTCACGCTCGCGTTGGCGCATTTCCGTCAGATCGGAATAGGTGAGCAGGATCTTCCGGTCATGCAGGCGTGTAATCGTTGCCAGTACGAACTTGCCATCCTCATAGGCGAGTTCGGTGACATGCGATCCCTCCAGGGCGTCGAACTGCGCGATGCGGGCGCGATATCCTTCCTCAAACTCGACACCCGGCCAGGCATAGCCGAGCTTGTGGTTCTGTTCGCAATAGGACCGGAAGCTCTGGCCGCTGAGCTGCAGGTCGCCAGGCCACCGCCAGATTTCCCGGCACTTCTCGTTGGCGAACTCCACCATGTAGTTGGAGTCCATGATGACGACGCCGACCGGCATGACCTGCAGCATCGACACGATGTCGGCATAGAGAGTTTCGGCGCGCGCCTGCGCTTCCACGAGCGCAAGCTGGCCTTTTCTGAGGTTCGTGATGTCGTTGACCGAGCCGACGATGTAATGATTTTTTTCGGCGGTGGTAATGCGGCTCAAGCGGGTAATCACCGCGATCTCTTCGCCGTCGCGCACGACCACTTCGCGATTCTTCTCCAGCATCTCGCCAGTTTCGAAGATGTGAAGGTTCTCCTCCTTCATCAACTGACCATGCTCCGGCCACAACTCCTCCTCGGTCAGACCGTAGATATCCTCCCGCCGTTGACCGTGCAGCTCCTCGTAAGCGGTGTTCACGTAGATCATCCGCCGGTTGATGTCGCGAATGAAGACCGGGACCGGCATCTGCTCCAGTGCCGCCCGGTAGAGAAGCGTCTCTTCCTCGCGCTGGACCATGTCGGAGACGTCGGAATAGGTCAGGATAATGCGGCCACCATCAATGCGGCGGCTGCCGCCCGCCAACGCACGGCCGGACGGCGTCTTCACATCGATCAACGCCCCCTCGGTCAGGCCGAGAACCTGCTCCATCCGAAAGGCCACACGCTCTTCAAGTTCCTGTGCGGTGAGGTTGGGAATGCCGCGCCCTATCGTCCGCATCAAGAATTCCCGGTACGTCATACCCTCCAAGGGGACTGGCGGATTGAGTTCCGCCATTTCGACGATCGCGGGGTTTGCGAAGCATATGGTGGCATCCGCGTCCAGCACGATGATCCCGACCGGGAGGGCGGCCATGAGGCTCTCCAACTGCTTCTGCAGCGTCTCGGATTCTTGCCGGGCAACCTCCAGCTTCTGTTGCTCGTGTCGGAGCGGCGAAAGATCGGTGATCGAGCCGACGATATAGTGATCTCCGTCCGGCCCTTTCACAGCACCGGTGCGGCTGAGCACCGGCACGTGTGTGCCGTCTGCCCGGATGAAAGTGTCCTGAACCTCCTCGGTAATGCCACGTTCGAGGACACGTTGATTTCCCTCGAAATACTCAGCACCCAGTTCGGGAAAGTTCTCCAGCTCGGTGCGGCCGATCAATTCCTCGATCGGGCGGCCGACCATCTCGGCATAGGCATTATTGGCAAACAAGAGCCGATGATCTGCATCGCGAAAATAGGTCGCGACAGGATACTGCTCGAGCACCGCCTGAAAAACTTCCGCTGACGGCAGGACCTGATGAGCGGTATTGTTCGCGAGCACCGATGCAGAAGTTTCCTCAATGAAGCCAAAGAGATAGATCCGGTCATCTTCGTCGAAGAAACGCTCGATCTGCAGGATGGACATGAGCCCATCAGGGCCCGTCCGCATGTGAAGCTGCTCTTCCTCGCCGAAGACCAGAACGCGACGTTCGCGGTCGTCGCGGTAGCCATCCGGATCGACGCCGAGGATCTCCCTGTCGCTGCGTCCGATGAAGCTTTCCGGGACGAGATTATGCAGCCGCGCGAAGGCCCAGTTGACGGCCACATAGCGCAGTTCGCTATCCTTGACATACGCAGGCAGGTCAAGCGCGGCAATCTTGTCGCGGACTAGCTCAAGCAAGGCGCTTCCCCGGATCAAATCTGTGTTCACCCTCAATTCAATGACGTGTTTTGGTTAACTGCGGGTAAGCGAACCACCATCCATAGCTTTAAAAGCGAAACAAAATTAACGCGCATCCGCGCCAGCTCCCATCATCAGCCCCACTGTTCCAGATGAGCCGGTTTTTCGTCGCAAACGGCAATGCCTTTTGCGACGGGAACCTGCGAGACTTGATGTCGAGATTGACACAATGGATCGACCATGAGCGACATTATCGACCCCGCCTTGTCCGAGACTGATATCCCTTCCGCAGGCGCAGAACGCCGCAGACGCACCGGCGGCCGCGGCGGCGATCGCAGCCGCGCAGGTGCTGCCGGCAAGTATCGCAACCTCGTCAACCGCCTGACCAAAACCGAACTTCTCGACCCGGAAGCCCTTGATGCCATCCACGAGGCATCGCTGACGATTCTGGAAGAGATCGGCATGGACATCATGCTGCCGGAAGCCCGCGCCATCATGAAGGCGCATGGCGCCGAGGTGACGCAAGGCTCCGATCGCGTCCGGTTTGATCGCAACCTGATCATGGACATGGTCGCCTCGGCCCCGCGCGAGTTCCAGATGTTCGCCCGCAATCCCGAGCGCAACGTCAAGATGGGTGGCAACAACCTGGTCTTCGCCCAGATCGCCTCCGCTCCCTTTGTCGCCGATCGCGAAGGCGGTCGCCGCGCTGGCAACCAGGAAGACTTCCGCAAGCTGGTGAAGCTTGCCCAGTGCTATGACGTGATCCACACGACCGGCGGTTATCCGGTCGAGCCGATCGACATCCACGCCTCGGTGCGGCACCTCGACTGCCTCTCCGACATGGTGAAGCTGACCGACAAGGTCTTCCACTGCTATTCGCTCGGCAAGCAGCGCAATCTCGACGCCATCGAGATCGCCCGCATCGGCCGTGGTATCTCCATGGAGCAGATGGAGACCGAGCCCTCGCTCTTCACCATCATCAATTCGTCTTCGCCGCTGCGCCTCGACGGTCCGATGCTGCAGGGCATCATCGAGATGTCCTCGCGCGGCCAGGTCGTCGTCATGACGCCGTTCACGCTCGCTGGCGCCATGGCTCCGGTCACCATTGCCGGCGCCGTGGTTCAGCAAAATGCCGAAGCGCTCTGCGGCATCGCCTTCACCCAGATGGTCAAGCGCGGCGCGCCCGTCGTCTATGGTGGCTTCACCTCCAATGTCGACATGAAGAGCGGCGCACCGGCCTTCGGCACGCCGGAATACATGAAGGCGGTGATCGTGGGCGGCCAGCTCGCCCGCCGCTACGGCATCCCCTATCGCACCTCCAACACCAATGCCGCCAACACGCTCGATGCGCAGGCGGCCTATGAGAGCGCCTTCTCGCTCTGGGCCCTGACGCAAGGGGGCGGCAATTTCATCATGCATTCAGCCGGCTGGACTGAAGGTGGCCTCACGGCCTCGTTCGAAAAGTTTATCCTCGACGTCGACATGCTGCAGATGGTCGCCGAGTTCCTCACCCCTCTCGACGTCAGCCAGGATGCGCTGGCACTCGACGCCGTACGCGAAGTCGGCCCCGGCGGCCACTTCTTCGGAACAGCCCACACGCTCGCCCGCTACGAGAGCGCCTTCTATTCGCCGATCCTCTCCGACTGGCGCAATTTCGAAACCTGGACGGAAGCCGGACGCCCGACTACCTACGATCATGCCAACCGCATCTTCAAGGAAAAGCTGGCCAGTTACGAACGTCCGCCGATCGACCCGGCCGTGGAGGAGGAACTCGATGCCTTCGTCACCAAACGCAAGGCCGAAGGCGGGGTAGCAACGGATTTCTGATCCGTCAGGAAAGCTGCTTGAGATAGGCCTGATAAGTCTGGTGCGGTGCCGGGTCGAAACGGTCCGGCATCACCTTCCAGTCCTCCACTCGGTCGAGGCGGAAGTCGCGAAAACCCTGGCGCATCTCGCACCAGGCCGTCATCACCCAGATGGCGCCGAAGGCCGCAAGACCGAGCGGCCAGACGACACGCTGGCTGCGCTCGCCCGGCAACGAGTGGTAGGCGATCCAGACCTTGCGTTTGGCCGACAGTGCCGAGCGCACGTCGCCGAGACAATCCGGCACCACCGGCTGGGCCGATGACCGGAAAGCATGGATCGGGGCGGAGATCAGCCGTTCCGCATGCTCCTTCGGCAGCATCGCCAGCATCTTATCCTTTGCCTCCCGCGCCGCCTGGCCGAGCCTCGGGTCGCCCAGCATCTCAACGGCACGAAGCCCGAAGGCGAGTGCCTCCAACTGCTCGAAGGTGAAGGTGAGCGGCGGGGCATCAAAGGCCTCGCGCAGCAAGTAGCCCACGCCGCGCTCGCCTTCAATCGGGGCGCCCGAGGCGATCAGGTGATCCATGTCGCGGTAGATGGTTCGCGGCGCGACCTCCATTTTCTCCGCAATCTCGGCGGCGGTCATGGCGCGGCCGGTCGAACGCATCAACTGGATGATCCGGAAAAGACGGTCTGCAGGGCGCATGCGGTATCTCCGGCAAAGATTATGGCCAGAAGGTTGTCAGTTGGGTCGTGTTAGGTCAAGCCGTCATCATCAACGGGAGCACCAAATGACCACCAACACCATTCTGGAACTCGCTGTCTGCACCGTCGCTGACAAGCCTGCGGCCGAAGAGGCGCGTCAGGCCGCCATGGCTGCGGTCAGGACCTATCCGGGCTTCGTCAGCTGGCGGGCGCTCAACTCGATGGATCAGCGCGACCTGATCGCGGATCTCGTCGAATGGACCGACAAGGCGTGCGCCGAGGCGGCAGCCACCAAGGTGCAGGCCGATCCGGCCTTCGCCCCTTACATGGCCGCGATCACGGGTGTTACGCTGATGCAGCACTTCGAAACGAAAGGCATGATCTGACGCCGATGGCCGAGCCGCTGAAAAACCTGATCGGCCCGCACACCGCCCGCGACACGGCAGATGCCGTGGCGCGGGCCTGGCCAACCTTCGATCGAACCGCTTTCCTCGCCGACATCCTGCCTGTCATCGAGGGCCTGGAACTGATGCAGCGCGGCCAATGCATCGCCGATGCCCTGCGCCGCCACTTGCCCGACGACTTCGAAATGGCGGCAAAGATCCTGCACGCCTGCCTGCCGGCACCGGACCATCGTGGTCTGAGTGGCTGGGCGCTCCTCTCCTTCAACCAATATGTTGCCGTCCATGGCCGGGGCCATCTGGGAACCGCACTTCATCTTCTAAAGGCGCTGACGCCGCATTTTACCGCAGAATTCGGCATCCGGCCCTTCATCGCGGAGGAACAGAAGGCGGCGCTTGCGATCGTTTCCTCCTGGGTCTCCGACCCCAACCACCATGTCCGCCGTCTCGCCAGCGAAGGCACCCGCCCTCGCCTGCCCTGGGCCATGCGCCTACCCGCGCTGGTCAAGGAGCCGAGACCGATCCTGCCGATACTGGAGGCCCTCCTCGACGACCCGGAGGATTATGTCCGGCGCTCGGTCGCCAATAGCCTGAACGATATCGCCAAGGACCACCCCGATCTGGTGGCCGATTTCGTCGAACGCCACGCCGTCGGCGGCTCAAAGGAGAGGCTGTGGCTGCTGAAGCACGCCTCACGCACGCTGATCAAGAAAGGCCACGGCAAGGCGCTCGCGAACTTCGGCTTTGCGGCTTTGTCCGACGTGACCGCCAAAGTCTCGCTCTCGAATGACAGCATCTCTTTCCCGGGAGAACTCACCTTCGACATCCGGCTCACCAATACGGGTGAGGAAATGCGCACGGTGCTGGTCGATTACGCCATCCACCACCAGAAGAAGGACGGCTCGCTGTCGCCCAAGGTATTTAAGGGCAAGAGCATGACCATGAAACCCGGCGCCAGCGTGACGATCGCCAAGCGCCATGCCTTCCGGCCGATCACCACCCGCGTCTACCATCCCGGTCGACACAGGCTGGAAGTGATACTGAACGGCGAACAGGTCGCTATCTGCGATTTCGACCTCCACATGCCACAGACGGCGACGACATAAGCGAAATCGGGCCTGCGTGGGCGGGAAGGCATGGCGGCCCCCAACCCAGGTGAGGCGCTGCCGAAGCGCTGTGCCTAGCGACCTGCGCCTCAGCTTTCACGCTGCACTGCAAACATTTCCTTGACTTCTCGACCGAATGGGCCCATTTGCAGGTCAGCTTTTACCTTCCGGCCGCCGCGTGAGCGAGCCCAGCGACATCTGAGACGCGACGAAGGATAAGGCGCATGACATCAAGGGCGGACATTCCGCCGATGCGCTTGGAAAGCTTTTTTCCAACTTACAAGTTCCCAAATCACGCGGGGTTCTTGACGCCAATGCCAACCGGATCGCGAAGACCGCGTTCCGGGGTCGTGCATTTGGCGCCCCGAAAGGTATGACTTTGACAACTTTCGATGATCTTGGCCTCTCCAAGAATATCGTCGCGACGCTGACGACGCTCGGCTTCACGACCCCGACCCCGATCCAGGAGAAGGGCATTCCCGTCGTTCTCGGTGGCCGTGACCTGATCGGCCTCGCCCAGACCGGCACCGGCAAGACGGCCGCTTTCGGCCTGCCGATGATCGAGATGCTCCTCAAGGATGAGAAGCGCCCCGACAACCGCACCACCCGTGCCCTCATTCTCGCCCCGACCCGCGAACTGGTAAACCAGATCGGCGATAATCTGCGCAGCTACCTGCGCCGTCTGCCGCTGAAGATCAACCAGGTCGTCGGTGGCGCCTCTATCGGCAAGCAGCAGCTGCAGCTCGAAAAGGGCACCGACATCCTCGTCGCCACGCCGGGCCGCCTGCTCGACCTGATCGCCCGCAACGCGATCTCGCTGCGCGCCGTCCGTTACCTCGTTCTCGACGAAGCCGACCAGATGCTGGACCTCGGCTTCATCCATGACCTGCGCAAGATCTCGAAGATGGTCCCGCCGAAGCGCCAGACCCTGCTCTTCTCGGCGACGATGCCGCCGTCGATTGCCGATCTCGCGGCAAGCTTCCTGACCGATCCGCTGAAGATCGCCGTCTCGCCTCCGGGCAAGGCTGCCGACAAGGTCGAACAGCATGTGCATTTCGTTGCCGGCCAGAACGCCAAGACGGAAATGCTGAAGAAGATCCTCAACGACAACCCCGATGGCCGCTCCATCGTCTTCCTGCGCACCAAGCACGGCGCGGAAAAGCTGATGAAGCACCTCGACGCCACCGGCTACTCGGTCGCCTCCATTCACGGCAACAAGAGCCAGGGCCAGCGCGAGCGTGCCCTGAAGGGCTTCCGTGACGGCGAGATCAAGACGCTGATCGCCACCGACGTTGCCGCCCGCGGCATCGACATCCCGGCCGTCTCCCACGTCTTCAACTATGACCTGCCGGAAGTGCCGGACGCTTACGTCCACCGTATCGGCCGTACCGCCCGCGCTGGTCGTGACGGCATTGCGATTGCCTTCTGCGGTCCCGATGAAGGCCGCCTGCTGCGCGACGTCGAGAAGCTGATGGGGATTGAAATCCCGGTCGCCTCTGGCGAACCGCCGGCAAACCTCGCACGCCCGGCTCGTCCGCAGCGTCGTGGCGGCGGCGGTGGTGGCGGCAACAACCGCAACCATCAGGGCCAGGGTCGCGGCAAGTCGGAAGGCGGCGCCAAGGCCGATGGCCGTCCCGCCAAGTCCGGTCACCGCAAGGGTGGCAATGGCGGCGGACAGAACCGCAACGCCAATGGCGGCCAGGGCCGTCCGGGGGGCAATGGCCAGGGTCGTCCGGCTCGTTCCGGCACCGCCGGCGGACGTCGCCGCGAAGCTTGAGCCTGGCGCTGAGCAACAGAAATTGAAGCTGAATGGCGCGGCCCCCACCGCGCCATTTTTCGTCTCCTCGATGGCTGGGGGTCTCAAGTCCGCTTGGCGGTGCCCTTGCGGTTGGTGAGATAGACGCCGACCATGACTACACAGGTCCCGATCATCATCGGCACGGTCAGTTCCTCGCCAAAGGCGATCGCTGCTTCGAGTGCTGCGAGCGGCGGCACGAGATAGATCAGCGAGGCGGCCTTGGACACGTCGCCGCGACGGATGAGATAGAGAAGCAGCGCGACAGCGCCCATCGAGATGCCGATTACCGACCAGACAAGCGTCGCGAAGAAGCCGAGGCTCCAGTCGACATGCAGGTTCTCCAAGGCGACGGCCGCCGGCACCGTCACCATCAGCGCGCCGACATATTGTAGCGTCGCGACCGCCCTCAGATCCCCTTCCTTGACAAGGCGCTTCTGGTAGATCGTGCCGGCCGTGACACAGGCCATGGCGAGCACGTTGACGGCGACCGCATAGGCCGGAATGGTCGAGGCATCGATGACCAGCACCTTTGGCAAGACGGCAATGGCGACCCCGACGAATCCGATCACCAGACCGATCCTCTGGCTGGTGGTAAGGTCCTCGCTGATCAGATAGGCGGCTGCGATCCCGGTCATCAGCGGCTGAAGTCCGGCAATGATCCCCGAGAGCGCCGCCGGCACCCCCTGCCCGATCGCCCACCAGACCATGCCGAGATAGAGACCGTGCAGGAACATGCCCGAGACGATGGCATGAAGCCAGCTGGCCCGGTCCTTCGGCCAGGCCACGACGCCGATCCGACAGACGATGTAGAACAAGACCACCGCCGTGCCGTAGCGCACCACGAGGAAGGTCAACGGGTCGGCAAAAAAGGTCGCGTATTTGGCAGAGACCCATCCAGTCGACCAGAGAAGAACGAACAGGATGGGTGCGAGACGGGTGAGGGTCATGGGTGAATCGTCTTTCCAGGCCGGATCGCAAGCCGCCGGCGCCCCGTTTCGATAATCAGCACCACGTCCCTGGTCAAAAGAGTTTTCCTGCAGGGAGCGTTGAATTGCGCTCACCTCCCGCTCCGCGAAAAAAACCTGCACCGCCAGATGCCTAATCTTTCAGCAGAAGCATGAACTCCGTCGAGGGAGCCAATCTGACATTTGTGAAACCAACGGCGGGCCGAAGCGGAGAACCAGCAAGTCGGGGCACCGGAGTTGCACAAACTTTACGCCGATGCCGCAACTTCAGGCAGAAGCAGATAATCCTAATTCTACGCGTCTAGCCTGCGAACCAGCTTGCATTGGCCAAATGCTTGTATTCAAATGACCAAAAAAGGGGATGGCGCCATTGGCATTTGATGAAATGATTGGTGCGGACGGTGCTCCGCGCGGACCTTACCAGAACTACTTCGATTGGTATTCCAGCCAGGACCCGGCAAGGCTTCTGGCAAAGTCGAGAGATGCGGAAAACATCTTCCGCAAGACGGGCATCACCTTTGCCGTCTACGGCCATGCCGACAGTGCCGAAAAACTGATCCCCTTCGACATCATCCCGCGCATCATCTCCGGCCGCGAATGGCGCAAGCTGGCCCAGGGCATCGAACAGCGCGTGCTCGCCCTCAATGCCTTTCTCGACGACATCTACCACAAGCAGGAAATCATCAAGGCCGGCCGCATTCCCCGCGAGCTGATCGAGAAGAACGTCGCCTTCCTGCCCGAGATGATCGGTTTCAGGCCGCCGGGCGGCGTCTATACCCACATCGTCGGAACCGACATCGTGCGCACCGGCGAAGACCAGTTCTACGTGCTGGAAGACAATGCCCGCACGCCCTCCGGGGTCTCCTACATGCTGGAGAACCGGGAAACCATGATGCAGATGTTCCCGGAGCTCTTCCAACTCAACAAGGTGCAGCGCGTCGAGGACTATCCCTATCTCCTGCGCCAGTCGCTCGCCTCGCTTGCCCCTCCCGGCTGCAAGGGCAAGCCGCGCGTCGCGGTGCTCACCCCCGGCATCTACAATTCCGCCTATTACGAGCACTCCTTCCTCGCCGACATGATGGGCGTGGAACTGGTCGAGGGTTCGGATCTCCGCGTCATCGACGGCAAGGTGAAGATGCGCACCACGCGCGGCTACGAGGCGATCGACGTGCTTTACCGTCGCGTCGACGACGACTTCCTCGACCCCCTCACCTTCCGGCCGGATTCGGCGCTCGGCATTCCAGGCATCATGGACGTCTACCGCGCCGGCAACATCACCATCGCCAACGCGCCGGGCACCGGCATATCCGACGACAAGGCGATCTACTCCTACATGCCGGAAATCGTCGAATTCTACACCGGTCGGAAAGCGCTTCTCGAAAACGTGCCGACCTGGCGCTGTTCGGAGGCAGACAGCCTGAAATACGTTCTCGAACATTTGGAAGAGCTTGTCGTCAAGGAAGTGCACGGCTCCGGCGGCTACGGCATGCTGGTCGGCCCGACGGCATCCAAGAAGGAGCGTGCCGACTTCGCCGAAAAACTGAAGGCGCGCCCGTCCAACTACATCGCCCAGCCGACGCTGTCGCTCTCGACGGTCCCGATCCTCGTCAACAAGGGGATCGCCCCCCGCCACGTCGACCTACGTCCCTATGTCCTCGTCTCCGACAAGGTGCAGATCATTCCCGGCGGCCTGACCCGCGTGGCCCTGAAACAGGGCTCGCTCGTGGTCAATTCCAGCCAGGGCGGCGGCACCAAGGACACCTGGGTTTTGGAGGACTGACATGGTCATGCTCGGAAGAACTGCCAACGGCCTCTTCTGGATGTTCCGCTACATCGAGAGAGCCGAAAACATCGCCCGTCTCGTTGATGCGGGCCTCAGAATGTCGCTCACCCGCTCCGGCGCCTCCGACGAGGACTGGGACGCGGTCCTGAAAAGCGCCGACGTGCGCCCGCTCTTTGCCCAGCGTCAGGACAAGGTGACCGCCTCCGACGCAATCGACTTCCTGCTGCGCGACACGGCCAACCCGTCCAGCGTCATGTCCTGCATCGAGGCCGGTCGCAACAATGCCCGCATGGTGCGCACGGCGCTGACCCGTGAAACCTGGGAAGCGACCAACGAATGCTGGATCGAATTGAAGCAGATGCTCGCCCGCAAGCTGAAGTCGGCAGACCTGCCCGAGGTCATCGACACGGTGAAGCGCAGGGCCGGCCTGATCCGGGGCGCATTCCACGGCTCGATGCTCAGAAACGAGATCTACAACTTCGCCCGCATCGGCACCTTCATCGAACGCGCCGACAATACGAGCCGCATTCTGGATGTGAAGTATTACGTGCTTCTGCCGGCTGTCACCCATGTCGGCTCTTCGCTCGACAACATGCAATGGGAATCGATCCTGCGCTCGGTCTCGGCCCACCGCTCCTATCGCTGGGTCTATGACGGAGAATACAAGGCGGCCAACATCGCCGACTTCCTGATCCTGAACGGCCAGATGCCGCGTTCGCTTGCCTATTGCTACGAGAAGATCGTCTCGAATCTCGGCTATGTTGGCAAGGAATACGGCCAGCGTCTCGCCGCGCACGAGACAGCAGACACGGTGCTCGCCACCCTGAGATCAACCACGGTCGACCAGATCATGGATCAGGGACTGCATGAATTCCTCGATAATTTCATCGCCCTCAACAACAAGCTGGGCAATGAAATCACCGAGGGTTACAGGTTCTACAGCTGAGCGGGATTGAGCGCATGCGTCTGCGGATAAGCCACACAACCGAATATCGCTATGACGACCCGGTCCAGTATTCGCTGCAACGGTTGCGACTCTGCCCGCTCGACGGCCCGGGACAGAAGATTGTGTCCTGGAACATTGCCGTCGATGGCGCCAATGTCGAAGCCGGCTACAACGACCACTTCGGCAATCATACCCATCTGGTTTCCACCGAAGGCGACAGCCACAGCGTTCACATCGTCGCCTCCGGCGAGGTCGAGACCGAGGACCGCTCCGGTGTTTTTGGTCCGCATCAGGGCCATGTTCCGCTCTGGCTCTACCTGCGCGAGACCCCGCGCACCAAGCCTGGCAAGCTGACCCGTGACCTCGTGCGCAGTCTGGCCGGCGACAACGAGCTCGCCAAGATGCACGACCTGATGGGCAAGCTCAACGCACAGATCGCCTATGAGACGGGAACGACCGGCACCGAGACCACCGCCGAACAGGCGCTGGAGGCTGGCCGCGGCGTATGCCAGGATCACGCCCACGCCTTCATTGCCGCCGCCCGCACCTTGGGTGTGCCCGCCCGATACGTCTCCGGCTACCTGCTGATGGATGATCGCACCGAGCAGGTTGCGACCCATGCCTGGGCTGAGGTCCATTTGCCGGGGCTTGGCTGGGTCGGCTTCGACGCCGCAAACAATCATTGCCCCGACGCCCGCTATGTCCGTATTGCGACCGGCCTGTGCTATTCCGACGCCGCCCCGGTCTCGGGCATGCGCATTGGCCTCGCCGGCGAAGACCTGACGGTGACGCTGGTGGTCGAAATCTCGCAAAGCCAGAGCCAGTCGCAAAGCTGAGCCACCCCTCTCGCGACGCTGCGCACGCAATGGCGCACGCAAGCCCCGCACCACGCAGGCGTGATGTTCTTCGCCAAGGCGCGGCCAAGCCGCAGCGGAGGTTGGTTACGCATGCTGTTTGGAAAGTCGCTCTTCCAGTCGGTCGTCGACAGGCTCGATGAAGAAGCCGAGGTGACAACGATCGAGGAACCGGCCTTCCGCATCAACGGATTGCCGGCAGGTTTTGTAGCGCAGCCGCAGGCCGCCTCCTTTGCTGCCCCCGACCCCGGCCCCGACCAGCGCCTTGACGCCTATCTGTTCATGATGCCGGAAGACGGTGAGGATCAGGAAGCCGAACCCGATCCACCACCGCCTCCGCCGGTCTGGCTGTCAAGGCTGTCGGCAGAGGAGGTGGAACAGGACCTCGGCATCCAGCCATCCGACGACCGCGACCGGCTGCAGGAGCGCAGGCGCAGTTTTGCCCGCGACAACCATCCCGATCGCGTCCCGAGTGACTACCGCGACGCAGCGACCCTGCGCATGAAGATCGCCAATGGCCTGATCGACGAAGCAATCAGCCGGTGCGATCTTGGCATCGGACGATGAAGGTCAGTCGTAAAGACGCTTGAGCAGCCGGTTCACCGTATCGCGCTCGGCGACCCCTCCGAGCTGCTCCAAAACCCACTGTTCGTGATCGGTCCAGATCGGCATCAACTCCTCCAGATACGCCTCTCCCGCCGGCGTCATGTAGAGTGACTGCACGCGGCGATCGGTCTCCGACTTGCGGCGCTCAATGAAGCCTTTGTTTTCAAGGCCATCGACGATCGCTACGAAGTTCGCACGCTGGATACCCAGCGCCTCGGCCACTTCACTCTGCTTTGCACCCTGATTGTTGGTCAGGAGAAGCAGTACGGCGAAGTCGGTGGGGCGCAGGCCCTTCGATGAAAATGCCTCATTGAAATGCTGAAACACCGCAAGCTGCGCACGTCTCAGCCGATAACCCACTGCATCGTCCATCATCGAAAAGTCGAGTTTGGACGTGCTAGGTACGAATTCATCCATGATAAGATCCGGCATTTCCCCGCCATAGTCTTTATTGCCCCTCAGACGGTCGCCGCTTGCGCAAACGTCCCTCCTGCAACGATACTAACCGTTTAAATCGCTGCCACAAGGGCGGAGGGGCAACCGTTTCGAGACCAAAAGAGGTTTTTGAACACTTCCCGTTCATTTCCACCAGGATTGATCGATCTGCACCAAGGGATCCCAGGGCAATTGACCGCCTCCCCACCATTTTGCCCACCAACCCTGCCCGCGGCAGAATTAGAGACGAGCCTCCGATCTTTTCGGATTGAAGCGCGCGAACGACTGCGCTATGACCGCTTTGGAAACGGCGAGTCAAGCCGCCGTCGGAAGCACCCGTAGCTCAGCTGGATAGAGTGTTGGATTCCGATTCCAAAGGTCACAGGTTCGAATCCTGTCGGGTGCGCCATTTCTTCAAAAATCCTGCCATAGCTGATCTTTGCCGCCCGTGATTGCGCAGGCGCATTGCGTCGCCACCCAGGCGATAACGCGGACGTGAGGGGATATCTCGCCTGAACCGCATTTGCGATACGAACCGGGGCTCGCAAGCTCCCGAAATCGCTGGACTTTGATCAAAGACAATTCCATCCTCCAGACGTTCAACGGATCACGGGATCGCAGCAGCGACCGGGGCCATGAGCAAGGAAGCGCCGGAGAGCGCTCGGGGGAGGAAACATGGAACATGCATTTACGCCGCCACGGCCGTGGCTGGCGGCTTACGGCGCAAGCATACCGCAGGAACTGGGCGAACTGCGCTACAGGAGCATTGCTGATCTCGTCGATCAGTCCTGTGCGGCAAACGGTGCGCGCAAAGCCTTCACCTGCGTCGTGCCGAATGGCATGAACGGCAGCCTGACCTATGCCCAGGTGGGCGAGATGTCGGATGCCTTCGCCGCCTTCCTGCATCATGACTGCGGCCTGCGCGCCGGCGACCGGGTCGCCGTGCAATTGCCCAATGGGCTTCCCTATCCTGTCGTGGCCTTCGGCGTCTTCAAGGCCGGCTGCATTCTCGTAAACACCAACCCGCTCTATACGCCGAGCGAGATGATCCATCAGTTCAACGATTCAGGCGCCAAGGCGCTGGTGATCGTTGACATGTTCGCCGACAAGCTGGCGGAAGTCGTCGAAAAGACCGGGATCCAGACCGTCGTGCTGGCCGGTGTCCCGGAATTCTTCCCCAAGCTGCCGGAGGTGATCATCCGCGGCGTCCAGAAGATCTGGAACAAGGTTCTGCCGCCGATCCCGGCCCTGCCCGTCCCCGTGCTGCGGATCAAGGAGGCGCTTGCCAAGGGCCGCGCCCATCGGGCCGATGTGAAGGCGATGTGGGCGGCCTCCGCTCCCGATGACCTCGCCCTGCTACAATATACCGGCGGCACGACCGGCGTCGCCAAGGGAGCGATGCTTACCCATGGCAATATCCTCACCAATCTCGATCAGGTTCGGGCCGTGTCCGGCGGCGTGATGGCGCGCGAGGATCTGGTGCTGACCGCCCTGCCGCTCTACCACATCTTTGCCTTCACCGCGAACCTCATGACCTTCTTCGAGCTTGGGGCACGCAACATCCTGATCCCTTCGCCCCGCCCGGTGCAGAACATCCAGCGCGCGATCGAAAACTATCCGATCACCTGGATCACCGGCGTGAACACGCTGTTCAACGGCCTGATGAACGAGGAATGGTTTGCCGCCTATCCGCCGAAGAAGCTGCGCGCAGCCATTGCCGGCGGTACGGCGCTGCATGAGGCAGTCGCCACCCGATGGCGGGTGATGACGGGTACCCCGATTGCGGAGGGCTATGGACTGAGCGAAACCTCCCCGCTCGTCAGCTTCAATCCGCTGGACGACCGCGCCAGACCCGGCAGCATCGGCATTCCGGTCCCCGGTTGTGACGTGATCCTCGTGGACGGCGATGGCAAGCAGGTGCCTGCAGGCGAGCCGGGTGAGCTTCTCGTGCGCGGTCGCCAGGTGATGCTCGGATACTGGCAGCGCCCGGAGGAAACGCAAGCATCCCTGCAGAACGGCTGGTTTGCCACCGGCGACATCGCGGTCATGGACGAGCAAGGCTTCTTGAAGATCGTCGACCGCAAGAAGGACCTTGTTCTCGTCTCTGGCTTCAACGTCTACCCGAATGAGGTAGAAGACGCGCTGGCCAAGATGGACGCTGTGCTCGAAGCCGCCGTCGTCGCCATCCCCGATGCCAAGACCGGCGAGGCCGTGCGCGCCTATGTCGTCTTGAACCCGGACCACGAGGGTGACGTCACCGAGGAGGCAATCCGCGCCCACTGCCGGACGCTACTCAGCGACTACAAGGTGCCGAAATCCATCGTCTTCCGTGATGCCCTGCCCAAGACGCCGATCGGCAAGATCCTGCGAAAGGATCTGAAGGCCGAAGTGCTAAGCGAATTCAAGAAGTGAGCGAGGGCGAAGATTATGTTGACGGAACTTGAAACCACCCTGCTCGGCATCATGATGATGGTGATCATGCTCGGCATGGGAGCCTCGATGACATGGCGCGACTTCTTCATCGCCTTTCGCAAGCCGAAGGGCATTCTGATCGGGCTTTTGAGCCAGTATCTGATCATGCCTTTCCTGGGTTATAGTCTGGCGCTGGCCCTCGGGCTGCCCTCGGGCATGGCGGCGGGCCTCATCCTGATCGCCTGCATGCCGGGCGGCACCACTAGCAATATCTTCGCCTATTTCTCAAAGGGCGTCCTGGCGCTGTCGATCATGATGACGACGGTCTCGACACTGGTGGCGGTCGTCACCGTACCGTTCCTCTTGAGCTTCTACAGCGGGCTGGCGGGCCTCGGCGGCGACTATGTGATCCCCGCAGGCAATGTCGCGCAAGTTCTCGTGGTTCTGCTCGTTCCCACCGTGCTTGGCATGTTCCTGCGCAAGATGAACGCCAATATCGGCGCCACGATCGAGATGATCGGCTCCCTGCTCGGCGTCGTCGTCATCTTGTTCCTGATCGGCTCCTGGGTGCCGCGCAATTACCAGATGCTGCTCGACACACCCCTCCCGGTCTACATCGCGGCGATCGGTATTGGTCTGACGGGCATGCTACTCGGCTACTGGCTCGCCCGGGCTCTGCGTCAGGACAGCAACCGGGCGCGCACGATTAGCCTGGAAACCGGTATCCAGAACGGGCCGCTGGCAGCGCTCATCGTCACCCTCTCCTTCACCGGCATACAGCAGCAGGAAGTGCTGTTCATCCCGATCCTCTACAGCCTCTTCATCGTCATCACCTCGTCGATCATCACCCTGTGGTATCGCAAAAGCGCGACTTTGGAGGCCCTGGCCCGCGATGCAGCCAAGGTCAGGGTCTGAGCGGCAAGGGGGGCTCTGAACAGCGGCAGTCAATCCGCCACCTGCCGTCCCATGAGCACGGGACGGCGGCCATTGCGAAGCGCCCTGAAAGCGGTGAGGCCCGGCTTCCTCCATCCTCCCCAAAAAGGCACGGGAACGGTCGGCTCACGCAGCCCGCCCCCCTTGACGCGCCTCAATCCATCAGCTTTTCGTCGTGCAGTTTTTGCCGGAGGCCAACATGCGCGACAAGCTGAAGATGATCCTCGCCTCGAACGAATGGGAACGGTTGATCATTGCGGTCATCCTGATCAATTCGGTCACGCTCGGCCTTGAGACATCGCCCGCCGTCATGCAGGTCATGGGACCACTGCTGCTCGCGATCGATCGCGTCATTCTCGCTATTTTTGTGATCGAGATCGCGACCCGTCTCTATGCCTTTCGGCTTGCCTTTTTCCGCGATCCCTGGAGCATCTTCGATTTCTCCATCGTCGCCATCGCGCTGATCCCGGCAACCGGACCCTTCCAGGTCCTGCGAGCGCTGCGCGTGCTGCGTATCCTGCGCCTCATCTCCATCGTCCCCTCCCTGCGCCGGGTGATCGGTGGCCTGATCGGCGCCCTGCCCGGTATGGGCTCGATCATTGTCCTCTTGTTCATGCTCTTCTACGTCTCGGCCGTCATGGCCACCAAGCTCTATGGCGCGACATTCCCGGACTGGTTCGGCAATCTCGGCGCGTCGACCTATTCGCTCTTCCAGATCATGACGCTGGAAAGCTGGTCCATGGGCATCGTCCGACCGGTCATGGAGGTTCATCCCTATGCCTGGCTGTTCTTCGTGCCCTTTATTCTCCTCAGCACCTATTCGGTCCTGAACCTCTTCATCGGTGTGATCGTCTCCGCCATGCAGGAGCAGAGTATGGCCGACACGGATGCTGACCTGAAGACACTGCATGTCGACAACGCGGAGCTGCTGAAAGAAATCCAGGCGCTGCGGAGCGAAATCGCTGCCCTGCGGGCTGAGAGAACCTCACCCGGCACGTAAGCCCGCAGGAGGGCCGCGGGTCCTCAGCTTCTGAGACCCGGCGCCTCATGCCCCGTGCGCTCGACATATTCGGTATATCCGCCGCCATACTGGAAGACGCCTTCGGGCGTGATCTCCAGCACGCGGTTCGACAGGGCCGCGAGAAAATGGCGATCGTGGCTGACGAAAAGCATGGTGCCTTCGAACTGCGACAGCGCCTTGATCAGCATTTCCTTGGTGTCGAGGTCGAGGTGGTTGGTCGGTTCGTCGAGGACCAGAAGGTTCGGCGGATCGAACAGCATGATTGCCATGACCAGACGCGCCTTCTCGCCACCTGAGAGCACCCGTATACGCTTGTCGATATCATCGCCGGAAAAGCCGAAGCAGCCGGCAAGCGCCCGAAGCGGCGCCTGGCCCGCGCGCGAAAAGGTCGTTTCCAGCATTTCGAAGATCGTCATCTCGCCATCGAGCACGTCCATGGCGTGCTGGGCGAAATAGCCCATCTTGACGCTGGCACCGATCGAGACGGTCCCCTCGTCCGGTTTTGAATCGCCGGCGACGAGCTTCAGGAGCGTCGACTTGCCGGCGCCGTTGATGCCCATGATGCACCAGCGCTCCTTGCGGCGGACCAAAAAGTCGAAACCGTCATAGATCACCTTGTCGCCATAACGCTTGGAGACGTTCTTCACCGCGATCACGTCTTCGCCGGAGCGCGGCGCCGGCTGGAATTCGAAAGCGACGACCTGGCGGCGCTTCGGCGGTTCGACGCGGTCGATCTTCTCCAGCTTCTTCACCCGGCTCTGGACCTGGGACGCATGGCTCGCGCGGGCCTTGAAGCGCTCGATGAACTTGATTTCCTTCGCCAGCATCGCCTGCTGACGCTCGAACTGCGCCTGCTGCTGCTTCTCGTTCTGCGCCCGCTGGCCTTCGTAGAACTCGTAGTCGCCGGAATAGCTGTTGAGCTGGCCGGAATCGATCTCGATGATCTTGTTGACGATGCGGTTCATGAACTCGCGGTCATGCGAGGTCATCAGCAGCGCGCCCTCGTAACCTTTCAGGAACTGCTCCAGCCAGATCAGGCTTTCGAGATCAAGATGGTTCGACGGTTCGTCGAGCAGCATCACGTCGGGACGCATCAGAAGAATGCGGGCAAGCGCCACGCGCATCTTCCAGCCGCCCGAGAGAGCGCCGACATCGCCGTCCATCATGGCTTCCGAGAACGAGAGACCGGACAGCACTTCACGCGCTCGACCATCAAGCGCATAACCGTCGAGTTCCTCGTAGCGGGCCTGCACCTCGCCGTAGCGCTCGATGATCGCGTCCATCTCGTCCATGCGATCAGGATCGACCATGGCGGCTTCGAGTTCCCGCAGCTCCGCAGCAACCTCACTCACCGGCCCTGCCCCGTCCATCACTTCGGCAACCGCCGATCGCCCCGACATCTCGCCGACATCCTGGCTGAAGTAGCCGATCGAAACACCCTTATCGACCGAGACCTGTCCCTCGTCGGGCTGCTCGTGGCCGATGATCATCCGGAACAGCGAGGTCTTGCCCGCCCCGTTCGGCCCGACAAGGCCAATTTTCTCGCCGCGATTGAGCGCGGCCGAAGCCTCGATGAACAGAATGCGGTGGCTGAGTTGCTTGGAAATGTTTTCGATGCGGATCATGGACAAGGGCGCCTGCTGGAAATCGGCGCCCTTATGTCACGGGAGACGGCATCTGTCGCACCTTATTTTTCCGGGCGGGCGACGGACAAAAGAAAACGGCGCCGTCTCCGGCGCCGTTACGCAATCCGTCATCAATGCGCCGATCAGAAGCCCTGATAGGCGGCAATGATCGCCTCGACCTGGGCGGTGTTCATCGCCTGGATCTGCTCGGCAGTCAGTGCCTGGACTTGCGTCTGCGACAGGACACCGTTGATATCTGTTGTCGAAAGACCGGCGATGGCCGACTTGGAGATCGCGGCAATATCCAGGGCGTCGAACTTCTCGAGATCATCGTCCTCCATCGCAGAAATCTGGGAAGCCGAGAGTGCGGCCGTCTGTTCCGGCGTAAAGGCTTCAATCTGGTCCGCAGACATCGCGAGGATCTGATCCGTTGACAGCGCAGCGATAGCGGCTTTGCTGAGGTTCGGGATCTGGGTGACCGTCAAGGCCTGAACCTGGGAGGTCGACATCGCGCCAATCTGGCTCGCGGTCAACACGCCAACCTGGCCATTCGTCAGGAACGGGATCTGGCTGTCTTCAAGTGCACCGATCTGGGTTGTGGTCAGCGCAGCGATCTGAGCATTGCTCATGGCTACGATCTGTGGCTCATCCAACGCGCCGATTGCATCAGTTGTCAGACCGCTTACGGCCCGCGTGCTGATCGCCGCGATCTGCCCCGTTGAAAAGTTTTCGATATCGGCCACCTGGAAGCCCGCAACCTGGGCAGCACTCATCGCGCCAATCTGGGCCGTGGTCAGTGCTCCGGTCTGGGTTTCATCCCAGGCCGTAATCTGTGTAGCTGTCAGCCCGGCAATCGCCTTGGGGTCGATCTCGGCGATCTGGGTCGCGTCGAAAGCAGAGATCTGGCCGGTGGAGAGGCCACCCAATTGTGCGGCCGTCAGGGCGCCCATCTGATCCGGATCGAAAAACGCGAGCTGTGTGTCAAGGAAGGTACCAATCTGCGCCGCCGTCATGGCTGCGATCTGGGCAGGCTTCAGGGCCGCGATCTGAGAGGGGCTAGAAATGGCGTTGATATCCAGGCCGGTGATCGCCCGCGGGCTGATCGCGCCGATCTCTTCCGACGTAGAGAGGGCCAGAATGCCACCATGCAGCGCCGCCACCTGAGCGGTGCTGAATGCTGCGAACTGTGCTTCGGTCAAGCCATCTGCATTTATCGGTGTCAGGTATAAGATATGGTCCGGGCTGAACCCGGCGATCGCCTTCGTGCTGATCGCACCGATCTGCGCCGACTTCATCTCGCCAACCTGCACGTTCGTCAGGGCACCAACCTGCGAGGCAGTCATTGCGCCAATCTGCGTCGGGGTCAACTCGTCGATGTTATCGGGGTCAAGCGCCGCAATCTGGGTCGTCGTCATGGCCGCAATCTGGGCCGGCTGCAGCGCACCAAGCTGACCGACGGTCAGGCCACTGATTGCTGTCGGGTCGAGCGCCGCAAATGCGCGGGCATTGATGGCTCCGACTTCTTCCGGCGTGAACAGAGCGATGTCATCAGCCGTGAGGGCCGCCACCTGCTGGCTGGTCAATGCTGCTGCCTGCTGAACCGTCAGCCCCGAAAGCTGGGTTTCGAGGAGCGTCGTGATCTGGCCGGGCTTGAGACCCGTGACCGCCTTGCTGCTGATCGCAGCGATCTGCGTATCCTCGAGTTCAGCCAGTTGCAGGTCGGTCAGGGCGCCGATCTGGGCAGCATTCATCAGGCTGATCTGGTCCGTGGTCAACGACTTGATGGTGCTGACGGCCAGAGCGGCAACCTGATCTGCCTTCAGGGCGGCAATCTGGGCAGCCTTCATTTCGGCAACCTGAGTGTCCACGAGTGCACCGATGGCAGTTGTGGAAAGACCGGAAATCGCTTTCGAACTGATCGCAGCCACCTGGTCAGCGCTGAAGCCAGTGATGTGATCCGCTCCGAAACCGGCGACCTGCGCAGCCGTCAGTGCTGCGAGCTGGTTTTCCTTGAAGCCAGCCGTCTGTGTGGCACTCAGCCCGGCGAGCTGCGTTGCATCGAAGCCAGACATGGCCTTGGTCGAAATGACGCCGAGCTTCTCAGGCGCCATCGCCGTGAGCTGTGCCGGCAGCAGAGCCTTGACCTGCGCCGCTGTCAGGGCACCGATCTGATCATCGCTCAGAAGCGGGATTTGCGTATCGGTGAAAGCGGCAATCTGGCTCGGCTTCATCGCTGCGATCTGCTTCGGCGACAGGGCACCAATCTGGTCTGCGTCAAGGATTGCAATAGCGGCATCCTGCAGCGATGCAATTGCCTTAGTGCTGATCGCGCTGATCTTCGCCACTGAGAAATCATCGACCGCATCGGCAGTCAGAGCGCCAACCTGGACTGCACTGAGGGCACCGATCTGGGCGGCGCTGAGACCGGTGGTCTGGTCTACGCTCATGCCGGCGATCTGGGCGGCAGTGAAGCCTGCCACAGCCTTCACAGAGATATTGCTGATCAGCGTATCGTCGATCGCCTGAACCTGAGCCACGGACATGGCTTTGATCTGATTGGCATTCAGGGCAGCGAGTTGAACGTCGGTGAATTTCCCGACCTGATCGGGCGTGAATGCTGCCACCTGGGATGGCTTCATGGCCGCGATCTGGGCCGGCTTGAGAGCTGCCAGTTGGTCGTCATTCAGTGCGGCGATTGCCGTATTGGCCAGACCGGTAATGGCCTTTGGCGAGATGGCACCGATCTGCGCATCGCTCATGGTGGCGATGTTGGCGTCTGCAAAGGCGCCGATCTGCAGTGCGGTCAAGACGGCCACCTGCCCTGTGGTCAGGGCATTACTCTGATCGGTGGTCAGGCCCCCGATCTGTGTCGCCGTCAGGCCGGTGATGGCGCGGGGCGAAATCGCGGCGACCTGTGGCGGCTCAAGGGCAGCGATCTGGCCGGGTGTCAGCGCCTTGACCTGGGCTGCGTTAAGCCCGCCGATCTGATCTGTCGAGAGATAACCGATCTGGGTCGGGGTCAGGGATGCGATCTGGCCGGCCTTCATTGCGCCGATTTTAGCAGCGCTCAAACCGTCGATCTGATCCTCGGTGAGGGCGGCAACGGCAGTGTTCGTCAGGCCAGTAATTGCCTTTGCGCTGATACGCGCGAGGACGGCGGCATCCATGCCGGTGATGTGGTCGGCTTGAAAGCCCGCAACCTGCGTAGCCGACATGGCGGCCATCTGGCTGCCGGAAAGGCCTAAGGTCTGCGTGGCGGTCATGTCGGAGATCTGGGTGGCAGACAAGCCTGTCACGGCTTTTTCCGAAATGGCGCCGATTTGGTTGGCATCGAGTGCAGCAATCTGTGCGGTGCTAAGTTGCTTGACCTGTGCGGCGGTGAGGGCATTGATCTGGTCGGTTGTAAATGCAGCCAGTTGCGTCGGCTGCAGAGCAGCGATCTGGCTCGGCTTCATGGCACCGATCTGGGCACTGGTGAGTTCAACGATCTGAGCAGTCGACAGTGCCTGGACAGCGGCGTTGGACAGAGAGGCAATGGCCTTCGCATTGATACGGCCAACTTCTAGTGCCTGTAGGTTACCGATGTCGGTCGCGTCGAAAACGGCGACCTGGGCGGCCGTCATGACGGCGATCTGATCACCCGTCAGGGCGGCAAACTGATCATTTGTAAAGGCGTTCACCTGTGCCGCAGAGAGGGCTGCCACCTGCTTGTTCGTCAGGTCATCGATCTTGGCTGCATCAATCAGCTCGATCTGGGCGGTCGTCAGGCCCTTGATCGAGGCGGCGGAGATCGCCTTCAACTGGCTCTCATCGAGAAACGCAACATCCGCCTCCAACGCCGTGACCTGGGCCGACGAGAGCACGCCCACCTGCGCCGTCGACAGAGCTTTGACATCGTCTTCATTGAGAGCGGTGATGGCAGTGGGAGAAAGCGCCTTGATCTGATTGGGCGAAAGCAGAGGAATGATCGTCGTCATTGAGAAGCCGCCTTTAGCGTGGACCAATTGTCGAATGTATCTCCTGCCGCGCGCCGGAAGGCCCTCAAGGACCCTCTTCGTGGCTCAGGCGCATCCTGCACCTGTAAACGGCTCGGACCGGGGCGCCGCGCGCCACGCGATCCAACTGCTGGACACAGTTTTGAAAGATGACATGGCTCGACCGAGCCTTAACGGGGGCGCTTCATGCCTGCGGTTTCCCGCTCCCCTCCTCCGACGATCGTCCATACGGACAACCGTGATGCGAACCAAACGTGAAAGCGCGTCGATTCGACTTCTATTTCTGGAGGGAGCGTAAAATGAGATTGTCTAATTTTTCCTTAATTTCTTAACCCTTACTTCAGGGCTGGACTATTCTGGTACACCAACACCGCGGCTCTAGAGCATCGACCATTTTTGGGTGGATTCCAGGCGCGGAACATTGTTCCAACCGATACGGTCACATATGGAACAATACTCCCGGTTGATAAATCTATCGCCCGATCATGAATACGCCGCCACGCGCATAACACGCTATACTTATAGCAAGTATTCTCACGAGCCATGCCCGCCCCAGCGTCTCATCGAGACGACACCTGCGCCGGATCGCCACAAGGCAATTTTGCGCGTTGCCTCGCCTTTCAGGACGAGGCAAAGAATGGAGGATCTCAGGAGGCACCATGAGCGAAGAGACCATCACCCTCTACGAAGCCATCGGCGGCGACGTAACGGTACGCGCGCTGACGCGCCGCTTCTACGAATTGATGGACAGCCTGCCCGAGGCGGCAAACTGCCGGGCGGTTCATCCGCCGGATCTCTCCGGCAGCGAAGAGAAGTTCTACGAATACCTCACCGGCTATCTGGGCGGTCCGCCGATCTACATGCAGAAACGCGGGCATCCGATGCTGAGGCGCCGCCATTTCGTTGCCGAGATCGGCCCGGTCGAGCGCGACGAATGGCTGCTGTGCTTCCGCCGCGCCATGGAGGAGACCATCGAGCACCCGAAGCTGCGCGAGGTTATTTGGGCGCCGATCGAGAAACTGGCCTTTCACATGCAAAACAAGGATTGAGCCGGATGGCGATTACCCACGAAAACCGCTGGGCCGCTGTGGCGGCGGGCCTCATCGGCGCCGCGGGGGTCGGACTTGCTGCAGCCGCAAGCCATGCCGGCGGAGAAGCGCTGTTGCGCCCGGCCTCGACCATCTGCCTTGCTCATGCGCCGGCGCTGGTTGCGCTTTCGCTTGCGGCTGGCAGGTTGAGGCTCTCAAGCCTCGCCGCAGTGGGGATGGTACTTGGATGCCTGCTTTTTGCAGGAGACCTGGTCGCCCGCCACTTTCTCGGAACCGGCCTGTTCCCTATGGCCGCGCCAACAGGCGGCATGACGCTGATCGCGTCATGGCTTCTCCTGGCAATTGGCGCTCTCTTGCCCTCGCGAAGCTGAGGCTCCACTGGAAGTGCAGCTTGCCTCGCCAAGTGCGCAGAAAGATTCAGTGAGCGAGCGCCGAAGCACCCATGCCCGAGAACATCAACAGGTTGCCGTGTGGGTCCCGTACGTGGAACCGGATCTCGTCGCCCTGCGCTTCCGAGGGACGGATAGCCTCGATTCCCCGGTCGCAGAAGTCGCGATAAATTTCGATCGGCGCATTGGCACGGAAGAACACCGAGCTGTTCTGGCACTGGACAGGATCGTCACTGAGCCAGAAATGCAGTTCCATCCCGCCGCGGCGCACGACGAGATAATCGTGGTAATCAAGGCCGACCTCTTCAAAGCCGAGATAGTCGACATAGAAGCTTCGTGTTTCGGCGAAATTCAGGGAGGGGAGGATCGGCACTGCGTTGAGGATCGTCTTCGCAACAGGTTGCTGAGCGTTCATGCGGAAAGTTCCTCTGTTTCCCGCATGAGACTGGAAAACGAAACGACTACGACCTGGCGTTGGCGTTCCGCTGCCATCTGGGCGCGGGAAAATCGATGACGAGGGCGGGGGCCCGGTTCACATTTTCGTACATGGTACCCGATTTGCGTTCGTGCAAGCCCGGCAAAGTGATGATCTCGCAATTCATCACTTCACTTTCCTGCGAGCGTTGCAACATTGCCGCAGCGAGTTCAGGCAGAAGCCCCTCGCCACGTTGACGTGCAAGCTCGTGAAACGAGCTTATGCCACCTTTGTCGACACCGTCCCTGCTCATCCGTCCGAATTCCTTTCATTGAGGGTCTGCAGCGCACGCTCGAGACTGGATTTCGAGCCATTTCGCAGCGGAATGAAAGTCTTTCCGAACTTCTTGCAACCGCTCTTCACGCGCAGACACGCATCGTGACTGATACAGTCGATTGGGCAGAACACGCAGTCTACAGAAGGTAGCACCGTATCAATTCGGGATACCGCTTCGCGTAAACCCCCATCATGGTGAATTAGTTCCGCACCAAAATTTGTGGCGATCTGACGGAGATGCGCAACCTGACAATCTCGACCGCCGACATAAAGAAAGCTTCGCACTTCGGCCTGAGATTTCTGCGGCGCAGCCTGAATGGCAGCCTGCGCACCCGCCTTCTTGCCCGGCTGCTTCTTTTTCTTCGCCATGCCGTTCGCTCTCCTCGAATCCGAACCCGGGACGGCAGCCTGCCGCCCCTTCGCGAACAGCCATACAAAACATGACAAACGGAGTAAAGTATAGAGTTGATCAATCCACTCATGTTTTCCACTGGCTACGTTTCACGAGCAAAACCAGCGGATTGACAGGCGTCAGTTGCCAGGATTCTCAGGGCAAGCAGCAACGAATATGGAATTTTTTACCGTTTGATAAAAGTTTGAACCTGCGTTACCTTTCCCTGCATCGCTTCGAATATAAAAGAGGGAACTGCGATGCGAAGACTGGAACCGGGCCTCAAGGCCGGGCGGCTTGACGCTGCCGATTATGCGAAGAATTTTTCAGACCTCCACCCACGCCTCGGTGATCACGAGGCGCTGGTCGCCTCTGACAGATGTTACTTCTGTCACGACGCGCCCTGCATGACGGCCTGTCCCACCGCCATCGATATCCCGATGTTCATCCGGCAGATATCGACTGGCAACCCGCTCGGCGCCGCCAAGACCATCTTCGACCAGAATATCCTCGGCGGCATGTGCGCCCGCGTCTGTCCGACCGAAACGCTCTGCGAGGAGGCCTGTGTGCGCAACACGGCGGAAGAGCGCCCCGTCGAGATTGGTCGCCTGCAACGTTACGCCACTGATATCGCGATCGAGGACGGCCGGCAGTTCTACCGTCCAGCCGCATCAACGGGCAGAACGATTGGCATTGTCGGAGCAGGCCCTGCCGGTCTTGCCGCCGCTCACCGCCTTGCCCTGCACGGCCATCAGGTCACCATCTACGAAGCAAAAGAAAAAGCAGGCGGCCTGAACGAATATGGCATCGCCGCCTACAAGACCCCCAACGACTTCGCCCAGAAGGAAGTCGACTACATCCTGTCACTGGGCAATATCGACGTGCTCGACGGCCAGGAAATGGGCATCGACTTCAAGCTGGCCGACCTCCAGGCCAAACACGACGCCGTCTTCATCGGCGCCGGTCTCGGCAACGTCAACGGCCTCAACATCCCAGGTGCCGGGATCAACGGCGTACTCGATGCCGTCGAATTCATCGCAAATCTGCGCCAGGCCAATGATAAGGCCGACGTGCCTGTTGGCCGCGACGTCGTTGTC
Organism: Allorhizobium sp.; assembly: GCA_046294755.1. Classification (GTDB taxonomy): domain Bacteria; phylum Pseudomonadota; class Alphaproteobacteria; order Rhizobiales; family Rhizobiaceae; genus Allorhizobium. The sequence goes on along the minus strand of JBKBON010000002.1, from coordinate 128,489 downwards.
ATCGGCGGCGGCATGACCGCGATCGATGCCGCCGTGCAGGCGAAGCTGCTCGGCGCCGAAAACGTCACCATCTGCTACCGTCGCGGCAAGGAACATATGAACGCCTCGGAGTTCGAGCAGGATCTGGCCGCCTCCAAGGGTGTCCACATCCGCCACTGGCTGCAGCCGAAGGAAGTTGCCCACCACCACGGCCACTGCTCCTCGATCACCTTCGAATATACCCATCTCGAAAACGGCCTCATGAAAGGTACCGGTCACACGACCGAGATCAAGGCGGACCAGATCCTCGTCGCGATCGGCCAGAAGCTCGACGGCCAGGGACTGGACGGCTTGAAGATCGAGGGCGGAAAGATCGCCGTGGACGCAGAGGGGCGCACCTCCATCCCTGGCGTCTGGGCCGGTGGTGACTGCGCCTTCGGTGGCCAGGACCTCACTGTGTCCGCCGTCGCCATGGGCCGCGATGCGGCCGAAAGCATCAACCGCTCTCTCGCCGTTTCCACGGCGGGCGCAACAGCTGTCGCATGACGCATCGCTCTTGAGAGGATTTGAACAATGGCTGATCTGAGAAACAACTTCGTCGGCATCAAGTCGCCCAACCCCTTCTGGCTGGCCTCGGCACCGCCGACCGACAAGGCCTATAATGTCGAGCGCGCCTTCAAGGCGGGCTGGGGTGGCGTCGTCTGGAAGACGCTTGGCGCGGAAGGCCCGCCGGTCGTCAACGTCAACGGTCCGCGCTACGGCGCGATCTGGGGCGCAGACCGCCGCCTGCTGGGCTTGAACAATATCGAACTGATCACCGACCGTCCCCTGCAGGTCAATCTGCAGGAGATGAAACAGGTCAAGATGAACTGGCCGGACCGGGCGCTCGTCGCGTCGATCATGGTTCCATGCGTTGAGGAAGAGTGGAAGGCGATCCTGCCGCTCGTCGAGGAAACCGGCGCAGATGGCATCGAGCTCAACTTCGGCTGTCCGCACGGCATGTCCGAACGCGGCATGGGCGCGGCCGTCGGACAGGTGCCGGAATACATCGAAATGGTCGTGCGCTGGTGCAAGCAATACACCCGCATGCCCGTCATCACCAAGCTGACCCCGAACATCGCCGACATCCGCAAGCCGGCTCGCGCCGCCAAGGCCGGAGGCACCGATGCCGTGTCGCTGATCAACACGATCAATTCGATCGTCTCTGTCGATCTCGACAGCTTTGCCCCCTCGCCCACCGTTGGTGGTAAGGGCACCCATGGCGGCTATTGCGGCCCGGCGGTAAAGCCGATCGCGCTCAACATGGTGGCCGAGATCGCCCGCGATCCCGAAACCTACGGCCTGCCGATCTCCGGCATCGGCGGTGTCACCACCTGGCGGGATGCTGCCGAATTCCTCGTGCTCGGCGCCGGCAATGTGCAGGTCTGCACGGCGGCCATGACCTATGGCTTCAAGATCGTCCAGGAGATGATCACCGGCCTCAACGACTGGATGGACGCGAAGGGTCACGCGAGCCTGGACGACATCTGCGGACGCGCCGTGCCGAATGTCACGGACTGGCAGTATTTGAACCTCAACTACATCGCCAAAGCCCGGATCGATCAGGATGCCTGCATCAAGTGTGGTCGCTGCCACATCGCCTGCGAGGACACATCCCATCAGGCGATCACCTCAATGGTCAACGGCGTCAGGCATTTCGAGGTAATGGAAGACGAATGCGTCGGCTGCAATCTGTGCGTCAACGTCTGTCCGGTGGAGAACTGCATCACCATGGTCGGCCTTGACGCAGGCACCCTGGACCAGCGCACTGGTCGCCCGGTCGATCCGAACTATGCCAACTGGACGACCCATCCGAACAACCCCATGTCGGTACAGGCTGCCGAATAATAGGGCCCCAAGCATATCCGGTCCTGACGGGCCGGATATGCTGCAGGAGAAAGAAAAACGCGGCTTTTCTTCAGCCAATTTAGAATTTGTTCAACGCTATACTCCACGATCGCCTCCAATGGAGCTGATGGGACCGGACCCGGCCAGCCCTGATGCAGGAGACGATGGCGATCAAGAGCAAGACGACAGACGGCGTGTCGCCCCTGCGATCGCGCCTCCAGATCCTGATCCCGAGCGTGATTGTCCTTGCCGGCGTCGCACTCTCGGCTTTTTATGCCGATCTCCAGCAGCAAAGGCTCAGTCGCGAAGCGGCGCGCAATACCGTCGAGGAACGTCTCGGCCTGATCCGAACCAAGCTTGAAGCCAATATCAATTCCGATGTGAAGCTTTTGCAGGGTCTGGTAGCGGTGATCGGCGCGGAACCCTATGTGACACAGCCACGCTTTGAAGCCCTGTCCAGTCAGTTGCTCTACGTGCCGTCGCAGATCCGCAACGTCGCCGCCGCGCCCAATCTCATTACCAGCTTCGTCTTTCCCTATGAGCAGAACAAGTCCCTGATCGGCAAATGGGTCTTGCCTCCTCCCGGCGGCGAAGAAGCGGCACGCCAGTTGCGAGAAGAAGGCCGCACGATCTTCAGCGGCCCCCTGCCCCTGAGGGATGGCAGTCTGGGACTTGTCATCACCCTGCCCGTCTCGATGACCAATGACGAGGGCAACCGTGTCTTCTGGGGTGCATTGGCCGGGATCGTGGATCTTGCGCGCCTCTATGACGACAGCGGCCTGCGGGCTCCCGATCTTCCCGTCTCTATTGCGATCACCGATCAGAACCAGATCATTGGCAATACCAGCCTGATCTATGGGGATGGACATATCCTGTCGAATGATCCCGTTACCATGACGGTAGATCTCGGCAACGAGCAATGGACAATCTCGGCGGTGCCCAAAGAGGGGTGGGGTGCCGCAAGCAGTGAAGACCTCCTCATTCGAGGTTTGATTGGCGCGATCTCCGCCATGATCGCCGGCAGCGTGATCTGGGTCGCTCTCTTGATGCTTGAACGGCAGCGGAATTATGCGGCCCTTCGTCAGCGGGAAGAAGAGCTCAGAGCCATGTCCCACCGCCTCGGTGCAGCGCTGGAATCCTCGCGGATCGGCGTCTGGGAAATGGACACTACCACGAACGAGCTCGTTTGGGACGACCGTATCTACCAACTCTACGGCCTGCCCCTGAATACGCCGGTCAACCAGGATCTCTGGCGTTCCATGGCTCATCCAGACGATATTGACGCAATCGAGCGGGGAATGGCGGACGCCATCAAGAACCATGCCTCCTACACGGGACGCTTCCGCATCACGCGTCCGGATGGCGAAACGGTGCACTTTCGGACCGTTGGCACAGCCTATCGCAATCAGAAGAACGAAACCATTTTGCTGGGCGTCAATTGGGATGTCACCGCCGACGTGATCCTTCAGGAAGAGCTGAGCCGGGCCCAGCGCGAGACCGCGCAGCGCAACGAGGAACTGGAAGCAGCACGCAAGCGGATGGAATACAACTCGCTGCATGACGCCCTGACTGGCCTGCCCAACCGGCGCTATCTCGACCAGGAACTGGAAAGGCTTGTCGCGAGCGGCGACCGGCCGGGAGAGCGACTGACAGTGCTTCACATGGATCTTGATCGCTTCAAGGAGATCAACGACACGCTCGGCCATGGCGCGGGCGACGCAATCCTGCGCCATGTGGCCCAGGAACTGCAAAGCCTCGTTGGCCCGAACGATTTTGTCGCCCGCATCGGAGGCGACGAGTTCGTCATCGTCTGCCTTGGCTGCGACTTGGCCGACGGCTATGAGGCCATGGGTACGAAACTCATCGCCGCCGTGAACCAGCCGATTACCTACAACGGACACGAATGCCGCGTGGGCGCCTCAATCGGTTTCGCCGACAGGATCGAACCGGAGCTCACCGCCGAACAGCTTCTGGTCAATGCCGATATCGCGCTTTACGAAGCCAAGCGGCGCGGGCGTAATCGCGTCGAACGCTTCAATGACTACCTACGAGCCCGCACGATCAACACCAAACACACGGCCGATGCAATCCTTCGATCGCTGGGGGACGAAGACTTCATTGCCTGGTTCCAACCCCAGTTCGATGCGCATACGCTGAAGATCAATGGCGTCGAGGCGCTGGCCCGCTGGCGCCACCCTCAAAGGGGCATCCTCGCCCCCATTGCCTTCCTCGAAATCGCTGAAAACCTGAGTGTGGTGGCGCAGATCGACGCCAGCATTCTCGACCAGTCGCTCCACGAATTGTCTCGCTGGCAGGCTGAAGGGCTTGGTATCGAGCATGTCTCCGTCAACATTTCGGCTCAGCGATTGTTCGAAGACAAGCTGCTCGACCATCTGGCCAAGCTGAAGGTGACGCCGGGCAGCCTCTCCTTCGAGCTTCTGGAATCGATCTCCTTCGATGACAAGGCCGACGCGGTTGCCGAGAGCCTGAAGCGCATCAGCAGTCACGGCATTGCCATCGAGATCGACGATTTTGGCACCGGTTATGCCTCGATTCTGTCTCTTCTCAAGCTCTCGCCAAGCAGGCTGAAGATCGATCGCCAGTTGGTGGCGCCGATTGTCAGCAATCCTGCCCAACGCAAGCTGATCAGCTCGATCGTCGATATCGGCCGTTCGTTCAGCATCGGCATCGTGGCCGAAGGAGTGGAGACGATGGAGCACGCGGCGATCCTGAGGGATCTCGGATGCAATACGCTCCAGGGATATGCCCTCGCCCGCCCCATGGCTCCGAACGCCTTCATAGACTTTGCAAGAGCCCATGCGCTGAGGAGCGAAGATCTCTGGCAGCGCAGCGCTTAGAGGCGCGTGCCGCTCAGCCCAGCAGGTTCTGTCCGGCGGCGATTGCGGCATAGGCGATCGCTGTAAAATAGACGAGTGTCAGCACCACCAACAGATGACCGATCGCCACCACCGCGCCATCGCGCTGGGAAATACCCGTCGACAGGAAGAGAATGGCAACGCCCGGCAGGGTGTTGGAAAAGGGGATGAAACTGAGCGGCATCATCAGCAGAACACCGGCCGCCGTCAGCACAAGCCCATTGATGCGGTTGATCACCGCGCCCGCAGTCAGCCCCAGCAAGCGCGGACGCACGTAGCGATCCACCTTGCGCAGGATCTTCAAGCCCCGTTCGAGCACAGGCACGAGGCGGGCCCGCTCGAGCTTGCGGTCTGCAACCTTCTCCGGCAGCCAGGGAAAGCGATTGAAGGTGATGGCGATGCCGATCAACACGATGCCCGCGCCGAAGACAGTTGACACGCCCGGCAGGGATACAGGCACCAGAAACGGCAGGGCCAGCAGTCCGCAGAGCAGCAGAAGGCCGCTCTCGCCCATCCGTTCCAGGATCTGGCGCAGGGTGACGTGCTCGTCATGCAGGGAATCGATCACATCCTGCAGCACCGCACTCGTGCTCTTCTCGGTATCGCTGAAGCCGATCATCGTTGTCATTGGGGCCGCTTTCGATTACTGCCGCAAGGTATTGCAGGGGCGCGCATTATGCTCGCACCCGAAGCCGCAGATGAATGAGAAAGACGGCAGGGTCAAGTCACGCCTTGACGGTGGGGCCGACCTGGGACCGCGAAACATGCCATGACAGATCAAGCCGAAAGCCCAGCCGCGCCCGCCAACAGGCATACCGTCCATGCGAAAGGTCGAGAGAAGCTGCTGGCCCATGCGGCCATGCTGCTCTTTGCCGCCCTGATCGCCGGCTCCTTCTCCTTCGGTGGCATGGCGGCACAGCACATGGAAGCCGGGCCGCTGACGCTCTGGCGCTACCTGATGACCGTTGTAGTGATGGGACTGCTGACCTTTGGCATTCTGCGCGTGCCCTTCCGAACACCAAGGCGAATCTGGCGCTTCGCCCTGCTCGGCGGCTTGATCGCCGTCTACATGCTGACGATGTTCGTGGCGCTGGAATTCACCAATCCCGTGCAGACCGGGGCCGTCTTCACGCTGATGCCGCTGATCAGCGCTGGTTTTGCCTTGGTCTTCATCGGTCAGAAGACTCGCCCCGACGTGCTGCTGGCACTGGTGATTGCTGCCCTCGGCGCAATCTGGGTAATCTTCCGCGCCGATATCCAGGCCATCCTCTCCTTCGACGTCGGAAGAGGCGAACTGATCTACTTCGTCGGCGTGATCTGTCACGGCGCCTATGTGCCGCTGATCCGCAAGTTCAATCAGGGCGAGAACCCGGTCGCCTTCGGCTTCTGGGTGGTGGTTTTCACCGTGCCTTGGCTGCTGCCGACAGGCGCAGTTCCGCTCGCCACCACCGATTTCGCAGAGCTGCCCGCAGCCGTCTGGGCAACGATCGCCTATCTGTCGATCGTCACCACGGCGCTCACCTTCATGCTGCTGCAATATGCCTCGATGCGCCTGCCCGCCCCGAAGGTTCTCGGCTACGGCTACCTGACCCCGACCTTCATCATTCTGCTTGAGGGCCTGCTTGGCCATGGCTGGGCAAGCCCAGCAGTTTTCCTCGGCGCCCTGGTAACAGCGGGAGGCCTGCTCGTCATGGGTCTGCTCAGGGACTGACCGTCGGCTTGAGGATCAGGCCGCTGACGAAGAGCCCCTCAAGAAAACTTGCGGCCTCCTCGAAGCGCTCCACACCGTCGCGCCCGGCCCCCAGCACCGCCTTCACCTGCACGTCGAAATCGGCGTAATGCTGGGTCGTCGACCAGATCGAGAAGATCAAGTGATGCGGATCGCAGTCCCGAACCTTGCCCGACGCGATCCAGACGCGGATGACCTCGGCTTTCTCGTCCACGAGTTCCTTCAGCGGCCCCTCCAGCACCGCCATGATGTGCGGTGCCCCCTGCAGGACCTCATTGGCGAAGAGCCGGCTCTCGCGCGGAAATTCCCGCGCCATCTCCAGCTTGCGCCTGATGTAGGAGCGAATCTCCTCCTCAGGGTCCCCTTCCGCGTCGAAGGCCTGCAGCGGCTCCAGCCAGTTCTCCAGCACGCGGTCGATCAGCGCCCGGTGCATCGCTTCCTTCGTTCGAAAGTAGTAAAGAAGATTCGGCTTGGACATGCCCGCCACGTCGGCGATCTGGTCGATCGTCGAACCGTGAAATCCGCGTTGCGAGAACACCTCCAGCGCCGCCTCCAGGATGAGTTCCTCCTTCTCCTCCTGGATCCGCGTCCGCCTCTGGGTCTGCGCCGCTCTCGGTATGGCCATCTTAGAGTTGTTCCCCGCCTAAGATACTGAACTCACTCAACAATATAGAAGCCCAAAATCTGAGCATCTGCTCGATATTTTGTCGCAGAATTTTGCCGATTTCGTCTTGAGTGCCGTGATGGAAGTTGTAATGTTTTACCAGTCGGTCAAATTATTGGACAGATGTCAAATAAAGGCAACTGCCGATACGACAGCGGAAAAGACAAATATAAGCCGCTGTCGCTGACCCCGGGAACTTGGGGAACGGGCGGAAGATCCGATTCCCCGAAACAGGTGAGGAACTGCAATGACGGCGCAATCCGGCACAAACCTTCGCGTGAACGGCGATCGGCTGTGGGACATGCTCATGGAGATGGCGAAGATCGGCCCCGGCATTGCCGGCGGCAACAATCGCCAGACCCTGACCGATGAAGATGCCGAGGCCCGCCGCCTCTTCCAGCGCTGGTGCGAAGATGCAGGCCTCACCATGGGCGTCGACACCATGGGCAACATGTTCATGACGCGCCCCGGTACCGATCCGGATGCCCTGCCCGTCTATGTCGGCTCTCATCTCGACACCCAGCCGACCGGCGGAAAGTATGACGGCGTGCTGGGCGTGCTCGCCGGTCTTGAAGTCGTGCGCTCGATGAACGACCTCAACATCAAGACCAGGCACCCGATCGTTGTCACCAACTGGACCAATGAGGAAGGCGCCCGCTTTGCGCCCGCCATGCTGGCCTCCGGGGTCTTCGCGGGCGTCATCAGTCAGGACTACGCCTACGGCCGCAAGGACATGGACGGCAAAACATTCGGCGACGAACTGAAGCGCATCGGCTGGGTGGGCGAGGAAAAGGTCGGCGCTCGAAAGATGCATGCCTATTTCGAGTATCACATCGAGCAGGGACCTATTCTTGAGGCCGAGAATAAGCAGATCGGCGTGGTCACCCATTGTCAGGGTCTCTGGTGGCTCGAATTCACGCTGACCGGCAAGGAAGCCCATACCGGCTCCACCCCGATGAACCACCGCGTCAATGCAGGCCTCGCCATGGCCCGCATCATGGAAATGGTCCAGACGGTCGCGATGGACAACCAGCCGGGCTGCGTCGGCGGCGTCGGCCAGGTGAAGTTCTCGCCCAATTCCCGCAACGTCCTGCCCGGCACGGTCATCTTCACCGTCGACATCCGCTCGCCGGAACAGGCCAAGCTCGACGGCATGCGCGCGAGGATCGAGAAGGAAGCCGCAGAAATTTGTGCGGCCCTCGGCGTCGGCTGCTCGATTGAAGCCGTCGGCCATTTCGATCCGGTCACCTTTGATCCGACACTCGTCGCCTCCGTGCGCAAGGCCGCAGAAGATCTCGGCTACAGCCACATGAACATCATCTCGGGAGCCGGCCACGACGCCTGCTGGACAGCCAAGGTTGCGCCTTCGACCATGATCATGTGCCCCTGCGTCGGCGGCTTGAGCCACAATGAGGCAGAGGAGATTTCCAAGGAATGGGCGACGGCGGGCTGCGACGTGCTGCTGCGCGCCGTGCTGGAGACGGCGGAGATTGTGGCGTAGGATCGAGACTTGCGAACAGTCCTGAACGGGAGCGAACCATGGGACGACCGAGGGAATTGTCACCGGAAGAACGCGAAGACCTGCTACGGCGGGGCTACAAGCCGGTCGAAATCTGGGTGCCAGACGTTTCCAGCGAGGCCTACAAAGAAGAAGCCGCACGGCAAACAAAGGCTGCGGTAGATGCTGATCGAAGAGCGGGTATTGTAGAACTGATCGGTGAAGACCTTACTGATGACTGGGAAAAGCCGTGAAGTTTGCGCGGGGTGATATGGTGACAGCCGCATTCCAGGGAGATCTCGGGAAACCGCGGCCAGCGGTCATCATCCAGGCTGACAATTATATCGAGCACCACGTCACCTTGCTGCTTTGCCCTCTTTCGACCTTCCTCTCTGATGCTGCAGATTTTCGTCCCACGATCGAACCCTCAGAAACCAATGGTTTAAAGGAGCGATCTCAGGCAATGGCCGACAAAATCACACATCTGAAGAAGGCAGCGATCCGGCAAGTTATCGGCCATCTCAGTGAGGATGAAATGTCGACGCTCGAACTGGCGATAATCAACATCACCGGATTGCAGCAGTTCAGACCGCAATTGTGAGAAAAACAGGCGAGGGAGAGACCACATGACCACCACAGTCATCAAGGGCGGCACGATCGTCACCGCCGATCTGACCTACAAGGCCGACGTCAAGATCGAGAGCGGCGTGATCGTCGAGATCGGACCGAACCTTTCCGGCGACACCGTGCTGGATGCGGCCGGCTGTTATGTCATGCCGGGCGGCATCGACCCGCATGTGCATCTGGAAATGCCCTTTATGGGCACCTACTCGGCGGACGACTTTGAAAGCGGTACACGCGCCGGCCTCTCGGGTGGCACGACCATGGTCGTCGATTTCTGTCTGCCCGGTCCCGACCAGTCCCTGCTCGAAGCCTTGCAGATGTGGGACAACAAGACCTCGCGCGCGACGGCCGACTATTCGTTCCACATGGCGATCACCGGCTGGAACGAGCGCGTGTTCGACGAGATGAAGACGGTCGTTCAGGATCGCGGCATCAACACCTTCAAGCACTTCATGGCCTACAAGGGCGCGCTGATGGTGAACGACGACGAGATGTTCGCCTCCTTCCAGCGCTGCGCCGAACTTGGCGCGCTGCCGATGGTGCATGCCGAAAACGGCGACGTCGTCGCCTCGATGACCGCGAAGCTCCTCGCCGAGGGCAACAACGGTCCAGAAGCCCATGCCTATTCCAGACCCCCGGAAGTCGAGGGCGAAGCGACCAACCGCGCCATCATGCTGGCCGACATGGCCGGCGTTCCGCTCTATGTCGTGCATACCTCCTGCGAACAGGCTCATGAAGCCATCCGCCGTGCACGTCAAAAGGGGATGCGCGTCTATGGCGAGCCGCTGATCCAGCACCTGACGCTCGACGAAAGTGAGTATTTCAACAAGGACTGGGACCATGCCGCCCGCCGCGTCATGTCGCCCCCCTTCCGCAACAAGCAGCACCAGGATTCACTCTGGGCCGGCCTGCAGTCAGGCTCGCTCTCTGTCGTCGCCACCGACCACTGCGCCTTCACCAGCGAACAGAAGCGTTTTGGTGTCGGCAACTTCGCCAAGATCCCCAACGGCACCGGCGGTCTTGAAGACCGCATGCCGATGCTCTGGACCTATGGTGTTTCGACCGGCCGCCTGACGATGAACGAGTTCGTGGCGGTCACCTCGACCAACATCGCCAAGATCCTCAACATCTATCCGAAGAAGGGGGCTGTCCTCGTCGGCGCCGATGCCGACCTCGTGGTCTGGGATCCGAAACGCTCCAAGACCATCTCCGCAAAGACCCAGCAATCGTCGATCGACTACAATGTCTTCGAGGGCAAGGAAGTGACCGGCCTGCCGCGCTACACGCTGACCCGCGGTTATGTCGCGATTGAGGAGAGCGCGGTGAAGACCCGCGAGGGCCACGGCAAGTTCGTGAAGCGCGAGCCCTTCCCGGCGGTTTCCAAGGCACTCTCGACGTGGAAGGAACTCGTGGCACCGCGCAAGGTGGAACGCACGGGCATTCCGGCGACGGGGGTTTGAGCGTCGTGATACCAGCGAAGAAGACATGGCTGCTGAGGAGTGCCCGCTTCGGCGCTGGCTATGCGGCGGCCGTGTTTGTCGGCGTCATGGGCATCTGGGCGACGCTTGAGGTCACAGATGCCGTCACCTACGGTCGACTGCCGCTCTTCGTCCTGATCTTTCCCGGCTCCATTCTTCAAGCACTCCGGCTGACCGCGGAAATCATGCCGGTCGCCTTGTTGCTGGCCGCACCCTTCACCCTGCTGGCGACCTGGGTGCTGCTGCGAATGCGCTGGAACAGCTGGTGGCATTTTGCCATCGCTGGGACCGCCTGCCCCCTCTCCGGGATCGCCCTCTTGCAGCTGGCGACCTGGGGGCGCTTCTTTCATCAGAATGAAGCTTCCTTGGCCCTGTCACTGGTCCCGACCGGCATGGTCTCGGCACTGATCTACTGGCTGATCGCCTTCCCTCGACCGGAGGGCCTTGCCAGATGAACCCTGCGCTACACCTCAACCAGCCCATCCAGCTCCGGCAACAAAACGACGCTTTCCTGCTCGTTCGGATCTGTCCGCGCAATGATCGCGGTACACGGCGCATTCGACAGGTTCGCCGGCAGGTGAGGCACACCGGCCGGAATGTAGAACAGCTCGCCCGCATGAACCACCACGTGGTTTTCCAGCCGCTCGCCATACCAGGTATGCGCCTGACCGGAGAGCATGTAGATCGCCGTCTCGTGGCTCTCGTGCAGATGCGCCTTGGCGCGGGCACCCGGCGGCATGGTGAGCACATGCATGCAGATGCCCTTGGCGCCCACTGTCTCGGCGGCGATGCCCTCGAAGTAACTCAGCCCCTGCTTGCCCTCATAGGTATGGCCGGGCTTCACGATCCGGCAGGTGGGCTTTGCTGATGCGTCCATGGTCTGATCCTCATCCCCTTCGGCGGGAAATCCGCCTCTCCATCTCCGCTGCTCCAGAGCGGCCTCATGTTGAAAGAATGCAAGAGCCGAAAAGCCTTTGCAACAAACCCGATTGGTCCCGCGCATGAATGAGCCCTATTCCGTCGTCTCGGCCAGGAACCTGAGCCTTACTTTCGAGACCAACGACGGTCCCGTCCACGCCCTGTCGAATGTCGATCTCGAAGTGAAGAAGGGCGATTTCGTCTCCTTCATCGGCCCCTCCGGCTGCGGCAAGACCACGTTTCTGCGCGTCATCGCCGATCTCGAAAAGCACACCGCCGGCGATATCACAGTAAATGGCATGACGCCGGAAGAGGCGCGCAAGGCCCGCTCCTACGGCTATGTCTTCCAGGCGGCTGCCCTCTATCCCTGGCGCACGATTGAGAACAACATCGCGCTCCCGCTCGAAATCATGGGCTACAGCGCTGCGGAAAAGAAGAAGCGCATCGAGCAGACGCTGGAGCTGGTCAACCTCTCGGGCTTCGCCAAGAAATATCCCTGGCAACTGTCAGGCGGCATGCAGCAGCGCGCCTCGATCGCCCGCGCGCTCGCCTTCGACGCCGACCTGCTGCTGATGGACGAACCCTTCGGCGCGCTCGACGAAATCGTCCGCGACCACCTGAATTCCGAACTCCTGAAACTCTGGGAGCGTACCAACAAGACGATCTGCTTCGTCACCCACTCGATCCCCGAGGCTGTCTACCTCTCCACGAAGATCGTCGTCATGAGTCCGCGTCCGGGCCGGGTGACCGACATCATCGAGTCGACGCTGCCCAAGGAACGCCCGCTCGACATCCGCGAGACGCCGGAGTTCTTGGAGATCGCGCATCGGGTGCGCGAGGGTCTGAAGGCGGGGCACAGCTATGAGGAATAGTGGAGCACTTGAGGGAAAGACCCCTCCCCAACCCCTCCCCACAGGGGGGAGGGGCTTTGGCGCTCGGGGCACCGCTCTCACCCTGCCACTAACGCATCAGCGAGTGGCTAACCTCAGTACGACGCCCACATCGGGGCAAAGATCATGCTTGCCATCGCTCTGGCCTTGCGGGGACCATCAGCGGAGAATTTCCTTGAGCACGAGAGCGGCGGGAAAGCCCCTCCCCCTTGTGGGGAGGGGTTGGGGAGGGGAAACTGCTCGCTCCACGCTCGATGGAAGGCACAACCAGATGCCGCATTCCAACATCGACCCGAAGGCTCGGAAACGTGCCCGCAGTTTGCGCTCCGAACTCACGAAGGCGGAGCGCGAAATGTGGGACATACTCCGTGATTTCCGGCCGCGCGGCGCTCGCTTTCGCAGGGAAACACCCATCGGCCCCTACATCGCCGATTTCGCCTGGCTTGCCGAACGTATCGTTGTTGAGGTTGATGGGCACAGCCACGAAACAGATGATGGGCGTAAACATGACCAGCGCCGGGACGCCTTCATGAAGTCACAAGGTTTCAAAGTGCTGCGCTTCGACAACGATCTGGTGATCGACAATCCCGACCATGTGTATCTGACGATAGAGGCATCCATCGCGCACCTGCTGCGGGAGGAGGCCACCCCATGAACCCCACTTTCCTCCTCTGGCTGGGTGCCGCAATGGCAACATTCCTCGGCGCCGCCACAGTCTCCCGTGCCTATGTCGACAACGGCAAGCTCTGGGTACTCGTTGCCTCCCTCGCCCTCTACTGCATCGGTAATCTGATGATGGTGAAGCTGATGCGCGAGGGGGGCTTGGGGCTCGCCATTTCCGCCTCCGCCATTGCCCAGCTTGTCCTCATCAATGTCATCGCCTTCTTCGTCTTCGGCGAGCGCCTGAGCCCGATCCAGTCGGCCGGTGTGGCACTGGGTGTCCTGTCGATGGCCCTCATGCTCTATCCCGCAAAAGGAGGTGCCTGATGAAGGCTGCTCCCTCGCCTTTCCGTGACCGCGTCCTGCCGGTCCTGACCATCCTGCTGGCGATCCTTGTCATCTGGCACGTCTTCGTTGTCTATCTCAACGCACCCTTCATCCGCGACCAGGCCGCCCGCGCCAATGAAGAGATCACCTTCTCCCAGGTGGTCGAACGCAGCTTCGTCCAGGAACGGCCGATCCTGCCGGCCCCGCACCAGATCCTTGCCGAACTCTGGGATACGACCATCAACAAGGCCGTGACCTCCAAGCGAAGCCTCGTCTACCACGCCTGGATCACGCTCTCGGCAACGCTGGCGGGCTTCGCCATGGGCACGGTTCTCGGCATCGCGCTTGCCATCGCCATCGTCCATAACCGCGCCATGGACAAGTCGCTGATGCCCTGGGTCATCGCCTCCCAGACGATTCCCATCCTTGCGATTGCGCCGATGATCATCGTGGTTCTGAATTCCATCGGCATCTCGGGCCTCATGCCCAAGGCACTGATTTCGACTTATCTTTCCTTCTTCCCGATCGTCGTTGGCATGGTGAAGGGCCTGCGCAGCCCCGATATCCTGCTGCTCGACCTCATGCACACCTACAATGCCAGCTCCGCCCAGACCTTTTGGAAACTGCGCTGGCCGGCCTCCATGCCCTACCTTTTCACCTCGCTGAAGGTAGCGATTGCCATCTCGCTTGTCGGCGCTATCGTCGGTGAGCTACCGACCGGCGCCGTGGCGGGGCTCGGTGCCCGTCTGCTGTCCGGCTCCTACTATGGCCAGACCATCCAGATCTGGGCGGCGCTCTTCATGGCGGCGGGCTTGGCCGCGCTGCTCGTCTCGATCGTCGGCATGGCCCACACACGGGTACTGGCACGCATGGGGGTCAAGCCATGAACGGTTATCTCGTCTTCGCGCTCATCTTCTGGCTCGGCGCCTGGGGCCTGAACCAGTGGCTGGTGGCCCAGCGCCCCAAGGACCCGACGACCCGCCGCGCGATCGGCCTCGCGGTCCCGCTGATCTTCGGGGTGACGTTGCTCGTCATCTGGGAATGCGTGGTCCGCGGCTTCCAGATCCCCTCGATTCTGCTCCCCGCCCCCTCGATGATCTGGGCGCGAATCCTGACCTCCACCCATATCCTCTGGGCGGATTTCCAACAGACCTTCCTGAAGTCCGTGATCACAGGCTATGTCGCCGGCTGCGGGCTCGGCTTCCTCGTCGCGATCCTCATCGACCGCTCACCCTTCCTGCAGAAGGGCCTCCTGCCGATCGGCAATTTCGTCTCGGCCCTCCCCGTCGTTGGCATTGCCCCGATCATGGTCATGTGGTTCGGCTTCGACTGGCAGTCCAAGGTCGCCGTCGTGGTCATCATGACCTTTTTCCCGATGCTGGTGAACACGGTGCAGGGGCTTGCCTCGGCCAGTCACATGGAACGTGACCTGATGCACACCTATGCCGCCTCCTGGTGGCAGACGCTGGTGCGCCTGCGGCTCCCCGCCGCCTGGCCTTTCATCTTCAATGCGCTGAAGATCAATTCCACCCTCGCGCTGATCGGTGCGATCGTGGCAGAGTTCTTTGGCACCCCGATTGTCGGCATGGGCTTCCGGATCTCGACAGAAGTCGGACGCTCGAATGTCGACATGGTCTGGGCCGAGATTGCGGTTGCCGCACTCGCCGGCTCGGTCTTCTACGGATTGGTGGCACTGGCAGAACGCCGGGTCACCTTCTGGCATCCGTCCGTCCGTGGTGGGCGGTCGTGAACTGAACCAAAAACAAAAGAGGGAACTGAAATGACTGTCAAACTCGCATCCCTGCTGCTGGCTGCTGCGGTCTCCTTGACCGCCATGCAGGCTGCCGCTGCCGATAAGGTGACCCTGCAGCTGAAGTGGGTGACCCAGGCCCAGTTCGCCGGCTATTACGTCGCCAAGGACAAGGGCTTCTACGAAGAAGAAGGCCTCGACGTCGAAATCAAGCCGGGCGGCCCTGATATCGCGCCTCCGCAGGTTCTGGCCGGTGGCGGCGCTGACGTGATCGTCGACTGGATGCCGTCTGCACTCGCCACCCGCGAAAAGGGCGTGCCGCTCGTCAACATCGCCCAGCCCTTCAAGTCCTCGGGCATGATGCTGACCTGTCTCAAGGAAACCGGCATCACCAAGCCGGAAGACTTCAAGGGCAAGACCCTCGGCGTCTGGTTCTTTGGCAATGAATATCCGTTCCTGTCCTGGATGAGTACGCTCGGCATCAAGACCGACGGCTCCCCGGATGGCGTCACCGTCCTGAAGCAGGGCTTCAACGTCGACCCGCTGCTCCAGAAGCAGGCCGCCTGCATCTCCACGATGACCTACAACGAATACTGGCAGGTCATCGACGCCGGCATCAAGCCGGAGGAACTGGTCACCTTCAAGTATGAAGACGAAGGTGTCGCCACCCTCGAAGACGGCCTCTATGTGCTCGAAGACAAGCTCGCCGACCCGGCCTTCAAGGAAAAGATGGTCAAGTTCGTCCGTGCTTCGATGAAGGGCTGGAAATACGCCGAAACCAACCCGGATGAAGCCGCCGAAATCGTTCTTGAGAACGATGCCTCGGGCGCTCAGACCGAGCAACACCAGAAGCGCATGATGGGCGAAGTCGCTAAGCTGACCGCCGGCTCGAACGGCGCGCTCGACAAAGCCGACTACGATCGCACGGTCAAGACCCTGCTCGGCGGCGGTTCGGATCCGGTCATCACCAAGGAGCCGACCGGCGCCTTCACGACCGAGATCACCGACGCGGCCCTGAAATAGTCTTTGGCGGACCACTGAAAACTTGAACACGGGGAGAAATCCCCGTGTTTTTTGTAGGTATTACTGATAATTTTCCGCCGCTCAGGCTGGCAATTCCGCAACAGTTTCGTTGTATATTGAACTATTTCGAAGACCACCCGCCAATTGGTCGCCAAGCCTCTTGCAAGCGGTTGAGCTATCCCCCACCTCTTCTCACGGTTTGCCATGCCGCAAAATTGATTATGCATATCGGTGTCTGCAGGGATCGAGGTCGTGAGCCAATCCTGCCTCAGAGACGTATGTGGCATGAACTGCAATTTATTGGACCTTGGGAAGGCTCTTATGTTTCGAAAAGCAAGTGCGAGATCCGTACTGGTGGTTTCCATTCTGTCGCTGTCGGCCAGTGTGACCGTGGGACAGGAACAGCCAGCCGCATCGGTACAGAACCTTCCTGCCATCATCGTCACCGCTGCACAGAGCCGTGACCTTGTTGACCGGATCGTCGCCACCGGCACGCTTCGCGCCGAAGAGGAAGTTCAGGTCCAGCCCCAGGTCGAGGGACTGCAGATCCAGTCCCTGAACGCAGATGTCGGCGACAGGGTTGAGGCCGAGGCAGTCGTTGCCAAACTCGCGGAAGACACACTCCTGCTTCAGCGCAGCCAGTTTGTCGCAAACCGCGCCAAGGCCGAAGCCGCGCTGGCCCAGTACAGGGCGCAACTCGTCGAAGCCGAAGCCAGCCTGAACGAGGCACAACGCCAGTTCGATCGTGCAACGCGTCTGGCCTCTTCCGGTTCCGTTTCCGCTTCACAAAGAGAACAGGCCGAAACCTCGCTTGCGAGTGCCACGGCGCGTGCCGAGACCGCTCGTCAGGCAATCACTGTGGCCGAGGCCGATATCAAGGTCGTTGACAGCCAGCTGGCAGACACAGACCTGCGTCTCGCTCGCACTGAAATCAAATCGCCGGTCGCAGGCACGATCTCCGTGCGCAACGCCCGGATTGGCGCTATTGCCTCCGGCGCCGGCCAACCGCTGTTCACCGTCATCCGCGACGGACAGATCGAACTGGTAGCGGATGTGCCGGAAAGTGATATCCTGCGCCTGCAGCCGGGCCAGAAGGCGGCGATCAACGTCGCTGGCAGCCCGCAGCCGCTGAGCGGTTCTGTGCGCCTGGTATCGCCGGTCGTTGATCCGGTTACGCGTCTTGGCGCCGTGCACATCGCGCTGGACGACGACACGGCAGCGCGATCCGGGATGTATGGCAGCGCCTCGATCATCGTCAGCGAGGCCAAGGACATCGCCCTGCCGCTTTCGGCCATTACAACCGGAGGCGGGAAGACGACTGTCCGCAAGGTCGTAGACGGCACTGTACAGATGGTCGAGATCAAGACGGGCATCCAGGATGGATCCTACATCCAGGTGACCGAGGGCCTAGAAGACGGTGACAAGGTCGTCGCCAAGGCAGGCGTGTTTGTCCGCGAGGGGGACAAGATCAATCCCGTGGAAGACACCAGCAGCGTTTCGAACTAAGGGGCAACGACGCCATGAATTTCTCTGCATGGTCCATACGCAATCCGATTGCGCCGATCCTGGCCTTCTTCCTTCTCATGGTCGTCGGGATCCAGTCGTTCAACTCACTGCCGATCACTCGCTTCCCGAACATCGACGTGCCCCTCGTCGCGATCACCGTCGGCCAGAGTGGCGCCTCCCCGGCTGAACTCGAAAGCCAAGTGACGAAGGAAGTTGAAGACGCCGTCGCCTCGATCACCGGGGTCGACGAAATCAACTCGACCGTCACAGATGGCCAATCCCAGACCGTCGTCATGTTCCGCATGGAAGTGCCGACGGAACAGGCCGTCCAGGACGTCAAGGACGCCATCGACCAGATCCGTGGCGACCTCCCGGCATCCGTGGACGAACCCATCGTCACCAAGATTGACGTGGAAGGCCAGGCCATCCAGAGCTTTGCCGTTTCCTCGCCCAACATGAATCTCGCCGAGCTCTCCTGGTTCGTCGACGACACGATCAAGCGCGCCCTACAGGGTCAGCCGGGTATCGGTCGCGTCGACCGCTACGGCGGCGCCGATCGCGAAGTGCGCGTCGAACTGGATCCGAGCCGTCTCGACGCGCTCGGTGTCACGGCAGCCGATATTTCGAGCCAGCTCAAGGGCACCAATGTCGATCTCGGCTCCGGCCGCGGTCAGGTGGCCGGCGCCGAGCAGTCGATCCGTACCCTTGGCGACAACAGGGATGTCCAGAGCCTTGCGAATTCAACGATTGCCCTTCCCGGTGGTCGTTTCGTCAAGCTCTCCGACATCGGCACGGTGACCGATACCTATCAGGAACCGCGCTCCTTTGCCCGCCACGATGGCAAGCCGGTCGTATCTTTCGCCGTCTTCCGCGCCAAGGGCGCCAGCGAAGTTACGGTCGCGGAGACCGTTGCCGAAAGTCTGGCGACGGTTCGCGCTGAAAACCCTGACGTCCAGATCGAGATGATCGACGACTCCGTCTATTTCACCTACGGCAACTACGAAGCCGCCATGCACACCCTCGTCGAGGGCGCGATCCTCGCCGTCATCGTGGTTCTGCTCTTCTTGCGCAACTGGCGGGCGACCCTGATCTCTGCCGTGGCGCTACCGTTGTCAGCGATCCCGACCTTCTGGGTCATGGACATGATGGGCTTCTCGCTGAACCTCGTCTCGTTCCTGGCACTGACGCTGGCGACCGGTATTCTCGTCGACGACGCGATCGTCGAGGTGGAAAACATCGCCCGGCACATCAAGATGGGCAAGACGCCCTATCGCGCGGCGATCGAGGCGGCGGACGAAATCGGCCTCGCGGTCATCGCTACGACCTTCACCATCATCGCGGTCTTCGTGCCGGTCTCCTTCATGCCGGGCATTCCGGGCCAGTACTTCATCCAGTTCGGCCTGACAGTTGCCTTCTCGGTCTTCTTCTCACTGCTTGTGGCACGCCTCATCACGCCGATGATGGCCGCCTATCTGATGCGGGCCGAAGACGCGATGGACGACCATCACGACAATGACAGCCTGCCGCTCAAGATCTACACCCGCATCGTCCGAGCCACGACCGGCGGCTGGGCACCCCGGTCGCTCCGCAACTGGGGCGCGCGCGTTGAGCGCGAAAGCGAGCATTCCAACACGACTGCCGGCCGCTTCGTGCATTTCATGTTTGCCCGTGTCGGCTTCGGTTGGCTGTCGCGGCTCCTCACCCTGGCTGCCGCCATCGCGTTCCTGATCGGCTCGATCATCCTTCTGTCCGGCGTTCCCGGCAGCTTCATCCCGCCGGAAGACGCTGGGCGTATCGTGCTGTCCGTAGAGCTCCCGCCAAATGCAAAGCTTGAGGATACCGAGCGCAAGACGGACGAGATCTATGCGGCCATCAAGGACGTGCCAGATGTCGACAGCATCTTTATCCTGGGCGGCTCCTCGCCGCGGGGCGATCTGGAACTACGCCGCGCCAGTGTCACCATGAACCTGGATCGCATCGAGCATTCGCTGGCAAAGACGCTGGTGAACGATGGCCTGGGTAATCTTCCACTGATCGGCCAATACCTGCCGAAGCTGCCAGAGAATGGTCGCGTGCGCCCACAGTGGGATGTTGAGGACGAAGTCTTCGCTAAGCTCGGCGGCATTGCCGACATTCGGATCACGAAACTCAACGACCGCGGCGAACGCGACATCACCTTCAACTTCCTCTCCAAGAGCGAGGAAGAACTGAACCAGGCCGTGGGAATTCTCGAGGCAAAGCTTCGCCAGGTGCCGGAACTCGCCAATGTCAGTGCCGACGGTGCCCTGCCCCGTCCGGAACTGCAGATCCGGCCGCGTGCCGACGAGGCCGCGCGCCTCGGCATCACGGCTCAGCAGATCGCCCAGACGGTGCGTGTTGCCACCATCGGCGATGTGGACGCGGCACTCCCGAAGATCTCGCTCGACAACCGCCAGATCCCGATCCGCGTCCAGGCCGCGCTCGATCTGCGCACAGATCTGGCAGCCATCCGCGCCCTGAAGGTGCGCACGGCAAGCGGCGCAACCGTGCCGCTGTCGAGCGTCGCCGACATCGACTACGCCGAGGGTGTCTCGTCGATTAAGCGCAATGACCGCAACCGGGTCGTCTCTATCGGTGCCAGCCTTCCGCAAGGCGTGGCCCTCGACACGGCAACGGCGGCCTACCGCGCCGCGGCGGAGAATGCCGAGATCCCCGCGAGCGTTCGCCTTGCCGAAAGCGGCGACGCGAAGATCCAGGCGGAGATGCAGCAGAGTTTCGTCAACGCGATGATCCTTGGCCTGCTCCTGGTGCTGACCGTGCTGATCCTGCTCTTCAAGGACGTGATCCAGCCCTTCACCATCCTGTTCTCGCTGCCGCTCGCGATCGGCGGTGTGGCCGTCGCGCTGATCATCACCAACAACGCGCTCTCCATGCCTGTCCTGATCGGCATCTTGATGCTCATGGGCATCGTGACGAAGAACGCCATCCTGCTGGTCGACTTTGCCATCGAGATGCGCAGACAGGGCATGCATCGCCTTGAGGCCATGGTCGAAGCCGGTCGCAAGCGCGCCCGTCCGATCATCATGACCTCGATCGCCATGTCGGCAGGCATGCTGCCCTCGGCACTCGGTGTCGGTGAAGGCGGCTCGTTCCGCGCACCGATGGCGATCGCGGTCATCGGCGGCATCATAGTCTCGACCGTGCTGAGCCTTGTCGTGGTGCCGGCCTTCTTCCTGATCCTCGACGACGTCTCCCGCCTGCTGGGCTGGTTCTTCAGCCGCTTCGTCGGCAAGAAGGAGGAAGAGGAAGAGCCGCTGACGCCGGAAGTCCTGTCCTTCCTGGCGCGCCAGAATGTCCAGGCCCTTGAAGCGATGGATCGCCGTGTTGCTGCCGTCGAGCGCAATCAGCCCGTCACCCGCAAGGGCGATGGCAACGGCAATGTCATCAACCTGCCGCCGCTTGCGGCGGAGTGAAACCGCAAACAACGACAAGAGGCCGGGCCCATGCCCGGCCTTTTTCGTTTGAGCGGTTCGAGCAACAATTTAGGAACGCCTGATTTGCGATTCCATCGGTTGATCGAAATCAATCCCTACTTCCCCCCCTCGCGATAATGTGAATCGACTGGGAAGGGCAAAGCACCCGGACCTGCTGGAGAAACGCCGGTGCGAAGCGGGCTTGGCCCCGCTTGCGCAGCAGGTGGCGCGACGACCGCAGCGGTAAATGCCCGAACACCGTGATGGATGGGGAGCCGTGAAGACCGTGAACAAGATGTTGAGACTGAACTCGCGCGACAAGAATACGCTTCTGCGGACATCTTTCTTGTCACAACTCGGCCCGACCGCGATGGCCTCGATGATGGAGATCGCCAATATCTCCAATTACGAAGCGCGCGACGTGCTCTTCCGTGAGGGCGAGCCTGCCGATTGCTTCTACAGCGTGCTGAGCGGCTATGTGCGGCTCTACCGCCTGAACAAGGACGGGCGCGAGGCCGACATCCGTATCTGCGGCCCGGGGGACACCTTCGCCGAATGCCTGCTCGCGGTCGGCGACAAGTATCTCTACAATGCCCAGGCTGCGGAGGCCGTGACGCTCGCCCGCTTCGACCTGCAGCGCGTCCGGGCACTGGCCGAGCAGGAAAAGGACGTCGCCAAAGCGATCATCACTTGTCTGTCTGCCCATCTGCGCACGACCATGGACTGCATCGCCAACGACCGCCTCCAGACTGCTCCGCAGCGGGTCGCCCATTATCTGCTGACTCATTGCGATGCCGAGGGTGGCCCGGCTTCGATCCGCCTGCCGTTCCAGAAAAGCCTGCTGGCCGGCAAGCTCGGTCTCGCTCCGGAAGCACTCTCGCGCGCCTTCTCGACCCTGCGTCGTGTCGGTGTGATCGTTCGCGGTCGGACGATACAGATCAGCGACGTGAATGCGCTGAGGCAGATCTGACCCAGCTTGGGCCGGACGGTGAGCCCCCTGCTCAGAGCCCCCCACTCTCCTGCAGGAAACTCACAATCCGGTCGACACCGGCACCTCGCTTGAGGTCCGTGAAAACGAAGGGCCGTTCGGAGCGCATGCGGTTCGCGTCGCGCTCCATCACCTCGAGATCGACGCCGACATGCGGCGCAAGATCCGTCTTGTTGATGACAAGCAGATCCGACCGAGTGATCCCCGGCCCGCCCTTGCGCGGGATCTCTTCTCCCTGACAGACCGAAATCACATAGAGCGTGATATCGGCGAGATCGGGCGAAAAGGTCGCCGCCAGATTGTCCCCGCCCGATTCGATGAAAACGACGTCGAGATCCGGGATCCGGGCGTTGAGATCCGCGATCGCCTTGAGATTGATCGAGGCATCCTCGCGGATCGCGGTATGCGGACAGCCCCCTGTCTCGACACCCACAACCCGGTCCGAGGTCAAGGCCTGCATCCGGATCAGTGCATCGGCATCCTCGCGCGTATAAATGTCGTTGGTCACGACGGCGACCGAATAGGTTTCGCGCATCGCCTTGCAGAGTTTCTCCGTCAGCGCCGTCTTGCCGGAGCCGACAGGCCCGCCGATACCGACGCGGAGAGGACCATTCTTCGATTTCATCATGTTCGTCCTGTTGGTTTCCCTTCAGAGGGGACGGAAGACTAGGATTGGAAAAGGCGCGAATATTGGGTCTCGTGCCGCATGCTGAGCGTATCCGCGATCACGGTCGCCGATCCGAGGTCATCAAGCCCGAGCCGGCTGATCTCTTCGGCGGCAGCAAGGATAGGCCCCTCTGCCGCAGCAAGGATCGTCAGGCCTCGTGTCTGGCCAAGAGCACCAAGGCGGATTGCTACCGACACATATTGCGAGACCTGCGCATGCAGGAACGCCGCGATCGCATCCACCCGAGCAACGACATGGGCCGAGGAGATCGCGCCAACCGCCACACTGTAGGGTACCGGCCCCGCCAGGGCATCAATGACGGGATGCGGCCAGGCGGCAGCGGCTCGGACGAAGGCCTCGCCGAGCCGCGTCATCTCGGCATGCCGCTCGGCAGAACCGGCGAGCGCTGTTGCGAGCGAGATGAGATCATCGAGCGACCCCGCCTCGCCCTGCAGCCGATGTGCTTCGTTGAGCAGGATCGCATCATTGCGCAATCCGCCATTGCCCAGCAACACACCGAGCCAGGCCTCCAGATCATCGCCATTGATGACATGCCCGTCGACGATGGCGCCTTCCAGGCCTGCGGAATAGGAGAAACCACCGACGGGAAACGCGGGCGACAGCCAGGCCATGAGCCTGAGCAGCGCCTGGCGTCCGGTCGCACCGTCAGCAGGCAGTTCACCCATGGCTGTGGCCACCATGGGCGTGATAAGCCCCGCGCACCGGCTGGAACGGCTCAATCACTTCGCTGACCGTGGCACCAAGGCCACTGAGCATGTCCCGGATCACGTGGTCGCGCTGAATGAGGATACGGTCAGTCTCGATCTGCGCGGAGAGATGGCGGTTGCCCAGATGCCAGGCAAGCTCGATCAGATGCAGCGCATCGCGTGCCCGAATTTCGAAGAGCCGCTCCTCCGCTGCCTGGATTTCGATCGTTGTGCCGTCGTCGAGCACCAGCCTGTCACCATGGTGGAAAAGCACGGGTTCCTTCAGATCAAGCATCACCATCCCGCCATTGTCGAGATGCAGGAGCTTGCGTCGCAAATGACGCCCGTCATGGGGAAGAACAACGGTTCCTTCCGGCGCCTCGGCAATGGAACCGGCAGGTTTGAAAGACGTCGCGCGCTGCATGAAAACTCCGAGATGGCTGTTTTTTGAACCATGCACAGAAAGCAGGCAGCCGGCAAGATCGATCTTCAGCCACGCCGTACGATCGCAGCAAAAAGCTCAGCATCATCAGCAGCATGGTCGTGGACTGCCGGTTCGGCAAGGGCGAGCGAATGCTCGTGGAAAACCCTGTCACGTCCCGCATCCTTTGCCAGATAGAGGGCCTTGTCGGCAAAGGCATAGACGCTATCGGGGCGCCTCCCGGGCCGAAACTCGGCGACACCGGCGGAGATGGTTACCAAGAGGTCGATTTCGTGAAAACCGAACCGTTCCGCCGCCACGCGCTGCCGCGCCTGCTCGACCAATGCCAGCCTCTGCTCGGTCGTCCCGCCGCGCAGGATGATACCGAACTCTTCCCCGCCCAGTCGTGCAACCAGCTGCTGGTCGCCAAAAACCTCCTGCAGCACCGCCGAGATAAACTGGATGACGCGATCGCCTGCCTGATGGCCGAAACGGTCGTTGATCGACTTGAACCGGTCGATGTCGATGATCGCAAGGGACGCATCCCGCTCTGTGGCAAAGAAGAGCTCGTTGAAGGCTCGCCGATTGGCAAGACCCGACAAGGTGTCCGTCCGGCTCAACCGCTCGAGTTCCCGGCGCGATAGGACCAGCTCCCGGATGACGTGCCCGGCCACAAAGGCAAGACTCCCGGACAGCACCCCACCAAACAGCCACGAGAAGGCAACGGTGAGGCGGACCATCTCGTCAAAGGGGATCGTCACCAGATCCAGCGCATAGAGCAGCGGCAGCGAAACGAACCCGGCAAGGCTGGTGAAAATGACGGAGCGGAAGCTGACTCGGAATGCAAAGCTCCAGATCGCCCGAGGCGTCTCGAAGCCCCCGAGATCGATCCGCCGCCAGGGCCGTTTTCCGATGAGAATCACCGCCTGCTCCTTCATGAACATGCTTCTGGATTAGGCCGTGCCGGTTCTCCTATTCCTAAAGGAATCATTCAAATGCGATGGATATCCTCATTGCAGGCGGAACCACCTAAAATGGCCGGAATCGACCCCGACCGCAGGTCCACACCACCGGAAACAAAGACGGTGGAGATCGTCACGCCCCGTGATGCAGATCGAGCGAGAGGTCGAGCAGTTGCGGCAGCGGCGTCCACCAACCGGTGCTGATGCCGGCCCTGCGCAGCATGGCCGCCGTCCACGTATTGCAGCCGACAAAAGCATTGAAGAGGCCCTCGGCCTCGAAGAACACGTCATCTGGACCGTAGGCGGCGCCGGGAATGGCAATGGGAGAACTCTCATCACGGACGAAGCTTTCGCGGATCGCGGCAATCATCTGCCGACGTCCCTCCTGCGTCACCTCAACAGGCCGCACGGATGGATGGTTCCGATCAATCATCCCCGCGACCGAGACGTGGAGAACGGACCGATCAACCGTCAACGCCTTGAGGACCGGCAGCGGTCGCATGTCCCCCCAGGTCGGTGTCTCGATATAGAAAGATCGCCCGCCCCAGCCGATGATCAGGTACTCGACGCCGGGCATGTCCACCGGCAGACCGAATGGAGCGAGATCGGCGAACGCAGCCCGCACCTCGTCATCAACACGCAGCGCAATATCGGTGTGGATCGGGTTGGAAAGAAGGAGGATCTGGCCGCCGCTATCGAGCGAAGCCTGTACAGGCGACATCATGGGGCGAGGCACGACCGTGCCGAGAAAAATCAGGATAGTCACCACACCCAGGGTGCAGAGCAGCCCCTTCATAAAACGCTTCATTCAGATCCGGTTCAATCCACGAGGTCGAGCCTATGCTCTATCCGACGTACCGTGTCAGCCAAGCGGTCCAGGCGTAAGCCGAGTTCGGCCACACCGCCAGCATCCGTTCCCTGATCTCGGCGCAGACCGGCTAGACCAATTTCCATCCGTGTCAAACGATTGCCCTGCTCAAGCATGGTATCGCGAACATCGCGGAGGTCTGCGCGGATCGCACGCAGATGCTCAAGAACAAGATTATTCACATCATCGGTCATGCCAGATCTCCATCACCTCACCATCGATGATACACCAGCAAGCGAGGGTCGCAACCAGGGAGAAATGCAACGCGCCCTCGAGGGGCGCCTTCCTTTGTCAGAACAGGAAATACCGCTGCGCCATGGGCAGCTTCGTCGCCGGCTCGCAAGTCAGCAACTCGCCATCGGCACGGACTTCATAGGTCTCCGGATCGACCTCGATATGAGGGGTCAGGTCGTTATGGATCATCGACTTCTTTGAAATGCCGCCACGGGTGTTCTTGACCGCCACCAGCTGCTTGGCAACGCCCAGCCGGTTGCCGAGACCGGAATCGATTGCAGCCTGGCTGACAAAGGTGACGGAGGTATTGGAGCGCGCCTTGCCATAGGCGCCAAACATCGGGCGGTAATGCACCGGCTGCGGTGTCGGGATTGAGGCGTTCGGATCGCCCATGGGTGCGGCCGCGATCATGCCGCCCATCAGGATCATGTCCGGCTTCACGCCGAAGAAGGCCGGGTTCCAGATCACGAGGTCGGCGCGCTTGCCGACTTCCACCGAGCCGATCTCATGGCTGACACCGTGAGCGATCGCCGGATTGATGGTGTATTTCGCCACATAACGCTTGGCGCGCATATTGTCGTTGTCGCCGGTTTCCGACGGCAGCGCACCGCGCTGGCGCTTCATCTTGTCCGCCGTCTGCCAGGTGCGGATGATGACCTCACCAACGCGACCCATGGCCTGACTGTCCGAGGAAATGATCGAGAAGGCACCGATGTCGTGCAGGATGTCTTCGGCCGCGATGGTTTCCTTGCGGATACGGCTTTCGGCAAAGGCGATGTCTTCGGGAATCGAGGACGAGAGGTGATGACAGACCATGAGCATGTCCAGATGCTCGGCAATCGTGTTCACCGTATAAGGCCGTGTCGGATTGGTCGACGACGGGATGACATTCAGCTGGCCGCAGATCTTGATGATGTCGGGCGCATGCCCGCCGCCTGCCCCTTCCGTGTGGAAGGCATGGATGGTCCGGCCCTTGATCGCGCCGATCGTGTCTTCGACGAAGCCTGACTCGTTCAGCGTATCCGTGTGGATCATCACCTGCACGTCATACTGATCGGCGACCGAAAGGCAGCAGTCGATGGCACCGGGTGTCGTGCCCCAGTCCTCGTGAAGCTTCAGCGAGGTGGCACCTCCCAGAACCATTTCCTCGAGTGCACCCGGCAGAGATGCATTGCCCTTGCCGGCAAAGGCAAGGTTCATCGGGAAGGCATCCGCCGCCTCGATCATGCGGGCGATATGCCAGGGGCCGGGCGTGCAGGTGGTGGCAAGCGTGCCATGCGCCGGCCCCGTGCCGCCGCCTAGCATGCAGGTGAGGCCGGACATCAGCGCTTCCTCGATCTGCTGCGGGCAGATGAAGTGGATATGCGCATCCATGCCGCCGGCCGTGACGATCTTGCCCTCCCCGGCAATCGCCTCCGTGCCGGGACCGACGATGATATTCACGTTCGGCTGCGTGTCCGGATTGCCAGCCTTGCCGATCGCAACGATCCGGCCGTCCTTGAGGCCGATATCGGCCTTCACGATACCCCAGTGATCAAGGATCAACGCATTGGTGATCACAGTATCGACCGCGCCGTCCGCGCGGGTTACCTGGCTCTGACCCATGCCGTCGCGGATGACCTTGCCGCCACCGAATTTCACCTCCTCACCATAGGTGGTAAAATCCTTCTCCACCTCGATGAACAGCTCCGTATCGGCAAGACGCACCTTGTCGCCCGTGGTCGGACCGAACATGGAGGCATAGGCGGCGCGGGACATCTTGAAGGACATGGGTCTCAGGCTCCTTGGGAGAGGGCGGTTACATCGGGAAGGGCACAGGTCAGGGCCCTGGTCATGCTGGCAAGCTCAGTTCTCATAAAGCGAACCCAGGTTCTTCAGCTCTTCCGTGCGACGGGTTGTCAGTTCTGCAAGACAGGACGAGATGATCAGCGGCTGCATCGAACCACCCTCGACCGAGTAACCTTCGACATCACAGGCCGCGTCGCGATAGGCAAGCCAGGCGCGCTGCGAAGCCAGAAGCCGCTTGGCGGCCCCGTTGCCATCCAAGGGCGGTGTTGCCTTGTCCCAGGCCAGCATGGCGGCGCGCGTCTCGGCCCATTGGGCATTCAGCGCGAGATCCGCTTTTCGATAATCCTTGGCCGCACACTGGTTCATGTCGGCCTGGGTCATGG
This sequence comes from Allorhizobium sp., assembly GCA_046294755.1. Lineage (GTDB taxonomy): Bacteria > Pseudomonadota > Alphaproteobacteria > Rhizobiales > Rhizobiaceae > Allorhizobium. Next base: position 100,210 of record JBKBON010000002.1, on the reverse strand, counting down.
CATTGTTGCAATCGACGTCGCGCACGTCCTCGCTCGATGCCGGCGCGTCTTTCAGTAAGACGCAGCCGCAGAGCATCAGGATCATGCTCCAGTTCATCGCTCGCCCCATGGCCACGCCCCCGACCGCTGCATGCTCACAGACCGCCCATAACCTGCTGGCGGAAGCCATAGACCTCGCGGTTGCCCGAGAGCGGGATCAGCGTTACCTGCCGCGTCTGGCCGGGTTCGAAGCGCACGGCGGTCCCAGCCGGAATGTCGAGCCGCATGCCGCGCGCCTTGTCACGCTCGAAGATCAGCCCGGCATTGGTCTCGTAAAAATGATAGTGGCTGCCGACCTGCACCGGGCGGTCGCCGCTGTTGGACACCTCGATCGTGACTGTCGGATGGCCGGCGTTTAGTTCGATTTCGCCAGTAGCTGCAATGATTTCACCGGGGATCATCGATCTCTCCTTGAGCAGGTTCAAGCGGCGCGCGAAGGCAGGCAGCCCTCGGCTTTGAGGACGCGGAGGGTACTCGCCGGGTTGTTGGCAAGCCTGGCAGCAGGCCGGACCGGCCGACGCACCAGTTCACCGCCGCAATTCGGGCAGATGCCGGCAAGCGTGGTTTCGGCGCAATCGGCGCAATAGGTGCATTCGAAGCTGCAGATCATCGCCAGGCTCTCCGGCGGCAGATCCTTGTCGCAGCACTCGCAATTGGGACGAAGCTCCAGCGCCATGATCTTGGTCCTCAGCGAATGGGTTCGTGCACGGTGACAAGCTTCGTGCCATCGGGAAAGGTCGCCTCGATCTGCACGTCGTGGATCATCTCGGCTATGCCTTCCATCACCTGATCGCGGGTGATGACATGGGCGCCGGCCTCCATCAGATCCGCCACCGCCCGGCCGTCACGCGCACCCTCGACAACGAAGTCGGTAATCAGCGCGATCGCTTCCGGATAGTTGAGCTTCACGCCCCGTTCCAGCCGGCGCCGGGCCACCATGGCGGCCATCGCGATCAGCAGTTTGTCCTTTTCCCGCGGCGTCAGATTCATGCGTGCTCCAATCCGTGATCGTCAGAGATTCCAGACTTTTGGCACAGACGCGCCCCCGCGCAAGGCCGAAATGATCGGGATCAGGATTTTTCTCAAGGCAAAGCCGTCAGGTGCGGAGACTCGGGCAACAAGCTTTCCTTGCCAATGACTTACGCCGCCCATTTCTTCAGCGATCTGCTCACGAATTGGGCGGATCAGCGCTTCGGAGCGCGGACTGACGAGGATGAGAGTCGCAAAGGCGACGCGTCCGCCGAGCACCGCCGGAGACGCGACCAAACTCGCCACGTCGCCCTCGAGTTTCAGTTCTTCGGCATGCAAGAGCTGCCCCGCGCGGCGGATCCGCCAACGGTCGCGCACCAGGCCGGTATTCATCGCCTCGCCCATGGCCCTGCGCCCGAGCAGAATTGCCTCGACGGCGAGGAATTCCGCATCCTCTGCGAGGTCGACCTCCAGCCGCCGGGTCAGCGATGCGTTGTCGAAGAGAATGCTTTCCTGCGGCAGCCAATGCATTCTGGCGCCCTCGCCCACCTCGATGCGGGTGGTGATCTGGCCAGTACCGGCAGAAGCCTTGTAGATCTTCTCGCAGGCCTGCGTGGTTGCGGTGAGAAAGCATCCAGGCCCGGCCCGGAAATTCCAGTCGAACTGGTCCCCGCCGGTAATGCCGCCCGCGGTATTGATGATGACGGCTTCGAGTTCGTCGGTGAAGCTCTCAGGCAAGCGGATCTTCGCCGCCCCCTCCTGATACAGCTCGGCGATGCGCGTGCGCCCGCCGAGCGACTTCGTCACAAGTCGTCCGACACCGCGAGCGCGTTGCTGTCTTGTTTGCTGGATGGCGTGCACCTTGTCCCCTGTCCGCCGTCGCTGATCGCGGCGGTATTTTGTGTGTCGGCGCAGGCGGCACCAACCGCGACGGTCGCGATCATCTCACCGCCCGAAGCCTTGAAGAATTCCCACATTCTGTCGGTCGCATCAACCTCACGGATCTCCTTCTCGCCATGCGAGGCAAGCTGGAAACGGATCGTTCGAGCCGGCCAGGCATGATCGGCACTGGCAATGACATAGGACACAACGCTGGTGCCTGCGCGGCAGCCGGCATAGGTGGCGACATCCGCGTTCTCTCCCGCAACCAGAGAGGCGCGCCTGTCACAACCGTTGAGTTCGGCCCAGCGGTTAAGCGCCACCTCACCACCGTAACGCCAATAGGCCTTGCCGCCGCCCTCGAACGGATTGACGTGATCCTTCTTGCCGGAAAAGGCGATGATCGAGACCGGACGGCTCGGCTGGCAGCTTTCGCGCCGCGGCTGCCACACCCCGTTTTCCTCAACCGGCGTTCCCGCGCGCAGGCCCATGACAAAACCGGCCGCTGCAAAATCGCCATAGCCGTTGCAGATATATTGCGACAGCATTCGCCCGCCGCCGGAATAGCCCGAGGCATAAACCTTGGTCGCGTCGATGCAGAGCGTCTCCTTCGCAAGCTTGAGCAACTCGCGGATTGCAGCGGACTCATCCGCCCCCTCGCCTGCCGTCACGCCGGGCACATTCCACGCATAGGTTTTCGGCAATCCGCCCTTCAGGCTGCCGGCCAGCGCCATGACGACAAAGCCTTCGCGGTCGGCCACCTCGTTCCAATGGCTGCGCCCCAGCTGGACAGCAGGGTTGCTGTTCGAGCCATGGAAGTCGAGGACGAGCGGAACCTTCTTGTTGCCCGAGTAGTTTGAGGGAATGATATAGATCGCCTCGCGCTCGATCCCGCCGGACTGGAAGGTCAGCCTATGCTGGCCGGGTTCCATGGGCTCTCCGCAACCGGCCGCATGGGCGGCGGCGCTGGAGAGGCCAAAGAGAAAGAGCCCCGCGACCACGCGCATTACGCCGCGTGCCCGCACGAGTGGGAAAACCGTGCTGGTCGTCATGGATGTGCCTTCTGTTCGCAGATGCGCGTCTAATATCACGCGTGGCCCCAGCATCAACCCGACTTCGCTAATAAATCATCAACCCTGTCTTGCAAAATTAAACGGTCAGGTGGCGCCGCGCCTCCGGCGTGTCCAGCGTTTCCGCCGCCCCCTGATGCACGATCTCGCCGCGATCCATGATGTAAACGTGATCGGCAAGCTCCCGGCAGAAATCGAGATATTGCTCGACGAGCAGGATCGCCATGCCGGTCGTGTCGCGTAAGTAACGGATCGCCCGGCCGATGTCCTTGATGATCGACGGCTGGATGCCTTCGGTCGGTTCGTCCAGCACGAGGATCTTCGGCCGCGTCACCATGGCCCGCCCGATCGCGAGCTGCTGCTGCTGGCCGCCCGAGAGGTCGCCGCCGCGCCGCGACAGCATCGAGTTGAGCACCGGAAACAGCGCGAAGATATCGTCCGGGATGAAGCGGTCCTTGCGGTCGAGCGGCGCGTAGCCGGTCTCCAGATTTTCCTTGACCGTCAGCAAAGGAAAGATCTCGCGCCCCTGCGGCACATAGCCGACACCGTTTCGCGCCCGGTTGAACGGCGCCATGCCATTCAGTTTGGTGCCGTTGAAGGTGATCGTACCCGCCGACACCGCATGCTGGCCGGTAATGGCACGCAGCAGCGACGACTTGCCGACCCCGTTGCGACCGAGCACGCAAGTGATCTTGCCCATCTCGGCATTGATCGAGACGCCCCTGAGGGCCTGGGCTGCGCCGTAGTGCAGGTTGACGTTTTCGACTGACAGCATGGGTTATCCCCCGAATAAGCAAGAAAAACACCCCCTCTGGCCTGCCGGCCATCTCCCCCACAAGGGGGGAGACACCGAGCCGAACCCGCCTGCCCCGTTCTCCGACGTCGAAGGCGGGGACAGCCCCTCCCCCTTGTGGGGAGGGGTTGGGGAGGGGAAATGGACGCCTGGGCCCTCACCGCCCCAGATAATTCTCGATGACCTTCTGGTCGTTCGAGACGAAATCGATCGAGCCCTCGGCGAGTACCGAGCCTTCAGCCAGGCATGTGACTTTTACCCCGAGATCGCGGATGAAGCCCATGTCGTGTTCGACGACGACGACCGAGCGCGTCTTCGCGATTTCCTTGAGCAGAATGGCCGTCTCCGCCGTCTCGGCATCGGTCATGCCGGCAACCGGCTCGTCGACGAGCAACAGCTTGGGCTCCTGGGCGAGCAGCATGCCGATCTCCAGCCACTGCTTCTGGCCATGGGAGAGATTGGCGGCCAGCTCGTCCTTGCGATGCGTCAGGCGCACGGTCTCCAGGATTTCCTCGATGCGTGCCTTGTCCTCAGCCGTCAGCCGATAGAAGAGCGTCGCGAAGACGCCACGCTTGCGGTTGAGCGCCAGCTCCAGATTATCCCAGACGGTGTGGCTCTCGAACACGGTCGGCTTCTGGAACTTGCGGCCAATCCCCAGCTGGGCGATCTCCGCCTCATCCTTCTTCGTGAGATCGATCTTGCCACCATCGAAGAACACCTCGCCCTCATCGGGCCGCGTCTTGCCGGTGATGATGTCCATCATCGTCGTCTTGCCGGCACCGTTCGGGCCGATGATGGCGCGGAGCTCCCCGGGCTCAACGATGAAGGACAGCGAATTCAGCGCCTTGAAGCCGTCGAAGGATACGGAGACACCGTTGAGATAGAGCAGGCTGGACGTGGTCTTGTCGCTCATCACATCACTCCGCAGCCACGGGGGCCGGTTGGGGTTTCACGTCACTGTTGGCGGCATCCTTGTCCGCTGCGTCGCGATATTCCTTTCGACGCGCAACATACTGCTGAACCGTGCCAACGATACCCTTGGGCAGGAACAGCGTGACGAAGATGAACAGACCGCCCAAGGCAAAGAGCCAGAGATCGGGGAAGGCACCGGTGAAGTAGCTCTTGCCGACATTGACCAGGATCGCGCCGATAATCGGCCCGATCAGCGTGCCGCGCCCGCCAACTGCCGTCCAGACGACCACTTCGATGGAGTTGGCCGGCGCGAATTCGCCCGGATTGATGATGCCGACCTGCGGCACGAACAGCGCACCAGCAATGCCCGCCATCATCGCCGAGACGACGAAGGTGAAGAGCTTGATGTTCTCGACCCGGTAGCCGAGGAAGCGCACGCGGCTTTCCGCATCGCGCACGCCGACCAGCACCTTGCCGAACTTCGACCGAGTGATGCCGGACGCAATCACCAGGCAGAGCGCGAGGAAGATTGCCGAGAGCGCAAAGAGCACCGCCCGCGTCCCGTCGGCCTGGACGGAGAAGCCGAGGATCTCCTTGTAGTCGGTAAGCCCGTTATTGCCGCCAAATCCCATGTCGTTGCGGAAGAAGGCGAGCATCAGCGCGTATGTCATGGCTTGGGTGATGATCGACAAATAGACGCCGTTGACGCGGGAGCGGAAGGCGAACCAGCCGAAGACGAAGGCAAGCAGGCCCGGCACGATCAGCACCATCGCCATGGCGACGGGGAACATGTCCATGCCGTACCAGAACCACGGCAGTTCCTTCCAGTTCAGGAAAACCATGAAGTCAGGCAGGATGGGGTCGCCGTAAACGCCGCGAGAGCCGATCTGGCGCATCAGATACATGCCCATCGCATAACCGCCGAGCGCGAAGAAGGCGCCGTGGCCGAGCGAGAGGATGCCGCAATAGCCCCAGACGAGATCGAGGGCCAGCGCGAGCAGCGCATAGCAGAGATACTTGCCGAGCAGCGACATGATGTAGGTCGGCACATGCAAAGGGCTGCCCGGAGGCATCAGCAGGTTGAGCGCCGGAATGAGCACGGCAAAGGCAGCGAGAATGCCTGCAACGATCAGGATCTTGCCTTCGAGTGCACGCAGGATGAAGCCGGTAATCATGCTTCCACCGCCCTTCCCTTGAGCGCGAAGAGACCGCGCGGTCGTTTTTGAATGAACAGGATGATCAGCACGAGCACGAGGATCTTGCCGAGAACGGCACCGACGGAAGGCTCAAGGAACTTGTTGAGGATGCCGAGCGAGAGTGCCCCCACCAGCGTGCCCCAGAGATTGCCGACGCCGCCGAAGACCACGACCATGAAACTGTCGATGATATAGGCCTGACCAAGGTTCGGGCTGACATTGTCGATCTGCGAAAGGGCTACACCGGCGATACCCGCAATGCCCGAGCCCAGCGCAAAGGTGAAGGCGTCAACCCACGGAGTTCTGATGCCCATGGAAGAGGCCATGCGGCGGTTCTGGGTGACCGCGCGCATCTGCAGGCCAAAGGCTGACTTTTTCATCAATGCCAGCAGCGCGAAGAATATGGTCAGCGAGAAGAGCACGATCCACAGACGGTTCCAGGTGATCGTCATGCCACCCAGCGCAAACGAGCCGGACATCCAGGTGGGGTTGCCCACTTCCTGGTTCGTCGGGCCGAAGATGGTGCGCACGGTCTGCTGCAGGATCAGCGAAATGCCCCAGGTGGCGAGCAGCGTTTCCAGAGGTCGACCGTACAGGAAGCGGATGACACCGCGTTCGATGACGAGGCCGATCAGGGCCGTCATCAGGAAGGCGACGGGAAGTGCAATCGCCAGGGACCAGTCGAAAAGCCCGGGATAGCTGGTGCGAATGACCTGCTGCACCACGAAGGTGGAATAGGCGCCGATCATGACCATTTCGCCATGCGCCATGTTGATAATGCCCATGACGCCAAAGGTGATGGCAAGGCCGATGGCGGCGAGCAGCAGGACGGAGCCGAGCGAGATGCCGTACCAGATATTCTGGCCCATGTCCCAGAACATCAGGCTGCTCTCGATCTTGGCAACAGCCGAATCCAGATCTGGTTTCAGGCTCTCGTCGATGGTCGAGGAGACCGACATCAGGATGCCAACCGCCTTTCGGCCTCCAAGCGATGCCACGGTCTCGATGGCAGCCCGCTTCTCCTCAGCGGAACGGTCGGAGGCAAGGACCGAAACGGCGCGGGCCTCCTCCATGCGCGCCTTGACCTGGGGATCCTGCTCGGTCGCGAGCGCCGCCTCCACGAGGTCCAGGTTTTCCGCGCTCGGCGACTGCAGAACAGCTTGCGCAGCCGCGAGCCTGACACTGCGATCGGGGCTGAGCAGCGTCAGCCCGCCAAGGGCGGAGCGGATCGCACGCCGCAGCGTGTTGTTGACCTTGATCTTGGTAAAGGCGCTCTTGGGTTCCTCGCCGACCGTCTCGCCCGTGAGCGGATCGATGGCTGCGAGGTTGCTGCCGGCAGCCTTGGTTATCACGACCGCACCATCAGCCTTGCGGACGAAGAGATCGCCTTCGGCAAAGGCTTCGAGTGCCGGCACAACGCGCGGGTCGCCGGTTGCCGCGATCTTGCCGAGCAGTTCTTCGGCCTGCTTGAAATTGGCTTGGCCGAGCGCGTTGACGAGATCGCGTGGGTCGCTTTGTGCGAGCGATGGCACGGCGAGTGCGAGAAAGGTGAAGAAGATTGTGATGAAACGAATGAGCATGCTGTTGTCCCCGGAATGGCGGGCGGTCGAGCCTGAAAAGGCCCCTCATCCGCCTGCCGGCACCTTCTCCCCGTGGACGGGGAGAAGGAGGATTGCCGCACCCTCACCACCAGTGACCGTCAGACCGCCGGGCAAATCCCCTCTCCCCGCTTGCGGGGAGAGGGTTAGGGTGAGGGGCTTAGACCTAAGGTCAAGCTATCAGCTGCCCTTGCCGCCGCACTTGCCGGTGGCAACGTTGAAGTTGCCGCAGGACATCGGCTTGCGCCAATCGGCGATCAGATCCTTGGAGTCGGGCAGGTAGTCAGACCACTCGTCACCGACGACGGCAGGCGTTTCCTGGACAACTTCGAACTGGCCGTCGGCCTGGATTTCACCGATCAGGACCGGCTTGGTGATGTGGTGGTTCGGCATGACGGTGGAGTAACCGCCCGTCAGGTTCGGAACGGCAACGCCGATGATCGAGTCGAGAACGGCATCGGTCTCGGTGGTGCCGGCAGCCTCGACAGCCTTAACCCAGGCGTTGAAGCCGATGTAGGCGGCTTCCATCGGGTCGTTGGTCACACGCTTTTCGTTGCCGGTGAAGGCATGCCAGGTCTTGATGAACTCGGCATTGGCCGGCGTGTCGACGGACTGGAAGTAGTTCCAGGCTGCCAGGTGGCCGACGAGCGGGCCGGTATCGAGGCCGGCAAGTTCTTCTTCACCGACGGAGAAGGCCACGACCGGGATGTCTTCGGCCTTGATGCCCTGGTTGGCGAGTTCCTTGTAGAACGGAACGTTCGCGTCACCGTTGATGGTCGAGACGACGGCGGTCTTCTTGCCGGCCGAGCCGAACTTCTTGATGTCGGAGACGATGGTCTGCCAGTCGGAATGACCGAAGGGCGTGTAGTTGATCATGATGTCTTCTTCGGCAACGCCCTTCGACATCAGATAGGCCTTGAGAATCTTGTTGGTCGTCTGCGGGTAGACGTAGTCAGTGCCCGCGAGAACCCAACGCTCGACGCCTTCGTTTTCGGCGAGGTAGTCGACAGCCGGGATCGCCTGCTGGTTCGGAGCAGCACCCGTGTAGAAGATGTTGCGCGAGGATTCTTCACCCTCATACTGGACCGGGTAGAAGAGGATCGAGTTCAGCTCTTCGAAAACCGGCAGAACGGACTTGCGCGAGGACGAGGTCCAGCAACCGAAAACGGCCGCAACCTTGTCCTTTTCAATCAGTTCGCGTGCCTTTTCAGCGAACAGCGGCCAGTCGGAGGCCGGGTCGACAACGACGGCTTCGAGCTTCTTGCCGAGAACGCCACCCTTCTTGTTCTGCTCTTCGACGAGCATCAGCATGGCGTCTTTCAGCGTCGTTTCCGAGATCGCCATCGTACCGGACAGCGAATGCAGAACGCCGATCTTGATGGTGTCTTCCTGGGCGAAGGCGCCGTGGAAGGCCGTCGTCGACAGCATGGCGCCGAGAAGTGCGCCGGTGAGTTTCATCTTCATCGTCATTGTCGTGAACCCCTCTTCTTGTCCGCAACCGGTCGGTTAATGAGTGTTAACCGTTGCTGAAGGGGACTATCCGATGCTGCGCCGCAAAACCGTATACGTCGTTTGACGTAGGTCAGGGGGTAAAAGAAGGAACCGGCCTTTGCAGGCTTCGCGCTCGAAGACTTGCGGGGGTTGTACCCTGGGAATTCGCACAGATATACAAGGACCACGTCTGAAAGGATTGCCATGGAACTTCCGCCGCGCCGAACCGCACTCAAAGAAGCGACCGCCGAGGCGCATGCTGCGCTGGATGCCATGGTTGGCCATTTTCAGACCCTCGACGACTACAAGCTCTACCTGACCGGCATCGCATCGTTCCGGCTACCCGTCGAAGCCTGGCTGTCGCAGACCCGCCTACCGGCGGATCTTGATGGTTACGCGCCGCACATGGTCCAGCCCGAACTTGAAGCCGACCTTGCCGACCTTCAGGCGCCGGAGCCGAAGAACCAGCAGGCCTTCCGTCCGCCCGAGGGCGACGGCGTGGTCGGATTGCTTTACGTGCTGGAAGGCTCGTCGCTCGGCGCACGCCTGCTTGCCAAGCGGGCGGAGGCCCTAGGTTTGAGCGCGAATTTCGGAGCTCGACATCTTTTTTCTCAGGCGCGGAACTTTTCCAGTTGGCGTGCGTTGTCGGAGCGTATGGAGAACGTGCGTGGATACGACGACCGAGCCGCTGCGAGGTGGGCCAACACCGCTTTCGACTATGCCCGTAGTGCCTTCGAAAGTGCCCTGAATGCAGACCGCCACATCCGTTGATCTTACCAATTGTGATCGCGAACCCATCCACGTGCCAGGCTCCATCCAGCCTCACGGGTGTTTGCTCGCTTGTGACCCAGCCGTAACCTCTGTCCGATTCTATTCGGCCAACGCATCAGAAATGCTGGGCGCCAGCAGTCTGCTGGAGGGCACCCGGGTAGCCGACCTCCTCGGCGAGGACGTCATCCACGACATCCGCAACGCGATTGCAGCGGCGCCGGAAGCCAGCCGTCCTGCCGTCATAGCCCACCTGCGACTGCCGAACGGCCGCTACTTCGACGTTGCCGTCCATCGCCAGAAGCAGGCAGCGATCCTTGAGTTCGAGCCGTCACTTCGGCGAACCCAGCCGCTCCAACTCGCCCGCGAGATGATTGGCCGGGTCAAGGACATCGCCGACATAGACCTCCTGATCTCTGCCTCCGCCAAACTGGTGCGCACCGTTCTGGGATACGACCGGGTAATGATCTACCGGTTCGAGGAAGATGGGTCCGGAAAAGTTGCAAGCGAAGCCAAGCGCCATGATCTTGAGAGTTTCCTGGGGCAGTATTTCCCTGCGACCGACATCCCGCGCCAGGCCCGCATCCTCTACATGCAGAACCCGATCCGGGTGATCTCAGACGCCCGCGGTCAGCGTGTAAACCTCATGCCGGAACGCGAAGAGCGGGAGGACCCGCTCGACTTATCCTTCGCGCATCTGCGCAGCGTTTCCCCGATCCACTGCGAATACCTGCGCAATATGGGCGTATCGGCTTCGATGTCGATTTCCGTGATTGTGGACGACAGGCTCTGGGGCCTTATCGCCTGCCATCATTATGCCCCGAAAACTCTCACCATGTCGGAACGCATTGCTGCAGAGATGTTCGGCGAGTTCTTTTCGCTCCACCTCCTGGCAATGAAGCAGAAGCGCAAGTTGGACATTGCGAACGAAGCCCGTCGTTCGCTGGACCGCTTCCTCCAGGCCGCCTCGCACCATTCCGACCTCGACGACATTCTCACCGCCGCCCTGCCCGAATTCCAGACGCTGTTTGCCTGCGACGGCGTCGGCCTCTGGATGAACGGTCGCTGGACCACGATCGGCAGCGTACCACCACGCGGTGCCGAGACGGATCTCGTCAGCTTTGTCACGGACATGGCGAACGGGCGCATCTGGTCCACCAAAGCGCTGTCGCAGGACTTTCCACCTGCCTCCGCCTATTTCGAAGATGTGTCAGGCGTCATGGCGGTCCCTTTGTCGCAATTGCCGCGCGACTACCTGTTCTTCTTCCGCAAAGAACGGCTGCAAACATTGAACTGGGCCGGCAATCCCGAGAAGTCCTATGAAACGGGGCCGATGGGCGACCGGCTGACGCCGCGGAAAAGCTTCGCCCTGTGGAAAGAAACGGTGCAGCATCAGGCCACCCCGTGGCGAGAATCCGACTTCGAGATCGCCGAGGCGATCCGTTCGGCAACGGTCGAGATCGTGCTGCGCCACAACGAGATGATGCAGGAGGAACGCAGCAAGTCGGATGTGCGCCAGCGCATGCTGAACGAAGAGCTGAACCACCGCGTGAAGAACATCCTGGCGGTCATCAAGTCGCTCGTCGCTGCGCCCTCACAGGATCAGACCCCGATCCAGGACTATATTGGCTCGCTGCGGGGACGGATTCAGGCGCTTTCCCATGCTCATGACCAGCTGACGCGTGGCGGCGGCGGCGGGACGTTGCACGACCTTCTGGAGGCAGAACTCCTGCCTTACCGTGCCGGCCAGAGCAGGATTGAAATCCGCGGACCTTCTGCGACCCTTGATGCCCGATCCCATGCCGTGGCCGCCCTGGTCATCCACGAATTGTGCACCAATGCCGCCAAATACGGCGCCCTGTCCCGCGATGGGGGCAGCCTCAACGTCACGTGGGAGAGACTCGACGACGGCGACTGCCTCCTGCGCTGGCGGGAAACCGGCGGCCCTGAAGTCGGGCCTGTGGGTCGCAAGGGATTTGGCACAGCCTTGATCGAGCGGAGCGTCCCCTACGATCTTGGCGGCACCAGCAGTATCGACTATCGTCCAGAGGGTCTGACCGGCGAGTTCCGCTTGCCGGGTCGCTTCCTGACGTGGGAAACAGAACCAGCACTGGCGGAATTGGATCCAACCATGGATACCCGGTCACCGACGCAACCTCAAAGCATTGCCGGCTTGCCGATCCTTCTGGTGGAGGATCAGGTATTGATCGCGATGGACGCGGAAATGATGCTGGCCGACGCTGGTATCGACAACGTCGTCACAGCAAGTTCGAGCACTGATGCCTTGAACCAGTTGAAGACCTTCACGCCTGCGATCGCCATTCTCGATATCAATCTCGGAAGGGATACGTCCGTACCGGTCGCTGAGGAACTGATGCGTCGAGGCATCCCCTTCGTCTTCGCCACCGGATACGACGACAGATCAGCCGTACCCGACGAACTGCTCTCGGTTCCTGTCGTGCGAAAGCCCTATGATTCCATCGCTCTCGTCAAGGCGCTGTCCGACCGTCTCCGGTCGCAGCTTGCTGCGAAATAAGACTGCAGACACTTTGTCACCCCGTGGATTGGCAGGGTTGTACGGCTCCATCAGACGCCGTACGTTCTCTTTACGTTCTGCGACGGGAGGGCACACATGCAGGCTTTGCAAGACTTCATCATTGAGGCGAAGGCGGTCACCTACATGAGTGGCAAACGCCCTCAGCCTGTGCCAACCCGTCCCGGTGCCAAGGACATTCCGTATGAGAGGGGCCGCTATCGCTACCTCGACAGCCATTTCGGCGGCACGGATTTTCTAGGTCAAGAGGTCGTCTGGCAGGACGAGATCCCGATCTGGGCGATGAATTACTATGGCAGAATCATCGACCCGGCCCGCTTCGACGGCGAACGAGCAGGCACAGTGATCAAGCAGGCACTGACCGCGCTCTACCAGGAGAAGCGCTTTCTGGGTGGCTTTGCCTATCAGCATGCCCTCGGCGAATATGTAGACCAGTCGGCCGGCGATTATCGCAGCTTCCTCGGCGTTGAACGCATCCTGGTCGAGGACCGAACCGTCTATCAGCTTGACTATCAGGGAGGCCTGATCAAGCCCTGACGGGCCTTGCTATTCTGGACAATCCCGTGAAAATGCCTAAAGGAAAGCCACTCGACAAAAGGCGCTAGAAATTAGGCATGCCGGCACGCCAACGCATCATCCCCGTTCGCCGCGAATACAATCGCTGGGTCGCCAATCAGACCCTTGAGGATTATGCGCTCCGCTTCACCGCCAAGAGCGCCCGCAAATTCTCTTCCAGCCGCATCTCCCAGACTGCGATCGGCGCAATCTCCTTCCTGGCGCTGGAAGCGATCGGCGGCACGATCACGATCGCCTATGGCACGACCAATGCCTTCTTCGCCATCGTCGTGGCTGCGATCCTGATGTTGCTGGTCGGAGTACCCATCAGCAAATATGCGATCCGCCATGGCGTCGACATCGACCTTCTGACGAGAGGAGCCGGCTTCGGTTATATCGGCTCGACCATCACCTCGCTGATCTATGCCGCCTTCACCTTCATGCTCTTCGCCATTGAGGCCTCGATCATGACAAAGGCGCTGGAACTCGCTTTCGGCATTCCGCTCTGGCTCGGCTACATCATTTCGGCCGTGGTCGTTTTGCCGCTGGTCACCTACGGCATCCGGATGATCTCGAAATTCCAGCTGCTGACCCAGCCCTTCTGGATCGTGCTGAATATCCTGCCTTTTATCTTCATCGCCTTTCTCGACTGGGAGAAGATCGATCTCTGGCGCGCCTTCGCCGGCATCAACCATTCCAATGCCCATCTCGGCCAGACGGCGCCCTTCAATCTGCTTGAATTCGGCGCCGCGTCGGCCGTGATCCTGGCGCTCATGCCGCAGATCGGCGAGCAGGTGGACTTCCTGCGCTTCCTGCCGCCGGAGGGGGCGCGCAAGCTGCATCACCGCATCGGTATATTCCTTGCCGGCTCTGGCTGGGTGGTCCTCGGTGTGCCGAAATTGCTGGCGGGCTCGTTTCTCGCGGTGCTGACACTGTCAACTGGGGTGCCGATCAGCGAGGCCGCCGATCCCGCCCATATGTATGTCGCCGCCTTCGGCTACATGATCCCGAACGAGACGGCAGCGATGCTGCTGATGGCCGGCTTCGTGGTGATCTCGCAGCTCAAGATCAACGTGATGAACGCCTATGCGGGCTCGCTCGCCTGGTCGAACTTCTTCTCCCGATTGACCCATAGTCATCCGGGCCGGGTCGTCTGGCTCGTCTTCAACGTGGCGATCGCCCTGCTCCTGATGGAGCTTGGCATCTATGGCCTACTTGAGGAAACGCTCGGCATCTTCTCGATCATCGCCATGAGCTGGCTCTGCGCCATCTCCGCCGATCTATTTGTCAACAAGAAACTCGGCCTCTCGCCGCCCGGCATCGAATTCAAGCGCGCCCATCTCTACGACATCAACCCCGTCGGATGCGGAACCATGGCCCTGTCGGCAGGACTGTCGCTTGCTGCCCATTTCGGCGCCTTCGGCTCGACCATGGCGTCACTCTCCACCTATGTGACGTTGATTGCCTTCGTCATCTCACCGCTCATCGCCTGGTGGACGCAAGGCAAGTTCTATCTCGCCCGCAAGCCGCGCCATAGCTGGAAGAACCAGACCGGCATCACCTGCTCGATCTGCGAGCACCCTTTCGAGCCTGAGGACATGGCATGGTGCCCGGCTTACGCGGCGCCCATCTGTTCGCTCTGCTGCACGCTCGATAGCCGCTGCCACGACATGTGCAAGCCGCACGCTAAGATCAACGCGCAGGCCGCGACCGTGGCTCGGACCTTCCTGCCGCAATCCGTCATCGAAACCTTCTCGACCCGGCTCGGCCGCTATGCCCTGACGGCCATGGTGTCGATCTCGGCCATCGGCGGGATGCTCGCCTTGATCGCCCATCAGGTGAATGCGGCTACCCCTGAGATGACCGACGTCGTCAACCGCACGGTCACCGTCGTCTTCTTCATCTTCGCCATCATCGCCGGCATCGTCTCCTGGTTCTACGTACTCGCCCATGACAGTCGGGTCGTGGCCGAGGAGGAGTCCTCCCGACAGAACACGCTGCTGCTCAAGGAAATCGCCGCCCACCGCAAGACCGACGCCGCGCTGCAGAATGCCAAGGAGACCGCAGAAGCGGCGAACAGGGCAAAGAGCCGTTATGTCGTTGGCCTCTCTCATGAACTTCGCACACCGCTCAATGCCGTGCTCGGCTATGCCCAGATCCTGGAGCGCGACGAGACGATCCCGGTGCCGCGCCAATCGGCAATCAAGGTGATCCGCCGCTCGGCGGACCATCTGTCAGGCCTGATCGACGGGCTGCTCGACATCTCGAAGATCGAGGCCGGGCGCCTGCAGGTCTTCTCCAACGAGGTCAACATTCAGGATTTTCTTGACCAGTTGATAGACATGTTCTCCCCCCAGGCGGCCGCCAAGGGCATCCTTTTCGAGCATCAGCGCTCCCGCAACCTGCCGCTCTATGTCCGCACCGACGAGCGTCGCCTTCGCCAGATCCTCGTCAACCTGCTGTCGAACGCGATCAAGTTTACCGAGGAAGGTACGATCCGCTTCGCCGTCGACTACCGCAGCCAGGTCGCGACCTTCACCGTCAGCGACACCGGCCGAGGCATCTCGGAGAAGGACCTGAACCGGATTTACGAACCCTTCCAGCGCGGCGAGGCAGACAACATCAGACCGAAGCCCGGGCTTGGGCTCGGCCTCACCATTACCAAGCTCCTCACCCAGACCATGGGTGGCGAGATTTCGGTTACCAGCGAGCGCGACAAGGGTTCCACCTTCAAGATCCGGCTGATGCTTTCAGCAATCGACCGACCGAACACCGCCCCTGCCCCGGAGCGCAAGATCGTTTCCTATACCGGCCCGCGCCGCACGATCGTCGTCGTCGACGACAATGAGGATCATCGTGAACTGATGCGTGAGGTGCTGGCGCCGCTCGATTTCGTCGTGCTGACAGCGGCAGGTGGTCCGGAATGCCTGACACTGATCGAGGGCGTGAAGGCCGATCTGTTTCTGGTCGACATTTCCATGCCCGGCATGAACGGTTGGCAGTTGGTCGAAAAGCTGCGCGATGCCGGTCAGAAGGCCCCGATCCTGATGCTCTCGGCCAATGTCGGCGATGCGCCCGCCCCCGGTGGCGAAGGCCATGACGATGCCATCACCAAACCGGTCGATATCACCAGGTTGCGCGACAAGCTCGCCCGCTTCCTTGGCCTCGACTGGATCTATGCTGATGATCCACGCCTCCTGCAGCCAGCAACCCTCCCAGACAAGCCTGTCTCTCCCGGCGCCCGGCATATTGAGGAGTTGCTCAGCCTCTGCGATATCGGCTATGTCCGCGGGATCGAGGCGAAACTCGCCGAACTGGGCGGACTAGGAAACAACACGGCCTTTGTCGAAGCCGCACGCACCTATGTGCAGGCGTTCGATCTTGCTGGCCTGCGGAGCTTCCTCGCCTCCTTCGAAACCGGCAGGGAGTCGATCCATGGCTGAGGCGAACCGCCGCGACATCGTACTCCTGGTCGACGACAGTCCCGACGCGCTCGGTTTCCTGACAGAGGCGCTGGAAGCCTCCGGCTATTCCGTGCTGATCGCGACCTCCGGTCATGCGGCGTTGTCGATCGTCGCCCGCATCAGCCCCGATCTCATTCTGCTCGACGCGGTCATGCCCGGTATGGACGGTTTCGAGACCTGCCGCACGCTGAAGGCAGATCCGGTCGTAGCCCAGGTGCCTGTGATCTTCATGACGGGCCTGACCGAAACCGAGCACGTCGTGAAAGCGCTGGAATCCGGCGGCGTCGACTACCTCACCAAGCCGATCAACATCGATGAATTGCGCGCCCGCATTCGCGTGCACCTCTCCAATGCGCGCTCCGCCCAAAGCGCCCGCGTGGCGCTTGATGCCGCCGGGCGTCATCTGCTTGCGATCAGGGGTGACGGTCAGGTGCATTGGACGACGCCTCAGGCAAACCGCCTGATCGAGACCGCCATCGGACATGCCGACGGCATCAGCGAAGTTGCCAAGGCGGCAGCAACCTGGCTGGCTGCCCGACGCACCGGCACAGCCGCATCAACCGAGTCCGCCTTCGCCTTCCCCGGCGCCACCGGCCTGCCGCTGACACTATCCCTGCTCGGCACGATCGGCGCCGATGAATACCTCTTCCGCCTCACCTCCGCCAACCGCCAGAGCGAAGACGAAATGCTGCGCGAACGTTTCGGCCTGACCCACCGCGAAAGCGAGGTCCTTCTGTGGATCGCCAAGGGCAAGGCCAACCGGGACATCGGGGAGATCCTGGGGCTGTCGTCGCGCACGGTGAACAAACACCTCGAGCAGATCTACTCCAAACTCGGGGTCGAGAACCGCGCCTCCGCTGCGGTAAAGGCGGCGGGTGTTTTGCGTGAGACCTGAGCGGCAGTAGGCAGTGAGAATCCGTCGGCCGAAACGAAGCTGCACGCGTCAATTGGCATGGGCCGCGATTGCGCGCGCAGACGTATCCAATTCCCCACTCCCTACTGACTACTAGCTACTGCCTAAATCCTCTCCCCCGAACGCAGAAAGCCCGGCGCGAGGCCGGGCTTTCCGTCGGTCCGATGAAGGGATCGAATTAGTCCTGGAAGTACGAGTACTTGCCGTCCTCGCCCTTCTTCCAGGTGTACATGACGTAGTCCGGACGGGTGATGTCGCCCTTGGCGTCGAAGCCGAGTTCGCCGATCACGGTCGTGTACGGGCCCTTTTCCTTCAGAGCCGTAGCAATGGCTTCTGGATCCGAAGAGCCTGCAGCCTTGGCAGCATCAGCGATGACCTGAAGCGCTGCGTAGGAGTACAGCGTATAGGCTTCCGGCTCGAAGCCGGCATCGCGGAACTTCTTGACGGCGTCGGCAGCGTTCGGGTTCTTGCGCGGATCCGGCGGGAAGGTCATGAGCGTGCCGTCGACTGCGTCACCGGCGATCGAAGCAAGTTCGTTCGAGGTGATGCCGTCGCCGGACATCAGGGTCGCGTCGAGGCCCTGGCTGTCCATCTGGCGCATGATCAGGCCGGCTTCGGTGTGCAGACCGCCGAAGTAGACGACGGTTACGCCGGCGTCCTTCATCTTGGCGATGAGGGCGGAGTAGTCCTTTTCGCCGGGCGTGATGCCTTCATAGATGACTTCGGTGATGCCGAGTTCGTTCATCGCCTTCTTGGTTTCGTCGGCGAGACCCTGGCCGTAAGGCGTCTTGTCGTGAACGACAGCAATCTTGCCGTCCTTGAAGTTGTCGGCGATGTACTTGCCGGCAACTGCGCCCTGCTGGTCGTCACGACCGCAGACGCGGAAGGTGTTCCACAGACCGCGCTCGGTGTAGTTCGGGTTGGTCGAAGCCGGCGTGATCTGCAGGATGCCGTTTTCGGCATAGACTTCAGAAGCCGGGATCGAAACACCAGAGTTGAAGTGACCGATGACGAACTTCACGCCGTCGGCAACGAACTTGTTGGCAACCGAGACGCCCTGCTTGGCGTCCGAGACGTCGTCGCCGAGCACGATCTTGATCTGCTCGCCGTTGATGCCACCGGCAGCGTTGATGTCGGCAGCAGCCTGCTCAGCGCCCTTCTGGAGCTGGGCACCGAAAGCAGCGTTCGGGCCAGTCAGCGGACCGGCAACGCCGACCAGAATTTCGGCGTAAGCGTTGCCGCTGAAGGCAACCATGGCCGTCAGCGCAACTGCCGAAAGGAGAGACTTCTTCATATTTTGACTCCCAAGTTTTTTATGCGGGTTAGGATTAAAAACCCTGCGCAATACCCGCTGTGACTGCGCCGGAAAACTGTTCCACTCTTTGTATGTGGCCGAAGCCTTGTCTTATGCCAAGCCGTAGCCCTCTGCCGTCAATCTGCGACAGAAAACAACGACTTGTCAATCTTTGTTCTTCCACGAGAAATACGATGTTCTCTCGTAGAGCCAGTAGTAGTTATCGACCATCTGGGTGGTGCGACGCGCCTGGAAACCAGCAACGGCAAACACCATCAAGGTGACCACGTCGACGACGTAGAAGAAGGGGCTGACGAACGGTCCGGCAAACAGCGAATAATGCAGGAAGCGCATCGCAAAGCCCAAGCCCAGCACATAGACGAACACCGTGCCGTAGCCGTTCCAACTCTCCGCTGCGGCCTTGCCGGTCCGCCATGCGGTCCAGAAGCCCAGCAGCATCACGAGGAACCGAAGCACGAGGCGGACGGTGGTGTCGCTTTCGAAAAACAAACCTTGCATGTCAAATTCTCCCCGCGCTCAGTGATGGCCGCCTTCGAGATAGGCCGCGCGGACCGACGGATCGGCCAGCAGTTCCTTACCCGTGCCACTCATCGTCACCTTGCCATTGACCATGACATAGGCACGGTCGGACAGCTTCAGTGCGGCGAAAGCGTTCTGCTCGACGAGGAAGACGGTGAGACCCTCTTCCTTGTTGAGCCGCTTGATCTGTTCGAAGATACCCTTGACGATCAACGGTGCAAGACCGAGCGAGGGCTCATCGAGAAGCAGGAGCTTCGGACGAGCCATTAGCGCACGACCGATGGACAGCATCTGCTGCTCGCCACCCGAAAGCGTACCGCCGCGCTGGCTCTGACGTTCCTTCAGACGGGGGAACATGTCGAATACCTTCTCGACGTCCTCCTTGAAGAACTTCAGATTGTCGAGGCCGGCACCCATTTGCAGGTTCTCGAGCACCGTCATGCGCGGGAAGATACGGCGACCTTCCGGCGACTGGGCGATGCGGCGACGGGCGATCAGATGCGTCGGCAGCTTGGTGATGTCTTCGCCGTCGAAGACCACCTGGCCGGCACGCGCCTGCGGGCTGCCGCAGATGGTCATCATCAGGGTCGACTTGCCGGCGCCGTTGGCACCGATCAGCGACACGATTTCGCCCTTGTGAACTTCGACATCGACACCTGCGAGAGCGCGGATGTTGCCGTAATAGGTTTCGACAGCGGAAACCTTGAGAAGCGGTTCAGAAGACATCAGGCTTCTCCCCCGGCAATGGCTTCGACTTCGTGGATCACTTCGTCCAATTCTTCATCCTCGACACCCAGATAGGCCGCGATGACCTTCGGGTCGTTTTTCACGTGATCAGGCGTGCCGTCAGAGATCTTCTGGCCATATTCCAGAACCACGACATGGTCGGAAATCTGCATGACGACGGACATGTCGTGCTCGATCAGGAGCAGCGACGTACCCTCATCACGGATGCTGCGCAGCAGCGTGTTCAGGGCCAGCGATTCCTTCGGGTTAAGACCCGCAGCAGGCTCGTCCAGGCAGAGCAGTTCCGGCCCCGTGCACATGGCGCGGCAGATTTCCAGACGACGCTGGGCACCGTAAGGAAGGTCGCCTGCAGGATCATCTGCGCGATCGATGAGATCAGCCTTCTCCAGCCAATGGCGGGCATTCTCGATCGCCTCGGCAGCCGCCTTCTTGTAGGCGGGCAATCCGAGCAGGCCGAGAACCGTGTAGCCGGAAGCCTTCATCAACGCGTTGTGTTGGGCAACCAGCAGGTTCTCCAGAACCGTCAGACCCGAGAAGAGGCGGATGTTCTGGAAGGTACGGGCGACCTTCGCCTTCTTGGTGATCTCGAAGTCCGGTAGCCGCTCCAGAAGATATTGCTGGCCGGATTTCTGGTTCAGCGTGATCATGCCCATGGTCGGCTTGTAGAAGCCGGTGATGCAGTTGAAGACCGTGGTCTTGCCTGCACCGTTCGGCCCGATCAGCGCGGTGATCTCGCCGCGCTTGGCTTCGAAGGAGAAGTCATTGATGGCCATCAGACCACCAAAGCGCATCGACAGATGCTCGACTTTCAGGATGGTATCATTGCTCATTGTGGTGTTCCCGGAGGTCATCAGCCGTGACCCTCCTTGGTGAAGCTACCCGAGACGGCCTTGCGTTCCTTGAGGAAGGCCGTCGGCTCTCTGCTACCGACGAAGCCGCGCGGCTTGAACAGCATGACCACGACCATGGCGAGGCCGAAAAGGATCATGCGGTACAGTTCCGGCGTGAAGTCAGGGCCGAAGATGTGCTTGAGGAACTGCATTTCGCGCAGTGCTTCCGTGCCGCCGATCATGACGATGGCAGCCACCGCGATACCCGTCAGCGATCCCATGCCGCCGAGAACGACGATGGCAAGGATAACAGCGGATTCGAGGAAGACGAAGCTTTCCGGAGACACAAAGCCCTGGCGAGCCGCGAAGAAGGAGCCGGCAAAGCCGCCGAACATTGCACCGATCGCAAATGCGGTCAGCTTTGTCGTGACGGTGTTGATACCGAGCGAGCGGCAGGCGATCTCGTCTTCACGCAGCGCTTCCCATGCACGGCCAATCGGCATGCGGCGAAGCCTGATCGTTACACAGGCAGTCAGGCAGCACAGCGCGAGAATGATGTAGAAGAGGTAGATCTTGTAATAGGCCGAGGACATCGGCAGACCGAATGTCTTCGCAAAACCGTCGGCAGACGCATTGAACTCGATACCGAAGAAAGTCGCCTTCGGAATGCTCGAGATACCGAAGGTACCGCGGGTGACGTCCTGCCAGTTGATCAGCACCAGTCGGATGATTTCCCCGAAGGCGAGCGTCACGATGGCGAGATAGTCACCCCTGAGGCGCAACACAGGGAAGCCCAGTATGATGCCCCAGAAGGCTGCCAGGATGCCGGCGAGCGGCAAAAGCACCCAGAAGGACAGGCCGAAGTTCTGAGCGAGCAGCGCATAGGAGTAAGCACCAACCGCGTAGAAGGCCACGTAACCCAGGTCGAGCAGACCGGCCAGACCGACGACGATGTTCAGTCCCCAGGCCAGCATGACGTAGATCAGGATCTGGATGCCGAAATTGTCGACATATTTCAGCGAGCCCTGCACGCCAGTCAGCCAGACGATGACGGGCGGATAGAGGATCAGGGCGCCGAGCGCGATCTTCAGGAAGTGCGCCTTGAAGAAGGTTGGCTTGGCGTCAATGTCATGCACCGGCATCGCGGCCGACTTCTTCTCTTTCCGGCGGGCAAACCATGGCGCAATGAATGCGACCATGGCGAAGCGACCGACGGCGGCGACCACCACGAACGCCGCGAGAAGGCCGGGGCGCGTGTACCAAATCAACTCGTTCGCCATGTTCTGATCGGTCTTGATGCCGATATAGAGCACGAAGAGGCCGAGCGAGATGACACCTGCGAAGATGCCTTCCTTGATGGCGCGCGCGAGCGTGCCGGACGACGCGGCACCGTTTACGTTTGCATTAGTGGTCATGGGATCAAACCTTCTCGACTTCCGGACGTCCGAGGATGCCGGTGGGCTTGAAGATCAGCACGAAAGCAAGGATGCCGAACGTCGCGACGTCCTTGTAGGCGATGCTGAAATAAGCGGACCAGAGCGACTCGATGAGGCCGATCAACAGGCCACCGAGAACAGCGCCCGGGAGCGAGCCGATACCACCGAGAACCGCGGCCGTGAAAGCCTTGACGCCCGGGATGAAGCCGTCGTGGAACGAGGCAACGCCATAGTACATCAGGTACATCGTACCGGCCACGGCCGCGAGCGCTGCCCCCATCACGAAGGTGATGGAGATCGTGCGGTCGACGTCGACGCCGAGCAGAGCTGCCATCTTGCGGTCCTGTTCGGTCGCGCGCTGGGCACGTCCGAGCGGCGTCTTGTTGACGAGGTACCAGAAGGCCGCGAGCAGAACGGCGGTGACAAGGACGATGATCACCTGCTTGACGGCAATAGTGACATTGCCGAAATGCAGCACATCGCTGACCAGCGGCGGGATCGGCTTGTTGCGCGGTCCCTGCGAAATCTGGATGAAGTTGGACAGCACGATCGACATACCGATCGCCGTGATCAGCGGCGCGAGGCGGAATGAACCGCGAAGAGGCCTGTAGGCAACGCGCTCGATCGTCCAGTTCCACAGCCCCGTCATCAGCATGGCGACGATCAGCATGATCAGCAGCGCAAGCGCTACCGGAATGCCGGCGAAGAAGGATGTCAGGATGAGGAAGACGATGAGAGCGGCGAAGCCGCCGAGCATGAAGATATCGCCATGAGCGAAGTTGATCATGCCGATAATGCCGTAGACCATCGTATAGCCGATAGCCACGAGGCCATAGATGGATCCAAGAGTCAGCCCGTTAATGAGCTGCTGGATGAAGTACTCCATATATTATCCCCCGGACGCGCCTTAGTGTTGCGTCTCATTTTGTTGTCCCTTGCGGGCATAGGCGTCGGAGGATTCCATATCGCTTTGTCCGAAAATGTGAAGCCAAAAAGGCAGGTTTCAGACAAAATGTTACTGTTAACAGGTGGTTTGACCCGGGAAATGACAGGTCACACAAAATTTCAGCAGAAAAAGCTCACGAAATCAGCAGGTCACGCGGGTGACCTGCCGTTCATTTCCCCGCCCTAATGCAAGCCCATTTGCGTTAAAAATGGTTCAGTTTCTCATACGCGACCCATTCGCGTCGAAAAGCGACTGAGGCTGCAGACGTGCGGGCAGGATTTCCCCAAGAATTTCCACAGCCCAGCCGTCGATTTCATCGGCAATCTCCTTGGGCACGTAGCCGATTGCAACCGAGACACCACTTGGATGGGCGAAACCACCAGAGGTGACCCAGCCGCAGACCTCGCCCTTGTAGAAGATCGGTTCATCGCCGATGACGTCGGCATCCCTTGCATCAACAATGAAGGTACGCAGGCGCAGTTTGCCGCCGGAAAGCTTCTCCTCCAGCGCCGCCTGCTTGCCGATGAAGCTGGCCTCTTTCTTCAGTGCCACGAAACGCGAAAGCCCGGCTTCCATCGGTCCGTAAAGCGGCCGATATTCGCGCGACCAGCTGCCGAAGCTCTTTTCCAGGCGAAGCGCATTAAGCGCCCGCAGTCCGAACAGCGAGATCCCGAATTCGGCACCGGCCTCCATCAGCGCGTCGAAGACATAGCGCTGATATTCCGGCCGCATCCAGAGCTCGTAGCCGAGATCACCGGTATAACTGACACGGCCAAGAATGACCGGCGCCATGCCGAGATCCATCTCACGGATCGCCATGAACGGCAGCGCGGCATCGGATACGTCCAGATGAGTCAGCTTGGCCAGCACATCCCGCGACTTTGGCCCGGCAATCGACAGGCCGACGAGGCTAAGGTTCAGTGCCTCGACATCGACGGAGCCGTCCTCCGGCAAATGGCTCTCGAACCAGCGCATGTGATAGTCTTCGGCGATGCCGGAGCCGATCACGAGGAAGTCTTCGTCGTCGAGGTTGGCGACCGTGAAATCGCCGATCAGCTTGCCCGCTTCATTGAGCATCGGCGCGAGCGCCATCCGGCCGACTTCGGGCAGCTTGCAGGCGAGCATGTGGTCGAGCCATTCGCGAGAGCCCTCCCCGCTCACCATGTACTTGGCAAAGCCCGAAGTTTCCATCAGCCCAACACCCTGGCGCACAACCTTGGCCTCACGACCGACCGCTTCGAAGTCGGTCGAGCGGCGCCAGGAGAACGCATCCTCCACGCCTTCAGGGGCAAACCAGAGCGGCGTTTCCAATCCGTAAGATGCGCCGAACACGGCGCCGGCCGCCTTCAGCTTGTCATAGATCGGGGTGGTCAGCAGCGGGCGCGCTGCCGGCAGCTCTTCATTCGGATAGCGGATCGAGAAGCGGCGGGAATAGTTTTCGCGCACCTTGGCATTGGTATAGGCAAGCGTCGCATAGTCGCCGTAGCGGCAGACATCCATGGCGAAGACATCAAATCCCGGATCGCCCTCGATGATCCAGTTGGCAAGCGCCAGCCCCACGCCACCACCCTGAGAGAAACCCGCCATGACCGCGCAGGCCGACCAGTAATTGGTCATGCCGCGCACGGGACCCACCAGCGGATTACCGTCCGGCGAGAAGGTGAAGGGGCCGTTGATGATCTTTTTGATGCCGGCATTGTTGAAGGCCGGAAAATGCCGGAAGCCGACCTCCAGCTCGCCCGTGATGCGCTCCAGGTCTTCCGCCAGAAGCTCATGGCCGAAGGTCCAGGGCGTCTCGATCGGCGACCACGGACGGCAGTCCTTTTCATAGGTGCCCATGAGCATGCCGTTGCGCTCCTGGCGGATATAGATCTCGCCGTCGAAGTCGACGCAGTGCATCAGCTCCTTGCCGGTCGTCTTGTTGAACTCGATGACCTCGGGCATGTCCTCGGTGATGAGGTACATGTGCTCCATGGCGAGCACGGGCAGCTCAAGCCCGACCATGCGGCCGACTTCGCGCGCCCAGAGACCGGCGGCATTAACGACGTGCTCGCAGCGGATTTCCCCTTTGTCGGTAATGACACGCCAGGTACCGTCCTCCAGCTGCACCAGATCCTCTACCTTGGTGTGCAGATAGATTTCCGCGCCGTTCTTCTTGGCCGACTTCGCATAGGCATGGGTGGTGCCATAGGGGTCGAGATGGCCCTCATGCGGATCAAAGACTGCGCCGACGAACTGCTTCGGATCAAGCAGCGGCATCATCTCATAGGCTTCCTGCGCGGAAATCAGCGTCGCCTCGCCGCCGGCATATTTGCCCTTGGCCAGCAGCGACTTCATCCAGTCGAAGCGCTCCTTGGTGGCGGCGAGCATCAGGCCTGATGTCATGTGCAAGCCGATATCCTGGCCGGAATATTCCTCGATCTCCTTGTAGAGCTCGACCGTGTATTTCTGCAGCTTGGCAACGTTCGGATCACCATTGATCGTGTGCATGCCGCCCGCCGCATGCCAGGTGGAACCGGAGGTCAATTCGGAGCGCTCGAGCAACACGACATCGGTCCAACCGAACTTGGTAAGATGGTACAGGACCGAACACCCGACGACACCCCCGCCGATGACGACGACACGTGTATGGCTCTTCATGGAAAAACGCTCCCCTTGGCAGCAACGATTGATGCGACAAAGCTAGATTGCGCGCGTGAAAGCCAGAAGACCATGCTGCGACGAAACATGTCGCATCAATGACAGAGAGTGTTCTAACGGCGGCGTGGGAAGAAGCAGGTTATGGCTATAGATGCCCGCACAATTTGCTAGTTTTTCCTCTGCCAAGACAACAGCGGGGGAACCGGCTAGGGCGTTACCGCACTGACCGCAGTGTGAACTCTGTCAACTCCGCCGGCACGCCGATCCTGAGCGCAAAGCCCGGCCAAAGACCTGTGCCGTTGTTGACATAGAGCTGCATCTCCCCGACCCGATAGAAGCCGGAGACATAGCCATTGTTCGCCCGGGCGACGATCCGGTCGAGGCCGCGCACCATGCCGCCATGGGTATGGCCGGAAAGCTGCAGCGCCACGCCATGCTGAGCAGCCCGCGCTGCCATGCGCGGCTGGTGGTCGAGAAGGATGACGGGAGCATCCGCAGGCGCACCATGCAGCGCTCGCGCCAGATCCGGCTCAACCGCCCCGGTAAACCGCGCCGAAAGATCCGTTACACCGGCGATGACGAGCCTGCCCTCCCCCCGCTCGATGACGTGATGCTCATTGGCGAGGATGCGCATGTTGAGTTCAGGAAAATGTGCGAGCCAGCGATCGACATCGAAGAAATATTCGTGATTGCCCGGCACCGTCAGCACACCGTGACGGGCTCTAAGACCCGAAAGCGGCGCGATATCCTCGCGGCGGATGTCGAGACTGCCGTCGATGAGGTCACCGGTGATGACGATGAGATCGGCATCGAGCGCATTGGTCTTTTCAACAACGGCACGGGCCCATCGCCCGGTGAAAAGCCGGCTGATATGCATGTCCGTCAGTTGCACCATTCGGTAGCCGTCCAGATCGGCGGCGAGCCCCGGGATCGTGACCTCAACACGCTTTACCGGCGGCACGCGGGTCGCCTGGGAAATGCCGAACACGGCAAGCGCCAACGCCGCAATGCCCATCGCGTACCGCACCTCCGGCGGCACCACAGGAAACGACCAGGTGACCGCAAAGATCAGGATGCTCACCAGATCGAGGATCACCTGCATGGCCGCCAAGAGCACGATCGCCCCGAAAAACAGGTTGAAGGCGATCACCAGTGGCCGCGGGAATTCCGGCGCGAAGACCGATCCCGACGTAAACCGGCTGAACAGGTGATATTGCGAGGCAAACAGCAGGAAAACGGCGAAAGAGATCTTCACCCACCACGGCCACGGCAAGGGGGCGATGAAGCGGGTCGCCACGATCAGCCATGGCAGCGAAAACATCAGATGAAACATGCGGGGGCGGGATCCTTTGTGCCGTAAACGCCAGAAGAGCGTCGGCGGATCACTGAGAGATAGGGTCGGTCAGGCCGTCACGCAAACCCCGCCGTCAGCGCAAACTCGCGGCCCATCTCACTCACCTCGTCGAACAGGAAGCCCGCAAAACTGCGCATCACGATGATCTCGAACGCATCCTGGCCCGTGCGGGCAAGGTTTGCCGCGACATGGCAGATCTGGCAATTGGTCGACTGGCCGATCTCGAAGAGATCGGCATGCAGGTCGAGCGCCGTGCATTTGGCGAGGATCGCCCGCACCTTCGGCCCCTGGATGCGCAGCACCACGCGCCCGTCGCTTTGGTCGACAAAGGAGGCGCGGCTCGGCCCGAGGTCAGCCAGCTGCCGCGCGATCGTGTCGGCGGCAACGGTCTCGCTGACCACCAGCCACTCGCCTGGACCGCAGAGGCGGACATGCACATCTTCGAGATTGGTCAACGCCTCGTCGATATCGGCCTCATGGCCGGGATGGGCGAGCACGGAAAACACGGAGACGGCCCGCAGGATGGCGAGATGATGAGGGTTCGGCGTCGCCTCGAAACCGGAAATGTGGTCCTCGAGCACGTGACGGGCGGCATAGGTCACCGGCATGGCAGGATCCTCACAGGTTCAGTTTCTTGTTGTCGGGGTCGTAGAAGACGGGGCTGACGACCTCGGCCAGCACTTCCGAGCCGCGCAACCCATCCCAGATGACGATCTTCTCACCCAGCCGCTCGCGGCCAGACTTGAGGAAGGCAAGCCCGATCGTGTGGCCGAGCGTCGGGGAATGGCAGACGGAGGACACCCAGCCCTGATCATTCAGCGTCGACGGCTTGACGTTTTCCTTCAAGAGATGCGCGCCGGCAGCGAAACTCTTGTCGCGATCGACGGGCTTCAGGCCCACGAGTTGCGGACGATCGGCAGCGGTCAGGCCGAAGCGGCTCGACAGCCGCTTGCCGATGAAATCGGGCTTCTGCGTCGAGAACATTTTGCCGAGGCCGACATCGTCGGGCGTCGTGCGGCCGTCGATTTCGCTGTGGGTGATGAAGCCCTTTTCGATGCGCAGCACGTTGAGTGCCTCGACGCCGTAAGCGCAGATCCCATGCGGCTTGCCAGCCGCCATGATCGCATCGGCGACCGCCTCGCCGTGATTGGCAGGGACTGCCACTTCAAAGGCGAGTTCACCGGAGAAGGAGATGCGGAAGAGCCGTGCCTTCAAGCCCCCCTTGAGCAGCACTTCGCGGGCCGAGAGGAAGGGGAAGGCCTCGTCGGAGATATCGTCCTCAATGATCTGTTCGAGAATGATCCTAGCCTTCGGCCCGGCAACAGACATCTGCGCCCACTGATCGCTGGAGGAGACGAAGCGCACGTCGAGATCAGGCCAGAGAACCTGGGAGCAGAATTCCAGATGCGTCATCACCTCGCCGGCATAGGCCGTCGTCGTGGTCATGAAGAAATGCTCGTCCGAGAACCGGCTCGTCGTGCCGTCATCGTAAATCATCCCGTCTTCGCGCAGCATCAGCCCGTAGCGGGCCTTGCCGACCGGAAGCTTCAGGAATGCGTTGGAATAGATGCGGTTCAAGAATTCTGCGGCATCCTTGCCGAAGATCTCGATCTTGCCGAGAGTCGAGACATCGCAGATGCCGGCATTGGCGCGGACATTCAGCACTTCACGGTCGACAGCCTCGCGCCACGTCTTCTCGCCATCACGCGGGAACCACGAGGAGCGATACCAGAGGCCGGATTCGACGAAGACAGCGCCGTTCTTCTTCGCCCAGCCGTGCAGCGGCGAGGTGCGCACGGGCCGCGAATGCTCGCCGCGCGAGGTGCCAGCCATCGCCCCGAAAGAGACGGGCGAATAGAAGGGCCGGAAGGTGGTGGTGCCGATCTCAGCAGGGGAAACGCCACGCATGCCGGCCATGATGCCGATCGTCGCGACATTGCCGAGCTTGCCCTGATCCGTCGCCATGCCGCCGGTCGTGTAGCGCTTGGTGTGCTCGACATGGCCCATGGCCTCACGCTGGGCAAGGCTCAAGTCCTTCACATGCACGTCGTTCTGGAAGTCGACGAAGGCCTTGGATTTTGCTCCCGGCACATACCAGAGCGGCGCGAAGGAGGCATCGAATTCACCCTCGACTTCGGGCACGTCGACCGTGCCGACGAGCCGACCGAGATCGCCGATCGCCTCATGTGCCTTGTCCGCACCATCGCGCAAGACCGCGGCAAGCGACGCGTGACCGGCAGCAGAGCCGGCGATCCGCAGCCCCTGCCCCACATCGGGTGCCAGAAAGGCCTGGTGTTCGTCCGACCAGGTTGGTTTGGCGCCGCGCTGGCAGGCGAGATGCACGATCGGGCTATAGCCGCCGCTCATCGCCAGCGCATCGCAGGCAATTTCTTCCTGGTGGCCCATGCGTTCGGCGATCAATCCCTTGATGCGGTAGTACCCCTTGGTGTCGATGACGGAGCCGCCCCTGATCACCCGCACCCCGGCGGGCCCAACATCAGCAGAGTGTGTCCGCCCGTCGATGATGGCAGTGACACCCACACCGGCACCGACCAGATCGGCCGCTGTGCGATAGCCCGCACCGCCATTGGTGAAGATGGCGACGTTCTGGCCGGCGGCGACACCGTAGCGATTGAGATCGGTGCGCACGGCGCCTGAGGTCATCACACCCGGTTTGTCGTTCCCGCCGAAGACCAGCGGCCGCTCTTCCGCACCGGAAGCCAGGATCGCCCGCTTGGCGACGATGCGCCAGACGCGCTCGACCGGCAGCTCGCCCGACGGCTGCGCCACATGCTTCTGCACCTTTTCGACGGCGCCGAAGACATTGTCGTCATACCAGCCGAACACGGTGGTGCGCGGCATCAGCGTGACATTGGAAAGGCTCTTCAGCTCCTCGGCGACGGAGGCGGCATATTCTGCCGCGGGCAGGCCGCCGACGGTGACGCGCTCGGAAAGCAGCGATCCACCAAGTCGGAAGCTTTCATCCGCCAGAATGACGCGCAGCCCTGCCCGCGCCGCAGCTCGCGCGGCCATCAGACCGGCGGGGCCAGCGCCGATCACCAGCAGGTCGCAATGCGCCCAGGCCTTTTCATAGCGGTCCGGATCGGGAAGGAACGGCGTCTTGCCGAGGCCCGCGGCTTTCCGGATGATCGGCTCATAGAGTTTTTCCCAGAAGGCCTTCGGCCACATGAAGGTCTTGTAGTAGAAGCCGGCCGACAAAAACGGCGACAACAGGCTGTTGACCGCGCCGATGTCGTATTTCAGCGACGGCCAGCGGTTCTGGCTATTGGCCTCGAGCCCCTGATAGAGCTCGGCCACGGTCGCCCGTGTATTCGGCTCGGTGCGCCCATCCTTGCCGATGGTGACCAGTGCATTCGGCTCCGCCGAACCAGCCGTCACGATGCCGCGCGGGCGGTGATACTTGAAGGAGCGGCCGACCAAGAGCTGGTCGTTTGCGATCAGAGCCGAGGCCAGTGTATCGCCTTCATAGCCCGTGTAGGTTTGACCATCAAAGGTGAAGGAAATCGTGCGCGCGCGGTTGACGAGCCCGCCGGAGGAAAGCCTGTAGCCACTCATCGCGCGGCCTCCTTCGCGTGTTCGCTCGCATCCGTCACGCTATAGACCTCATGGCTCGATGCATTGTCGCGCTCGACGACGAGCCAGCGCCGGCAGCCGGCCGTGTGATGCCAGTGCTCGATGATCCGCCCTTTCGGGTTGTCACGGATGAAGACATAGGCGTTCCAGGCATCGTCGGACGCACCCGGAGCCGGGCGGACCGGGCTTGCGTCACCGCGAATGCTGAATTCTTCCTTGGGACGGACGCCGCAATGCGGACAGGTAATGAGGCTGGCCATGGCGATGTCTCAATGCAGGTTCGGTTGTGGACCCTTGCCGCCTTCGTCGACGGCAAAACCGCGCTCGAAGCGGTCGAGGCGCAACAGGCGGGCGACAGGATGGGGTTCGTTCTTGGCAATCAGATGGGCAAAGCAGAAGCCTGACGCCGGCGTCGCCTTGAAGCCCCCGTAACACCAGCCACAATTCAGATAGAGATTGTCGATCGGCGTGCGGTCGATGATCGGTGAACCATCCATCGACATGTCCATGGCGCCACCCCAGGCGCGCAGCACGCGAACCCGAGACAGGCCGGGGATCAGCGAGACCCCCTCCTCGATCGTATGCTCGACGGTCGCAAGATTGCCGCGCTGGGCATAGGACGAATAGTAGTCGATGTCGGCGCCGAAGACCAAACCGCCCTTGTCCGACTGCGAGATATAGAAGTGTCCCGCACCATAGGTGATGACATTGTCGATCACGGGCTTGATGCCTTCCGAGACAAAGGCCTGCAGCACATGCGTCTCGATCGGCAGGTCGAGCCCGGCCATCTTGCCGGTAACGGACGTATGACCGGCAGTCGCCAGCGCCAGCTTGTTGCAGCCGATGAAGCCCTTGGTCGTTTCGACACCGGTCACCTGGCCGAGTTCGTCGCGGCGGATGCCGGTGACTTCGCAATGCTGGATGAGATCCACGCCGCGCTCGTCCGCACCGCGCCCATAGCCCCAGGCAACCGCGTCATGACGGGCGGTACCACCGCGCCGCTGCAAGAGGCCGCCGAGGATCGGGAAGCGCGCATGATCGAAATTGAGATAGGGCATCATCGCCTTGACCTGCTCGCGGTCGAGCAGCTCGGCGGCCACCCCATGCATCATCATCGCATTGCCGCGCCGCGCATAGGCGTCGCGCTGACCGTCCGAATGAAAGAGATTGACGATGCCGCGCTGGGAAACCATGGCATTGTAGTTGAAGTCCTGTTCCAGGCCTTCCCACAGCTTCATGGAGAATTCGTAGAAGGGCTCATTGCCCTCAAGCATGTAGTTCGAGCGGATGATCGTCGTGTTTCGCCCGACATTGCCGCCGCCGAGATAACCCTTCTCGATCACGGCGACATTGGTGATGCCGAATTCCTTGGCCAGATAATAGGCGGTCGAGAGGCCGTGCCCTCCCCCGCCGACGATGATCACGTCGTAATGCGGCTTCGGCTGCGGCTCACGCCACATTGGCGCCCAGTTCCGGTTTCCGGAAAGCGCCTGGCGGAAGATCGAAAGGGCGGAATAACGCATCGAACAACCTCTGCAAATGTCGCGTCACATTCGCATAGGCGTCACAAAGAGCAAGCGCGATCAGGACAAAAACTATACTGTTTGAGACATGGAACACAGGTTTGATTGCACTGCAGCACAGAAACACCAGCCGGCATTCTCATGCCACGGCACCGCGCACTTCCCAAGCGCATGCCACGGCGTTAAACCGGAAGCTTGACGCTCGGGAGCCCGATGCAGGTGCGTGACAGGCAGGACATACTGAAACTCTTCGAAGAGACCGCGATCGCCGCAGGCCGCGTTATCCTCGACATCTATACTGCCGGCGCCGCTGTCCGCTTCAAAGGTGACACCTCGCCGGTAACCGAAGCCGACGAGGCCGCCGAGCGGCTGATCCTCTCAGCACTTGCCCGCCATCTGCCCGACATACCCGTCGTCGCGGAGGAAGAAGTGGCAGCCGGCCGTATTCCGGATATCTCGGGCGGCCTCTTCATACTTGTCGACCCCCTCGACGGCACGCGGGAGTTCATCGGCGGCCATGACGATTTCACCGTCAACATTGCGCTGATCGAGGCGGGGACCCCCATTCTCGGTGTGGTCCATGCACCGGCACTCGGCACTCTCTATCTCGGCGGCCCTGGCAAGGCGGAGAAATTGAAACTCGACAAGGCGGATGCGGTTGTTGCCCGCATGCCGATTGCCACCAGACCTGCGGGTGCGAAACCCTCGGCTCTTGTCTCCCGCTCGCACAATTGCGAGGCCACCGACGCCTACATGAAGAAATCCAAGATCATGGAACGAAAGACGGTCGGCTCGTCGCTGAAGTTCTGCCTGGTGGCGGAAGGCCTGGCTGACATCTATCCGCGTTTCGGCCCGACCATGGAATGGGACACAGCCGCCGGCGATGCCGTGCTGCGCGCCGCAGGCGGCATGGTAGCGACGGAGGACGGCGTACCTCTTACCTACGGCAAGCGCCTTGCAGGTCTGCGGGTCTTCGAAAATCCCCCCTTCATCGCCTCCGGCCGCCCGGACAGCCGGGGATGAGTTTCGAAAAATCCTGAACGGAATCAATGGGGGCGTGTGATTTTCATCCCCCACCTCCGAACCTGTCTCACACTTCTCGCCTCAACCCCGGCCGCGTTGCGCGGCCAAACGAGAAGGAGAGACCATGACCGACACGACCGCCAATCTTGAGCTACCATTCATCCTGCCCGCCCAGGCGCAGAAGCACGTCACCCATAACGAAGCGCTTCAGCGGCTGGATGCTCTGGTCCAGCTTGTCATCACAAGCAGCGCGGCAACTCCGCCTACGGCCCCCGAAGACGGAGAGGTCCACTGGGTCACCGCGCCCGCAAGCGGGCTTTGGGCCGGCCGCAGCGGCCAGCTGGCGCTCTTCCAGGACGGGATCTGGCTCTTTATCCTCCCTAAGGCAGGCTGGGCCGGTGTCTTCCTCGCGGACTCGCGCCTGAAGCTCTTCGACGGCGCGGACTGGATCGAACAACCCCTACCCCTCGATGGCCAGTTCAATCGCCTCGGCATCGCCGCGACGCCCGATGGCTACAACCGGCTCTCCCTCTCCTCGCCCGCGAGCCTCTTCAACCATGCGGGGGACAGCCACCGCCTGGCGGTCAACAAAGCGGGGACCTCGGACACTGCCAGCCTGGTCTTCCAGTCGAACTGGCAGGGCCGAGCCGAAATGGGGCTGGCAGGCGAAGACAGTTTCTCGCTCAAGGTCAACGGCGATATCACCGGCTGGCGCCAGGCCTTGAGCGTGACACCGGAAGGTTATGTCCGCCAGAACCAACGGCCACTCACCCGTGCTTCGCTGAATTCGGCCACACTCACCCCCGCTGCGGGCAGTTTCACCGGCTTCGACGTCCTGCATCTCTCGGGCGGCGACGTCCTGCTCGGATCGCCGCTTTCGTCGGGCAATGGACGCCCGCTCGTGGTACCGACGTCAGGCCATTACCTGCTCTCGCTCACCGTAAGGGCCGTTAGCACCGGAACCCACACCGTCCATGTCAGCCGCAACGGATCAGCCGATATTCTAAGCCACATCGGCGGCGCGGGAACCTCAAGCACCGTCGCGCTGGTTTGGCTCGACGCGGGCGATACGCTGTCGCTTCGCCATCTCGGTACGATCCAGTACGAGTTCGGCTATGGCAAGACAGAGATCAGCCTGGCTCTGCTGTGAAGTTTCATCCGAAACACGAAAGGCGCCACTGACTGCGACGCCTTTCGAGAAAACGGCAATATATGGGATATCAGAGCAGCCGGTAGCGGCATGCGCGGGCCACCGCCTGCATCCGGTTGACCGCCTCCAGCTTGCGCATCGCGCTTTTCAGATAGCTGACGACGGTATGGCTGGAAATGTCGTGGATGATGGCGATTTCGTCGCTGCTCTTGCCAGCCGCCGACCAGCGCAGGCATTCAATTTCACGCGCGGAAAGCTTTTCCTTCGGCCCGAGCCGCGGCACCAGCGCCTCGACGCCTGCATCAAGCAGTTCCATCGCGCTCAACTGCAGCACGGCAATCTCCTGACGGTCCGGCGCGCTGTCGCGTCCGGAAAACACCAGGATGTAATGTGTCTGGTTTCGATCGTTGAGGCTGTAGGCCAGCGAAGATCCGAGGTTGACCTGCTGAAAATGTGGCGCAACCGGCTGGCGTGCTTCCGATCCGGCAGATCCCAGAAACAGGTTCTCCTCCGTATAGATCGGCAGAACCGATTGCTTGACGCGGGCAACGAGCTGGCTTCCGGCATAGACTTCCGCAGCGTCGTAGGCCAGACGCAACTCGTCTGGCCAGGTGCAGACGATCAGGTTGGCCGCAAACTCAGGACTGTCCGCCTTGGGAAAGCGGGCAAGAAGGCAGTGCCGAAACCCGTGCGCACGCCCGAGCGCAAAAAGCTCCCTGCCCCACGAACCGACGGAGAGCGCCTCGCTCTGAAAAACGGCAGGGCCGTCACCAAGACTGTGACTGCCCGTCACATCAGTTGGCCTGAACATAGAACTCCTTTCGACCAGACGTTCGTCCGATCGGGATCTGAATGTTTATGGACATTGAATCGTTCCATTGCGGAACGGGTATCAGCTGGGCCTGTCGCCGATCTTGCGCCTTTATAATGAGGCGCCTTTGCACGACAGATGCCATAGTTTGTCGACGGATCGACAAAGGCATGAATATTGATGAGCGGCCTATGTCACAGTTATTAGGCGCGCACCAGTGGCGCAGCTCGCATAACTCCTATGCAATTGCCGCAAGTTTGCGCAAATTGCCGGCAAAACGGCAAATCTCTGCGCGGCAACGCTGAGAAAATTATTATCAAATGCTTACAATGGGCTTAGGCAAATTTTAAAGCATCGCTCCTAGTATGCGGCTGTGTGGTCTTGAGTTTGTATAGAGAGTCCAATGACCGAAATGATCCGCCCACGAGTGAAATATGTCATCGGCCCCGATGGCAGCCCCCTGACGATTGCCGATCTTCCGCCGGCCAATACACGCCGCTGGGTGATCCGCCGCAAGGCTGAGGTTGTCGCGGCAGTGCGTGGCGGCCTGTTGAGCCTCGAAGAAGCCTGCGAGCGTTATACTTTGACGGTCGAGGAATTCCTCTCCTGGCAGTCCTCAATCAGTGACCACGGCCTTCCGGGCCTTCGCACCACCCGAATCCAGCAGTATCGCCATTAGTGTCTTTGGTGCCGGCACGGCCCGGCACGCTAAGTTTTTGACAAGACCCCTCCTGAACCGGCAAGGCCCAGCCTGCCGGTTTCATGCATTCTGGGGGAGAGGTCTCCTCCCGACAATGCTCAGCACGACCACGCAAAGGCTCGAGCCCGCATAGAACCACAGGCCGGGCTGCGTGAATGCCTGCGCCAGACCGGTGGTTTTCGTCGCAAAGATAATGATTGCGACCAAAAGCACGTCCATCATCGACCATTTCGACAGGACCGGCACGAGCCGATCAAGAAATCCCGTCTGCGCAATCCGCGCATCGGCCATTTGTTCGGCCGCAACAAGCAAGAGCTTCGCCAGCGGAAAGATGATTGAGACCAGCCCGACCACCACGGCGAGCGCCCCATCTCCTCCGGCCCAGAGCGACAGGATGACCTCGATCAGCGAGGCGTCTGTCGAAAAGACGTAGAAGCTTTTGAAGCGCATCAATGGCAGCGTCACACCAAGAGCAAAGGATGCCGAAGCACCGATGAGGAGGAACGCCTTAAACCAGACCAGCAACGAGCTTCCCCTTGAAATGTCGAACGCAGCGTATCCGGCGCTATGATTACCGGTCCGCGGGCACGAATGTTAAAACAGAAGCTCAATCTACGGCAACAGGAGGCGAAGATGCAGATCACCAGCGAGGACACCGGATCCGGCGGACGATATGTCGGCCGTGTCGAGGGCATCGCCGAAGCGGCGCTGATGACCTTCTCTCGCGCCTCCCCCACTCTGATCATCATCGATCATACCGAGGTCCCGAGCAAAATGCGCGGCACCGGCGCGGGTCAGAAACTTGCCGAACACGCGATCGCCGCCGCGCGCGAAGGCGGCTGGAAGATTATCCCCCTTTGCCCCTTCATGAAGGCACAGATGGATCGACACCCGGATTGGCACGACGTTCGTCAGTAAACCAACCAGTTCCCAGTCACAAAACGAGCGAAGGCGGACGCAGGGCAACCCGCGACCGCCTTCCTTTTCGAAATCTCAACCAGACTGAATAGCGTTATTCAGGCCCGGACACGCATCTGGCCATCGCGCTCTTCAAGAGCGGCAGCCTTCTGGTATTCCGCTTCAGCCTCTTCCAGCGCCAGTTCTGCTGCTTCCTGCTGGACCTTCAGTTCCCGGATCGAGACCTGGAGATTGTCCGCGCGCTGGCGAGCTGCCTTGGCGAAGGTGGGATAGGCGAAATGATTGGGATCAGTGATGCCCGACTTCTTTTCCTCGATGCCGATCTGAGCCTCAAGCTCCTTCGCCATCCGTTCGAATTCCGACATCATCGACTGCAACTGCTGCAATTGCCGACGCTTTTCGGTGACCTGAAAACCTTTCAGGCGTACCAGGCTCTCACGCGACTTCATACGCAATACTCCCGTGATGCGAGATCCCCCGCCACACTTGCTACTCAACACGCCCGCCACCGATTCGTCCAAAAAAAGTCCGCGGCGTTAACAAAAAGCTACCTTTGGTAACCTTTCGTTTACGGGCATCGTTAATGATAAGCCCGATCACTTAAGGGTCAGTAAATGCCAGAGCCCGAAAAGAGCTCCCGACAATGATGAGTCAAATGAATCGGTTACAGGGTTTTCCTGAGGCGCAGATTCAGGTGTGGCGATGACCGAAACACATGAAGAATCAGGAGGCTGAAATCTTTGCTTAATAAATTCGATACACCTTGCCAGAGGGAATCAGAATTTGTTAACCAATTGGTGGCAGCCTTCAAATCAGGCAACGACTGGATCCGTATCGCGTAGGGGGCCATCTTGACCTTTCGGCGGCGGTAAAGGGGATAAATATGCGGGTTCTACTCATTGAAGACGATAGCGCAACGGCGCAGAGCATCGAACTGATGCTCAAGTCCGAGAGCTTCAACGTCTACACAACCGATCTCGGCGAAGAAGGTGTCGACCTCGGTAAGCTCTACGACTACGACATCATTCTGCTCGACCTGAACCTGCCCGACATGTCCGGCTACGAGGTGCTGCGTACCCTTCGCCTTTCCAAGGTGAAGACGCCGATCCTGATCCTTTCCGGCATGGCAGGCATTGAAGATAAGGTGCGCGGCCTGGGCTTTGGCGCCGACGACTACATGACGAAGCCGTTCCACAAGGACGAACTCGTTGCCCGCATTCATGCGATCGTCCGCC
The DNA here is from genome assembly GCA_046294755.1 of Allorhizobium sp. Lineage (GTDB taxonomy): Bacteria > Pseudomonadota > Alphaproteobacteria > Rhizobiales > Rhizobiaceae > Allorhizobium. The sequence continues at coordinate 62,268 of JBKBON010000002.1, read as the reverse complement.
GCTCCAAGGGCCATGCGCAGTCGATCATCATCACCGGTGAACTGATCGTCAATCTGGATGCCAAGACCGTTGAAGTCGGCGGCCAGCGCGTCCACCTGACGGGCAAGGAATACCAGATGCTGGAGCTTCTCTCGCTCCGCAAGGGCACCACACTCACCAAGGAAATGTTCCTGAACCACCTCTATGGCGGCATGGACGAGCCGGAACTCAAGATCATCGACGTCTTCATCTGCAAGCTGCGCAAGAAGCTTGCAAACGCCGCCGGCGGCGCAAACTACATCGAAACCGTCTGGGGCCGTGGCTACGTGCTGCGCGAGCCGGATGGTGCGGAATATATGGAAACGGCCTGAGCCCTTCCACTTTCCTGATCAAGAGGCCCGCGTCGATGACGCGGGCCTCTTGCTTTTTGCCGCTGATCCCCGGGGAACAAAGCCGTCAGTCGGGACGGACGCGCAGCAAAAAAGGCGGCACCATCGGCACCGCCTTCGAAATCTAGCTGTGCTTAGCAGGAATCAGGCCGCGATTGCCTTGTCACCAAAGGTCTTGGTCAGGATCTCGCGATCGAAGGGCTTGAGCAGGAAGTCGGTGGCACCGGCTCTCTTGCCGGCCATCATCACCTTCAGCTCGGCCTCGACGACGCAATAATAGATCTTTACCGCCTTGCCTTCAGGAAGGGCACGCACGTTGGAGATAAGATCGAGCGCGTCAGCCATGCCGGCATCAACGATCATCACGTCGGGGAGTTCGCGCTCGCAGCGCACCAGAGCCTCACGCCCGGAAGCGGCCTCCGAAACCTCGTAACCGAGCTCGGAAAGGATCTTCTTGCCGACCTTGCGAACGATGTCCGAACCGTCTGCGATCATCAAGCGCTTCATGGTCAACTCCCCTCTCCTGTGACGGAGATCTTAATTGCTTTCGTTAACATAGCGGTGCTCGACTAAGGAAAGGTTACCGGTTGTAGCACCGCCCCGTCCCGAATCGGGACGGATCAGGCGACAGCTTCAGCCGTGAAGGCAATTTCGCCTTCGCTCGGCAGGCACTTCAGCTCCATCCCGCATTCATCTGCCAGCAGCACCGTGTAGTAGGGCTGGATCGTATGGGCGTCGATCGCCTCTTCCAGGTGACCCGACAGGATTTCCTGATACTTCGGCGGCACACGCAGCATGCGGCCCTTCGCGACGATCTTGAACTTGGCGTCCGTCTCGGGGTTTTCCAGCGTGATATCGAGCGAACCACCGCGCGGAATGGCTCCGTAGGCGACGAGGAACAGGTTGAGCAGGAGCTTGACCCGGTTCTTCGCGATGATCGCGCGCGGGCCGCTCCAGGTGACCTCGGTCTTCTTCTCGGCGAGAGCAAAGTCCTTGGCAGCCTTTTCGGCCTCACCTGTGTCGATCGAGGCACCGACCGAGCCGGATGCACCGAAGGCCAGGCGGGCGAACTTCAATCGGACCGAGGCATTCAACGCGCTGGTGCGGATCAGATCCATTGCGTCCGCATCGGCGCCGCCTTCATCGAGAAGCTCGAGGCCATTGTTGATCGCGCCAACCGGCGAAATCACGTCATGGCAGACGCGGCTGCACAGCAACGCCGCGAGGTCAGGACCTGCAAGCGTGAGGTTTGGGTTCTTCGCCATGGTCGTCTCCAGAAGATTTGGACCCTCAGCGCAACAGGCGGACACGCGTCCGCAGGCCGCGACTTGGTCGGATGCCGTTCGGCCATAATGACACCATATTTGGTAAACCGATTATTAAGACGATCACCGCTAGGTTTAATTACCCCCAAGGAAGACGCCGAATCCGTCGGCGCCGCATTCAGGAGGCACCATGACCCCCTCGACCCTTCGCTCCATGCCGGTTCTCCGTTCGCTGTTTCTGGCGATGTTGGCCATGATTGGTATCACCCTCAGCGAGAGGCCTGCCGCCGCAGCCGGGGAATACTCGATCCAGGAAGTGGTCGATGCCGGTCACGGCTTCTTCGGCGAAACGAGCGGCGCTTTGGCCAAGGTCATCGAACAGGCATTCGAGCAGCACGGCCTGCCGAACGGCTACATTCTCGGCCAGGAAGGCTCAGGCGCTCTGATTGCCGGTCTCACCTATGGCGAGGGCACGCTCTACACGAAGAATGTCGGCCAGCACGACGTTTTCTGGCAGGGCCCGTCGCTCGGCATCGACTACGGCGGCAACGGCACACGCGCGATGATGCTGGTCTATGACCTTCCCAACGTAGATACGCTTTATGCCCGCTATGGTGGCGTCAGCGGCTCAGCCTACATCGTCGCCGGCGTCGGCATGACCGTGCTGAAGAGCCGTGACGTGGTTCTGGTGCCTATCCGCACCGGCATCGGCGCACGTCTCGGTGTGAATGTCGGCTATCTCAAGCTGACTCGCACGCCAACCTGGAACCCTTTCTGAGGCACGACGTTACCTGCCTCAGGCTCACGCAAGCTCGATCTGGTCTGTCGTTAGGCATATTCGCTGAAGGATGCGGCCCGGTCCGTCGTCCCGCTTGCCGCTTTGCGGCCGGCATGCTTAACTAACTGCTAAATTTACTAGAGTGCTGTGGCGCGACCGTGATTGAATATGCCCTGATTTTTGCACTGGGATTTGTGGCGGCGGCACTGCTGGTGATGCTTATCGCACCGGCAGTGCATCAGCGTGTCGTGCTCTATACCGAGAACCGCCTGAAAGCGACCATGCCGCTCAGCCCGCAGGAAATTCGGGCCCAGAAGGATCTGGTTCGTGCGCTCTACGCCGCCGAGAACGCCCGCACCCAGCATGAACTGACCCGCGAACGGGAAAACTCCATCGCCCTCAAGCTGAAGAACGAGACGCTGAGCAGCGAAGCTGCCCGCCTCGTGGCCGACAACAAGGAGCTGAAGGTCCAGATCGAGGACATGAGCACCGAAGCGGCCGATCTTCGTTCCAAACTTCGTCGTGCAGACGTTGAGGTCAGCTCCATTCGGGAAACCTTAAAGCGCGTCGAAATCACGCTTGCCGCCAAGGATGTCGAACTCGAAGATCGCGCCCATCGGATCGCCCGCCTGACGAGCGACATCGACACGATGCGGATCGAAGCAACGAGCCGCGACACCGAGATCGACAGTTTGAAGAGCCGCATCCAGGTGATGCGCGACGAGCGCGAGGAGCTGCGCCGCGAAAGCAAGCTGCTCGGCAAGCGCGCCAAGGATGCCGAACTCAGGTTGGCTCAGGAAGAACACAAGGTATTGCGGCTTGAGGATATGCTGGCCCGCGACGCAGCCGAGCGTGCGGATGCAGAGTCCCTGGTGGAGCGCCGAAATCGCGAATTGACGGACCTGCGTGCCAAGCTCAAGTCTGCCAGTACCCAGTTGCGCAATGCGCAGCGGGCACTCCGGGAAGCCGGCATCGCCCTGCCCGATACGAGAGAGCTGCCCATGGCCGAAGACGAGATTGCGAATTCCAACCTCGCGACCGATCCCGCCGCCCTCGAAAACGACATCCGCCGCAGCCAGACCGTTCTGACCGAGCGATTGCTGAAGGCGAAGGCATCCACTGAAGACGATGCGCTGCGCGAGGAACTGGGCGACATCGCCGCAAAGATGATCGTGCTCACCGCCGCCCGCGAGGGCGAACAGTCCGTGATCGCCGATATTGTCGGTTCCCAGTCCAAATCCGGCGACAAGGCCAAGAGTCTGGTCGACCGCGTGCTGGCCATGGACCCATCGATCGGTCGCGGCGCGGGCATGGCGACACCCGCCGAGTAACGTCGACATTCCCAGAACTGAGACGGCATCGAGAAACGGCGGGCTCGGTTAGTCGAGCCGCCCAATGGTGCGCGCGATGCTGTAGAGCGCGATACCGCTCGCGGTCCCAACATTAAGACTATCCAGCCCCGGCGCCTGCGCAATTCGGGCGGAGCGGAAGCGGTCAAGGATGGCAGCCGGCAGCCCCTCGCCTTCCGTCCCCATGACCAGCGCCACGCGCCGTCCTGGCACGATGGCTCCGATCTCGACCGTGCCGGTCGGTGACAGGGCCCAGATTTCGAAACCCGCTGCCGCAAGTGCGCCGAGAACATCCTCCCCCTTGCCCTGTCTAGCATAGGGTACTGCCAGCACAGAGCCGACGGAGACGCGAAGCGCCTTTCGATAAAGGGGATCGCAGCACGTCTCGTCGAGGAGCACGGCATCTGCGGTAAAGCCGGCAGCGTTACGGAAAAGTGCGCCGATATTGTCGTGGTTAGAAATCCCGCAGCCGACCAGCACCAGCGCGTCATCGGGCAAGCCGTTGATAAGTTCGGCAAGCTCTGGCGGCGCAGCCCGACTGCCAAGCGCCAGAACGCCACGATGCAGGTGAAACCCCACGACCGCATCCAGAACCGCGGCCTCGGCCACATAGACCGGCAGATTCTCAGGAAACTGCTCGAGAAGCTGCGAGAGCCCTGCGATCCGGTTCTTCAAGAGGAGAAGCTTCTCCGCACGCACTGGCCCTGGTCCGGCATGGGCCTTGGCAAGCATCGAGAGCACCACCGTGCCTTCGGCGATGAACTGCCCCTGGCGTCCCGTGAGGTCACGTTCCCGGATCGAGGTGAACTCGGCGATCCGGGCATCCTCCGGATCGGTGATCTCGATGAAGCGACCGCCTGTCACCCTGGCCTCAGTTTCCTGCAAGGGTGATGTCGGCGATGATACGTCCGAGCGACAGGTCGAAGACGAAGGCCTTGCGTTCGCCGGCGGCCGTCTCGCCATAGATCAGCATCTGGCTGCCCGAAAGCGAGGTCTGCGCCACACGAAATCCGTTCGGCAGGTTGGCCGTCAGGCTGACGGGCTGGTCGGACGGGACGGTGAAGGATGGCGCCGTCGCCACCACCTGCTGGGCACCGCCTTCGTCACGCGTCAGCTTGTAGAAGATCGACACAAGCACGGCCAGAAACAGCACGGCCATGATGCCGCCGGAGATCAGCTGCAACTTCACCATCTTGCGGCGAACGCCTTCCATCACGGGATCGAGCGGCTTGTCTTCCTGGTTTTCGTCATCGATATGCGTCATGGCAGAGGTCGTTTCCCAATTGATTTCCCGGTCACCACGACGCCTCTTGCCGGCACCCGTGATCCGGTGAAAATTGCCCGGCGAGCCGGCTATCGATTGTCCAAGCCTTCGGTCTGTGCCAAATGGCAGCCACAAGGGCCGCAGCATCGGCCGCCGCGAGACGGGATGAGATGATGACCGACCCCTTTAACGAAGCCGCAGCATCAAGGAAAGAGCTGATTGCCGAGGAGGATGCCGGCGGCCGCATCGACGCCTGGCTGACCGCAGCGCTGGGGGCCGAATTCTCCCGGAACAGGGTGAAGGCTTTGATAGAACAGGGCGCCGTTCAGCTTAACGGTGCGCCACTCGACAGTCCGAACCGGAAGATCAAACCGGGCGACACGGTGGTGATCGATCTGCCCCCACCGGAGGACCCACAGCCGAAGGGCGAGAACATCCCGCTCGATGTCCTCTACGAGGACAAGGACCTGATCGTCATCGCCAAGCCCCCCGGCCTCGTCGTCCATCCGGGCGCCGGCAACTGGCATGGCACGCTGGTCAATGCGCTGATCTATCACTGCGGCGACAGCCTGTCCGGCATCGGCGGCGTCAAGCGCCCCGGCATCGTGCACCGCCTCGACAAGGACACGCCGGGCGTCATGGTCGTCGCCAAGAACGACATCGCCCACCGCCACCTCGCCGACCAGTTCGCCGACCACGGGCGCACCGGCCCGCTGGAGCGCGCTTACCGCGCCGTAGTCTGGGGTCGCCCGCGCACGCTCGCCGGCACGATCGACGCGGCCCTCGGTCGTTCCGGCGCCGACCGTACCAAGCGCACAGTCAAGCGCGAGGATACCGACGACGCCCGCGAGGCAATCACCCACTACACAGTGCTCGAACGCTACGGCGAGAAGCCGGATGCCACCTGCCTCGCCTCTCTGGTCGAATGCCGGCTGGAAACGGGACGCACACACCAGATCCGCGTCCACATGGCCCATATCGGCAATCCGTTGATCGGCGACCAGGAATACGGCGCTGCCTTCAAGACAAAGGCGAACCTTCTGCCCGAGGATGCCAAACGCGCCGTCAACAAGTTCCACCGCCAGGCGCTGCACGCCTACCTGCTCGCCTTCGAACATCCGACCACGGGCAAGACCATGCGCTTCGAAGCGCCAATCCCGGCGGACCTGCAGAAGGTCATCGATGCGCTGAAGGCGATGTAACGCAGACCCAGCCACGTAGAGCGTCCGCGGCACGTTGACACTCCGTCACGCTCTCGTGAGGGAACGCTGGTCTTGTATCGCCGTTTTGCCATACTTATCTGTCATACGGATTTCTGTGGGGTTGAGATCCACGGAGATCAGGCTCGCCGTCGATTTGGGAGCCTTGAAGGGAAAGGGGTGCTTTATGGCCCGCAATACACTGCCATCGATTACCGCCGGGGAAGCCGGCCTCAATCGTTATCTCGACGAAATCCGCAAGTTCCCGATGCTGGAGCCGCAGGAAGAATACATGCTCGCCAAGCGTTATGCCGAGCATGGTGACCGCGATGCTGCCCATCGGCTGGTGACAAGCCATTTGCGCCTCGTGGCGAAGATTGCCATGGGTTATCGCGGCTATGGCCTCCCGATCGGCGAAGTCGTCTCGGAAGGCAATGTCGGCCTGATGCAGGCCGTCAAGAAATTCGATCCCGAACGCGGCTTCCGCCTTGCGACCTATGCCATGTGGTGGATTAAGGCGTCGATCCAGGAATACATCCTGCGCTCGTGGTCACTGGTCAAGATGGGCACCACCGCCAACCAGAAGCGCCTCTTCTTCAACCTGCGCCGCCTCAAGGGCAAGATCCAGGCGATCGAGGAAGGGGACCTGAAGCCCGATCAGGTGGCCGAGATCGCGACGAAGCTCAACGTCTCGGAGGAGGAGGTCATCTCGATGAACCGCCGCCTCTCGGGCGACGCCTCGCTGAATGCGCCTCTGCGTGCCTCCGAAGGCGAGAGCGGCCAATGGCAGGACTGGCTGGTCGATGACCACGAAAGCCAGGAAGCAGTGCTGATCGAACAGGACGAGCTGGAAACACGCCGCAACATGCTGAAGCGTGCCATGAGCGTTCTGAACGACCGCGAGCGCCGTATCTTCGAGGCCCGCCGCCTCGCCGATGATCCGGTGACACTGGAGGAGCTGTCCTCCGAGTTCGACATCAGCCGCGAGCGCGTGCGCCAGATCGAGGTCCGCGCCTTCGAAAAGGTTCAGGAGGCCGTCCAGAAAGACGCCCTGGAGCGGGCCAAGGCACTGCGCGTGGTCGAAGCTTAAGGTCTACAGATAGGTCTGAAACCTCTTGAAGCCGCCCGAACACCGGGCGGCTTTTGCATGAGGTTGGAGCGCTGTCCTTATTCGGCCGCGAGTTGCTGCCGTGCGAAGAGCGCCATGCCACCCGCCGTCAGCACGAGACACCAGCCGGACAAGATAGCGAAGCCCATCGCCGCCGCCACGGGTGTACCGCCAGCCAGCAGCCAATCCCGAAGATACTGCGCCGCATATGCTGGCAAAGGCAGTCGCTCGGCATCGGCTCCGAGATAAAGCTGAATCACGGTCGACCCGATCGCCAGCAGGAATACCGGGATGACAGCGGCGATCATCGAGCGGAAGAGCACGACCAGCAACGCCACGAGTGCTGCGAGCACGGCAAGCTCCAGCAGAGCGATGCCAAAGGCCGCCACCAACGTCATCGCCGAAGCGGCAGAAAACGCAACCCCCTGGCCCTGCAGAACGGCAAACACCACTGTCAGGAACATGTCTCCGAAAGCGGCGACCAGCAGTGCGAAGGCCAGCCAGCAGAGAGAGAGCAGCAGCTTGGCGCCAAAGAGTTGGGTCCGCCCATGCCGCGGCACCAGCAGCCTCCAGGTGGCGTAGCGGTATTCCAGGTAGAACACGGAAGCGACGCCCAGCGCGAACAGCAGGTGCCCCAGCGAGTTGCCGGAAATGCTCAGGCTTCTTGCCGCCGAAAGCAAGACATCCACATCGCCGCCCGCCTGCTGCCCCATGCGGAGATAGACGAAGCCAGCGAGCCCAAGCTTCACCAGCAGCGCTGCCAGAGGCACGGCCAGAAAACCCCAGAACAGGATACCGGGCTGTCGGATGAGCTTTAGCATTTCTCCAGAGAGGATCGGGTTCATCTGCGCACCTCCCGCGTCTCGGACAGGAACACGGTTTCCAGATCCGGCTTGATCCATTTGGCCTCGTGGATCCGCACACCGGAATTCGCGAGAGACTGGATGAGCTCAGGCACATCGGCCCGCTCGATCTTGATATAGATGCCACAATCGCCGGCCTCGGCCCGCGCTCCCAGGCGCGCGAGCACAGCGTCCGGTGTATCGACCAGCAGCCAGAAACGCCCGTCGCGATCCAGCAGGTCGGCTACGGCACCTTCGGCGATGAGCACGCCGCGCTGCAGGATCGCCACCCGATCGCATACCCGTTCCACCTCATCCAGCAGATGGCTGGACAGAAGCACGGTCAGACCGTCCTGATGCGCCAGTTCGTGGATCAAGGCTCGCATTTCCAAAATTCCGTCGGGATCAAGACCATTGGTCGGCTCATCGAGCACGATCGCATCCGGTTGCCCGATCAGGGCGCAGCCAATGCCGAGGCGCTGCTTCATGCCGAGCGAGTAACCGGAGACAGTCTTGTCACCCGCCTTCTCCAGCCCGATCCGCCGCAGCACCGGCTCCACCAGCGCCATGGTGCCCGGGGCCTTTGCGAGCATCCGAAGGTGCTCTCTCGCCGTCAGGAACGGATAGAAACTCGGTGTTTCGATCAGCATGCCGAGACGGCGTCGATGGTCGGGCGTCGCAGCCTCGCCGAAGATATGGACTTCGCCGCTGTCCGCCCCTAGCAACCCGGCAAGGATGCGCAGAAGCGTGCTCTTGCCCGCACCATTTGGGCCAAGCAGGCCGTAGACGACGCCGCGGGGAATAGACAGGCTCAAGCCATCAAGTGCCTGAACAGCACTCCCTCCGCGCCCGAAATTCTTGCTGACGGAGAGAAAAGCGATTGCCGCTGCCCCCGCCGGATCTTCCGGAGGAGGCGAAACTACGCTCTGTGCCGGTGCTGATGACATCACGTCTTTTCCTGCTCCTGGTCTCGCGTCTGGCTAGAAGATGAGGTTTGGCTATGCATGGGGAACCATTGCGGCATTGCTCTGCACAAAAAGTAGGATCCGCCGGACCATGTCCGACGGATCCTTACAAGAGCAAAGCAGAGGCGCCTCAGTTCGCCGGTGCGGCAGGCGTCAGGGCTGCCCATTCGCGCATCACTTGCTGGAAGACGGTGGCGCCTTGGGTGCCCTTGTCGAAGGTCAGCAGTGCACGACGACCGTTGCGGTAGGTGACCGGAATATCGATCCAGCCGCGGGTCGACAGAAGCTCCATATTGCGCTTCACCACATCTTCGAAGTCGTTGAGCGCCACCAGATAGGTGTCGTCGGTGACCTTCGCCGTGACAGCAACCAACGGGTCACCGCGATCCTGCTCGGTACGCTTCATGGCGATCCGTTGCAGGTTTTCGATGGCACCGCCTTCGAAATCGGCAGGGACCGAGAAGACCACTTCGATAATGTGGCTTGCCGGCAGCGAATTGTCGGTGTTGCGCTTGATCGTCAGCAATGCCGAGATACCACGCTCAGGCACATTGATGCGCCCCTGGATCTGCGGATCAGGCCGGCCATCCGCTCCGTTTTCGCGCACCGCGCTCCAGCTGATCGAACCTGGAACAGCAACTGGAGTAGCCTGACCGATACGCTCTTCATAGAGGAAGAGCTTCTCTCCGCCGGCAACTGGCGCGGTATTACCCGCAGTCCCCTGCGTCTGCGCGGTGGAAGCGCCGTTTGCGGCGGCTGGCGCATCTGTCGGCTCAACGGTTGAGGCAACCGTCTGCGCAGAGACCGAACGCCCTTCGGCGGACGTGCCGCTGGCCGGCGCTGAGCCCGCGCCTTCGTCGATCTCCGTGCCGTCGGCCCGCAGACGCTGGGTGAACTTCTGGTTCGCTTCGCCATCAGCGGCTGGGGCGGTAGCAGCCGTCTCAGCTGCCGGCGCTTCGGCAGGCGGAGGCGTCTCGGCAGGTGTCGCCTCGGGCGCTTCTGCCGCCTGTTCGGCTGGTGCGATCTCGCCGGTCAGATTGGCAACCATGCTGCCGATCTCATCACGCATGCTCCACGCGATGTACCCGCCACCGGCAAGCAGTACGAGCACCAGAGCACCGATAATGACGGGTGCGAAGTTGCGACGCTTCTTCGGCTCCAGGCGATAGGCCGGCTGCTGACCGTAACCGCCGACCAGGGCTTCCATGCCGTCCGCCTGGCTGCCGATATCGACCTGGGCGCCCTTGGCACTTGCCGCAAAGCTGTTGATGTGATCGTCCCATTCGGACTCGGTACTTCCGGCAACTCCCGCGTCTGCTGGACGAGACGCAGCCTTGTTCTCGTCAACATGCTCCTGAAACCACTGGCTGAAGTCGTCGGCATCGACCGAAGCAGCCGGCATGGAGGCAATTGTCCCGAGCACCACGGGATCGGCGTCGGGAAGTTGCAGTCCCTCGGGGGTGACGTAATCCCGGCTGGCCTCGACATGAACCGGTTCTTCGTAAGCCGGGAATTCGTCAGTCGGGGTGTAGGAAACGGCAGCCGGTCCCGGCTCGATTTCCGGCAGTTCCGGCACACGATTGGCTGCGGTTTCTGTCGGCGCCTGCATGTCCCAGTTGGCTTCGGGGATGACCGGAGCGCTATCGAGCGCGCGGCTCTGCAGCCAGTCCTCGACCGAATCCACGCGCACCGAAGGGGCCGGCGCTTCCGGCTGGATATGGGCTTCGACGTCCGGCACATTCGCAGCCACAGGCTCCGGCGCCATGGGATCCGAAGACATAGGCCCTGACGACATGGGCGTCGCCTCGACGGGCGGAGCAACAGCCCAGTCCGGTACGGCCGGCGCAGGTTCTTCGGCTCGCGACCAGTTCTCCTCAGCCGTCGGCGCGTCGCTGAACGGAGCCGGTTCGGCCTCAGGCTGGATCTCATCAGCTGGCGCCACCTGCGGCTCGTTCACCGCTTGCTCGGCACGGGTCTCGTAGATCCGGGCGAAATCGGCTTCGGAATGATCGTGACCGAAGGACGGCTCCCTCTGCCAAGAGCTGGCCTGTGGCATCACCGGTTCTGCGGCAACCTCTGGCTCCGGCTCTGCTGGCGTATAGGTCGAAGGTTCCTGCGCGACCGGCTCTTCGCCATAGGCCTCGGCAACATCAGTTGCGGGCGCGGCCGGCTCTGACATATGGGCATCGGCCCAGTCGTCGCCACTCACGGCAGGTGCAGCTTCAACCGGCTCGTCGTCCACCGCTGTTTCGGCGGCAGATACCTCTTCAGGAGCTGCGGCCTCCACAGCAGCCGGTTCCTCTGAAGGTTCCGACCATGCCGCAGCAGACACGGGAGCGGCAGCTGCGGTAACCGCAGCATCCGCCGGCTGCGCTCCCGGAGCAGCATCATCGAGTGGCGGCAAGGCCTCGGCGTGCTCGGCCTCCACCTCCCGGATGGCCGCATCGAGCTTGTCCAGCTGACGCTGCAGCATGTGCTCGGGCGGGCGCGGTGACATGTTCTCGAGCTGCCGAACGACAGCAGCGCGAGCCTTTTCGTAGACTCGCGCGCGCATCTCCGGGGTATTGTTCGACAGGCCGTCCACGGCCCGTCGAATCACAGCGATAAAGTCAGCCATCAGCACTTTCTCTTGAGAGCCGGCCCGCCGCGCCGGCAAAATTTCAATAAAATCCTAGATTAATCCTCGAAGGGGTCCGTCACAAGTATGGTGTCGTCCCGTTCCGGACTTGTCGACAGGAGCGCAACCGGCGCACCGATCAGTTCTTCGACCTGACGGACATATTTGATCGCCTGAGCCGGCAAATCGGCCCATTTGCGGGCCCCGACGGTCGATTCCTTCCAGCCTTCGAGCGTGATGTAGATCGGCTCGACACGTGCCTGGGCAGCCTGGGCTGCCGGCAGATAATCGATCTCCTGGCCGTCAAGCTTGTAGCCGACGCAGATTTTCAGCTCTTCGAGACCGTCCAGAACGTCAAGCTTGGTCAACGCAATGCCGGTGATTCCATTGGTCGCGACGGACTGGCGAACCAGCGCCGCATCGAACCAGCCGCAACGGCGCTTGCGGCCCGTCACGGTGCCGAACTCATGGCCCTTTTCACCGAGGAACTGGCCGATCTCGTCATGCAGCTCGGTCGGGAACGGACCTTCGCCGACGCGGGTCGTATACGCCTTGGTGATCCCAAGGATATAACCGAGAGAGCCCGGGCCCATGCCGGAACCGGCAGCGGCCTGGCCGGCGACTGTGTTGGACGAGGTCACGAAGGGATAGGTGCCGTGGTCGATGTCGAGCAGGGACCCCTGCGCGCCTTCGAACAGGATCCGCGAGCCCTTGCGGCGCTCCTTGTCGAGCAGCACCCAGACCGAATCCATGAAGGGCAGAACGCGATCGGCGATCGAGGTCAACTCGTCCATGATCGTCTTGTGCTCGATTTCGGCGACGCCGAAACCACGGCGCAGGGCATTGTGGTGGGTCAGAATGCGCTCGACCTTGCCTTCCAGCGCGTCGAGATCGGCGAGATCCATGACGCGGATCGCACGACGGCCGACCTTGTCTTCGTAAGCCGGACCAATGCCGCGACGGGTCGTACCGATCTTGGTGCCGCTATTGGAGGCCGCGTCTTCGCGCATGCCATCAAGTTCGCGGTGCAGCGAGAGAATCAGCGTGGCGTTTTCCGCGATGCGCAGATTGTCCGGCGTAACATTGACGCCCTGGTCCTTCAGGCGACCGATTTCGGCGATCAGCGCATGGGGATCCACCACGACGCCATTGCCAATCACGGCCTTCTTGCCGGGACGCACGACACCCGAGGGAAGCAGCGAGAGCTTGTAGGAAACGCCGTCGATGACGAGCGTGTGGCCAGCATTGTGTCCGCCCTGAAAGCGGACCACGATGTCCGCGCGTTCGGAGAGCCAGTCGACAATCTTGCCCTTGCCCTCGTCACCCCATTGCGAACCAATCACCACGACATTCGTCATCTCATAATCCTGTATAATGCGCAGTGCCTGCGCCTACCCAAACCCGCGCATCTATACTGTGTTGTTTTTGGGAAATCGACCCGTCTTGACGGGCGAATTGGCTTTTTACGTGACAAAGCACGCCCCCTCGCCTATTTCGGAGGCAATTCGCGCCGCGCCGCCCTCAGGATAACGGGCCGGCGTCGGGCCAGCCTGCTGGGATGAAACGCCTTTGCCCATACGCGCCTATAGTTTTCTCGTCATCACGACTCTTCTTTGGGGTGGCAACACCATCGCAGGCAAGCTGGCGCTTGGCCATGTCAGCCCGATGGTGCTGAGCTTTGGCCGTTGGGCGCTTGCGACCCTGGTCATTGCATCCATTGCGGTCCCACAGATCCGCAAGGACTGGGATGTCCTGAAAGCCAACTGGAAGCTGCTGATCTTTTACGGTGCCGTTGGCTACGCGGCCTTCAATGGCTTTCTCTATACGGCGCTCAAATACACCAGCGCAGTCAATGGAGCGATCGAACAGGGCGCGATCCCGGTCCTCATCTTCGTCATCAACTTTCTGCTCTTCCGGATTCCGGTCTCCGCAATCCAGATTCTGGGCTTCCTGATCAGCTTCGTCGGCGCAGCCGTTACCGCGTCGCATGGCGATCTCCAGACTTTGCTGACCCTGACGTTGAACTATGGCGACCTTCTGATGCTCTTTGCCGGCATCGCCTACGCGATATACACGGTGTCCCTGCGCTGGAAGCCGCCCGTCCACTGGAAGAGCCTGATGGCCGTGCCGGCACTCGCTGCTGCCATCACCTGTCTGCCGCTTCTCTGGTGGGAAGCCGGGCGCGGCGAACTGATTCTGCCGGATACGCGCGGCTGGCTGATCATTCTTTATGCCGGCCTGTTCCCCTCGCTGATCTCGCAGATACTCTACATCAAGGGCGTCGAAGGGATTGGCGCCAACCGGGCCGGCCTCTTCATCAACCTGGTCCCGGTCTTCGGCACCCTGCTCTCGATCACCATCCTCGGCGAGACGCTTGAAGTGTTCCACGTCGTGGCGCTGGTTCTGGTCCTCGGCGGCATTGCGATTGCTGAATGGGGCAAGCCAGCGGTCGAGAAGCCAGCACGCTGACTGGTCAGCCCGCCACATCCGCCCCACCGCCGACCGAAAGGATCGTAACGTTCCCATCGAGCAGCCGCGCCGCCGTCAGACGACCGGTGCGGTAGCAATGGGTGTCGAGACCGACCCTGTCCGGGCCGACATGCGCCGCCCGCATCGGCGTGTGTCCGTGAAAGACCCGGATGGGCAATCCTGGTCCGAGATCCAGAAACGAACGCCTGATCCACATGAGGTCCTCGTCGGTCTGCTCGGCCAGCGGTCGTCCGGGCCGAACACCGGCATGCGCAAAGACATCCGTTCCCACGCTCAGCAATACGGGCAGTTCGCGAAGAAATTCGACATGGCTTGACGGAACGGCGTCCCGGACTGCCTCGCGCAGGGGATGTCGGCCAGGAGCAGCGTCCCCGCGAATATCGACGCCATAGGAGAGAAACGTATCAACGGCCCCGTGATCAAGGACCCAGTCACCGACCGGATCACCATCGAGGAAGGCAAGGAAAGCGTCGTCATGATTGCCGCGCAGGCAGACGCGGTCGAAGCCCGTCGGTGGGGAGCCGATCAGATGGTAAAGCACGGCCGCTGACTTCGGCCCGCGATCCACATAATCGCCCAGCATCACGATCAGCTTGTCGCCGTCGATCGCGACCGCGTCCTCGCAAATCCGAGCTTCGAGTTCAAGCAGGGCGTCGAGACAGCCATGCACGTCACCGACGGCGTAGATCGCCGCGTACTGCGACGGATCAACCACGAGGCGCGCGGCGCCTGACCCGCCAACTGCGGTTTTCCCTTCCATGCTGTCAGCCCCCTTGTCTTTGACCTTCTGCACGAGCAAAGCGCAGACAAACGAAAATGGCCAGCTCCTTGAGGAGCTGGCCAGTTCCCGTTCGCCATAAAGAGAATTAAGGCGTCGTGGTCGGAGCCGGAGCCGGGGCCGTATCAGTGGCCGGGGGCGTAGTCGGAGCAGTGTCCGTTGCCGGCGGCGTAGCCGGAGCCGGATCGGTGGCCGGCGGCGTGGCCGGGGCCGTATCAGCGGCCGGCGGCGTTGCCGGAGCAGTGTCCGTTGCCGGCGGCGTAGCCGGGGTCGCAGGATCTGCCGGTGCCGTAGTCTCGGTTGTCGGAGCCGTCGTGGTATCGGTGTCTGCACCACCGCCGAACACGAAGAAGGCGCCGGCTGCAATAACCACGATCAACAGAATGCCGATGCCCCAGGAAGCACCGCTGGATGAAGTCTGCTGGGTGACATTCGGACGCGTATCAAGACGCGGATCAGGACGTTGGTCCATGGGAATTCCTCCTTGATGGGGCGGTCGATAGCGGAGCGATCGACCGCGTTTTCATCTCTTGGTTCAGTGTTAGGCAGTCAATTACTGGACCACGCCCACGACCACATAGGTCTGCGGGTCGACGATCACACGCTGGTTGTTGACCACCGCATAGGCATAGGTCGGGTCTTCCGGAACGGGGGTCAGAACAACTTCCTGCGGCAGGGGTTCACCGACAACGACCTGTCGCTCAATGACGATCGGCTGGGCCGGAAGCGGCTGCTCCTGAACATAGGTGACGACCTTCGGCGGCGGCGGAGCGACAGCCGTACCGGCGATGGCGCCAACGACGCCACCCACGGCGGCACCAACTGGACCACCGACGATAGCGCCGGTCACGGCACCGCCTGCGGCACCCGTCACAGTCCCTTCCTGCGCCATTACAGGCGAGGCGACGGCACCAATTACAATGGCTCCCAGAGCAATGATCTTCGTCTTCATGGCTTGATCCTTTCCGTTGTCTGCCAGTGACGGAAAGAACGGTCCTCACGGGGAATTGTTCCCTCGAAGAATCTTCAGTCTCTACTGCAAGCGACTGGAAAAATAGACGAAATTGAGGCAGCCGCGCAGTCTAGCTAAAGCATTACTACAAGTAGTGGCCCTCAGGACTAGCCCGGGTTGGGTTTGGCGCATGTCCGGCGCAGGGTCTTGAGGAGAAACCACCTTCGCAAGGTCAGGCTCCCCAGCCGACGATGCCCTTGATTTCAAGAAAGTCGTGAATACCCCAATCCGCGTATTCGCGGCCGTTGCCCGATTGCTTGTACCCGCCGAAGGGAGCCGACGTATCCCAGTCGGGATAGTTGAGATAGACCGAACCGGCCCGCATTCTGGCTGCCACACGGCGCGCATGTTCCAGATCCTGCGACTGTACATAGGCTGCCAGCCCGTAGACGGTATCATTGGCGATGGCGATTGCCTCCTCCTCCGTTTCATAGGACAGGATGGCTAGCACCGGGCCAAA
Source organism: Allorhizobium sp. (assembly GCA_046294755.1). Classification (GTDB taxonomy): domain Bacteria; phylum Pseudomonadota; class Alphaproteobacteria; order Rhizobiales; family Rhizobiaceae; genus Allorhizobium. Next base: position 45,773 of record JBKBON010000002.1, on the reverse strand, counting down.
GACCTCTTCCCGGGCGATGGTCATATCGGGCGTCACGTGACCGAAGACGGTCGGCCGAACATAATAGCCGCGGTTGAGGCCGTCGGGACGCCCAGGCCCGCCGGTGACCAGCAAGGCCCCTTCTTCGATACCAACCTCGATCAGGCGCTGGATCTTGTTGTACTGGATGTCGCTGACCACAGGGCCGAGAACCGTATCCTCCGCCCGCGGATCACCCACCTTGTGGGTCTCCGCCGCCTGCCTTGCAATCTGCAAGGCCTCGTCATGGCGATCGGCCGGCACGAGCATGCGGGTCGGCGCATCGCAGGACTGGCCGGAATTGCCGAGACAGCCCTCCACCCCCTTGCGCACTGCCGTTTCGAAATCCGCATCCGGCAAAATGATATTGGCAGATTTCCCGCCCAGTTCCTGCGCCACGCGCTTGACCGTATCCGCCGCCGTTTTGGCTACGATGATTCCGGCCCGTGTCGAACCGGTAAACGACACCATGTCGACATCGGGATGGCCCGCCATCACCTGCCCGACCTCCGGTCCGCGGCCGTTGACAAGGTTGAACACGCCTTTGGGCGTCCCGGCAGCCTCCATCACCTCGGCAAAGATCAGGCCCGAGATTGGCGCGATCTCCGACGGCTTCAGCACGACCGTGCAGCCGGCAGCAATTGCCGGCGCGACCTTGCAGACGATCTGGTTCAGCGGCCAGTTCCACGGTGTAATCAGGGCGCAGACGCCGATCGGTTCCTTGACGATCCGGGTCGTTCCACGCTGCTCGGTAAACTCGAAGGACTTGAAGGCTGCAATTGTTGCCTCAAGATGAGCGCGCCCTGCCCAGGCCTGCGCATCGCGTGCAAACGAGAGCGGCGCGCCCATTTCACGGCTGACCGCCTGCGCAATGTCCTCGAACCGCTCGTTGTAGACGGCAAGGATGCGCTCCAGCAATTCCAGGCGCTCGGCCCGGTCAGTAACAGAGAACGTCGCGAAAGCCGCCTTGGCGGCAGCAACGGCGCGATCGACATCTGCCCTCGCGCCGACCGATATCCTCGTGAACGGCTCTTCGGTCGATGGATCGATGACATCAAGGGTCTCCGGCTCCATCGGGTCGACCCAGGCCCCGTCTATGAAGAACTTCAAATGCTTGGACATGCGGGCTCCGACAGAGAGACAGAAGGTAATTCGGCACTATTCGCCACATGCAGGAACTCGGCAAGCATGCAAGGGGAACGGCCACGCCTTTCCCCAACCAGAATGGGACGATCAGCGTTCCAGGCCATCGAGCAACCTGTACAAGGCGACGTGGGCGGCGACTCCGAGGCGGCGAAAGCGGTGCAGCGGGATGGTCCGAAGCGGTGTGATCGGCAAGGGAAGTGCTGCGAGATCACCGCTTCCAAGGTACCGCGCAAGAGGCTCGCCGAGCGCCACCATCAGCCCGATCCCCCGCCCCTGGCAGCCGGCGGCCATCACCAGTCCGGGTTCCGGCTCGTGCAGATGCGGCAGATGATCCGGCGTCATGGCGACACGTCCGTACCAGCGATGATCGATTCGGACGGAACGCAGCATCGGAAAGAGCCGATGGAGCGCCCGCTCCAGATGCGCCCAGTCCTCCGGGGATCGCGGGCTCCGCATGGGCCCGCGTCCACCGAGCACCAATCGTCCGTCGGGGCTGCGTCTGTAATAGACGACGATCCGGCGACTGTCTGAAACCGCCTGACCGCTCGGGAGGATGAAGTCACAATCCGCCGGCAAAGGTTCCGTCGCGATCTGGAACGAATGCAGCCAGACAAGGCTTTGCGCGAGCCCAGGCACCAAATCGCCGGAATAGGAATTGGTCGCGACCAGCACCTTGCGCCCACGAATAGACCGGCCGCTGCCGGTCGTCACACGCCACGCACCTCCGTCGCGCTGAAGAGATGTTACGGGGTCATTGAGAGTGAGCCCTGCACCGGCCTCCGTCGCGATCCGCGCCAGTTCGTGAACAAGCGCCAAGGGATTGACCACACCCGCGCGGCGATCGATGAAGCCACCGCGATAACCATCGGCCCCGGTCAGCAGCGCAATTTCCGCTCCGTTGAGCACCGCAACGTCCGCTCCCTGCGCCCGCCATTGCCGGTTGCGCCGCACGGCGACCTCCATGGCGGCCTCCGTATGTGCCGCCTGGATCCACCCGTGGCGCGAGTGCTCCACATCTAGCCCTTCGCGCGCAATCAGATCGAAAACGACATCGGCGGTCCCGGCAGAAAACCGAGTCAACCTCTGGCCGACCTCCTCTCCGAGGAGCACCTGCAATGTCTCCGGATCCTGCTTGAGGCCAGGGATGACCTGCCCGCCATTCACTCCGGAAGCACCTGCACCGAGATTTCCCGCTTCGATGACCTGTACCGACAGACCGGCCCGTGCAGCATGAAGCGCGGTCGAAAGGCCCTGAAAACCCGCACCGATCACGACCATGTCGACATCGTCAACGCCAAACCGGCAACCGATCAGCGATGAGGGCCGTCGCCAGACCGGCGAAACCAGGGATTGGGAATGCATGAAGGTTAGATCCGGAACCCGATTATTAAAATCGCGGGGCAATCTGCCCTGCCGCCGGATCCAAAACAATAAACGTCAGGATGTATTTTGTTGCGCAGGTAGAATGAACGACTTCTTACGTAAGAGAACAGCGATGTAATAGTGTTCGCAAATAATCAGGGCTCCGAGGGCAATTGCCAGTCAATGGATTTTCTGCCCCTCGAAACGAGATAATCATTGGCTTGCGAGAAATGCCGGCAGCCGAAGAACCCGTTATGGGCGGAAAGCGGAGAAGGATGCGGCGCCTTGAGGACCAGATGGCGAGAACGATCGACGAAAGCGGCTTTTTTCTGCGCGTAGGCGCCCCAGAGCAGGAACACGACGTTCTCGCAGTCATCATTGACCGCCCGGATCACCGCATCGGTAAACTGCTCCCAGCCTTGTCCCTGATGTGAAGCCGCGCGGGCCTCCTCGACGGTCAGCACGCTGTTGAGCAGCAGCACGCCCTGTCGCGCCCAATGCTCCAGAAAGCCGTGCCGCGCCGGGGGGATGCCGAGGTCGCTCTGCAATTCCTTGTAGATGTTGACGAGTGACGGCGGGATACGAACACCGGGCCGCACACTGAAGCACAGCCCGTGCGCCTGCCCTGCCCCGTGATAGGGATCCTGTCCGAGGATCACCACGCGCACCTGGTCGAGGGGCGTCAGATCCAAGGCACGAAAATACTCCGCACCTTTCGGAAAGATATGTTTGCCATCGGCCTTTTCCCGCTGCAGGAAAGCCTTGAGGTTGGCCATATAGGGACGGCTGAACTCCGCCCCCAGCACTGCCTTCCAGCTGTCCTCCAGCCTGACCTCCGCTTCTGCCATTGCCGCCGCTCCTCGTTCTCGCTTACATGGTCGCGACGATAGCGGTCCCGCGACCGGGTATGTCAACCTTCAGCCGGACGGAGCACACAGGAGAACCGTGAAGCCTATCCTGAGACTATGGCGCCGCCACAGGATCCTGACATCGGCCTTCGTGCTGGCGATGGCCCTTGCCCTATTCTTTGCCGGTCGAACGATCTTCTTTGTCGTCTACTGGAGCGATCCCGCCCGACAGGATCTTCCACCAGAACCCTGGATGACAATCGGCTACGTTGCGCATTCCTGGCATGTGCCAGTCGAGAAACTGGCTGGCGAACTCGACTTGCCTCCGCCGCCCAAGGACGGCCCACGCCCCTCGCTGGAACGTCTTGCCCGGGAGCGAGGCCAAAGCTTCGAGGCTTTCAAGTCGCAGATTGAAGCCTCCCTCGAAGAGCTTCGCCGGCAGGATCCGTCGCGATGACCTTGACCGAGACACTGCTCGCGTCACTGCCGTCTTATGGGCTCTCCCTTCTCGCCATCGTCGTCTGCATCAGTTGCCTCGGCGCACCACTGCCGGCCTCCATTGTGATGATGGTGATGGGCGCACTGGCCGCCGCAGGCGACTTCACCCTGTGGATCGTCATCGTGGTAGCGCTCGGCTCGGCGGTTGCGGGAGACCAGGTGGGCTACATGCTGGGACGCATCGCCGGGCAACGCCTCGTTCCACTCGTCGCCCGCGCACCCTCCCGCCGCAAAGCGATCGAGCGGGCGGAACGGGAGATGGATCAACGAGGCAACATGGCCGTCTTCCTCACCCGCTGGCTTCTCTCGCCGCTCGGGCCCTACCTGAACCTGATGGCCGGCGCTTCCGGCTTCTCGTGGATGCGCTTCTCCCTCGCCGGAATCATGGGAGAAGCCGTCTGGGTCGGCCTCTACACCGGTCTCGGCGCCACCTTCAGCGGCAGTGTCACCGAGATCGCCGAGATCAGCGGCAGCATCAGCGGTTTTCTGGCGGCCGCCGCTGTTGCCGCAATTCTGGGCTACAAACTGCTGCAAGCCTTGCGCAGCAGGGATTGACGCAACCGGGCCTGCTTCGCCGAACTGTCACACAGCAGTGCTATCGGGAAGTGAGTACCCGGAGACTCGCCATGACTTTTCTGATCTGGTTCGCCGCGCTCGCGCTTTTCGCTCAGGTCGCAAGCATAGCCTTTGTCATCGCCGTCAAGCAACGCCACCGCAAAAGCGGAAACGGGTCGTCACCCCGTCCGCCGGTCACGCTCATCCGCCCGGTCTGCGGCCTCGAAAACAATCTCGAGCGCTGCCTCGCCTCCTCTTTCACGCTCGACTGGCCGGCTTATGAAATCCTTTTCTGCGTCGCCAAGGCAGACGATCCCGCAGCGTCGCTCGTGCGCCGCCTGATGGCCGAGCATCCACAGACGCAGGCGCGCCTTCTGGTCGGCGAAGACCTGTTCAGCGCCAATCCGAAGCTGAACAATGTGGTCAAGGGCTGGCGCTCCGCCCGCCACGACTGGATCGTCATGACCGATAGCAACGTGCTGATGCCATCCGATATTTTCGAGAAGATGATGGCGCGCTGGGACGGTCAGACCGGCCTCGTCTGCTCGCCACCGGCCGGCACCGAGCCGGAAAATCTCGGCGCCTGCCTCGAAAGCGCCTGGCTCAATAGTTTCCAGGCCCGCTGGCAGCTCTTCGCCGATGCCGCGGGCTTCGGCTTTGCCCAGGGCAAATCCATGCTCTTCAATCGACAACTGATCACCAAGCTCGGAGGCTTCGAAAGGCTGGGTGAAGAAGTGGCCGAAGACGCAGCAGCGACGCTGCTGATCCGCGGCGCGGGTCTCAAGGTCCGGCTGGTACACGAGCCCTTCCCGCAGCCGCTGGGAGCCCGCAGGATCACTGCCGTGTGGAAGCGCCAGCTGCGCTGGGCCCGCCTGCGCCGTGCCTCCTTCCCGCTTTTTTTCCTGCCGGAAGTCTTCACCGGCGCCGCCCTGCCGGCAGCCGCGATGATCGCACTTTCCGCCACCGGCACTCTCCCGCCTCTCGCTCCGCTTGCCTATCTTGCCGTCTGGTATGCTGGCGAACTCGCGCTCGCCCGCACCTATGGCTGGCCGAGCGGCTGGCGCATCCTGCCGGCGATGATCGTCCGCGATCTGCTGTTGCCGGTCCTCTTCATCGCTGCCTGGTTCGGCAGCGGCTTCGAATGGCGCGGCAATGCCATGACCGTGGCGGACAATGACAACGGCCGCACCGCTCGTCTGCGCCAGGCCGTCTTGCGGACACGTGACAAGGCGAGGGCCCTTGTCGCCGCCCGCAGCCTTTGAAGCGTATTCAAGCCGTATCTGGCTGGCAGCAGAGCGACAAAGCCGGTTTGAGGTCAGCCGCGCATTGCCACCGCGAGCTTGGCGGCCGCGGCAGAAAGCAGACTGACATCGGTCGATGATGCGAAGAAGCGGATGCCGGCCTTGCGCGCCATGGTGAGCATGGCCGGATCTCCGGACATGATACCGGCCGGCTTGCCGGCAGCGCAGACCTTGCGAATGACACTTTCCACCGCCTGCATGACGTCCGGATGCGTGGGGTTGCCACGATGGCTCATATCGGCGGCAAGGTCGGCGGGACCGATCAGAATCGCATCCACGCCAGATGTTGCAATGATCGCATCGGCGTTCTCAACACCGAGCCGGCTTTCGATCTGGGCAATCAGGCAGACCTCGGCATTGGCCGTCTCGGCGTAATCGCTGACACGGCCGAAATCCGAGGCGCGACCGAGGCTCGCCCCCATGCCGCGAATGCCCTCCGGCGGATAGCGCATCGCCTTGGCCAGGAGTGTCGCCTGCTCCGCGGTTTCGACCATCGGGATCATCAGCGTCTGCGCGCCGACATCGAGGGCCTGCTTGATCAGCCAACTCTCGCCGACCGGCAGCCTGACGACAGGATGGGCGGGATGACGCGAGACGGCCGCAAGCTGCGCGGCAATCAGCGGTATGTCGTTCGGGCCATGTTCGCCATCGATCAGGATCCAGTCGAAGCCAGCCCCGGCGCAGACTTCCGCGACATGCGGGCTGGCGAGCGCCACCCAGAAGCCGACAAGCATGTCGTCACTCTCTCGCAGGGCGGCCTTGAAGCTGTTCTTCGGGGCGGGCATGGGTATTCTCCTCCGGCATCGATGTTACGCAGACTCGGTGAGCGGAGGATGCGCCTGCGCTCGCGGCAACCGCAAGGGCCAATCGAAGGGCTTCGGTACGGACGTCTGCCTGTTCGCAGAGTTGAAGTCGGGCAGTCCGCCATGATAGGGGCAGCCCCAGACCCCCACGCGCAGGAACTGACCCATGCTCCCCTGGATCCAGCTCGACACGGCCAAGATACCCGGCGGCGGCGAATTGCGCCTGAAGCAACGCGGCACGGAATTCTCGATCATGCTCGGCACCAACGAGCTGATGAACAGCCGCCTCAGCGGATCCGAGGAAGCGCTCGCCACGCTCGCTTACGAGCGCATCGCTGATCACAAGCGCCCCCATATCCTGATCGGCGGCCTCGGCATGGGCTTTACGCTGCGCGCCGCGCTTGCCGTACTTCCTCAGGATGCCAAGATCACCGTCGCTGAACTCGTGCCCGCCGTCGTCGACTGGGCGCGCGGCCCCATGGCAGAAATCTATGCCGGCAGCCTCGACGACCCGCGCGTGGCGATCCATGTCGGCGATGTCGGCTCGCTCATCGCAAAGTCGAAGGGCGTGTTTGACGCAATTCTGCTCGATGTCGACAACGGCCCCGACGGCCTCACACGGGAAGCGAACGACGGCCTCTATTCCCATGATGGGATTCGCAAATCCAAGGCAGCGCTCTCCCGAGGCGGCGTGCTTGGCGTCTGGTCACAGGGTCCGGACCCCAAGTTCACGCGGCGCTTGAAGGACTGCGGCTATGGGGTGGAAGAGATTCCCGTTCGCGCCGGGAAAACCGGTCGCGGCAAGAAGCATGTGATCTGGATGGCGAAGGCGTGAGGTTTGAAGAAAGTCCCCTCCCCAACCCCTCCCCACAAGGGGGAGGGGCTTTTGCGCCGCATGCGGCCCTGAGGTTGAGCAAGAATAGTCACTGGACACTCTACCCCTTCGCTGACGGGCGATTTGCCATGGGGGTTGCCCCTTAACTGGCAGCCTCAGGCCGATCGGCTATCTCCGTGACAAGCACGAACAATACGCGCGGGTGCCGTCCGCCAGTTCTAACGACAAGAAACACCTGCTGTTGGCGAAGGGCTGCAATTGGAGCAGCAGACGGCAGGGCTGGGTTAAGCCCTCCCCCTTGTGGGGAGGGTTTGGGAGGGGAGTTTCTTTACCCCCACAACCCGCGCGGCGGCAGCGGCATCATCGCCCCATCATAGGCAATCGCCGGCTCCCGATCCCGCGCCAACAACAGCGGCCCGTCGAGATCGACAAAGGCCGCCCCTTGCCCGATCAGGAACGCCGGTGCCATGGCAAGCGATGTGCCGACCATGCAGCCAACCATGATCTCGAAGCCGGCTTCATCAGCAGCATCGCGCATTGCAAGCGCCTCGGTGAGCCCACCGGTCTTGTCGAGCTTGATATTGACCGCATCATATTTGCCCTTGAGCGAGGCGAGCGACGCCGTGTCGTGACAGCTTTCGTCGGCACAGACGGGCAGGACCCGATCAAGACCGAGAAGCGCCTCGTCGTCATCAGCCGGAAACGGCTGCTCGACGAGCTTCACCCCGAGATCAAGAAAGACCGGCGCCAGCGCCTTGTATTGATCCAGGCTCCAGCCCTCATTGGCATCGACGATGATCGCGGCGTGCGGCGCGCCTGCCCTGACGGCCCGGATGCGCTCGACATCCCCCTCGCCGCCGAGCTTGACCTTCAGAAGTGGCCGGTGCGCCTCCTTTTGCGCCGCAGCCTGCATGCTCTCAGGCGTGCCGAGCGACAACGTATAGGTCACCGACAGCGGCTCAGGCTCTTGTAACTTTGCAAGTTGCCAGACCGGCAGCCCTGCCCGCTTGGCTTCGAGATCCCAGAAGGCGCAGTCCAGCGCATTGCGCGCCGCACCCGGCTTCAGCCGGCTCTGCAGCCCGGCCCGGTCGAGCCCCTGGGCCACCTCAGGCACCAGCCCGGTCAGCACCTCGATGACACTTTCCACCGTCTCGCCATAACGCGCATAAGGCACGCATTCGCCTTGGCCGACATGCACGCCATCCGTCAGTCGGACCGTCACCACCTTGGCCTCGGTCTTCGAGCCGCGCGAAATCGTGAAGGTGCCGGCGATCGGAAAGCTTTCCGGCGTGACGGTCATCTGGACGGGCATTCTGGACCTCCCTGGGGCAAGCCCCTGCGAATCGCTGCTCTTGCACGAAGAAGCAATCCTTTCTATATCCGTCAACAATCGGACCGGTACCGGCTGCGGGCGAAAAAAGCCCGCAATGCCTGAAGCCACATCCCCGCGCATTGCGGGCTGAACGGTCGCATGAAGCACAGAGACGAAGCCCGTGAACACGCTGGATTTTGACAAGAGACCGGAAGATACGCGCGTTGTCGTCGCCATGTCGGGCGGCGTGGATTCCTCCGTCGTCGCCGGCATCCTGAAGCGCGAGGGCTATGACGTCCTCGGCATCACTCTGCAGCTTTACGACCATGGCGCCGCCGTCCATCGCGCCGGCTCCTGCTGCGCCGGCCAGGACATCGACGATGCCCGCCGCGTCTGCGAAACGCTCGGCATTCCCCATTACGTGCTCGACTACGAACAGCGCTTCCGCGACACCGTGATCAACCCGTTCATGGAAAGCTATGTCGCCGGCGAAACGCCGATCCCCTGTGTCGCCTGCAACCAGACGGTCAAGTTCGCCGATCTCTTGGCGACCGCGAAGGAACTCGGCGCCGATGCGCTGGCAACCGGCCATTACATCCGCTCGAAGTCCGTGCCGCTCGCCAACGATCCAGGCCACCGCGCCCTTTTCCGTCCGATCGACAGCGAGCGCGACCAGAGCTACTTCCTCTTTGCCACCACGCAGGAGCAGATCGACTATCTGCGCTTCCCGCTCGGTGCCATGTCGAAGGCGGAAGTCCGCGTGCTCGCCGAAGAGATGGGCCTCGTCGTTGCCCAGAAGGCCGACAGCCAGGACATCTGTTTCGTGCCCCAGGGCAAATATGCCGATGTGATCAACAAGCTGAAGCCGAATGCGGCTCTGGCTGGTGACATCGTGCATCTCGATGGCCGCGTGCTCGGCAATCACGAAGGCATCCTGCATTACACGATCGGCCAGCGGAAGGGTTTAGGGGTAGCCACCGGCGAGCCGCTCTATGTCATCTATCTCGACGCCCGCTCGCGCCGCGTCATCGTCGGGCCGAAGGAAGCGCTGGAAACCCACCGCGTCTATCTGCGCGACATCAACTGGCTGGGCGATCGTCCGATCACGGAAGAAGCCGCGGACGGTTTCGCCTGCTTCGCCAAGGTCCGCTCCACCCGCCCGCCGACACCGGCCGTCCTGCATGCTGACGAGCGCGGCGTCTATGTCGATCTCGAAATCGGCGAAGCAGGTGTGGCCCCCGGCCAGGCCTGCGTGCTCTATTCGGCAACCGGCGCCGACGCCCGCGTCTATGGCGGCGGTTTCATCGAGCGTTCGGAACGCTCTGGCACGGCCGAAAGCGCGCTGAAGGCGCTTCTCGCCAGCCCCGTGGCGGCCTGAGGCCAAGGCTTTCGGGCCGCTCTCAAGGTCTTCGCGCAAGCCGGTGGAAAGCCACGCTGTTTTTGCCCAAACCGCGCTTGACTTTGATCGGAGCCTCGCCTTATAAGCCGCCCATCGCTTCGGACGGCGATGGCCTCAAGGCCCGAATGTTCGATGTGTGGCGGGGTAGCTCAGGTGGTTAGAGCGTGGGATTCATAACCCCAAGGTCGGCGGTTCAAGTCCGCCCCCCGCTACCAAAATCTCAAATTTGCTATTCCGATCCAAGTTTGCGTCTAGGCGTCTCGCCGTTCTTCAGCAAGAAGCAGAAGCTCGCCTGTTTCCAATGACCTAAGCTCTTGCTCAAGTTTCATTTCAGCTGTCCGCAACGCTGCCAGTCTCCGCATGTTCGCCTCACGGAGATTTTCGTCATCTGGGGCTTCGGAAAGGGAGAGCAGGTCACGTGAACTGACGTTGAAGCGGAGCCCAATCGCAATGTCGCGGATAAGCTGGCCAGCATTTAGCTCCAGCTCGATTTTGAGTTCGTTCTTACGTTCTGTAGTTTTCACCGCGCTCAGCTCATCCACGATCTCTTTAACCGCTTTCTGAAGCTCCCTTTGAACTGTTGCTTTAATTCTCTCCTCGATCTCGTCATCCGCCACTAGAGCATTGCTACGCAGATCCTTGACGAGCTTTATGACGGATAGGTGTTTCTCAGCCAAACCGAGCAGCCTCTCGTAAACGTAGAGAAAGCCTCCGATCGAACCGACCGCCCAAGCGATTGTCACTACCAAATCCGTGGTTGAAACCCAGATTATCTTCTGGGACGTGCGCTGCCCAGAAAGAACCTCCTCAACAACCAACAAGAATCTCTCTATCGATTCCAATTTTTTTGGAAGAACATTTAGCGACCTCCCGTACAGTAGATCAGGGATAGTTATTTCAAGCGCCACACATTCTTCAGGAGTATCGTATTCTTCAATTGATAACGCATGTGCGGCCTCTTTGAGAGATGTCACGAAACGGTAGAGGCTCCGCGCCTCCTCAAGGTAGATGCTAAGTTCCGGAGAGGATATCGTTTCGGCCCTCCGAGCCGCTCGGAAGCCTGCAATTAAGACGCGGGCCAGCGCATCAGGCATTGCCTGAGAATAAGAGCTACGCAAAATTCTCTGGCGAAGGTCGCTGGGGTAATGAGCGACTATGCTATCTTCTAAAATTCGCTCTGCCGAAATGACTATTTCGCCAGCGTTTTTTTTGAAGTCTGCATTAGAGATGGAACCTCTACTTGCGGCCAGGTTAACTCCACTTTCGATAGTGCGAATGACATCCAGTTCGTCATAATCCCTGAGAATGTCACGAGCGATAGCGACCAAATGACCAGCAAGCACGGTTCCCCCACGAGTTTGTGTTCGTGTAAATCAATACACAACCTCAACCCGAAGTCGAGTTTTTCAGTCAAAACACCGGACCGGCCAGAATGCTTATGAGCGAAGCTTCACCGCGCCGCCCAGACCAACCCTCTCCGCACAAGCTCCCGCATCTGCGCCACCTCGAACTCCGCCGCCTGGTGGCCGAGTGAGGAATAAAACACCCTGCCCTGCCCGTGGCGGCGTTTCCAGACGACCGGCATCACATGCCCGTCGATCCAGGCATCATGCTCGCCGGTGAAGGTCGTCGTCGCCAGCACCTCGTTATTCGGGTCGACATGCATGTAATACTGCTCGGAGCGATAGGGGAAATCGCCGATGCCGGAGACGAGCGGGTCCTCGGGCTTCACGATATTGACCGTGTAATCATAGATATTGCCGGGATGGGCGACCCATTGGCCGCCGATCATGTATTGATACTGCACGCAGTCGCGAAAACTGTCGCCCGCCTGGCCGTGAAAGCCGCCGAGGCCGACGCCGCCGCGGATGGCAAGCTCCAGGTTCTCGATTTCCGGCTTTTCGATCTTGGTCATCGTCAGCATCGGCACGATGAGGCTGTAGTCGCGGATGGCGGGATCGGCAAAGGCCTCGGTGCCCGCCTCGACGCGGACCGTGAAGCCCTCCGCCTGCAGCATGTCGGAGACGATGACGGCACATTGGTCGGGCTGGTGTCCGTCCCAGCCGCCCCAGCAAATCAGAACCTGGCGCATGAAAATATCCTTCTCAAAATGAGCTCAGCGGCCGATCAGGCCATCGACGAGCGACTGTTCGAGCGGCGCCGGCCGCTCGACGCTGGTGGTGATCTTAACGGTTTCGCCCCGGTCGGAAGCCGTCTGGAAGGCTTCCATGACTTCGAGAACATGCAGCGCCAGATCGCCGTTTGCCCGATGCGGGCGGTTGGAGAGAATGGCATGCGCCATGTCGGCGATGCCAAGCGAGCGCCAGTTGCCTTCGGAGTAAGGCAGCGTCACCGGCTTGCCCTGCGCTTCACCGGTCAGCGGCAGGACGAAGACATCGCCGCCGAAATGATTGGGATCCGGCACGATCAGCGTGCCCTCGGTGCCATAGACCTCGAGCGGCTTGTGCCAATGGGCGGCGACATCGAAGCTCATCGAAATCTGCACCACGGCACCGTTGGCAAAGGACATCAGCCCCGCGACATGTGTCGGCACATGCACTGGGATCGTCTCGCCCCGTCGCGGCTCGCTGCCGATCTTCCTGGTGTCGCGCACTTTGGTGGCAAAGCCCGCGACCTTCTCGACCGGACCGAAGAGATTGACGAGATCGGTGATGTAGTAAGGTCCCATGTCGAGCATCGGCCCGCCACCGGTCTCGTAGTAGAAATCCGGATTGGGATGCCATCGCTCATGGCCGGGGCACATGAAGTAGGCCGTGCCGCCGATCGGCTGGCCGATGACGCCCTGATCAATCAGCCCGCGCGCCGTCTGATGCGCACCGCCGAGAAAGGTATCGGGCGCCGAGCCGACGCGGAGATCGAGAGACTTTGCTGTCTCGACGAGCCGCTTGCCTTCGGCGAAGGTCACGCCGAGCGGCTTTTCCGAATAGACATGTTTGCCGGCGGCAAGCGCCTTAAGCCCCACCTCGACATGCGCCTTGGGGATCGTCAGGTTGACGATGATGGCAACCTCGGGATCGGCATGAAGCTCGTCGATCGTGCGTGCCGGAACCCCGAACTCCGCAGCCCGGCTTGCGGCAAGCTCGCTGTTCAGATCGGCAATGCCGCAGACCTTCAGGATTGGAAAATGCTGGAGCGCCTTGAGATAAGCGCCTGAAATATTGCCGCATCCGATGATGCCGATGCCGACCTGCTGCATGCCTTGAAATCCTCACTCCCGGACGAACGTCCACCTGCGATCGCCGGACAAAGACTGATCCGTCCCTCCTCGCTGCCCCGCGACCGCCCGGCAGACTGGGTGCAAATGCGACCGACGTCAACGCCTCATTGTATGGGGTTGATTGTCTGTCGACAGGCAACTTCACAGGCGCGGCAGGCCTCGGCGCAGATGCGGCAATGGGCATGCATCTCGGCATGGCGGCCGCACTCCTCCGCACAGGCCGCACAGGCCCGGGCGCAGGCTTCGACAAGACCCTGCAGCACCTGGGCGTTGCGCCCCGTGCGGCGGATGGCGGCCTGCCCCGTGGCCAGGCAGATATCGGCACAATCCTCGTTCAACCGGATGCACTGGCGAAGCTCATCCACCATGGTCTCGCCCAGGCAGGCATCGGCGCAGGAGATGCAGGTCTGGGCGCAGTCGAAGCAGGCCTTGATGCAGGCGATCAGCGCCTCGTTCGCTTCGCCGTCCGTATGAGGGTGGGTTTCGATCATGGCTCGAATGGACATCGGCTTCGCCTCCTTCTGCTGTTGGTCACGAGAAGGAAACCTGAAGTCGCGCGGAGTGTTCCCCACCCCTGATCAGGGGATGTCAGATCCGGGGGCGGTTAAGAAAACCTTTCGTTAAATTTTAATGAATAAGATGGCGGGCCTGTAGCGAGGTTTTGTCATGCGTACCGCTCTCTATTCCGCCCTCGGCGTCATGCTGATGCTGTCGGCCTGCGCCAAGCCGCCAACCCAGACCCGCAATGCCTGTGCGATCTTCGAACAGCGCGACGGGCTGTTCAACAACTGGCGCCGTGCCGCTGTGGCTGCGGAGCGGGAATATGGCGTGCCGGTGCCGATCCTGATGGCGACGATCTATACGGAATCGAGTTTCCGCCACAACGCCAAGCCGCCGCGCAAGATGATCCTCGGCTTCATCCCCGGCAAGCGCCAGTCGACTGCCTATGGCTACTCCCAAGCGCTCGACGGCACCTGGGAACGCTACCAGCGAGAAACCGGTCGCTGGGGCGCCCGCCGTACCGATTTCGCCGACGCGATCCGCTTCATCGGCTGGTATCACCGCCAGAGCGCAGAAAAGGTCAATATCCCGCTCAACGACCCCTACAAGCTCTATCTCGCCTATCACTCCGGCCACACCGGCTATCTCCGCGGCGCCTACAACAATCGTCCGGAGGCCCTGCGCGGGGCGAAACGCTTTACCGAGATTACCTACACTTACGCCAAGCAGTTGCAGCAGTGCCCGGGCTGAGCGGGCCGCAGTTGATCAGGTCAATGCAGTAAACAAAAAAGCCTCCCCACGATGACGGATGGGGAGGCTTGTTGCATTCGGCAGCGAAAGGATCAGTTCGCGCTCTGGATCGCCGCGATCTGCCACTGGGTGGACGGGCGGCGGGCGAAGGTCCAGATCTCGACGGACTCGGTCGGTGTGTTCGGATCGCCCTCCACGACGGCGCCGCTCTGGCGGTCGATGACATAGTCGATCGCTTCGTAGCGCATGGCCACTGTCGCATATTCCATCTTGTCCTCGGCCCAGCTTTCGGACACGTCGCCCTGCACCAGATGCACGTCGCGCACCTCGTTCTTGACGCCCTTGGTCGCGTTTTCACTTAGCTCTTCGGCGAGATAGGACATGGCTTCCGGCGTCGTGATCCGGCGCAGCGCGCCGTAATCTTCCGCCGCATAGGCACGCTGCATTTCCTGCAGCAGTTCCTCGAAGCGCTCCAGATCCTTCGGCGTGATGCCGAGCTCGTCGGGCTGGCTGGACCGGCGGGCGGACGCTGCCGACGATACACCACCGCCGAGCTTCGGAATCTGGAAGCTCGGACGGGCCTGGTCGCCGCCCTGATTGTCACGCGCCATGCCGCCAAAGCCGCCAAACCCCGGTGCGTTACCCGGGCCGGATGCCGGTGCCTGGCGATTGGCGAACATGCGCATCGCGAAGCGGATCAGGAAGAAGATCAGCAAGCCCTGCAGAAGCAGGCCGAGGAAGCCAAAGGCGCCGCCGAAACCGGTGCCCATCAGCATGCCGAAGAGACCGCCCAGAAGCAGGCCACCCATCAGGCCGCCGGCGAGACCGCCGAACAGGCCACCCGGACGCGCCGCCTGATTGGCCGCCGTCGACTGCGCAGCGCCCGGCTGGGTCGCATTGGTGCGCGGGGTCATGCTGCGCTCGATCGGCGCGGCCGGCGTCGGTGCCGTCCGTGTCGCCGCCGGTGCGTCGAAGGTGCGCGTACCCCGGCTGCCGAAGCCGCCTGAGGCGCGACGGGCTTCAGCGAAATCCACGGCCACCAGCGTGACCATCATGCCGAGCGCGAGCGTCGCGAATGTTTTTGCGTATTGCCGCATGAGTGTTCCTGTCCTCCTCGAAACAGTCTGATGCCCATTCGGGCCTAGGCTTCATATGGAGAGAGCCCGCCCTCATGTGAAGAGAGAGCGGGCCGATTTCCATTGAATTTCAAGTGATCGACGTCAGGCTCCAAGCCAGAACTTGATGACCACACCGACGATTGTGATCGCCAGCACGCCGCCGGCCCATAACCCAACGAACCAAAGCAAACGGCTGGCGAAGAGACGTTTGTCCATCAGTGGTAGCCTTCGTCCGGATTGAGCTTTCCACGGAAGACCCAATAGGCATAGGCCGTGTATCCGAGGATCATCGGCACGAGGATGACGGCACCGTAGAGCAGGAAGGCAAGGCTCTCATCGGGAGCGGCCGCCTCCCAGATGGTGAGCGACGTCGGCACGATATAGGGATAGAAGCTGATCCCGATCCCGGCATAGCCGAGGACGAAGAGGCCGAGTGCAGCCAGGAAAGGCCGCGCGTCATGGCCTTTGCGCAACCCGTTGACGATCACGTATAGGCAGCCGAGCACCAGAACCGGAACGATGATCGAGAAGATCAGCGTCGGGAACTTGAACCAGCGCTCGAAATAGAGCGGTTCGAGCCAGGGGGTCCAGAGGCTGAAGACGCCCATCGTCGCGACTGTGGCAAACGACAGAGGCAGCGCGAAGGACCGCGCCCGATCGGAAATCTCGCCTTCCGTCTTCATCACGAGCCAGGTCGCGCCGAGAAGCGCATAGCCGATGACGAGAGCGGCACCGGTCGCGAGAGAAAACGGCGTCAGCCAGTCCCACCAGCCGCCGGAATAGGCGCGGTTCTCGACCGGAATGCCCTGCACGAGTGCGCCAAGCGCCACCCCCTGGAAGAAGGCCGCGACGAAAGAGCCCCCGGCAAAGGCCCAATTCCACAGATACTCCGCGCGCTTCGTACGCCAGCGATATTCGAAGGCGACGCCCCGGAAGATCAAGCCCAGCAGCATGATGATCAGTGGCGCGTAGAGGGCGGGCAGGATGGTTGCATAGGCGAGCGGAAAGACGGCGAGCAGCCCTCCCCCGCCTAACACCAGCCAGGTCTCGTTGCCGTCCCAGACGGGCGCGACCGAGTTCATCATCATGTCCTTGTCGTGCTTCTCCGGGAAAAAGGGGAAGAGGATGCCGACACCGAGATCGAAACCGTCGAGGATGACATAGGCGAGCACGGCGAAGGCAATGACGCCGGCCCAGATAAAGGGAAGATCAATGGGCATGTCTGCCTCCATGGTGACCGGGCTGGGCAGCCGGCGTAATGCCGGAGGTGCGGATCGGGCCATCGTCGAGATCCGGCAACGGATCGCGGGGCAGACGGCCCATCAGGCGCAGGATGTAGAAGGTACCGGCACCGAAGACGATGAAATAGACAACGATGAAGGCGATCAGCGAGGCCGCCACGGCCGGCGCTGCAATCGGCGAGATCGAATCGGCCGTGAGCAGATGGCCATAGACCGTGTAGGGCTGGCGCCCGACTTCCGTCGTGATCCAGCCGGCAAGCACGGCGACAAAGCCGGAGGGTCCCATGACGAGGGCGGTTCGATGCAGCCATTCGTTGGAGAAGAGCGTCCCCTTCCAGCGGCACCAGAGCGAGAAGAGACCGACCCCCAGCATTGCGAACCCGATGGCGATCATCACGCGGAAGGACCAGAAGACGATGGCGACCGGCGGCTGCAATTCCTGTGGTACCGTGTCCAGACCGTCGAGCGGCGCATTGAGGTCGTGCTTGAGGATCAGGCTGGAGAGTTTGGGGATCTGCACCGCATAGTCGATCCGCTGCTCGTCCTGGTTCGGGATCCCGAACAGGATCAAAGGCGCACCCTCCGGATGGCTTTCAAAATGACCTTCCATGGCCATGACCTTGGCCGGCTGATACTCCAGCGTATTGAGGCCGTGCATGTCGCCGGCAAAGATCTGGATCGGTGCAACGATCGCCGCCATCCACATGGCCATGGAGAACATCTTGCCCGCGCGCCGCGGCGCGGTGCCCTTCAGCAGGTGCCATGCGCCGACGGCACCGACGACGAAGGCGGTCGTCAGATAGGCGGCGATCACCATATGCACGAGGCGATAGGGGAAGGACGGATTGAAGACGATCCTCCACCAGTCGGTGGGCACGAACTGGCCCACATCGTTCATGGCAAAACCATCTGGCGTCTGCATCCAGGAATTGACCGAGAGGATCCAGGTGGCCGAGATCAGCGTGCCGAAGGCGACCATCAGTGTCGCGAAGAAATGCAGCCCCGGACCAACGCGGTTACGACCGAACAGCATGACGCCGAGAAAGCCTGCCTCGAGGAAAAAGGCGGTGAGGACTTCGTAGCCCATCAGGGGACCGATGACCGGTCCCGCCTTGTCGGAGAACACCGACCAGTTGGTACCGAACTGATAGGACATGACGATGCCCGAGACGACCCCCATGCCGAAGGCGACCGCGAAGATGGTCTTCCAGAAGTCGAAAAGCTCCAGATAGACCTTGTCCTTCTTCCAGAGATAGAGGCCTTCAAGCACCGCGAGATAGCTCGCAAGGCCGATCGAAAAGGCCGGAAAAATGATGTGGAACGATACGGTAAAGGCAAACTGTATGCGTGCCAGGAGTTGCGCGTCGAAGTGCTCGAACATGGGCTGTCCCTTCCTTCTCTCCCCCCGGAGATGATAAACATCAACTATACCCTCGCACTGCAGAAGCAATGCGACAACCCGCCATGCGTCAGTTCAACGCATATGCTTTTCAATATGTAACTTTGCGTTTAGCCGAAAGCTCCAAAACGAAAACGGCGCGGGTTTGATCCCGCGCCGTCTTTGTCGATGAATTTCTAAGCGCCATCAGTCGACGTTGAACACCAGCGGCTTGGCCTGCTTGACGGCCGGATTGGCGGTCAGCTGGTCGAGAACCGCCTGCTCGACGGGACCGTCGACATACAGAAGAGCGATGGCATCGCCGCCTTCCTTGTCGCGACCGAGCTGGAAGTTCGCGATATTGACCTTGGCATTGCCAAGCGTCGTGCCCATGAAGCCGATCATGCCGGGAACGTCGGTGTTGGAGATGTAGATCATGTTCTGACCGACATCGGCATCCATGTTGATGCCCTTGATCTGGATGAAGCGCGGCTTGCCATCGGAGAAGACGGTGCCGGCCACCGAGCGGGTCTGCTTCTCGGTGGTGACGGTGAGCTTGATGTAACCGTCATAGACGCCGGTCTTGTCGCGCTTCACTTCCGAGACAATCACGCCCTTTTCCTTGATCATGATCGGGGCAGAAACCATGTTGACGTCCGCCACCTGCGGACGGATGAGACCGGCAAGCAGTGCCGAGGTCAGCGCCTTGGTGTTCATGCCCGAGGTCACACCGTCATAGAGGATCTCGATTTCCTTGATCGGGTTCTCGGTCATCTGACCGGCAAACGAGCCGAGCACGTCGGCAAGCCGAATGAACGGCTTCAGGATCGGCGCTTCCTCAGCCGTGATCGACGGCATGTTGATGGCGTTCGAAACGGCACCCTTCATGAGGTAATCCGACATCTGCTCGGCGACCTGCAGAGCGACGTTCTCCTGGGCTTCCGTGGTCGAGGCGCCCAGATGCGGCGTGCAGACGACGTTCGGCAGGCCGAAAAGCGGGCTTTCGGTCGCGGGCTCGACTTCGAAGACGTCGAAGCCGGCGCCAGCCACATGGCCGGACTTGATGGCGTCTGCGAGAGCCGCCTCGTCGACAAGGCCACCACGGGCGCAGTTGATGATGCGGACACCCGGCTTGGTCTTGGCGAGCGCTTCCTTCGAGATGATACCGCGGGTCTTGTCGGTCATCGGCACATGCAAGGTGATGAAGTCGGCCTTGGCGAGCAGCTCGTCGAGTTCAACCTTGGTGACGCCCATTTCCTGGGCGCGCTCGGTCGACAGGAAGGGGTCATAGGCCAGCACATGCATGCCAAGGCCGATCGCCTTCTTGCAGACGATGCCACCGATATTGCCGGCACCGATGACGCCGAGCGTCTTGCCGGTGATTTCGACACCCATGAACTTCGACTTTTCCCACTTGCCGGCCTGGGTCGAGACGTCGGCCTGCGGGATCTGGCGGGCGACGGCAAACATCAGGGCGATGGCGTGTTCGGCCGTCGTGATCGAGTTGCCGAAAGGCGTGTTCATCACGATGATGCCGCGCTTGGAGGCAGCCGGGATATCGACATTGTCGACACCGATGCCGGCGCGGCCGATGACCTTGAGGTTGGTGGCGGCAGCGATCAGCTTTTCCGTCGCCTTGGTGGCGGAGCGGATGGCGAGACCATCATAATTGCCGATGATTTCGGCAAGCTTTTCCTTGTCCTTGCCGAGCTTCGGCTGGAAATCCACTTCAACGCCGCGATCGCGGAAGATCTGGACGGCGGTTTCAGACAATTCGTCGGATACGAGAACGCGAGGTGCCATGACGAGGCCTCCTTCAGAGAGTTCGTTTGAATGGGATGATGAGAATTGCGGGGCTCCGCCGATCAGGCGGAGCCGAAATCGTCCAGGATCAGGCGGCAGCCTTGGCCAGAGACGCCTTCTGCGTCTCATAGGCAAAGGAGAGCCACGGCATCAGCGCCGCCATGTCTGATGTCTCGATCGTCGCACCAGCCCAGATGCGAAGACCGGCCGGCGCATCGCGGTAAGCGCCGATGTCGAAGGCGACACCCTGCTTTTCGAGGATGCTGGCAATGCCCTTGGCAAAGGCGGCCTGGGCATCGGCATCGAGTGCGGTCACTTCGGGATCGACGATCTTGACGCAAACAGACGTGTTGGAGCGCGTCGCATCGTCGACGGCCAGATTGGCGATCCAGTCGTTCTTCTCGATGAAGTCGAAGATGACCTTGGCGTTCGCATCGGCACGGGCGATCAGGGCTTCGAGACCACCGATCGACTTTGCCCACTTCAAGGCATCGATATAGTCCTCGACGCAGAGCATCGACGGCGTGTTGATCGTCTCACCGACGAAGATACCTTCGATCAGCTTGCCACCCGAGGTCATGCGGAAGATCTTCGGCAGCGGCCAGGCCGGCACATAGGTCGTCAGGCGCTCGACGGCGCGCGGGCTGAGGATGATCACGCCATGACCGCCCTCGCCGCCCAGAACCTTCTGCCAGGAGAAGGTGGTGACATCGAGCTTGGAGAAGTCCAGATCCTGCGCGAAGGCAGCCGATGTGGCGTCGCAGATGGTCAGACCCTTGCGATCAGCCGGAATGAAATCGGCATTCGGAACGCGGACGCCCGAGGTCGTGCCGTTCCAGGTGAAGACGACGTCACGGTCGAAATCGACTTGCGTCAGATCCGGCAGCAGGCCGTAATCGGCATTGAACTTGCGGACATCGGCGAGCTTCAGCTGCTTCACCACATCGGTGACCCAGCCAGCGCCGAAGCTTTCCCAGGAGAGCATGTCGACGCCACGCTCGCCGAGCAGCGACCACATGGCCATTTCAACGGCGCCCGTGTCGGAGGCCGGAACGATCCCGATGCGGTAGTCAGCCGGAACGTTGAGAATTTCGCGGGTAAGGTCGATGGCCAGCTTCAGCTTTTCCTTGCCGACCTTGGCACGGTGCGAACGACCGAGCGGGGCATCGGAAAGCGCATCGAGCGACCAACCGGGGCGCTTCGAGCAGGGGCCAGACGAAAAATGAGAGTTTGCCGGACGCGCGGCGGGGGCGACGATTTCAGCCATATAGATACCCTTCCAGGTAATTAGCCTCTCGTTGGGGAGAGGTGTCCCGCCGTCGGAACTACTCCTGTCGCCTCATCCAGTCAAGCGGGCCTGCGTCGCTACAAGCAAAATTTTTGTTCCGTCCGCGCCGCGAGGCAAAAGGCGGCCGAAACGCAAAAGGGCCGCCCGAAGGCAGCCCTGCGCATGATCTTTGGAACGGGATTACTTGTAGACCGGCAAGGACGGCGGCGGCTCATAGGCCACCGGCTGCTCGCAACCGCCGAACACGTAACGTGCACCGGCATGGACGCTGTGGCTGTAGAAGCCCTTGTCATAGCCGGGACCGCCACCAGAGGCAAAACCGAACATGTCACCGCCCATGGTGTGGCGGAAGCGGTAGCCGAGATCGGCCTTGACGTTGCAGGTGACGTCGATAGAGGCGCCAGCCATCAGCTGGTACGCGAAGCGCCAGCTGCCCTTGCCGCCATGTTCGACGGTCGGATCGCAGTTCGATGGATCGCCAGTTTCGCAAGAGGTGTTGCGGAGCTTATCCCACTTGACGTAGGAGCCACCGATACCACCACCAATGTAGGGGGTGAAATAGGCATAAGTGCCTAGGTCAACATAGGCGTTGGCCATGAGAGTATAAGCCTTCATGGCGGCCAGATCGGTCGAGGTACACGTGACCGCGACACCGCAAGAGCCGGTTGTCGATCCGTTGAAGTCCGACTTGAACATGTAGTCGAAGGTCAGATCGGTGCGCAGGTAGTTGTTGACCTGGTAACCAACGCCACCGCCGACCCAGAAGCTGTCCTTGATCGAAGCAGTGGTGAAATTGACTTCGTCCGCACTGGAACCACCCTGGAAGAACTTGGCGCCACGCATCTTGTTGAAGCTGTAGCCAAGATCGCCGCGCAGGTACCAGCCAGAGGCTTCCGAGACCGCGACCTCGGGTGCATCGACATAGGCCGGCTGCGGCTCGGGCTGATAAACGTCGGCAGCAAAAGCGGCTGAGCTGGCGAGCAGAGCAGCCGTTGTCGCAGCAAGTATGGTTTTCGTCATGACAGGATACTCCAAATCCCAGCGTTGTCTCATCAAGCCGTCTCACAGCCCGATATCCTGAATTGGGACAGAGAATGCCGGGTAAAGGTTAAGTTGCGATTAACTACAGATCTTAACTCTAACCTTTAGCCATTTGCTTACCCTGATACTTGCGTCTGAGGCGCAAGCAGAATGGAAAAACGCGGCTCCCGAAGGAACCGCGCCCGCTCAGATTGAAAAAAACTACGTGCGTCGCCGCTCAGGCAGCATGACGACCGGAACTGGTGCGCGCTGCACCGAGATTGAACATTCCAAGGCGCTGGTCCATTTCCGCCGCCTCGCCGGCCAGGCGGTGGATGGCGGCGGTCGTTTCCTCGACCATGGCGGCATTCTGCTGGGTCATCGCGTCGAGCTGGTTCACCGATGTATTGATGTCGATCAGCGTCTCGGCCTCTTCCCGGGTCGATTCCATGATCTCGCCGATATGGCTGTTGATCGACAGCACATGCGAACCGATGCCATCAAGCGCATTGCCCGCCTTTTCCACCAGCTTCACACCGTGATCGACCTCCCCGCGGGACTTGGAAAGCAGGTTGGCGATTTCCTTGGCGGCATTCGATGAACGCTGGGCAAGCTCGCGCACCTCTTGCGCGACAACCGCAAAACCCTTGCCGCTTTCGCCGGCGCGAGCGGCCTCCACGCCCGCATTGAGCGCGAGCAGGTTGGTCTGGAACGCGATCTCGTCGATCACAGAGACGATCTTGTTGATCTCCTGCGACGAGCCCTGGATTGCCTCCATGGCGGCGATCGTGTCGCGCATGATCAGGCCCGACATCGCCGTATCGTCCTTTGCGGCACGGGCAATCCGCTCCGCCTCCTCGGCCCGCGAGATCTGCGTCTTCACTGCGCTGGTGATTTCCTGGATTGCATTTGCCGCTTGTGTGATGGCCGCCGCCTGGCGTTCCGTCCGCTCTGCCAGCTGGTCGGCACCCGTCCGCATTTCCTCGGCCCCCTCGCGGACAGCCACTGAGTTTTCGCCTATACCGCCAAGCGTGGCGCTCAGCGTCTCGATCGCCTTGTTGAAGTTCGAACGCAGGCCCTCCAGATCGGCTGGGAACCGCGTCTCGATGCGGAAGGCAAGATCGCCGGCAGCCAGTCGATCAAGCCCCTTGTCGAGCGTCTCGACGACTTCCTGCAAGCTACGCGCTTCGTGGTCGCGCTCTTCCATCCGCTGGCGACGTTCCTCCTCGGCCCGGGCACGTTCCTCCCGGCGCTCTGCGGACTGCCTTTGCTGTTCGATGAGGGCCTGACGGAAACGTTCGAGCGCCCGCGCCATGCTGCCGATTTCGTCCCGGCGCTCCTGATTCTCAACGGGCCGATCGATCTCCCCGTCAGCCACGGCGCCTGTAAAGGCAACGAGACGTTCCAGCGGGGCAAACAGACGGCGTGTAAAGACCCAGGTCGCCGCAGCGAGGACAGCGAGCGCGATCAGACCCGTGACGAGCAGGATCGTCGCAATCTGCAGCGACCCTGCATCGAGTTCCTGCGTGGTCAGGCTTTCGGTGACCACAAAACTCTGGTCGGCAAAGCGGATCTGGCGTCCGTAGACCAGTGCCGCCCCTTCCGGGCGCTCACCGGATTGAACGGCGATCCCATCGCCCGAAACAGAAAACTCGGCGCGCACATCTGCGAGCTTTCCGGACGCGTCGAGCGCGATGCCAGACCCATCGCCCGAGAGGATTGCCGCCCGTTGGCTGCTGCCGGCAATGATGCCCTTGGAGAGCAGGTTGACGAAGACCTCGGCCTTGACCTGGAAGATCAGGCTGCCCTTGAAGCCGCCGAGTTTGACCATGGGAACGGCAAAATAGATGTCAGGCGCATTCGCGTCGGCTCCAACCGAAAGCCCCGAGAAACTGACGCCGACAACATCATCAACGGCCTTTGCCGCCTCGTCGGCTGACTTCTGATAAACGCGCGCAAGCCCGGTGGAGGCAAAGCTGCCTTCCTTAAGGTTTTCGCCGAAGGCGGGACCCTTCTTGAAGGAATAGACGACATTGCCATTCTGGTCGGCGATCAGCATGTCGCGGAAACTCGTCCCCTCGAGATAGGCAGCCACCTGGCCTTGGGTCGTTTCATGGGTGGAATAATAGAACCCGCTCGGGCCTTCCGGCTTGATCAGCTTCTCGCGCTCATCAACCGGGAATGAGTTTTCGGTCACGAAGATGCGCTGAAGCTCAGCCTTGGCATCTCCGCTGCTCTTGGCGATCGTGTTCCAACCGCTCTTCAACCCCGTGAGGGACTGCTGCAAGGTCTCGATCTTCGCGATCGACGCTGCCTGGTCTTCCAGCGCCTGCAGCTTTTCCGTCAGCAGGTCTCCGCGAAAGGTGAGTGTGCTGGTCATCGCCTTTTCTGTCTGCTCGCCAAACACCTGACTTGAGCTGCGATAGGCGAAGACATTGAGCAGAGCGATGGTGATGAATGTCAGTACGAGAAATACCGCAATCACCTTGAACGAAAGCGAATGGATGCGAGCTGTCATGATTGTCCCCTCGGAAGGCCCAGCAGTACCGGGTCCTTGCCTGAGCTTTGATCTGCCTCAGATGTCGGCAGAAACCCCTTTTATCCGGGAACAATCCGCCTTGAGCCCTTAATCACCAGTAAAGAACCTACACTAAACCCGATAATGCTTGGGGGATATCAGACGACCTGCCTCACACGCTCGCCGAGGCTCGCGAAAACCTCGACCGACCGGATACGGGCCGCAAGGTCGTGCACCGGTGTCGAAACGATGATTTCATCGGGGCGCACTTCCGCAACAAAGGCTGCCAGCTTCTCAGCCGCGGTTTCCGGGGAACCGACGATTGCGTAACGCAGCGTGTGCTCAACGCCAATGCGCTCGATCTCCGTCCAGAAACCTTCCATGCTCTCGACAGGCCGCGGGAACGGTCTGCGGATGTTGCGCCGCAGATTGACGAACTGCTGCTGTGCAGAGGTGAACAAACGAGCGGCCTCGTCATCTGTCTCGGCGATAGCCGCCATTGTGCCGACCATTACATAGGGGCTCTGCAAGGCAGCCGATGGCTGGAATCGTTCGCGATAGATAGCGACCGCATCCAGCAACTGGTCCGGCGCGAAATGCGAAGCAAATGCGTAAGGCAGCCCGAGCGCGGCGGCGAGATGGGCGCTGTAGAGACTGGATCCGAGGAGCCAGATCGGCACGTGGCTGTTCATGCCGGGAACGGCGATCAACCCGCTTTCCTCGTCCGGCTCGCCCATCAGCCGCTGCAGTTCGAGAATATCATGCGGGAAGCTCTCGGCACCCGCCTCCATATTGCGGCGCAGCGCCCGCGCGGTGCGCATGTCGGTCCCCGGTGCGCGACCAAGGCCGAGCTCGATACGCCCGGGATAAAGCGCCTCCAGCGTACCGAACTGTTCGGCAATGACCAGTGGCGAGTGGTTGGGCAGCATGATCCCGCCAGAGCCAACGCGGATGGTTTCAGTTCCGGCTGCCACATGCGAGATGACCAATGAAGTCGCGGCACTGGCAATGCCCGGCATGCCATGATGCTCGGCAAGCCAGAAGCGGCGATACCCACTCTTCTCTGCCGCTTGCGCCAGGCTGCGCGAGGCGTCCAGTGCCTCGCGCACGGAGTGTCCTTCGGCAATGGGAGAGAGATCGAGAATGGAAAAAGGTATCATATCAGCGGCCCTGTTCGATGCGTCTTACTTATGTAGTCAACTCCCGGAGGGGCCCCAAGAGGTGACGATAATAAATTATAATCACTTTGGATGTTTTTGCTTTGTTCACATTTGAGTGGCACATCTGGCTGGAACTGATCTAGGGTTTGACATGACATCCACGATTCGCATCATCGGCATAGATCCCGGCCTGCGCCGCTGCGGCTGGGGCATCATCGAAACGCTCGGCAACTCGCTGCGCTTCGTCGCATCGGGCACGGTGACCTCCGACGGCGACATGGATCTCGCCTCGCGCCTCTGCCAGCTGCATGACGGCCTCGCCGAGGTGGTGCACAGCTACAAGCCCGATGAAGCAGCGGTGGAACAGACCTTCGTCAATAAGGATGCGGTCGCCACCCTGAAGCTGGGCCAGGCCCGCGGCATCGCCATGTTGGTCCCTGCCCGCGCCGGCCTGCGCGTTGCCGAATATGCCCCTAATGCGGTCAAGAAGGCGGTCATCGGCGTTGGTCACGGCGAAAAACAGCAGATCCACATGATGCTGAAAATCCTGATGCCGAAGGCTGAGTTCAAGGGCAACGACGCCGCCGACGCCCTCGCCATCGCCATCTGCCACGCCCATAACAGGGGCGGCGAGCGCATGCGTCAGGTGCTCGCCAGCGCCTGATTTGTTCTTGACTTGTTCCGATGCGGCGCGTAAGTAATACTTAGAGGTATTACCATGCGCGTCACCGAAAAAGGTCAGGTCACCATTCCCAAGGACATTCGCGATCGGCTCGACATCAGGCCGGGTTCGGATGTGGACTTCGTTGTAGCAGAGACGGGCATCATGCTGGTCAAGACCGGCGACGCCGGCGATGCGTTCAAGGATTTCGATGCATGGGCGAGAAGTGTCGAAGGAACGTTCGACACGCAAGGAATGACATCCGACGAGTATGTGGATTGGCTTCGAGGGCGGCGTGATGACCTCGACCATTCTTGACACTAATACGCTGATCGATGTGCTCGGGCCGAGTAGCGCAACGCGAGCATGGTCGCTGGACGCGATGAGGCGCTGCTTCCAGGAGGGGCCGCTGGTGATCAATCCTGTGATCTGGTCTGAGCTTGCGGCCTCGCCTTTGAGCGAGCAACAGCTAAGCCAGGCGCTCGATTGGCTTGAGTTGAAGAAAGAGCCGCTGTCCTATGAAGTGGCTTTCCGCGCGGGCAAAGCCCATCTGCTTTATCGAAAAAACGGCGGACAGCGCGAGCGGACACTTCCGGATTTTTTCATTGGTGCGCACGCAGCGGTCCGTTCGCATCGGTTGCTGACACGGGACTCAACACGCTACCGCAACTATTTCCCGGATATCGACCTCATCTCCCCCGAAACCCATCCCCTGTAACGCGACGGACGCATTCCATGATCGGTAAACTCAAAGGCACCATCGACGAGATCGGCGACGACTATGTCCTCGTCGACGTCCACGGCGTCTGCTACGTCGCGCATTGCTCCGCGCGCACCCTGTCGCGCATCGGCTCCGCCGGCGAGGCGGTCGTGCTCTTCATCGAGACCTATGTGCGCGAAGACCAGTTGAAGCTCTTTGGTTTCATGAGCGCGCTGGAACGGGAATGGTTCAACCTCCTGCAGAGTGTCCAGGGGGTCGGCGCCAAGGTGGCCCTTGCAGTGCTCTCCACGCTCACCCCGTCGGAGCTGGCCAACGCCATCGCCCTGCAGGACAAGGCGGCTATCTCGCGCGCGCCGGGCGTCGGCCCGAAGGTGGCTCTACGTCTGGTCACCGAGTTGAAGAACAAGGCCCCCGCCTTCGCCGGCGAAGCATCGGCCAATATCGGCCTCAAGCAGGAACTCGGCGAAGGTGTGGCCTCCGCGCCGGTTGCCGACGCCGTCTCGGCACTCACCAATCTCGGCTATTCCCGCGACCAGGCGGCCAATGCCGTGGCGGCAGCCTTGAAGAACGGGGGTGAAGGGGCTGATAGCGCCAAGCTGATCCGGCTTGGGCTGAAGGAGCTGTCGCGGTGAACTCCTTGCCCGAAAGCAAATTCCTTACTATTGTGAAATTGTAAGGAGAAGGCGATGAACGTGTTCTATGGGACGATGACCACCAAGGGGCAAACAACCGTTCCCCAAGAGATCAGAGAGCTTCTGAAGTTGAAGCCGGGAGATAGAATTCGCTACGTCGTGCGAAACGGCGAAGTCGTGATCAAGGCAAAGAACAAACGGTTGATCGATCTGGCGGGTATCCTTCATCGCCCAAACGTTCCTGCCCTCAGCCTGACAGAGATGGATGAGGCCATAGGCGATGCCATCGTCGAACATGTGAACCGAAGCACATGATCGGACTCGACACCAACATTCTGCTTCGGTTGTTACTTCAAGATGACGAAACACATTCGAAAAAGGCGCTTGCGCTGGTCGACAGTCTGACACCGGCAGATCCAGGCTTCATTAACAGCGCGGTCCTCCTGGAACTCATCTGGACAGCACGCCGGCAGGCAAGGATGTCCAGGGAAGAGCTCAAGCAGATCCTGGGAGGTCTTCTGGATTCAGACAATCTGGTGCTGGAGGATGAGAACGTCATCGAACTTGCACTGGACGAGATGGAGCGAAACGAAGAAGAGTTCGCCGACATTTTTATTGCCTTGAAGAACCGCGAACTCGGCTGTCGCACCACCCTGACCTTCGACAAACGCGCCGCCACCCGTGTGCCCGGTATGGAACTTCTCGCATGATGACCAACAACCCGATCCTGACGCCGGAAAAGCGCGGCGAAGACCTCGACGCCGCACTGCGCCCGCAGACGCTCGACGACTTCACCGGCCAGGCGGAGGCGCGCGCCAACCTGAAGATCTTCATCGAGGCGGCCAAGAATCGCGGGGAAGCGCTCGATCACGTGCTCTTCGTCGGCCCGCCGGGGCTCGGCAAGACGACGCTCGCCCAGATCATGGCGAAGGAGCTCGGCGTCAACTTCCGTTCGACCTCGGGCCCCGTCATCGCCAAAGCCGGTGATCTTGCCGCGCTGCTGACCAATCTCGAAGAGCGCGACGTGCTCTTCATCGACGAGATCCATCGCCTGAGCCCCGCCGTCGAGGAAATCCTCTACCCTGCCATGGAAGACTTCCAGCTCGACCTGATCATTGGCGAAGGTCCGGCAGCTCGTTCGGTCAAGATCGACCTGTCGAAGTTCACCCTCGTTGCCGCCACCACTCGGCTGGGCCTGCTGACGACGCCGCTGCGCGACCGTTTCGGCATTCCGGTGCGGCTGAATTTCTACACCGTGGAAGAACTGGAATCGATCGTCCGCCGTGGCGCCCGCCTCCTGAACCTGCCGATGACCGAGGATGGCGCCCGCGAAGTCGCCCGCCGCGCCCGTGGCACGCCGCGCATCGCCGGCCGCCTCTTGCGCCGTGTCCGCGACTTCGCCGAAGTGGCGCGCGCCGAAGCCGTCACCCGCGAGATTGCGGACGAGGCACTGACCCGACTCAACGTCGACAACATGGGCCTCGACCAGCTCGACATGCGCTATCTCTCGATGATTGCCGTCAATTTCGGCGGCGGCCCCGTGGGCATCGAAACCATCGCGGCCGGCCTGTCTGAACCGCGCGACGCCATCGAGGACATCATCGAGCCCTATATGATCCAGCAGGGTTTCATCCAGCGGACACCGCGTGGCCGTGTTTTGACCGCGAATGCGTGGAAACATCTGGGTATGCAGCCACCGAAAGATCTGGAGGCGGCGCAATTCCGGCTGACGCTTGAGGACGAGTGAATGATCACACGTCGGGGGTTGATGAAGCTCTTCGGAGCCGGGTTTCTGACCCTCGTCGCAACGGCAGCCTATCCTTTCACCGAGGTTATGGGCCGACCGCGCATAACTCGATACGCCGTGACGCCGAGGGGCTGGACACCCGGGCTCTCCCTCCGCGTAGCCGTCATCGCCGATATCCATGCCTGCGAACCCTGGATGAGCATCAAGCGGATCGAGGACATCTGCACCCAGACAATGGAGCTGCGGCCAGACATAATTCTGCTCCTTGGTGACTACACGACAGGCCTAAACTTCATAACCGAGCAGGTTCATTCGTCCGACTGGTCGGCGGCATTGGGATTGTTAGATGCACCGCTCGGGGTGCATGCCATCCTGGGCAACCACGATTACTGGGAGGACCGGACCTTTCAGAAGGATCCGAACGCCAGGCCTTTCGCGCTGCAGGCTCTACGGGATGCCGGCATAAGCGTCTATGTCAACGAGACCATTCGGATCGAGAAAGACGGGCGGGCATTCTGGCTGGCCGGCCTTGGAGATCAGATGGCACTGTTGCCAGGCAAAGCCTACGGGCGGGCGCGCATGACAGGCATCCACGACCTGGCAGCCACGCTTTCCTCGATCGATGACGACGCGCCAGTCATTTTGATGGCCCATGAACCCGATATATTTCCCAATGTTGATGACCGGGTGAGCCTGACGCTGTGCGGTCACACCCATGGCGGACAGATCAATCTGTTCGGCTGGCGTCCCGCTTCTGCATCAATTGGTTCCCGACGTTTCCCCGCCGGATACTTCAATGTCGACGGCAGGGAGTTGATCGTGTCACGCGGCCTCGGGTGCTCCATCCTTCCCATCCGCATCGGAAGCAGACCCGAAATCCTCCTGCTCGAACTGGGCCACGTCTGATGTCCAAACGCACCCTGATCACCATCAAGGACGGCAAGCGGCGGTTCAACCATCGCATCGCCGGCCTCGCCTTCCGCAATGGCCACGTGCTCGTCCATCGCGCCACCCACGAGACCTTCTGGACATTCCCTGGCGGTCGGGCCGAAATCGGCGAGACATCGGCCGAGACGCTGGTGCGGGAGATGCAGGAAGAACTGGGGGTCGAGGCTGTCGTCGGCCAGCTCCTCTGGATCGTCGAAAACTTCTTCCACTACGAGGGCAAGGCCTGGCACGAGCTCGGTCTTTACTACCGCATGGAAATCCCTGCGCAATTCCCGTTCCATGAAAGCGACATCATCCACCGGAACGAGGACGGCAAGAACAGCCTCGAATTCAAATGGGTGCCGGCGACATGTGCAGCCCTCAAGGCGCTCGACATCCCGCCCTATTTCATTGCCGACGAGATCGAGGCCCTGCCCGCCTCGCCAAGGCACATTGTCTGGCATGACGGGGATCTGGATGGGAATGCGGGCTGAGACTGGTTTCCGGCGCAGGCTTCTGCTAGTTGCCGCCCAAATCGAGCGAGGCACCGCGTGACCGAGATCAAAACCTTTTCCCTTTCCGGCGAGATCGTCGACGGCGTGCATATCCTGACGCAGCGCGTCTATTACGAAGACACCGACTTTTCAGGCGCCGTCTACCACGCCCGTTACCTGCATTTCATGGAGCGCGCCCGCACCGACTATCTGCGCTGCCTCGGCGTCGAGCAGTCGGCCCTGTTTGACGCCTCGGACGAAGGCCTCGCCTTCATGGTCCACCGCATGGAGATCGATTTCAAAGCCCCTGCCCGCATGGATGACATCGTCACCATCCGCACGCAGACGGAAAAGGCCGGCGGCGCAAAGATGATCCTGCAGCAGGAGATCCGGCGTGGAGAACAGGTTCTGATAGCGGCAAAGGTTGTCATCGCAGTCGTGAACCGAACGGGCCGCCCCAGACGCCTGCCGGAAGGTCTCGCCAAGCAGTTTCTTGGCTGATCACATCATGCGTGAACAGCACCTACGGTAACCCGTTCTTAACCTTAATCGCGTCTTACTTCAGCCTTGGAAGTTTGTGCAGCGCACGCCTTCCTTTGACCAAATTTTCATCCCAGAAGCACTCTGGGAGCTAAGGCGGGAAAAGGGTTTCAGCGGCTGCTGCCGCACAAGTTTCCACCAGTAGAGCTCATATCGCCGCCCGGTCCAACCCACCGGGCGTTTGGATTTCGGGGAATTGAAGGCGATGGAACAAGTTGGAATGGCTGCAGCGACCCATGACGTGAGCCTCTGGGGCCTGTTCATGCAGGCAGGCCTGATCGTCAAGCTCGTCATGATCGGGCTTCTGGCCGCCTCCGTCTGGACCTGGGCCATCGTCATCGACAAATATCTGAGCTATGCCCGCGCGCGGCGCCAGTTCGACCAGTTCGAACAGGTTTTCTGGTCCGGCCAGTCGCTGGAAGAACTCTATCGCACGCTGGCCGAGCGCAACAACACCGGCCTTGCCGCCATCTTCGTCGCCGCCATGCGCGAGTGGAAGAAGAGCTTCGAGCGCGGCGCCCGCTCCCCGATCGGTCTTCAGATGCGTATTGACCGCGCCATGGACGTGACCATGGCACGGGAATCCGAAACGCTGGAATCGCGCCTCTCGTCGCTCGCCACCATCGGTTCCGCCGGTCCCTTCATCGGTCTCTTCGGTACTGTCGTTGGTATCATGACCTCTTTCCAGGCCATCGCCGGTTCCAACAACGCAAGCCTTGCGGTCGTTGCCCCCGGTATCGCGGAAGCGCTGCTCGCGACCGCGATCGGCCTGATCGCCGCTATTCCGGCCGTCATCGCCTACAACAAGTTCTCTGGCGAAGCCGGCAAGCTCTCTGCACGCATGGAAGGCTTTGCGGATGAGTTCTCCGCCATCCTCTCGCGTCAGATCGACGAGAAGCTGCAGCCGCGCCAGGCCGCGCAGTAAGGCTCTGGGAGCAGGAGACGCATCATGGGTATGTCGGTCGGATCGGGTAGCAAGGGTGGCGGACGCCGCGGACGTCGCGGTGGCAAGAAAGCGCTCGTCAGCGAAATCAATGTCACACCCTTCGTCGACGTCGTGCTCGTGCTGCTGATCATCTTCATGGTCGCCGCGCCGATGATGACGGTCGGCGTGCCGATCGACCTCCCGCAGACCCAGGCCAAGGCGATGAGCAGCGAAAATCAGCCCATCACCGTTTCGGTCAACCCGGCCGGCGAGATCTATCTGCAGGAAACCGCCATCCCGATCGAGGAAGTCGTGCCGAAACTGCAGGCGATCGCAACGACTGGCTACAATGAACGCATTTTCGTGCGCGCCGATACCGCCGCGACCTATGGCATTGTCATGCAGGTCATGGCGCGGATTTCGTCCGCCGGTTTCACCAATATCGGTCTCGTGACCTTGCAGGAACAGCAGAATTGATCGGACGGACATGAAGGGCAGCCTCTTCACATCCTCGCTCCTGCATACACTGGCGCTCTCCGCGGCGCTGGTGAGCCTCGGCTCGCCCGAGAAACTCGAGTTTGCACCGATGGAATCCCTTCCGGTTGATATCGTGCCGATCGAGGAATTCACCCAGATCCAGCAAGGCTCGAAGGATGCACCCATGGCAGAGAAATCTGCCCCCGTGCCGACGAAGAAACCCGCGCTTGCCGAACCCGCCGAGAATTTTGGTGACAACGACGTCGACCTGAAGTCGCCCCCGACCCCGTCGAAGCGCCCCGTGGAGCAGGAAGTGGCAGCCGCGCCGAAGAAGGTGGAGACGCCCGCCCCTACCCCGGACGCGAAGCCGAACGAGGTGAAGGAAGTCGTCAAGGAAGATACGGCCCCGCCGGCCGAACCGGTCACAAAGCCTGCCGAGCCGACGCCCGCCGAAGCCAAGCCAGCCGAACCGACACCGGCAGAGACGGCCGTCGCCGAACAGATACCGCTGCCCGAGAAGGCCCCGGTTCCACCAGCGCGCCCCCAGCCCGAGATCGCAAAACCGGTTGAGAAAAAGCCAGAGCCGAAGGCAACCGCAAAGGCTGACGCGAAGAAGGACACGAAGGCTCAGGAGACGGCCAAGTCGAAGCCGCAGATGGACAGCGATTTCAACGCCGACGAGGTGGCAGCACTCCTCAACAAGACCGAGGCAGCCGGGGGCGGTAGAGAGCGCTCGACCGCACCGGAAGCGCTTGGCGGCAAGACCAACACCGGCGGCTCGACCCTCAGCCAGAGCGAACTCGACGCCCTGCGCGGTGTAATTCAGAACAATTGGTTGATCACGCCGGGCATGGCAGACGCCTCCGACGTCCGCATCCGCGTGACATTCCGCCTCGACCAGAATGGCGCTCTGGTCGGCGATCCCGAAGCAACGGCGACCGGCGGCTCGCCTTCGGCTCAGCAGGTCCTCATGAGCGGCGCCGTACGCGCCGTGCGCAAGTCCGCCCCCTTCACCAATCTGCCCCCGGACAAATACGACGCTTGGTCTGAAGTTGTCGTCAATTTCGACCCCAGCGAACTGATGTAAGAGCTGAAAGGCTTGGTAAGCATGAAAACTCTCCTCCTCCGAATTCTGCTGGTCTGTGCCAGCATGGCAGGTGCCTTCGTGGCCCCCGCCAACGCAGCCGTTGAAATCAACATCAACCGCGGCAACGTTCAGCCGCTCCCGATTGCGATCACCGACTTCGTCTCTGCCGATGGCATCGGCGCCCAGATCTCCGCCGTGGTCGAAGCCGACCTGAAGCGCTCGGGCCTTTTCGCCCCGGTCAACCGCGCCGCCTTTATCGAGAAGATCCAGAACCCCGATCAGGCACCGCGCTTTCCTGACTGGACCGCGCTCAAGGCTGAAGCCCTGGTCGTCGGTCGTATTGCTCGCGAGCCGGATGGTCGCCTGCGTGCAGAATTCCGCCTCTGGGACACCTTCGGCGGTCAGCAGATGACCGGCCAGCAATTCTTCACCGATCCGAAGAACTGGCGTCGTGTCGCCCATATGATCGCGGACGCGATCTATGAGCGCATCACCGGTGAAAAGGGCTATTTTGATACCCGTATCGTCTTCGTTTCGGAAAGCGGTCCCAAGACCGACCGCAAGCGCCAGCTCGCGATCATGGACCAGGACGGCGAGAACATGCGCCCGCTGACCAGTTCCAGAGATATTGTGTTGACTCCGCGTTTCTCTCCGAACCGCCAGGAAATCACCTATATGTCCTTCGAGGGTAACCAGCCGCGGGTCTATCTGTTGCAGCTGGAAACCGGTGCCCGTGAGGTTGTCGGAAACTTCCCTGGCATGACCTTTGCGCCTCGCTTCTCTCCTGATGGCCAGCGGGTCATCATGAGCCTGCAGCAGGACGGCAACGCCAACATCTACACAATGGACCTGCGGTCGCGCACCACCACCCGCCTGACGAATACGGCCGCGATCGACACTTCGCCCTCCTACTCGCCGGATGGCAGCCAGATCGTTTTCGAAAGCGACCGCGGCGGCCGTCAGCAGCTATACGTGATGGCCGCCGATGGCTCGGGCCAGCGCCGCATATCCTTCGGCGACGGCTCCTACTCCACGCCGGTCTGGTCCCCGCGCGGCGATCTGATCGCCTTCACCAAACAGTCGGGCGGCAAGTTCTCGATCGGCGTGATGAAGACCGACGGCTCGGGCGAGCGTATTCTGACCACTGGTTTTCACAACGAAGGCCCGACCTGGGCACCCAATGGCCGCGTGTTGATGTTCTTCCGCCAGAACGCGGGCGCCGGGGGACCGCAGCTCTACTCGATCGACCTGACTGGATATAACGAGCAGCAGATCAAGACACCGTCCTTCGCCTCTGACCCGGCCTGGTCGCCGCTTATGGACTAGCGATCGAAAAGAGGCGCATTTGCGCCTCTTTCTCGCCGCAAACAGCCTTCAGGTCCGACGTTTCGGGCATGATTTGACGCTTTGTTAACCATGATTGTTGGAAGCCGGTTAACCGCGATTGGTTATGGTCCGGCAACCCTAACAGAGAATTCAAGGAGACCGGCGATGAGCCGCATTCAATCCCCGGCCAAGAGCCGTCTGCAGAAAATGGCAACCAACCCGGCCATGGTCGCATTTGCCGTGGCTCTCGCCCTTGCAGGCTGCGCCAACAAGAAGAACCTGCCCAACAGCGCTGGCGAACTCGGCCTCGGCGCCGGTGGCGCAGGTGCCGCAACCCCGGGCTCGACCCAGGACTTCACGGTCAATGTCGGCGACCGCATCTTCTTCGACACGGACTCGACGGCCATCCGCGCCGATGCCGCCCAGACCCTCGACCGTCAGGCCCAGTGGCTGCAGCGTTACCCCAACTACGCGATCACGATCGAAGGTCACGCTGACGAGCGCGGAACCCGCGAATACAACCTTGCTCTCGGCGCTCGCCGCGCCGCTGCTACCCGTGACTACCTCGCTCAGCGGGGTGTCCCGGCCCAGCGCATGAAGACCATCTCCTACGGCAAGGAACGTCCGGTCGCCGTCTGCGACGACATTTCCTGCTGGTCGCAGAACCGCCGCGCTGTCACCGTCCTCGGTGGCGCCGGCATGTAAACCGGTTCGCCGGCAATCACCACCAAGTGAAGGCGGCCTCCGGGTCGCCTTTTACTTTTCTCCACACTTTGGCCGAACTTGGTTGCTTTTTGCAGGCAATTGAGAAAACTCCTGTCGGCGCTGGTTCGGCGCAATTTGTCGCGAAAACAGGAAGAAGGAACATGAACAAACTTGTGATGGCCGCACTGCTAGCGACGGCCTCGCTGGGGGGGCTGCATGGCAACGCGAACGCGTTCCAGCTGTTTCCGAACGTGCAGTTTGGCCAAAAGGCGGCGCCCGTACAATCACCGAAAGCCGAAGTCCATCTGGCTCAGGCCATGGACCCGACCATTCGCGTACAACAGCTTGAGGAAGAGATCCGCGCCCTGAACGGCAGGATTGAAGAAATGAGCTTCCAGCTCCTGCAGATGCAGGAAACCATCCGCAAGCAGCAGGAAGACAACGAGTTCCGCTTCCAGGACCTCGAGAAAAAAAGTGGCTCTTTGACGCGTCCCGCAACGGCCGGCGGCCAGCAGGATTCCGTCGCAGAGATTATCACAGAAACTCCGGACGTCGGCGCAACCGCCGACGCTTCCGGCCTTGGCCAGACACCGGGCACGGCACCCGGCGAACAGACGCTCGGTTCGATAGCGCTCGACGAAACCGGCATGCCGGTCACTGCGACTCTTAATCAGGATGCACTTGGCAACGGATCAGGCGCGTTGCCCGGCGTCGATACGGGTGTCACTGCACCGTCGGTGACGGGCCAGGCCGGATCCCAGCAAACCGCATCGCTGAATTCCGAAAGCGATGTCTACCAGGTGGCCTATGCCCATGTTCTCTCAGGGGACTACGCGCTGGCCGAGAGTGAATTCAGGGACTTCATCGCCGCCTATCCGAGCAGCGCCAAGATCGCTGATGCCAACTTCTGGCTGGGCGAAGCACTTTATTCGCAGGGCAACTACAACGAGGCGGCCAAGACCTTCCTCAACGCCCACCAGACCTACAACACCTCTCCCAAGGCGCCTGAAATGCTGCTGAAGCTCGGCATGTCGCTGGCCGCCCTCGACAACACCGAGACCGCCTGCGCCACGCTGCGCGAAGTCTCCAAGCGTTATCCCAAGGCCTCCCGCGCTGTCGTTTCCAAGGTGGCGAGCGAGCAGAAGCGCCTCAGCTGCTGATGGCCGCCCCGCTCGCGGCAGGTTCGCCACTGGCCGACATCTCGCCCGAAGCCGCGATCAATACATTTCTCCACACCCTCCGCCGCCCCCTGCACCTCATGGTCGCCATTTCCGGTGGCAGCGATTCGACGGGTCTCCTCCTCTCCTTGAAGCGCGCGATCGAAGCGCAGCGCTTCCCGCACACACACTCTCTCTCCGCGGCGACCATCGATCACGGCCTGCGCACCGCCTCAGCCGACGAAGCCCGTCGGGTCGCAGTGTTCTGCGAAAGCCTCGACATTCCACACCGCATTGCACGCTGGTCGGGGCCGAAGCCCAAACAAGGACTATCCGCCGCGGCGCGTCAGGCACGCTACAGCCTGCTTGCCGAGGTGGCAGACGCCGTCGGTGCCGATGCGATCGTCACCGGCCATACGCTCGACGACCAAATCGAGACCGTTGCCATGCGTGCAGATCGTTCCGCAGAAGGCGCAGTCGGTCTGGCGGGTATGGCGCCTGCCACGCTTTATGCGGGCCGGTTGTGGATACTGCGTCCATACTTGCGCACGCGCCGTGAGGACATCCGCAGCTATCTCGACGGCCTGCAACAGCCATGGATCGAAGATCCCAGCAATGAAGATCCCCGCTACGAGCGTGTCCGTGTGCGGCTGGCGGCGCCGGCAGTCGATCCTGCCGTGATCGAGGAGGCGGCTGACCATCGCAAGATGCTGTCCCTGACAGCAGCCCAATGGCTCGAAGCGTCGGCACAAGGAACAAATGGCCCCGTCGTGGCGATTTCGCTGACAGGCACCACCGTCCCATCTCCCGATGTCAGAGACCACGCTCTCTCGGCCCTGGCCGCCATACTGGGCGGCAAGCCGCATCGACCGGCGGCAGCAAGCCTTGCCCGCCTCACCGCGGCCCTGGAGCAAAACACTGATTTCCGGCTTACCCTTTCCGGCAGCCTGGTCCTGCGACGGGGTAACACACTCTTTTTGCTCAGGGAGAGGCGCGGTCTTTTGCCGCTGCTGCTGCCACCCTTTAGCCGTGCAGTTTGGGATGGGCGCTACAGTGTGGAGAACACAGGCGACACAGAGGTCATGATCATCCCTGGTCCAGGCCCTGCCATCGCCAGTGAACTTCCAGGGATCATCCGCGCCGCCCTGGCAGAAACATCCCCACAAGTCATTGTAAAAGAAGGATCTTCTGAGGAAGCGCGACATAAGGTGATCATCCGGCCCCGCCTCTCGCTCTTCGCTGATTTCATGCCTGGCTTCGACAAGCCGCTAGCGGACACCATTGCCCGGCTGATCGGCGCGGAACCGACACCGTCTGCGCCCATTTAAGACTTATTGACGGAAAACGCTGTGCGGAGGTCCGTTTGCCTTGGCAAGGATGCAGCACGATCCTATGTTAGAAGGTAATTCTGCGGGGCTTCGTCCCGCACCACAGGTTCGGGGAGTTCAATGAACCCAAATTTTCGCAATTTCGCGCTCTGGGCGATCATCGCTCTGTTGTTGATCGCGCTGTTCAGCATGTTCCAGACGTCTCCGACGCAGACCGCCTCCAGCGAGATCCCATACTCGCAGTTCCTGCGCGAAGTGGATGCTGGACGGGTTCGTGAGGTCACGGTCACCGGCAATCGTGTGCTCGGCAAATACGCCGAGTCCGGCACGGCCTTCCAGACCTATGCCCCGGTCATCGACGACAACCTGCTGACCAAGCTGGAAGGTCGCAACGTGATGATCGTGGCCCGCCCGGAGACCGACGGTTCCTCGGGCTTCCTGAGCTACATCGGCACGCTCCTCCCCATGTTGCTGATTCTTGGCGTCTGGCTGTTCTTCATGCGCCAGATGCAGGGCGGCTCGCGCGGCGCCATGGGCTTCGGCAAGTCTAAAGCCAAGCTGCTGACTGAGGCGCATGGCCGCGTCACCTTCGACGATGTCGCCGGCGTCGACGAAGCAAAGCAGGACCTGGAAGAAATCGTCGAATTTCTGCGCGACCCTCAGAAGTTCCAGCGCCTCGGCGGCAAGATCCCGCGCGGCGTGCTGCTCGTCGGCCCTCCGGGCACGGGTAAGACGCTGCTCGCCCGCTCGGTTGCCGGCGAAGCCAACGTCCCCTTCTTCACCATTTCCGGTTCGGACTTCGTCGAAATGTTCGTCGGCGTCGGTGCAAGCCGCGTCCGTGACATGTTCGAACAGGCGAAGAAGAACGCGCCCTGCATCATCTTCATCGACGAAATCGACGCTGTCGGTCGCCATCGTGGCGCAGGTCTCGGCGGCGGTAACGACGAACGCGAGCAGACGCTGAACCAGCTGCTCGTCGAGATGGACGGCTTCGAGGCGAATGAAGGCATCATCCTGATCGCCGCGACCAACCGTCCCGATGTTCTCGACCCTGCGCTCCTGCGTCCAGGCCGTTTCGACCGTCAGGTCGTCGTTCCGAACCCCGACATCGTCGGCCGCGAGCGCATTCTCAAGGTCCATGCCCGCAACGTGCCGCTGGCGCCGAATGTTGACCTCAAGGTTCTGGCTCGCGGCACGCCCGGCTTCTCCGGTGCCGACCTGATGAACCTCGTCAACGAAGCCGCCCTGATGGCCGCCCGCCGTAACAAGCGCGTGGTCACCATGGCTGAATTCGAAGACGCCAAGGACAAGATCATGATGGGCGCGGAACGCCGCTCCTCCGCCATGACCGAAGCCGAAAAGAAGCTGACAGCGTATCACGAAGCCGGCCACGCCATCACCGCGCTGAAGGTACCGGTCGCCGACCCGCTGCACAAAGCGACCATCATCCCTCGCGGTCGTGCGCTCGGGATGGTCATGCAGCTTCCCGAGGGCGACCGTTACTCGATGAGCTACAAGTGGATGGTCTCGCGCCTCATCATCATGATGGGTGGCCGCGTTGCGGAAGAACTCACGTTCGGCAAGGAGAACATCACCTCGGGTGCTTCCTCCGACATCGAGCAGGCAACCAAGCTTGCCCGCGCCATGGTTACCCAGTGGGGCTTCTCCGACGTGCTCGGTCAGGTCGCTTATGGCGAGAACCAACAGGAAGTCTTCCTCGGCCATTCGGTTTCCCAGTCGAAGAATGTCTCGGAGTCCACCGCCCAGAAGATCGACATGGAAGTGCGCCGCTTGATCGACGAAGCCTATACGGAAGCGCGCCGTATTCTCACCGATCACCACGACGAGTTCGTCGCGATTGCCGAAGGGCTGCTGGAATATGAGACGCTCTCCGGTGAGGAGATCAAGGCGCTGCTCCGCGGCGAGAAGCCATCTCGTGACAGCGGTGACGACAGCACCCCAAGCCGTGGCTCTGCCGTCCCTTCGACCGGTCGGAAGGACGTCCCCAAGGGCGGTGAGCCGGAAGGTGGGCTGGAACCCCAGCCACACTGAGGTTCAGCTCAATGATCAAGGCCACCCCCGCGGGTGGCCTTTTTTTTGTAGCTCCTGTCCCAGCGCCATTCCCGCGGAAGAGGCGACCGTCGGTAACGCCGTGTAATCGATTTTAGCGCTATTTTACGTGTTCTTTACTGCATTCTATGGCAAGAGCAGCCAACCAGGATCGCCCGCGCGACCGCTCGTGAATCGAGAGCCTTCAGCAGCGGACGATACCGAGATGACTTGAAGGAACACTCAATGACACGTCGTTACTTCGGCACAGACGGCATCCGCGGCCTTTCCAACCGCTTCCCCATGACGCCGGATCTCGCCATGCGGGTCGGCATCGCCGCCGGCACCCTCTTCCGCCGCGGCGGCCACCGCCACCGGGTCGTGATCGGCAAGGACACCCGCCTCTCCGGCTACATGCTCGAAAACGCCATGGTCGCCGGCTTCACCGCAGCCGGTCTCGACGCTTTCGTCCTGGGCCCGATCCCAACACCCGCCGTCGCCATGCTGACACGCTCGCTGCGCTGCGACCTC
Organism: Allorhizobium sp.; assembly: GCA_046294755.1. Taxonomy (GTDB): domain Bacteria; phylum Pseudomonadota; class Alphaproteobacteria; order Rhizobiales; family Rhizobiaceae; genus Allorhizobium. Next base: position 4,374 of record JBKBON010000002.1, on the reverse strand, counting down.
GGGGTGATGATCTCGGCCTCCCACAATCCCTTTGCCGATAACGGCATCAAGCTCTTCGGCCCGGATGGCTACAAGCTATCCGACGAGCTGGAGCTGCAGATCGAGGACATGCTGGAGAAGGATATTTACGGCCAGCTCGCAGCCCCGAACGACATCGGCCGCGCCAAACGTATCGATGGCGTCCATGACCGTTATGTCGAATTCGCCAAGCGGACCCTTCCCCGCGACGTGACCTTGCAAGGTCTGCGCGTAGCGATCGACTGCGCCAACGGCGCGGCCTACAAGGTGGCACCTGCCGCTCTCTGGGAGCTCGGCGCGGATGTCGTGACGATCGGCAATGAACCGAACGGCACCAACATCAACCTCGAATGCGGCTCGACCCACCCGGAGACGCTGCAGAAGAAGGTCCACGAAACCCGTGCCGACATCGGCATCGCACTCGATGGCGATGCCGACCGTGTCATCATCGTTGACGAGAACGGTGCCGTCGTGGATGGCGACCAGCTGATGGCCGTGATCGCCGAAACCTGGGCGCAGGAGCAGACCTTGCGTGGCGGCGGCATCGTCGCGACCGTCATGTCGAACCTCGGCCTGGAACGCTTTCTCGGTGACAAGGGCCTGACGCTGGCCCGCACCAAGGTCGGTGACCGCTATGTGGTGGAGCACATGCGCAACCACGACTTCAACATTGGCGGCGAGCAGTCCGGCCATATCGTTCTGTCCGACCACGGCACGACCGGCGACGGCCTCGTCGCCGCCCTGCAGATCCTTGCAGCCGTCAAGCGCACCGGCAGGACCGTCAGCGAACTTTGCCACCGCTTCGAACCTGTGCCGCAGCTCCTGCGCAACGTCCGCTTCTCTGGCGGCAAGCCGCTGGAAGACGCCGTGGTCAAGCAGGCGATTGCCGATGCAGAAGCCGAACTCGCCAAGTCCGGCCGTCTCGTCATCCGCCCCTCGGGTACCGAGCCCCTCATCCGTGTCATGGCTGAAGGCGATGACCGCGAACAGGTCGAGCGCATCGTCAACGAACTGGTCGACGTCATCGGCAGCGTGCGAAGCGCTGCCGCCTGAGCGGAGTGGACCTCGATGAAATGCAAAAGCCCGGCTGGGTCGCAGCCGGGCTTTTGTGTGATTGAGATCAGCTTTCCGGAAATCAGGCCGAAAGCTTCGCCATGACTTCGTCCGAGACTTCGAAGTTCGAGTAGACGTTCTGCACGTCGTCATCGTCTTCCAGCGTGTCGATGAGCTTCATCAGCGACTGCGCCTTTTCTTCATCGACTTCGATGGTGTTCTGCGGCTTCCAGATCGCCTTGACCGACTCGGCCGGCCCAAGCACCTCTTCCAGAGCCTTGGAGACTTCGTTCATGTCCTCGAAGGCGCAGTAGATCGTGTGGCCGTCTTCATCCGAAACAACGTCCTCGGCTCCGGCCTCGATCGCCGCTTCCATGACCTTATCTGCGTCGCCGACAGAGGCCTTGTAGGTGATCTCGCCGACATGGTCGAAGGAGAAGGACACCGAACCGGTTTCGCCGAGTGCACCACCGGCCTTGGAGAAGGTCGACCGGACAGAAGACGCCGTGCGGTTGCGGTTGTCGGTCAGCGTCTCGACGATGACGGCAACACCGCCTGGGCCGTAACCTTCGTAGCGAATCGCGTCATAAGACTCGGCATCGGCGCCGGATGCCTTCTTGATGGCCCGCTCGATGTTGTCCTTCGGCATCGACTGCGCCTTGGCGTTCTGCACGGCGAGACGAAGCGCTGCATTCATCGCAGGATCGGGAAGACCGGACTTTGCGGCAACCGTAATTTCGCGCGCGAGCTTGGAGAACATCTTGGAACGGATACCGTCCTGCTTCCCCTTGCGGTGCATGATGTTTTTAAACTGTGAATGGCCAGCCATGGCACCCCTGATCAGGTCTAAATGTTGGGAATGGGCGCCTTATACGGGCGAAATCGGCCCTGTTCAAGCCCAAGCGACGCGCAGCCACGCCCTCAGGAGCCAGGAACAAGTGAGGCTCAAACTCGTTGCTTCCACGACAAAACCTCATGGAGAAAAACGATATGGCAAGCTTCAGCGAAGCCCGCGAGAATCCGGTTGAACAGCTTTGGGAAGAAATCGATAGCATCCATGCCGGCATGCTCGGCCTGATCGGATCGGATCAATTGATGCGCCCCATGGCGCCACAGGCCGACCGCTCCACTCACATCATCTGGTTCTTCACCAAGACCGACACTGATCTCGTCAAGGCACTTCGTCCCGGCAGCCGCGGCCAGTTCTGTGTCGTCGGCAAAAACCACGACTACCATGCCTCCCTGACCGGCACCCTCACGGAGGTCAAGGATCAGGCCAAGATCGATGAATACTGGAATTCTGTGGTTGCAGCCTGGTACGAGGGCGGCAAATCCGATCCACTTCTGACAATGCTGGCGCTCTCGCTCGACGAAGGTGAGATCTGGGCCTCTACCGGCAGCTCCATCAAGTTCGGCTGGGAAATCGCCAAAGCGAACCTCGACCCCGAAAAGATGCCGGACGTCGGCGTGCACCGCCACGTCCGCTTCGCCTGACCCAGGGGAGCATTACACCCCTTGAAGCACGAGGATCAGCGGCTTCTTCGGCAATGTCCGCATGGACACCGTGAAGCCGCGATTTTCAGAGATCTGGGTATCGAACCCTTCGCCGAACATCGATAGGAAACCATCGATCGGCGGCCCCCTTCGATGCATGGGCAGGATCACGGCAGAGCGAAGCCGCTTGACGATCCGGCTCATGCTGTCGGCGCCGAGTGTCAGCCCTCCGTCCACCGGTACCATTAGAATGTCCAGCCTGCCGATTTCACCATAATGGGTATCGGTGAGTTCATGATGCAGGTGCCCGAGATGGCCTATGCACAGACCGGCCACCTCGATGATGAAAATGGAATTGCCGTTTGGCTCCATCTCGCCACCCCAGCTGCGAATGTCGGTAGAGACGTTCCGCACATAGGCATCCCCGACAACCAGCCGGTGCTGTATCGGCTGCCCCGGCTCCGCCTCGTTCCAGCCATGCAGGACGGCACCGATCGCAGGATCCGGATTCAGCGTATAGTGGCTGGAATGCGCCTTGTTCATCGTCACGACATCTGGTGTACGTGACGTCCGGAGCCAGCCGTTGAAATCAGTCGCAATCGAAATGCCGCCCGGCGTGTCGATCTGGAAGGTCGAATGGCCAATAAAGGTGATGACCACGTCTTCCTGAACCTGTGCAAGCGTCAGCGCCGGACCGCCAGAGGCTGGCGGCGTGTATTTGGCGTATTGGACAGACGGGACCTTCTCGGCGATCAACTGACATTGGCTGACCTGCGGTCGCTGTGCCTCTTGCGCCAAGGCACCGCCGGCCAAAACCGACAACACCATCGTGGACAACACCAGTCTCAGCATCATGCCGCTCCCGTACCGTCAAGGTTCGGGGCAAGAATGGGCCAGCCCCAGGACGCCGTAAAGCGGCGGCATGGTCGCCACACGTCACAATGGCGTTATTGAGGAACGGTCAAGCCCAGAAGGGCGGGATCGTCTCGGCGAGCCGCGGCCCGATGCGGAGCGGAGCGATCTTCTCGGCAAGCCCGGTGCTGTCTGAGATCTCGACGCCGACGCCGCAGATCGTCGCCGGCCCGCTTGCGGCTTCAAAGCGCCCCTTCGGCATCTTCGAAATGAAGCGGTTGAGGGGCTCTTCCTTTTCCATGCCGAGCGAGGAGTCGTAGTCACCGCACATGCCGGCGTCCGACATGTAGGCCGTACCGCCATTCAGGATCTGGTGATCGGCTGTCGGCACATGCGTATGCGTGCCTACAACGAAGCTCGCACGGCCATCGACGAAGTGGCCAAAACACTGCTTCTCGCTGGTCGCCTCCGCGTGAAAGTCGAAGACGATGACATCGGCCTGCTCCTTGAGCGGACAGGCTGCAAGGATCGTCTCGGCCGATTTGAAGGGATCGTCGAGCTCCGGATGCATGAAGACGCGGCCCATGATGTTGGCGACGAGCACCCGCGCACCATTGCGGGCATAATATAGGCCGGAGCCCTTGCCCGGGGTGCCGGATGGATAGTTGGCGGGCCGCAGGAACTGGTCATGCCGGGTGCAGAAGGAAACGGCCTCCTTCTGGTCCCAGACGTGGTTGCCCGTCGTCACGACATCGGCACCGGCATTGATGGTCTCGAGATAGATGTCCTCGGTGATCCCGAAGCCGCCGGCTGCATTTTCGCCGTTGACGATGACGAAATCGAGCTTCAGGTCGGAGATCAGGCCCGGCAACCGCTCCCATACAGCCGTACGTCCGGTCTTGCCCACCATGTCTCCGAGGAACAGAAGTCGCATTTTCGTCCAATCACTCCGTGAAT
>JBKBON010000001.1:0-297997 GCA_046294755.1 Allorhizobium sp. | reverse complement strand
GGTGTTGCCGGGCGATTTAAAGCCAAGGAAATGGCCGGCCAGCAGCACATGCGCGGTGGACGATACCGGCACAAACTCGGTCAGGCCTTCGATCAGGCCGAGCACGAGCGCGCTGATAATGGATTGATCTTCCATGAGGTCTCCTTCTAGGGGAAGGCAAAGTGATTTGCTTGTATTGCGGGGGCCGAAACCCTATAGCTTGGAAGCCGCGTTGATGACCAGCCGCTTCGATAGCCTGCGTCTCTGCCACTGAAAAATCCGAGAATCCGAGTTCCGATGCCGACCCTGTATCATCACACGATGTCCACCGCGTCCCGTTTCATTCGTCTCGTCCTGTCCGAATACGGCTTTCAGACGGATCTGGTGGAGGAACAGACCTGGGAGAAGCGCAAGGAGTTCCTCGCCTTCAACCCCGCCGGCACGCTTCCCGTCTATGTCGACGACAACATGCGGGCGCTCTGTGGCCCCTTCGTGATCTCGGAATTCATCGACGAGACGCACGGTGTCCTAAAGCGCGACCGGCGACTCTTTGCCGAAGATCCGTTCCAGCGCGCCGAGATCCGCCGGCTGACGGAATGGTTCCTGCAGAAGATGGAGCAGGATGTGACAAAGCCTTTGGTGCGCGAGCGCGTGCACAAGCTGATCATCCCGAATGGTCTCGGCGGCGGCGCGCCTGACTCCAAGGTTCTGCGCACGGCCCGCTCAAATATCCGTCATCACATGAAATACCTGACCTGGCTTTCCGGCTCGCGTCAGTGGATCGCCGGCGAGCGGTTGAGCTATGCCGACCTTTCGGCGGCAGCGGCCGTCTCCGTGCTGGATTATCTGGGCGAGATCGACTGGAACGAGTTCCCGGTCGCCAAGGAATGGTACCAGCGCATCAAGTCGCGCCCGTCCTTCCGGCCGCTGCTCACCGAGCGCGTGCGCGGGATCACGCCGGTCTCGCACTACGCCGACCTCGATTTCTGAACGTCGCTGCCATGGACGAGCCGCAGATCGATCCCAAGATCCGGAAGCGGCGGGCAGACCTCACCCGCTTCCTGCGCCAGGAGGCGACAGCCCAGGGCTTCGATCTCTGTCGCATCACGCTGCCGGACGCGATCCCCGAAGCGCCTTCGCGACTTGCAAGCTTTCTTAAGGCCGGCCGTCATGGCACCATGGCCTGGATGGAGGAGACCAGGGAGCGCCGAGGCGATCCGCGTGTGCTCTGGTCGGACGTGCGCTCCATTGTGATGTTCGGGATGAATTACGGGCCGGACGAGGATCCGCGCCTGCTGCAGGCGCAGCCCGAGAAGGCAGCAATCTCCGTCTATGCCCGCAATCGCGACTATCATGACGTCATCAAGGGGCGCCTCAAGGAAGTCGCAACGCGCTTTGCCGCGCGTGCCGGCGAAGACGTGAAGGTCTTCGTCGATACAGCCCCTGTCATGGAAAAGCCGCTCGCCGCCGCCGCCGGGCTCGGCTGGCAGGGCAAGCACACCAACCTCGTCAGCCGCGAATATGGATCCTGGCTCTTCCTCGGCAGCCTGTTCACAACGGCGGAACTAGAAATAGACGCGCCCGAGCGCGATCATTGCGGCTCCTGCCGCGCCTGCCTCGACGCCTGCCCGACCGACGCCTTCCCGGCGCCCTACCAGATCGATGCGCGGCGTTGCATTTCCTACCTCACGATCGAGCACAAGGGGCCGATCGACCTGGCACTGCGGCCCGCCTTCGGCAACCGCATCTACGGCTGCGACGACTGTCTGGCGGCCTGTCCCTGGAACAAGTTCGCGGCGTCGGCGCGCGAAATGAAGCTCGTGGCCCGCGAGGACCTGAAGGCGCCCGACATCGCCTTCTTCCTGACGCTGGACGATCCGACCTTTCGGACCTATTTCAGCGGCTCGCCGGTCAAGCGGATCGGACGGGATCGGTTCGTGCGCAATGTCTTGATCGCGGCCGGCAATTCCGGTTCGTTGGAGCTGGCACCGGCGTGCCAAGCCTTGCTGAGCGATGCCTCGGCTGATGTGCGTGGCATGGCAGTCTGGGCACTTTCGCAGCTCCTGTTAGGCGGCGACTTCATGAGGCTCCAGGCCGAGTATCTGGCAAGGGAAACGGACGAGACGGTCCAACAGGAATGGATGACGGGGAGCTGACGCATGCGGGTGATGATTTTCGGAGCGGGGTATTCGGGCAAGGCGATCGGCAGGCTGCTCAGCGGTCAGGGCGCATCCGTTGCCGGCACCACGCGCAGCGCCGAGAAGCGCAAGGCACTGGTAGCGGCGGGCATCCGCCCCTTCGTCTTCGATGGGGCGACGCTTACGGAAGAATTGCTGGGCGAACTCTCCGAAACCACCCATCTCGTTCAGTCGATTGCGCCCGGCAGCGAAGGCGACCCGCTGATCCGGCTCTGCGGCCAGGCCGGCATCAAGACCATCATGCCGAAGCTTGAATGGATTGCCTATCTCTCGACCGTCGGGGTCTATGGCGACCATAACGGCGCCTGGGTCAACGAGGAGACGGAGTTGAAGCCCGTCTCCGTTCGTTCGGTGGAGCGTGTCGAGGCCGAGCAGGCCTGGCAGGTGGTTGCGGCGCGGGATGATCTGCCGCTTGCGATCCTGCGCCTTTCCGGCATTTACGGGCCGGGCCGCAACACCTTCATGAACCTTGCCAACGGCACGGCCCGGAGGCTGGTGAAGAAGGACCAGGTGTTCAACCGCATCCGCGTCGAGGACATCGCTGCTGCCACCGCCTTCCTGGCAGGACCCAAGACTGCTGGGATCTTCAACGTGACCGATGACATGCCCTCGCCCCCGCAGGACGTGGTCACCGAGGCAGCCCGGCTGATGGACATGGAAGCGCCGCCCGAACAGCCCTTCGAGACGGCAGATCTGACGCCGATGGCACGCTCCTTCTATGGCGAAAACAAGCGCGTCTCCAACGCCAAGATCAAGCGTCTCGGTTTCAACTTCCAGTACCCGAATTACACGATGTCTCTCGAAGATCTACTTGGCTCCGGCAGCTGGAACCAGAAGGCCTGAACAGGCGTTTCACCAGGTCAAACTTTGCGTCCAGGGCGCGGGAAGCCGGGCATTTCAAGCGCCTCAGCCTTGAAGGCACCACAATTCGGGCAGGAAATATGGCGGCGGAGGAAAATTTTTCTCCGTCGATTCCGTGATCAACGTCGTCGGACCGAAGTCTGGTTTTTAATTCCGGAAAGACTCCTGGAATCAAACGATTTTTCTCCATTCTTCAGATTTCGTTAAGGTAAAGATTCCTTTCTTCGCCCTCACGAATGTTAATCTTTGTAACTTTTCGTGATCGCATTGTGGCACGTTTTTGCCATTTTTGACCTCCCTTAGCCGTCGGCACGCAAAAAACCACTCGTGTCAACGACTAGGGACGTACAACTTGACGATCAACCGACGCTCTATTTTCACCGCTGCAACTATTGCTGCACTCTGTGCTTTCGCGCCTTACAGTGCAAATGCGAAGTCTTCCTGCGGTGGTGCTTCCTGGTACGCGCTGACGTCCAAGACTGCATCCGGCGAACGTATGAACCCGGCCAAGATGACCGCCGCCCACAAGAGCCTTCCCTTCGGCACCAAGCTGAAAGTCACCAACGCGCGAAGCGGCAAGAGCGTCGTCGTGCGCATCAACGATCGCGGCCCCTTCATCCGCGGCCGCGTTCTTGACCTCTCCAAGGCCGCAGCCCAGGACATCGGCATGATCCGCTCCGGCCATGCCAAGGTTTGCTACGAGATCATCAGCTAAGTCGACGCCTTCGGAAGCGGCGATCGACCCGTCAGGTTTTAGACGCTTGCTCTTGCCGGTGATCGCCGTTACCACGCTCTCTTCTTTCAGAGGAGAATGACCATGCGACTGGGCGGCCGTCTTGCCGGTGCGATCGAAGTCTTGGATGATATCGAGACCCGTCGCCGACCTGTTGCCGATGCCCTCAAGGATTGGGGCCTTTCGCATCGTTTCGCCGGTTCCGGTGACCGTGCGGCGATCGGCAATATCGTCTACGATGCTCTGCGCATGAAGCTTTCCCATGCCTGGCTGATGGATGACGACAGCGCACACTCGCTCGGCTGGGCCGTCTTGCTGCGCCAATGGGGCATGAGCCTCGAGTCGCTCCAGGCCGATCTCGAAGGCGACAATTTCGCCCCCGCCCCCCTCTCCGAAAGCCAGATCCAGGCCTTCACCAGCCGCGACCTCTCCGATGCGCCCCTGCATGTTCAGGGTGACATCCCCGACTGGGTGCAGCCGTCTTTCGAGCAGGCCTTCGGTGACGACTGGCTTGCCGAGGCTCAGGCGCTTGCCACCCGCCCGACGCTTGACCTGCGCGTCAACACACTGAAGGCTAACCGCGACAAGGTGCTGAAGGCGCTCGACCGCTCCGGCGCGAAAGCCTCGCCGATCGCGCGTTTCGGCATGCGTGTGCCGGCCGGAGAAGGCCCTTCGCGTCTGCCCAATGTCACGGCCGAACTGAGCTTCCAGAAGGGCTGGTTTGAGGTGCAGGACGAGGGCTCGCAGATCGTCGCCGATCTGGTGACGCCCCGCGAAGGCGATCAGGTGCTCGACTTCTGCGCCGGCGGTGGCGGCAAGACGCTCGCCATGGCGGCGGCCATGAACAACAAGGGCCAGGTGCACGCCTATGACACAGACCGCAAGCGGCTTGCGCCTATCATCGAGCGCCTGAAACGTGCAGGCACGCATAACGTCCAGGTGCATGACAGCACGAAGGGGCTGTCGAACCTCAGGGAGCGTTGCGACCAGGTTCTCGTCGATGCCCCCTGCACCGGCACCGGCACCTGGAGGCGTCGCCCCGACACCAAGTGGCGGCTCACCGACCGGAACCTGCAGGAGCGCATTGCCCAGCAGCAGGAGGCGCTGAGCGAGGCCTCAACCTTCGTCAAGCCAAATGGCTCCCTGCTCTATGTCACCTGTTCGGTGCTGCCGGAGGAAAACGACCGTCAGGTCCGGGCCTTCTGCGAGGCCAATCCGAGCTTCGAGATCGTCTCCGTACTCGAAGACTGGACACATCTCTTCGGTGCTTCTGCACCCAGGCCGCGCTCCGCCGATGGCAAGACCGTGACGCTCAGCCCCGCCAGCATGGACACCGACGGATTTTTCTTCTGCCGGATGCGTCGTCGGCCGACCTGATTTGATCATCGTCAATTCCAGTCGTTGTTTATTATACTCGACTGTTTGACACCAGTTTACTTTTGCGCGAAGACATGGCCGTCCGTTTACATCGAGGCGCCCAGTCCGCGCCGGAGGGAGACATCATGATCCGGAAATCCGTCATCGGCGCGTCGATCGCGCTGCTCGTCAAATCGGCTGCGATCTTCGCAGGCCCGGCCGTCGCGGCACCTGCGGCCAAGGATGTGTTGACGCACTACACCGTGCTTGCCGAGGCCAAGTTCCAGGACGCGCTTTCAACCGCGAAGGCGCTCGATGCCGCTATCGACGCCCTGATCGCCAAGCCGAGCGACGAAACGCTGAAGGCCGCCCGTGAAGCCTGGATCGCCGCCCGCGTCCCCTATCAGCAGACGGAAGTCTATCGCTTCGGCAATCCGATCGTTGACGAGTGGGAAGGCAAGGTGAATGCCTGGCCGCTGGATGAGGGTCTGATCGATTACGTCGATGCTGCTTACGGCACCGAAAGCGACGGCAATTCTCTCTATGTCGCCAATGTGATCGCCAACCCGAAGATCAAGATCAACGGCGAAGAGGTGGATGCCTCAGAAATCACACCGGAATTCCTCGCTGAGACACTGCATGAAGCCGGCGAGGTCGAGGCCAATGTCGCGACCGGCTACCACGCCATCGAATTCCTGCTCTGGGGCCAGGATCTGAACGGCACCGGGCCGGGAGCCGGCAACCGCCCCTATACCGACTATGACGCCGCCAATTGCACCAATGGCAATTGCGACCGCCGCGCCGCCTATCTGAAGGCCGCGTCCACGCTGCTGGTTCAGGACCTCGAAGAGATGGTTGCTGCCTGGGCGCCCGAGGGCGAAGCAACGAAAGCCGTTCTCGCCGACGAGAAGAAGGGCATTTCCGCGATGCTCACCGGCATGGGATCGCTCTCCTATGGCGAACTCGCGGGCGAGCGCATGAAGCTCGGCGTGCTGCTGCATGATCCGGAAGAGGAGCATGACTGCTTCTCCGACAACACGCATGCCTCGCATCTGAACGACGCCATCGGCATCACATCGGCCTATACCGGCGAATACACCCGCGTCGACGGCACGAAGATGACCGGCCCGTCCCTCTCCGAACTCGTTGCCGCCAAGGATCAGGCGCTCGATCAGGAGATGAAGGCCAAGCTCGACAAGACGCTTGCTGCGATGAATGCCATGGCCGAGCGCGCCAAGACGACCGAGGCCTATGATCAGATGATCGGCGAAGGCAATGCCGAGGGCAATGCCACCGTTCAGGCCGCGATCGACGGGCTGATCGACCAGACGCAGACCATCCAGCGCGTCATTGCGTCGCTGGATCTCGGCACGATCGAGCTTGAAGGCTCCGATAGCCTTGATAATCCTGGCGCGGTTTTCCAGTAAGCAGCAAAAGGCGGGCTGTATCTTGCGGATGCGGCCCGATCCTCCGATGACACCGTCCCGCCTCCTCACCTTGAGCCTTGCGACACTGCTGGTGGTCGCTGCCCAGACCAGGGCGGCTTCGGCGGAGGATGCTCCGCAGCGCAGCGATCTGACACCCAAGGATGCCGCCCGCGTTGCGGCCGTCACGAGACCGGCGGAGGATTTCAGCAAGGCCGAAGCCTTCGAACTGATGCAGGGGGGTGCGGGCACCTCCTCCCATGGCGTCAACCAGGATGTCTTTTCGCAGTTTTCGACCAACATCACCTTCGCCGAAGAGCAGGACTTCAAGCTCGGCAATGCGCTGTTCCGCAAGCTCTGGGTCTCGTCGCCCTCGTCCACCCAAGCCTCCGATGGCCTCGGGCCCCTCTTCAGCGCGCGGGCCTGCCAGAGCTGTCACCTGAAGGATGGTCGCGGCCATCCGCCTGAGGGCGACCGCGACCACACGTCTATGTTTCTCCGCCTCGCCCGCCCCGCCGCCACGGCGGAGGAGAAGGCCAGGCTCGAGCGGCTGGAGATCGCCTCGCTCCCCGACCCCGTCTATGGCGGCCAGTTGCAGGATCAGGCGGTGCCGGGCATGGCAGCCGAAGGCCGCATGGTCATCACGTACAGCGAGGAGCCCCTGACGCTTGCCGGCGGCGAGACGGTGATGCTGCGCCGCCCCAACTATTCCGTCAGCGACCTCAATTACGGTCCGCTCGATCCGACCACGACCCTTTCCCCGCGCATCGCCAATCCGATGATCGGGCTCGGCCTGATCGAAGCGATCCCCGAGGAAGATATCCGGGCGCTCGCCGATCCCGACGACCTGGACGGAGACGGCATCTCCGGACGCCCGGCCCGCGCCCGCGATCACCGGACCGGCGAGATCAAGCTTGGCCGTTTCGGCTGGAAGGCGCAGAACGCCTCGGTGCGTGACCAGAGTTCCAGCGCATTCGCCGGCGACATCGGCATTTCAACGCCTGACGATATCAGGCATTTCGGCGACTGCACCGAGAAGCAGACCGCCTGCTTCCGGGCGGCTACCGGGGTGCAGCGACGGCTGGGCAATACCGAAGCGCCAGATCCTGTGCTCGACCTTGTGACCTTCTACGCAAAGAACCTTGCCGTGCCGAAGCGCCGCGGCGTGGATGACGCCCAGGTCCTGCGCGGGAAGGAAATTTTCTACGCCAGCGGCTGCGTGGCCTGCCATCGGCCGAAATTCGTCACCAGCCGCAAGGCCGAGAACAAGGCGCAGGCCTTTCAGCTGATTTGGCCCTATTCCGATTTCCTGCTGCATGACATGGGCGAAGGCCTTGCCGACGGTCAGACCGTGGGAGATGCTAACGGCCAGGAGTGGCGCACGCCGCCGCTCTGGGGTATCGGTCTCACACAGGTGGTCAGCGGCCACAGCTTCTTCCTGCATGACGGCCGGGCGCGAAACCTGACCGAGGCCATTCTATGGCATGGTGGCGAGGCCGAAGCCGCCCGCGATGCCTTTGCTGCCGCCACCCCCGAGGACCGCAAGGCCCTGATCACGTTTCTGGAGTCCCTCTGATGCGGTTACTCGCGCGCCTTGCCCTTCTCTCCACGACCTTGCTGCCCCTCCCCGCGATGGCGCAGGAATCGAGCCCGACCGTCGGTGTGCTCGACGCCGCCAAGGTGCCAGCGGTGATGGCGCGGGCCGTCGACGACTTCCTCCGTCCTGGCTACCGCCATTTCACCGAAGAAGCTGACACCATGGAGGAATCCATGGCGATGCTCTGCGCCTCGCCCTCGGTCGAGAGCCTGTCTAAGGCACAGTCGACCTTCGGCGATCTCGTCGAGGCCTGGTCGCGCATCGAGATCGTGCGGGTCGGCCCCGTCCTGGTCGACAACCGCTTCGAGCGCATCCTGTTCTTTCCCGATCGCAAGGGCACCGGGCTGAAGCAGGTTCAGGCAGCCCTCGCCAGGCCTGATCCTAGCGTCACTTCGGTGGAGACGCTGAAGGGCAAGAGCGTTGCCATGCAGGGGCTTGGCGCCTTGGAATTCGTGCTGTTCGGCACCGGCTTCGAGAGCCTGCAATCGCCAGATGGCGCCTATCGCTGCCAGTATGGCACGGCGATCGCGGCCAATCTGAAGCGGTTGGGGACCGAACTGACCGAAGAGTGGGATGCGCCCGATGGTGTGGCGGCTGCCTGGAAGGCACCGGGACCCAACAACCCGATCTTCCGCGACGAGGCCGAGGCCGCCAAGGAGCTGCTCGGCGTGCTCGTGCATGCGGCCGAGACGATCCGCGACCAACGCATCGAGCAGTTCTACAAGGGCGACGCGAAGAAGGCCCTGCCACGCCAGGCAATCTACTGGCGCTCGGGCAATACCTTCCGCTCGATCACTGCCAACATCGAGGGCCTGCGCGATCTGCTTGCCACCTCCGGCATGGTGGAGCTTCTGGCCGAGGACAATCGCTCGGTAGTCTCCTCGACCGATTTCGTCGCAGGTTCGCTGTCGCGGGTCTCCGCGGACATCAAGCCGGATGTGGCGAAGGTCTTCGAGGATCCGGCCCAGATCGCCAAGCTCGACTTCCTGCTGCTCAACAGCCGCGACCTAATCCTCCGCCTCAACAACGATCTCGGTGGCGGCATCGGCCTTGCCGCCGGCTTTTCCTTTTCCGACGGCGACTGAGATGATCGCAACGCCGCTGATCGATCGACGTGCCTTCCTGCGCTCTGCAGGTCTTGCCTTTATGGCGGGCCTGACACCACGCGCGGCCTTCGCGCTGGAGCGCGCGGATGCGGTCTATGCCAGCGGTCTGAAGCGAGCGGATGGCTCCTTTGCCATCGGGCTGGTCAGCGAGGCCGGCAGCCTGATCGACGAGATCGCCCTGCCGGGCCGCATTCACGGGCTCTGCCACAGCAGCCAGAACGGTCTTTCCGTCGCCTTTGCCCGTCGGCCTGGGACCTTTGCCGTGGTCTTCGACGCGAAAAAGTTCGTTGAACCACGCATCATCGCGGCAGAGGAAGGCCGCCACTTCTTCGGTCATGGCGCCTTTGCGCCCGATGGCCGGCTCTTCTATGCCAGCGAAAACGACTTCGACGCCAATGCCGGCGTGATCGGGATCTATGATTGCCTCTCCGGCTTCGAGCGGGTGGGCGAGGTGTCGGCCCATGGGATCGGCACGCACGACATCACCGTCACGGCAGATAGCCTCTTGGTCATCGCCAATGGCGGGATCGAGACGCATCCGGATTTCGGTCGCACCAAGCTCAATCTCGACCATATGGAGCCTTCACTCGTTCTGGCCGATGCCAGGACCGGGGCGCTGATCGAAAAGCACTCGCTGCCGCCTGAGCTCAGGCAACTCTCCACCCGGCATCTCGATGTCGCCGACGATGGTCGGATCTGGTTTGCCTGCCAGTATGAGGGGCCGCGCACGGATCGACCGCCGCTGGTCGGGCATTTCGCCAAGGGCGAGGCAGTCACATATGTCGAGCTGCCCGAAGAGACGACCGACAGGCTCGGCAACTATGTCGGAGCCATCGCCGTCAATCGGGCGTCAGGGCTCGTCGGCATCGCCTCGCCGAAAAACGGGCTCTGGGCGGTGCTGGATGGCAAGGATGGTCGCCTTCTTTCCGAGACGGCGCTGCCGGATGCTGCCGGCATAGCCCCCTCGCCGAGAAACTTTGCTGTCTCTTCCTATCGCGGAGATTTTCTCGACCGGCAGAGCCCTGTCGCTTGGGACCAGCACATCATTCGCCTCTGAAGACTGGCGGAACCAGGAAAGCGCCCTAGATGCCTGCCATGTCCAAGATCCTGAGCTATATTCTCTTCATCGGTTTTGTTGTCGGCGCAGGCCTTCTCTCCGGCCTCACCAATATGCCGGGCGAGTGGTACCAGTCCCTCGAAAAGCCGTTTTTCAACCCGCCCTCCTGGCTCTTCGGGCCGGTCTGGACCACGCTTTACGTAATGATCGGCGTGGCCGGCGCCCGGATCTGGCAGAGGGCGCCGAAATCGGCGGCCATGCAGCTCTGGTTCGCCCAGATGGCCCTGAACCTGATGTGGTCGCCCGCCTTCTTCGGCCTGCAGAACCCCGAATTGGCGCTCGTGGTCATTGCCGGAATGCTGCTGACGATCATCGCCTTCATGGTGAAGGCCCGGCCGATCGACCGGATCTCGACCCTGCTCTTCGTGCCTTATCTGGCCTGGGTTTCCTTCGCCAGCGTGCTCAACCTCTCGATTGCCTGGCTGAACTAATTTGCCCGTCTCCGGCTTGCTTGCCCGGAACGACCATGCCAATTTCGCCGCCGAAGGGGACAAGGCATGGTGGACTACGATCAGGAAGCCGTCGAGACACGGATCCGGCAGAGTTTTGCGCGTCAGGGGGCAATGGAAACGCTTGGGGCGGAGCTTTCGCGCGTCAGCCCCGGCGTCGTTGAAATCGAGCTCGAGTATGACCGCAAGCTCACCCAGCAGCACGGCTTCCTGCATGCCGGCGTCATCTCCGCTGCACTTGATACCGCCTGCAGCTACGCCGCCTACACGGTGACCACACCGGAGGTGTCCCTGCTCACCATCGAGTTCAAGGTGAACCTGATGTCCCCGGGGCGCGGCGAGCGCTTCCTGTTTCGCGGCGAGATCACCAAGCCGGGCTCCAACATCATTGTCGCCGACGGTCGCGGCTATGCGCTGACCGACGGCCCGGCCAAGCTGATTGCCTCGATGACCAGCACGATGATGGTCATTCGCGGCCGCGAGGGGATTTCCGGATGACCTATGAGATGAAGCCGGTCGCCGGCAAGAACGTGCTCTTCGTCATGGCGGCGGATGCCGAATACGGCGTCTTCCTTCGCACCCGCATCTCGCCACTGATGACCGGCGTCGGACCAGTAGAGGCGGCTGTCGTGCTGACGAAGGAACTGGCACGACTGTCGTCCCACGATGATCTGCCGGATCTCGTCGTCTCGCTCGGCTCGGCGGGATCGGCGACGCTCGAGCAAGCCGAGATCTACCAGGTTTCGGCCGTCTCCTATCGCGACATGGATGCCTCCGCCTTCGGTTTTGAGAAGGGCAAGACGCCGTTTCTCGACCTGCCCGTTTCCGTCGAGCTGCCGCTCAGGATCCCGGGCATTCAGACCGCGACGCTATCCACTGGGGCAAATGTCGTTTCAGGCGCCGCCTATCAGTCGATCGACGCCGACATGGTCGACATGGAAACCTTCGCCATCCTGCGCGCCTGCCAGAGTTTTGGCATTCCCCTGATCGGTCTGCGCGGCGTTTCCGACGGTCGGCACGACGTCAATCACATCGACGACTGGACGCAGTATCTGCACATCATCGACAAGAAGCTGGCGCTTGCCGTCGACGGTCTGCAGACGGCGCTGGAAGATGGCGTCTTCTGGTTCTGAGCAGGCGCACAAAAATTCCAGGTTTTGCGGGCGATCTGCCATTGAAAGATGGCTGCGATTTCTTTAAAGGCTCGCCATGACCCAGACAGCACATCCCGACAGTGTTCTCATCGTCGATTTCGGCAGCCAGGTAACGCAGCTGATCGCTCGCCGCGTCCGTGAATCCGGCGTCTATTGCGAAATCGTCCCCTTCCAGTCCGCCGAAGAAGGCTTCAACCGCCTGAAGCCCAAGGCGATCATCCTGTCGGGAAGCCCAGCTTCCACGCTCGATGAAGGCAGCCCGCGCGCGCCGCAGGTGCTGTTCGACAGCGGTCTTCCGATCTTCGGCATCTGCTATGGTCAGCAGACCATGTGCGCCCAGCTCGGCGGTAAGGTCGAAGGCGGCCATCACCGCGAATTCGGCCGCGCCTTCCTCGATGTCGAACAGGATTGCGAACTGTTTAACGGGCTCTGGTCAGTCGGCTCCCGCCACCAGGTCTGGATGAGCCATGGCGACCGTGTCACCGCGATCCCGCCGGGCTTCAAGGTGCTTGCCACCTCCGCCAACGCGCCGTTCGCCTTCATTGCCGACGAGGCGCGCAAGTATTACGCCGTGCAGTTCCATCCCGAGGTCGTGCACACGCCCGATGGCGCGAAGCTCATCCAGAACTTCGTCCAGAACGTCGCCGGCGTGAAGGGCGACTGGACCATGCAGGCTTATCGCCAGAAGGCGGTTGAGCAGATCCGTGCCCAGGTCGGCGACAAGCGCGTCATCTGCGCGCTTTCGGGTGGCGTAGATTCCTCCGTTGCGGCACTTCTGATCCACGAGGCCGTCGGCGACCAGCTGACCTGCATCCTCGTCGACCACGGCCTGATGCGCAAGAACGAGGCAGCCGATGTCGTTGCCATGTTCAAGGAACACTACAACCTGCACCTCATCCATGTGGATGCCGTCGACAAGTTTGTCGGCGAGCTGGAAGGTGTCAGTGACCCGGAAACCAAGCGCAAGATCATCGGCCGCCTGTTCATCGAGACCTTCGAGGAAGAAGCCAAGAAGCTCGGCGGCGCCGATTTCCTCGGCCAGGGCACGCTCTATCCCGACGTCATCGAAAGCGTCTCCTTCACCGGCGGCCCGTCGGTGACGATCAAGAGCCACCACAATGTCGGCGGTCTGCCCGAGCGCATGAAGATGCAGCTCGTCGAGCCCTTGCGCGAACTCTTCAAGGACGAAGTGCGCGTACTCGGCCGCGAGCTCGGCCTGCCCGACTCGTTCATCGGTCGCCACCCCTTCCCAGGTCCGGGCCTTGCCATCCGCTGCCCCGGCGGGGTGACGCGCGAAAAGCTCGACATCCTGCGCGAAGCCGACGCCATCTATCTCGACGAGATCCGCAAGGCGGGCCTCTACGACGCGATCTGGCAGGCCTTTGCCGTGCTGCTCCCGGTCCAGACCGTCGGAGTCATGGGCGATGGCCGCACCTATGAATTCGTCTGTGCGCTCCGCGCCGTCACCTCGGTCGACGGCATGACGGCCGACTTCTACCACTACGACATGGAATTCCTCGGACGGGCGGCCACCCGCATCATCAACGAGGTCCGCGGCATCAACCGCGTCGTCTACGACGTGACGTCAAAACCCCCGGGCACCATCGAGTGGGAGTGAGGCGAACGCCTCAGCCTCAGTGAACGAATGAAACGGAGGGCCAACGCCCTCCGTTTTTTCTTGTGCCCTTTAGAAGGCGAAGGACTGCTGCGCCGGGGCAGTATCGGGCAGTTCGACACCTTCCAGCTCCAGCATCCGCTGCTTGGACCCCGATCCGCCGGGCGCGGAAAAGCCGCCGATCTTTCGTCCTGCCGCGAGAACCCTGTGACACGGGATGATCAGCGGGATCGGGTTCTTCGCCATGGCCTGGCCGACCGTCCACGCGCCCGCAGGTCCCAGCTCCAGCTCCCCCGCCAGCGCGCCATAGGTGGTGGTGCTGCCCCAGCCGAGACGGCGGGTGGCCAGATAGATCTCGCGGTACAGATCCGTCTGGGCGGAAAGGTCGAGGCGCAGGTCGGAGAAGTCGCTGCGTTCGCCTTCGAAATAGGCGCGAACGCGATCGATGGCGGCAGCGATTTCAGGGATCGGAGACGCGTGCTCCGCACCCGCAAAACGCCGACGTATAGCGCGCTCTGCCTGCTCCGTCTCGTCACCCGGCAGATGAAAGCCGCAGATTCCTTCATCGCTCCAGGCGATCGCGCAGGTGCCGCTCTGTGTTTCAAACAGCGTATAAGCCTGGTTGCTCGTCATCGGTCTGCATCCCCTCATGCTGCCACAGGGTGACGTGCTCAGCGCGATCGATCAACCCGTTTCGTGCGGCGCCCGCGTAGACCTCTCCGCTACCAACCGCAAGGCCACCCGCTCGGCTTGCCAGCCGTGTCATCGTCTTGCTATCCGTCGGTCACGAACAGGAGACCCGCGGCCCATGGCAATCACCATCTACGGCATCAAGAACTGCGACACGATGAAGAAGGCGCGCACCTGGCTTGAGGGCCAAGGCGTGGCGCATGACTTCCACGACTACAAGGCCAAGGGCATTGATGCGGCAACTCTCGACAGCTGGATCGGCAAGATCGGCTGGGAGGTGCTGCTCAACAAGGCCGGCACGACCTTCAAGAAGCTCGACGAGGCGCAGAAAGAGAACCTCGATGCGGCACGCGCCAAGGCGCTGATGCTGGAGCAGCCCTCGATGATCAAGCGGCCGGTGCTCGATGTCGACGGCAAACTCACGGTCGGTTTCAAGCCCGAGATCTATCAGCAGACCTTCAAGGCCTGAGCCATGGCCAAGACCACGCGCGCCACGCAGTTTCTCGACAAGGCCGGTGTGGCCTATACGACCGCGACCTATGATTACGACCCGAATGCCGAGCGCGTCGGGCTGCAGGCGGCGGAAGCGATCGGCGAGCATCCGTCGCGGGTGTTGAAGACGTTGATGGCGGAACTCGACGGCAAGCCGGTCTGTGTCGTCGTGCCCTCCGACAAGGAGGTGTCTATGAAGAAGCTGGCGAGCGCCTTCGGCGGCAAGTCGGCGGCGATGATGAAACCGGCCAATGCGGAGAAACTCACCGGCTTCGTGGTCGGCGGCATCAGCCCCTTCGGCCAGAAGAAGCGGGTACCGACAGCCATCGAGATATCCGCCATGGACGAGCCGCTCGTCTATATGAATGGCGGGCAGCGCGGTTTGCAGGTGCGGCTTTCCCCGCAGGATGCGCTGAAGGCGGTTGGCGCAATTGCGGCACCTTTGGTGGCCTAGCGGCTGACGCACCGGCATGCTAGGCCTGCCGCCTCATCAATGGCGGGGGCCGAGCATGACTTCAATCCTAAAGGTAATCCTGGCGCTTGTCGGCCTCGGCATCGTCTTCCTCGGGATCAATATCGGTTTCGGCGGTATCCAGACGCTCGGCCTGCAGGGCGACGGGTCTTTCGTCACGATCACAGATCCGTCGCTCTACTTTGTCCGAGACAGTCATGTACGCTTTATCGGCGGTGTCTGGCTCGGCGTCGGGCTTCTGTTCATTGCTTCAGCCTTTCGCCTGCAACGACTGCGAAATGCTGTTCTCGCGGCAATCGGCATGATCTTTATCGGCGGCCTTGCGCGACTGTCCGCGCCGGATCTGGCGCCGCTCGCCGGTCTGGATCTCTTCCCCTCGCTGCTGGCCGAACTCCTGCTGTTTCCGCTGCTCGCTCTCTGGATCTTAAAAGCCACGCCGCAGCCAGCCGCCTGAGCCTCCTGATCATCTCAGCCCTTCAAATTGTCGCAGGCATGCCCTAAGTCGGGGATGTCCGACAGAAGGAATACCGCATGACCCTCCCCGATCTCTCCGCCTCGATCGATCCGACCAAGCTCGACAAGCTCGCCGAAGTGGCGATCAAGGTCGGGCTGCAGCTGCAGAAGGGCCAGGATCTGGTTCTGACCGCGCCGCTCGTCGCCGTGCCACTGGTGCGGCTGATCACGGCCCATGCCTATAAGGCAGGCGCGTCGACGGTCACCACCTTCTATTCCGACGAGGAGACGACGCTGGCGCGCTATCGCCACGGCCACGACGAAAGCTTCGACCGCGCGCCGAACTGGCTTTATGACGGCATGGCAAAAGCGTACGAGAACGGCGCAGCACGCCTCGCTATCGCCGGCGACAATCCGATGCTCCTGGCCTCCGAGGATCCCATCAAGGTCGGCCGCGCGAACAAGGCGACCTCGATCGCCTACAAGCCGGCGCTGGAGCACATCTCCAATTTCGACATCAACTGGAACATCTGCTCCTATCCCAACCCCTCCTGGGCAAAACTCGTCTTCCCGGATCTGCCGATCGAGGAAGCCGTCCGCAAGCTGGCCGATGCCATCTTCGCGGCGTCACGCGTCGATCGCGACGATCCGGTTGCCGCCTGGGCCGAGCACAATGCAGAACTGAAGAAGCGCTCGACCTGGCTGAACGGCGAGCGCTTTGCAGCGCTGCACTTCACCGGCCCCGGCACCGACTTGACGGTTGGCCTCGCAGACGGTCATGAATGGCATGGCGGCGCCTCGACGGCAAAGAACGGCGTGAGCTGCAATCCCAATATTCCGACGGAAGAAGTCTTCACTACGCCGCATGCGTTGAAAGTGGAGGGCCATGTGTCCTCGACGAAGCCTCTTTCGCATCAGGGCACGCTCATCGACAATATCCAGGTGCGATTCGAAGGCGGACGGATTGTCGAGGCAAAGGCGTCAAAGGGCGAGGCCGTGCTGAACAAGGTGCTCGACACCGATGAAGGCGCACGGCGTCTGGGCGAAGTGGCGCTGGTGCCGCATTCCTCGCCGATCTCGGCCTCGGGCGTACTCTTCTACAACACACTGTTCGACGAAAACGCCTCCTGCCACATCGCCCTTGGTCAGTGCTATTCGAAGTGCTTCCTCAATGGCGCCTCGCTTAGCCCGGACCAGATCAAGGCCCAAGGCGGCAATTCCTCGTTGATCCATATCGACTGGATGATCGGATCGGGCCGGGTGGACATCGACGGCATCCGGGCCGACGGCTCGAAGGTGCCTGTCATGCGCCAGGGCGAATGGGCTTAAGCCCCTGCCAAGCCGAAGACAAGAAAAACCCCGTCCTGTCGCCAGGGCGGGGTTTTGTTTTCAAGGTCAGCCTCGGCTCAGCGGTAATAGACGATCTTGCCGCCGTTAAAGGCTGTCTGCACCCAGAGCACATTGTGCGGGGCGATGCCGCGCACTTCGAGGGCAGCCGAGAGGCTCGGGTCTTCCGTTACCATGGCCTGGGCCATGCGAAGGCTGTTTCCAGTCGGGTAGATGGCCTGCTGCGGGTAGGAATGGCGCTCCAGGCCACCGCGATCGACGCGGACTGCCGTGACATTGCCATTGTACTGCTTGCCGAAGAGGATTTCGCGAGGCGTCCAACCCCCTGCTTCGACATAGGTCGCGGCGCTGGCGGGGAGGGTGGCGAGGCTTGTTGCCGCGACTGCTGCGGCAAGGACGATTTTCTTCATCATGGTCATACTCCGTATCTCCGGACGCTTGGGAGCACATCCGGTTTCACGACCCCATGTGGCGACGATGAAGATCGTTGTCTAGTATAATCACATCAGGTTGATCAATTGCGTGCAATCGATTTTGGAGACGCAGTATTCGACATGCGCCTCCGGGCCAGGCCGCAGCCAAGGTGGCACAGAGCCGGACGTGGCAGGTCAGCCCTGACGGGCTTTGCGGGCGGCGTAGCGACGATCGCGTTCTGCTTTGCGGGCGGCTTCATCCTCGACCACGCGGGAGATGCGCGAGGCTTCGGCCTGTTCGCGGGCATCCTTTTCGGCACGGGCTTCGGCGACAAGGGCTTCTTCACGCTCGCGTGCTTCCTGCTCGGCGCGAAGCTTTTCCTCGGCCTTCAGGCGGTCACGTTCGGCGTGGCGCCTTTCGCGTTCTTCGGCCCGGGCAGCACGCTCAGCCATGCGGGCTTCACGTTCGGGATCCGCAGCGACATGGGCGGCCTTGTAAGCCTGGAGCAGCGCTGCCTTGGCGTCGGTTGCGGTGGTGCGGCGCTCGGCGAGGCCATGGTCTCTCGAAAATTTCATCGGGGCTCCGATCTCTTGGAACTGGGGTTAGGTACGGGCGCGCTTGGCGACGAGGGCCGCTGTCGCGTTTTCGCGCGCTTCGCGCTCACGCGTCAGGCGTGCCTCGCGCAGGCGGGTCGTTTTCTCGTCACGTGCGGTGGCAATCGCGTCGTGTTCATCAATCGCGCGGCCGCGGGCGAGAAACTGGGACTGCGTCTTCGCAAAGGCAATCTCGGCGGTCTGGCGGGATTTCGTGAGCTGTTCGGTCATGTCATCTCCTTTCAGGAGGTTTGCCCTCGAGGGGCAATAAAAAAAGGCCAGGCTAACCGCCTGACCTTCCATGGGGATCATGCCTTCGACAGTGCCAGTACATCCGTGGTCAAAGGAAAGCGGATCCCGGATCTATCAGGCTGCCTGCAGGTTGCAGGCCGACATCTTGCCCGACTTGTTGTCGCGCTCCATGTCGTAAGCCAGCTTCTGGCCTTCGACGATTTCGCGCATGCCGGACCGTTCAACGGCCGAGATGTGGACGAATGCGTCCGGGCCGCCGTTGTCAGGCTGAATGAAGCCGAAGCCCTTGGTGGAATTGAACCATTTTACTGTGCCAGTGGTCATGATGAACCCTTTCATAGCGCATAGAGTGCCCCAGCGCGGATGCGCTGCGGAGGTAACGATTTTTGAAAGGAAGGTTCGACAGGGCGCGGGCTGTTCCGCGCGATAACCAAAGCTTAGCAAGCAACAATCGATAGGCCATAGATAGCGACGTTTCTAATGAAAGTCAACCATCGGTTTTCACGATGAATACAACCTCAATCAAAAGTGTAATTCTTGACAATGCAACCGGGAACCGTCGCACCAGCGTCAAAGCCCGGAAAAGCTGGCCTCCACCTTTGCCAGGAAGCCCTTGCGCTTCTGATCTGTAGCGCGGTCCATGTCGTGCAGCGCAAGCATGCGGAAGTCGACACCCTTAGCACAGAAGGCGGCCACGCCGCGCTTCAGGATCCGCTCGACCGGATTACCCATATAGAGATGCACCACCCACCAAGGGGAGCCGGTGGAGGTCACGACCCAGAAACTGCTGATGTTGGTCATCAGCGGCACGATGCGCCCGCCGGCCTTGTCGTGGTCGAAGGCGACGCCGGGCACGAAGATGCGGTCGATGAAACCCTTCATGATCGCAGGCAGGTTGAACCACCACTGCGGAAAGACGAGCACGAGACCATCGGCTGCCTTCAGCCGCTCGACAATGCCCAAAACATCGTCAGAGGGTTGGTAACCCGGCTCCATGTAGGCGGCGCGCTCGTTGGCTGTCAGGCGCGGGTCAAAACCCTCGGCATAGAGATCCAGCAGGTCGACCGCGTGACCTTTCGCCTCCAACGTCTCGACCACGGTCTTTGCGGCAGAAGCTGCGAAACTCTCCGGCAGCGGATGGGCGAGCACGACCAGGAAGCGGCTTGCCATCAGAAAAGACTCCCCTGGCCCGCCGGCGGCTCGCTCTTGCGAGGTGGTTTTGACGCCGTGGCCGCACGCATCGGCTGGGGAGCCGACGGCTCCGGTGGCGAGACGCCCTCACCGGCCACGGCCGCCACACGTCCATCGGCGAATTCGATTGCAATCGCCTGGCCATGCGCCAATGCATCGGCGCGTGAAACGGGGCGATCATTCTCGTCCCGGATGACCGCGTAGCCACGGGCAAGCACGTTCTTGTAGGAAAGCGACTGCAGGACACGGTCTTGCGCGACGAGCGTCTGCCGGGCACGGCGCAGGTCGTTTATCACCGCACTGTCGGCGCGGCGGCCAAGGCTTTCCAGCCGATCCTTCGAACGCTCCGTCATTGCCTTCAGCCGTGCGGGCACCGCCGTGAGCGTCGCATCGAACCGACCGAGACGCGCCTTGTTGCGCTCGATCAGTCGCTCGATGATCCGCTCTGCACGAACGGCGCTTTCGGACAGTTTCTGCTTACGCTCGCCGAGTTGCCGCGCCAGCATGTCCGGTGAGAGCTTGGCCGCTGCACGTTCGAAGCTGCGGCGCTTGTTCATGGTGTTGAGCTCAAGGCTGCGTCCGAGACCGGCCGCAGCCTCGTCGAAACGGCGGCGCGGTAGAGCGAGCAACTGATCGAGCGACGGCAGCGCACGCACCAGACTGCGCAGGTTCTGGCGGCGATTGTCCATCTGGCGGTTCATGGCACCGGACAGCCGCGCGGCAAGCGTTACGACCTGCGCCTCAAGATCGGCTTTGACCGGGACTGCCATTTCAGCGGCACCCGTGGGCGTCGGCGCGCGCACATCGGCGGCGTAGTCGATCAGCGTCCAGTCGGTCTCGTGGCCGACCGCAGAGATCAGCGGGATGGTGCTGGCAGCTGCCGCACGCACGACGGCCTCGTCGTTGAAGCTCCAGAGGTCCTCAAGGCTGCCGCCCCCGCGCGCGACGATCAGCACGTCCGGCCGCGGGATCGGGCCACCAGGCTCCAGCGCGTTGAAGCCATGGATAGCATTGGCCACTTCGTCACCGGAGCCTTCGCCCTGAACCTTGACCGGCCAGACCAGCACATGCACCGGGAAGCGATCGGAGATACGGTGCAGGATGTCACGGATGACGGCGCCGGTTGGCGAGGTCACCACGCCGATCACCTTGGGCAGGAAGGGTAAGAGCTGCTTGCGCGCAGAGTCAAACAGGCCTTCCGCGGTGAAGCGGCGCTTGCGCTCCTCGATTAGCGCCATCAAGGCGCCTGCGCCGGCGGGCTCCATCTGCTCGATGACGATCTGGTATTTCGACGAGCCGGGGAAGGTGGTGACCTTGCCGGTGGCGATCACTTCCATGCCCTCTTCGGGTCGATATTTCAGCCGCGAGAAGGAGCCCTTCCAGATCACGGCGTCGATGCGCGCCTTGTCGTCCTTGAGGCTGAAATAGGCATGCCCCGAGGAATGCGGCCCGCGATAGCCGGAGATTTCGCCCCGCACCCGCACGTGATCGAAAGATGTCTCGATGGTGCGCTTGATCGAGCCCGAGAGTTCCGAAACGGAGAACTCGGTGAGGTTCGTCGGCGAATCGTTGTCGAAGAAATTGCTCATGCCCCTTCCCTAGCGGAAAACCGGGCCAAGATCAGCCCGCGCATGCGGCTGATCCCGGGGTTTCCGTCAGGGCATTTCCACGCGGTAGATCTGCATGCCTGAGGGTCCGTCGACTGGAACGCGGCGCAGATAGGCGGGTACCTCACCCTTCATCATGGCGGCATAGAGACCATCCTCCTTGCTCAGGGCGATCTTCTGCGTCTGCGGGAAGTCCGGGCAGAAGACCAGAATGGTTGCGCCTGCCCCCCGGAGGAAGGCGGCCGCCTCCTCCGGCTCGGCAAGGCCAATATGCAGTTCTGTCAGCATGCCGCCCTGATTGCGATGATAGGGGCCGGACAAGGCACGATGCTGGGTATAACGCAGGATTTCCGGCCCCATGTCAGAAGCCGCCACGACAACGCCGCTCGGAAGCCTGTTCAGCGTGGCGAAGCCGGCCGCCATATCACAGGCAGCGTTGCCTGCCGCCGTTTCGGACGGGGTCTGCGCCAGACCCTTCATGCGATTGGTAACGCCAGCAGTCCCCTCCACGAAGAGCACGCCGAATAGCGCCCAGGCACTCGGTACGGAGAGAAAGGCGGCCAGCGCAAACAGCAGGCCCGTCCCCAACTGATCGGGCTCCTGACGGGACTTGCGGCGCAGCTCGCCGATCAGCAAAGCCAGAGGCGGGATGGCCAGCAGGTTGGCAAAGATTGCACCGCGGACCTGTACCAGCGCGATCAGCCAGCAGACGGCGACAAGGGCCAGGGCAATTGCATGGGTGCGGGCGCGATCCTGGTTCAGGATACGGAAGAGGCAGACGCAGATGGCAAAGAAGCCGACCGCATAGAAGCCACCAAAGGCAGAGGGTTCTTTGGCGAACTGGTCACGGAAAGACTGCGCCTCAACCACTCCTGAAAGCCACAAGGAATGCAGCAGGGGATCCAGTTCGTTCAACGGGTTCTGCAGGCAGCTCGGGGCGATCGTCAGTGCGCCGATGAAAACGAGAACACCTGTAATCGCGATAGCGCCAACCCGCAGGCGCAGATCCCGCATGCCCGGCAGCTGGGTGGCAATGAAAAGCGCGGCTGCGCCGATGCCGACCACGGCGTAAAAGCCGATCGACAGACTGTCACAGGTGACGACGGCGAATTGCGCCGGAGGAACCGTGGCGAAGAAGAATGCAGAGAGACTGACCAGCAGGGTGAGGGAGAAGGCGCGGGCGGCACCGGCATAGTCAGCACCTTCCAGGGCCCAGAGGATGCCTACAGCGGCACAGGCCGCCGCGACAAATGGCGTGGTCTCGGCTCCAATCGCGATCGCGGCAGCGGCAGCGAAACCGGCAAGCGCGTGGCCCGCGATACCCCGCGATGGATCAATGAGGCCTGCGGCGATCGTGGCGACCAGCACGAGCTGGAGATTGTGATGATCGATGGACCCGGGCAGAAAACGATTGCCGGTGATGACGAAGACGGAGGTCAACAACAACGCAAGATGCATGGTGACGTCATCGCCGATGCGGCGGGCGGCGATGGCCACGGCTGCCATCAACGGCAGGATCAACAGGAAGGGCCAGACGAGGAGGGCCAGTGCTTCGGCCTGCTCCATCGGCACGATCTGGGCGAAGAACCTGATGAGAAGTGCTATGGGCAGATCGACCAGGCGGGACCAGTGCATCAGTGTGCCACCGTCCAGGCCGAGCCGATATTGGGTCAGATCAAACCAGCTCTGGCCGGCCAGAAGGTCGCGCACCTGTACGAGGCGCATGACGTCGTCGTTGTCGGCGCCGACGTAATCCGTTGCCGTCGGCAGGTTGAGCAGCGCGATCACCGCCATGGTGACGAGACCATAAGCGAGCGTCCACAGGAACAGCGGACGCGCGGTGGAGGTTTTCGAGGTGTCCGGCAGGGTGATGTCGGCCATGCTTGGTCAAACCTCCACTTCCACAAGGTCGACCCAACGGAGTGGGACACTTACGGAGCATATTTCAAAGACTGATCTTGCCCGAAACCTAGCCTTAACCTTCTCAAGAAATAGTAAAACCAAAGGCAGCCCGAAGGTTGCCGGAACCCCAGCGCTTTGAGCAGGTCCCCATGAGCCGTCCGGCCACCCCTTCCCTCGACATTGCCGTTCTCCTGCCGTGCTACAACGAGGCCGCAACCATCGGCCAGGTCGTCACAGACTTTCGTGCTGCGCTGCCCGAGGCGAAGATCTATGTCTACGACAACAACTCCACCGACGGTACGGCGTTGAAAGCCATGCTGGCGGGCGCGACCGTGGTGCGCGAACGCCGCCAGGGCAAGGGGCATGTGGTGCGCCGCATGTTCTGCGATATCGATGCCGACATCTACATCATGGCTGATGGCGACGGGACCTATGGTCCCGAAGACGCCGAGGAACTGATCCGCACGCTGATCACCGAACGCGCCGACATGGTGGTCGGCACGCGCCGCGGCGTGCATGACGATGCCGGCCGCAACGGCCATGCCTTCGGCAACCGCCTGTTCAACCAGCTCTACCGCGTGCTGTTCGGCAATGATTTCACCGACATTCTCTCGGGCTACCGGGCATTCTCGCGCCGCTATGTGAAGAGCTTCCCGGCCGTTTCCGGCGGGTTCGAGATCGAGACGGAAATGTCGGTGCATGCCTCGCGGCTGAAGCTTCCCGTCTGCGAAATCGAGCTGGACTACGGCCGTCGTCCGGAGGGTTCGCATTCGAAGCTTTCGACCTTCAAGGATGGCTTCAAGATCCTCTGGATGTTCGCCATGCTGATGAAGGAGACCCGCCCCTTCGCCTTTTTCGGCCTGATCGCCGCCGGCCTGATGGGGGCGAGCATCGGTTTCATGGCGCCCGTCCTCTACGAGTTCTTCACCACCGGCCTCGTCTCGCGCATGCCGACCTGGATCGCCGCCATGGCGCTGACCATGATGTCCTTCCTGTCGTTCACGGCAGCGCTCATCCTCGATTCCGTCGCGCGGTCTCGCGCCGAGCAACTCAGGATCCACTACCTGACGCTTCCGGCGCTCAACACGTCCAGGCTCGCCAGCGAAGCACAGGCTGCGCCGGAGAAACCGAAGCGCGAGCGTTCGTCCAAGGTAACGGACAAAATTACGGGCAGGGCCGGCTCGTCCCACGCGGCATGAAGAAGTTCCTGCGCTTCGTTGTCGTCGGCGCCACCGGCTTCATCGTCGATGCCGGGGTGCTCTGGCTCTTCCTGACCTTCACCCCGGTCGGGCCGCTCGCCGCCCGCATCGTTGCCATCGCCGTCGCCATGACCACGACATGGCTGCTCAACCGCCACTTCACCTTCGGCGCCTCAAAGCGGTCGATGGTGAGTGAAGGCTTTCGTTACGGTTTCATCGGCGTGGTGACATCGCTGATCAACTATGGTGTCTACGCCCTGCTGTTGATCGGCGCGCCGCTGCTCAGCCCCTATGCCGCGCTGGTTTTCGCCTCCATCGCGGCCATGCTGTTCAGCTTTTTCGGGTATTCGCGCTACGTCTTTCGCCGCTAGGCGGCAAGAGGCGGCTTACACCGCCTCCCAGCCGTCCTTCTCTGCCGCGCGGTAGATCGCGTCGATCAGCCTCTGGTTCGCCTTAGAATTCTCCAGCGTGACGACCTCGCCCTTCGTGCCGGCCACGGCACGGGCAAAGGCTTCGGCTTCCAGCTTGTACTGGCGGCTGTCGGGGAAGCGGAAGATCTGCGAGACGTTGTGACCGCGGTTCGTCAGTTCGACTTCCTCGGCGCCCCAGCGGTCGGCGTTAAAGGGTGACTTCACCTCGATGAAGCCATCCGTGCCGTGGAAGACCATCAGCTGGCGGTTCGCCATCTGGGTCGACACGTAAAAGTTCAGTTCGAAGGTGCCGAAGTCCGCCTTGACGCTCGAATAGATATCGGTGCCGAATTCCGGATCACGCTCAATGGTCGACTGCACGCGGACCGGCTCCTTGCCGGTGACGAAACGGGTGGTGATCGTCGGGTAGACACCGATATCCGGCAGCGCGCCACCGCCGAGTTCCGGGATGTTGCGCATATTGCCGGGGTCGCGGTTGAAATAGGTAAAGGAGCCCTGCACCATCTTCAGCGTGCCGATGGCGCCTTCGGCCAGCAGTTCGCGGACCTTCAGCCACACCGGTGCGTAAGTGACCATATACGCTTCGGTGATCAGCACCTTGTTGCGCTCGCGGGCCGCAATGATCTCGTCGATTTCGGAGGCCTTCAGCGCGATCGGCTTTTCGCAGAGCACATGCTTGCCGGCATCGGCAGCCTTGATCGACCATTCCACATGCTGCGAGGTCGGCAGCGGAATGTAGACGGCGTCGATGACGTCGGAAGCGAGCATCTCTTCATAGGAGCCGAAGGCATGCGGCACAGAAAAACGGTCGGCCATCTCGCGAGCTCTGGCGAGATCACGGCTCGCGACTGCCGTCACCACGGCATTCTCGGCGTCCTGGATCGCTGGCACTACAAGTTCGCGACCGATCTTGGCCGTCGACAGAATTCCGAAACGCAGCATCTCAAATCCTCCTCAAAATTGTCGCGGCGGACATTAGGCGAAGCGCCGACAGGGCGCAACGGGTTGTCAGACAATTGCCAGCTCCCGCCGTCGGACACCTTGGCCGAAAATGTCCGGTCTTCGTCCGGACGGCGCATGGTGTGCGCATGTGCTGCGCTTATGCTAGACCTCCATCACAACGACAGGAGATGAATATGTCCGCTCGAGACACTGCCCTCATCGTGGTCGACGTTCAGGAGAGTTTTCGCCAGGCGCCCTATTGGGACGCGTCCGAGCTGCCGGCCTATATCGCCCGCCAGCAGGCGCTGATCGATGGGGCCAAGGCCGCCGGCATGCCGATCGTGCAGATCTTCCACGTCGATACGGACGAAGCCTTCCGGCTGGAAAGCGGCCTTGTCCGCACGCTGGAGGAGATCACGATCGAGCCGACCATCACCTTCCACAAGGGTGTGCATTCGGCCCTCGTCGATACCGGCCTCGAGGCCTGGCTGCGCGCAAACGGTATCCGCCGCGTCATCGTCTCCGGCATCCGCACCGAGCAGTGCTGCGAGACCACGACTCGCCACGCCTCCGATCTTGGCTTCAAGGTCGATTTCGTTACCGAGGCGACGCTGACCTTTCCAATGACGCATGCCTCAGGCAAAGTCTTCTCGGCTGAGGATATCCGCGTCAGGACGGAACTGGTGCTTTCCGGCCGGTTCGCCCGGATCGTGACGGTCGAACAGGCGCTCGCGCCGCTTTCTGCCGCCGCCTGAGGGCGATCATCATGGACGTGATCCCGGTCTTCATCCTCGTTCCGCCCGACACGCTGCTGATCGACATCGCCGGTCCGCTGGAAGTGTTGCGATATGCGAACGGCGAGCAGGACCGGATTCGCTTCGACTATCGCTATATCTCCGCCAAGCCGCAGCAGCAGACGTCGATCGGGCTTGTTCTGGACGGGCTCGATCCGCTGCCCGAGACCCTGCCGGAGCAGGCGATCCTCGTCATCTCCGGCAGTCTCACCGTCGGCATCGAGGAGATTGCGCGCGACGCTGAACTCAAGGAACTCAAGCGCTGGCTTGCCCGCGCGGTCAGACCCGACACGCGTCTCGTGACCATCTGCTCCGGCGCGCTGCTGGCAGCTGCCGCCGGGCTGATGGAGGGCTACCAGTGCACCACCCATGCCGAATGCCTGGATGAACTGAGATCACTAGCACCGACGGCAAGCGTTCTCGAAAACCGACTCTATGTCGAGGACGGCAACCGCTTTTCGAGCGCTGGCATCTCCACCGGCATCGACCTGATGCTGCATCTCGTCAGCCGCTTCGCCTCGCCGCAGGCAGCCCTCGCGGCCGCCCGCAAGATGGTCATCTATCTCCGTCGCAGCGGCCAGGATCCGCAGCTGTCGCCTTGGCTTTCGGGACGCAACCACATCCATCCCGCCATTCACCGGGCACAGGATGCGATCATGGCCGATCCAGCCCGCGATTGGTCTCTGCCGGGGCTCGCCGACATCGCGCATTTGAGCGAGCGGCATCTCTCGCGCCTCTTCCGCGAACATGTCGGGCAGTCCGTCGTCGATTACGTCAACCTCATGCGGGTGACGCTTGCCCAGGAGCTTCTCAAGCAATCGCGGCTCGACATGGAAAGCCTTGCACAGCGTGCCGGCTTTGCCTCGTCCCGGCATATGCGGCGGGTCTTTGCCCAGCATCACGGCCTGTCGCCCAGCGCGTTTCGCAAGACAGCCGATTGAATTAGGGCGATAGGCTGGAAAGCCTCGATGCATTCCCCATATCGGGAACTTGGACGCGACTGCTTGCCAGCTGCGCTTCAGACCTCATCAATGCTTTTCAATGGTGCCTTCCACTTACGCTTGATAGCGTTGTTCTCAACCCTTTCCCCCGATCCTTTCCGAGGCTTCCCATGCAGAAACGTGCTCTCGGCCGCACCGGCCTTTCCATCGCTCCCATCGTCTTCGGTGGCAATGTCTTCGGCTGGACGGCCGACGAGAAGACGTCCTTCGATCTGCTCGACCGCTTCTTCGACGCCGGCTTCAACACGATCGATACCGCCGATGTCTATTCCGCCTGGGTCGACGGCCATGAGGGCGGGGAGAGCGAGACGGTCATCGGCAAATGGCTGAAGCAGGGAAAGGTGCGCCGCGAAGACACCGTGATCGTGACCAAGGTCGGCTTCGACAACAATGGTCGCAAGACGGGGCTTTCGGCCAAATGGATTGCTGAGGCCGTCGAAGGATCCCTGAAGCGTCTGGGCACCGACTACATCGACCTCTATCTCGCCCACAAGCCGGACGCAGATACGCCGATCGAGGAGACGCTGGAGGCTTTTGCTCGCCTCCAGGATCAGGGCAAGGTCCGCGCGATCGGCTGCTCCAACTACGAAGCCGATGAGCTGCAGGCGAGCTTCGATGCTGCCGCCCGCGCCGGCCTGCCGCGCTTCGACGTGCTTCAGCCGGAATACAATCTCTACACACGAGACCGTTTCGAAGGCCGGCTGCGGGATCTCTGCATGACCGAAGAGATCGGCGTAATCAGCTACTATGCGCTCGCGGCTGGCTTCCTCACTGGCAAATATCGCAGCAAGGCCGATACGGAAGGGACCGCGCGCTCTTATCGCGTCGGTGATTATCTCAACACCCGCGGTCTGGCGATCCTGGGCGCGCTCGACCAGGTTGCTGCGGAGACGGGTACCAGCCCGGCCACCGTCGCCATTGCCTGGGTCGCGGCAAAGTCCGGCATCACCGCTCCGATTGCCTCCGCCACAAGCCTGCGCCAGCTGGAAAGCCTGATTGCCGCGGGTAATCTCACGCTGACGGAAGCGCAGATGGAAGCCCTCAACCAAGCTGGAGCATGATCATGAAGACCCGCAATCTCGGAACGCTCACCACGTCTGCCATCGGTCTCGGTTGCATGGGCATGAGCCATGCCTATGGCACCAATATCGACGAGGCGACGGCGCAGAAACTCTTCGATCATGCGGTGGACCGCGGCGTAACCTTCTTCGACACCGCAGAGGTCTATGGCCCCTTCACCAATGAGGAGTTGGTCGGCAAGGGGCTGAAGCGGCATCGCGACAAGGTGGTGATCGCCTCCAAGTTCGGCTTTACCATCGGCGACGAGGCGAAGGCCGCGCGCCCGTCCGGCCTCGACAGCCGACCGGAGCATCTGCGCGCGGTCGCAGAGGCCTCGCTGAAGCGGCTGGGTGTCGAGGTCATCGACCTCTTCTATCAGCACCGCGTCGATCCTGATGTCGCGATCGAAGAGACCGTCGGCGCCATGGCCGAGCTTGTGAAGGAGGGCAAGGTCCAGGCGCTCGGTCTCTCGGAGGCAAGTGCCGCGACGCTGCGGCGGGCGCACGCCGTTCATCCGATCTCCGCTATCCAGAGCGAATACTCCCTCTGGACCCGCGATCCGGAAACCAATGGCGTGCTCGACACCTGCCGCGAACTCGGCATCGGCTTCGTGCCCTTCTCGCCGCTCGGTCGCGGTATGCTGACCGGAGCGCTGAAGGACCTCTCCAAGCTCGGCAAGGACGATTTCCGCCGCGGCTTGCCGCGCTTCGATCAGGAGAATTTTGACGCCAAT
Source organism: Allorhizobium sp. (assembly GCA_046294755.1). Classification (GTDB taxonomy): domain Bacteria; phylum Pseudomonadota; class Alphaproteobacteria; order Rhizobiales; family Rhizobiaceae; genus Allorhizobium. Next base: position 268,836 of record JBKBON010000001.1, on the reverse strand, counting down.
CTGGCGCTGGTCACGGCGCTCGAAAGCATGGCAGCCGAGAAGGGTGTCTCGCCCGGTCAGCTGGCGCTCGCCTGGGTTCTCGCCCAGGGCGACTTTATCGTGCCGATCCCCGGCACGACAAAGATCGCCAATCTCGACAGCAATATCGATGCAACCGGGATCACGCTCTCGGCCGAGGACTTGGCCGCGTTGTCGAATGCCGTTTCGCCCGACAAGGTGGCCGGCGCGCGCTACAACGAAGCCATGTCCAAGATGGCCGGACGCTAAAGTCGCTCGAGTACTTCCGCCAGGAGCCGGAAGTACTCGATCTGCCTTGTTTCGACGCAGTCCGGACGCAAAACCGCTGACGCACTTTTGCTGGACATGCTCTGTCAAGCAAAGCGCCGGCTGCCCGCCACGCAGAGCACCACGAGCAGGGCTGTCGCCAGCATGGGAAGGCTTACCTTCTCATGCAGCAGCCCTGCCGCGAGGATAAAACCCAGGAAAGGCTGCAGCAGCTGCAGCTGACCGACCGAGGCAATGCCGCCCAGTGCCAGGCCGCGATACCAGAAGATGAAGCCGATCATCATGCTGAAGAGCGAAACGTAAGCCAGGGCCAACCAGCCGGAGGACGAAACGGCGGCTAGATCTTCCGGCAGGGTCCAGAGCGCAAGCGGCAGCATGACCGGCAGCGACAGCACCAGCGCCCAGCTGATCACCTGCCAGCCGCCCAGCCGGCGCGACAGGCGCGCCCCTTCCGCATAACCGAGGCCACAGGCGAGGACTGCGGCGATCATCAGCCCGGCACCTGCGACGGCCATGTTCGCCGTTGTCGACAATGCGAAGCCAGCGACCAATGCCGCCCCCGTCACGGAGAACATCCAGAAGGCTGCCGAAGGGCGCTCGCCGGCCCGCAACACGCCGAACAGCGCCGTGCAGAGCGGCAACAGGCCGATGAAGACGATCGACTGGCCCGACGTGATGCTCTGCAGTGCCAGCGCCGTCAGCAAGGGGAAACCCACGACGACGCCGAGGGCTACGATGGCCAGTGGTGCCAGATCGCTGCGCAGAGGGCGCTTCTCCCGCAGGACAATCAACAGCGCTGCTCCCAACCCGGCCGCAATCACGGCGCGCGCCGAGGTCAGGAACATCGGGGCGAAATCGGACAAGCCCACGCGCGTTGCCGGCAGTGACCCACTGAAGATCAGCACGCCGATGAAGCCACTGGCCCAGGCTTTCCAAGACGTCGTCATTCTTATCTCCTTCTTTTCTGCCCTCCCCTATCGCGCGAAGGGGCTGGCGCATCCAGAGACGGAGCGATACAATCTGGCCGAACTGTACTGATGACAAAGGCCATACAGATGAACGAACGCGTGCAGCCACCGGAGCTACCTGCCTCGCGGACTGCGCAGGTCATGGCCGACATTCGCGGCCGCATCGGCGCGGGCCAGCTCGTGCCCAACGACCGGCTTCCCTCGATCCGCCGGCTCGCCGTCGAGCTTTCGGTGTCGCCCTCCACTGTCGTCGAGGCTTATGACCGGCTGTCTGCCGAAGGGCTGATCCGCCCGCGCCCCGGTTCCGGCTTCTTCGTCACCGAGGCCGGACGCACGCCCGCACCCCTCGTCCGGCTGCAGCCACCCCGGGCGCCGGAAGTCGATCCCTTCTGGGTCGCACGCCAGGCGCTCGACGCCGATCCCGGCACATCCAAGCCCGGCTGCGGCTGGCTGCCGCCGGACTGGATGCCGACCGCCCTCCTGCATGCCGGCATGCGCAATGTGCTGCGCCAGGCGACCAGTCTGACCACCGATTACGGTCCTTCGCGCGGCAGTGCGGCGCTTAGGCGTTTCGTCGAGACGCGGCTGCGTCAGCAGTCGATCACGCTGTCCGAAGATCAGGTGCTGCTTGCCGGTTCCGCCACCCAGGCACTCGATCTCGTCTGCCGGCTGCTTTTGCGCCCCGGCGACCGCGTCATCGTCGACGATCCCTGTTACTTCAATTTCCAGACTTTGCTGCGCGCCCATCAGGCAGTCGCGATCCCGGTGCCCTATACGGAAAACGGCCCAGACATCGCCGCTTTCGAGGCCGCTGTGACGCGCGAGGCGCCGCGGCTTTATCTCACCAATTCCGGCCTGCACAATCCGACCGGCGCGACACTCTCGCCGCAGATCGCCTTCCAGCTGCTTGGCATCATCGCCCGTGCGGATATGCTGGTCGTCGAGGACGATATCTTCTCAGATTTCGAGCCGGAACCGGCGATCACGCTTGCCACGCTCGATGGGCTCTCCCGGGTCATCCGCATCGGCAGCTTCTCCAAGACCATTTCCGCCTCGCTGCGCACCGGCTTCATCGCGGCCGATCCCGAGCGCATCCGGCTCTTGACCGACCTGCAGGTCGCGATCCAGTTCGGCGGCCCAAGCCAGGTGGCGACCGAGGCGATCCATGGCGTGCTCGCAAGCGGCGGCTATCGCAAGCATCTCGACCAGTTGCATCGCCGTCTGGATACGGAGCGGCGTGCGGTCGCCACCCGGCTCGGGGAGCTCGGCATCCACCCCGTGCTCATGCCCCGAGGTGGCCCCTATCTCTGGTGCCGTATGCCCAAGGGGATCAGTTCCACTGCGCTCGCCCAGGCCGCACTGCCCCAGGGCGTGGTGCTGGCGCCCGGCAATGTCTTCAGCCCCTCGCTCTCTGCCGACGGTTTCATGCGCTTCAACGTGGCGCATATGGGCGATGCACGCCCGTTTCGGGTGCTGGAGCGGGCGCTGAAGACGATGGGATACTCAGCCGCTGACGGCGCGGCGATAGGCTGATGGCGTTGTGCCGGTCACCGCCTTGAACATCCGCGTCAGATGGCTCTGGCTGCTGAAACCGCAGGCCGAAGCGATCTGGGCGATCGGCTCGGCGCCATTGAGCATGCGCCTTGCGCGGTCGATGCGGCGGTTGAGGATAAAGTCATGCGGGGAGACGCCGCAGCTCAAGCGAAACATCCGCTGCAGATGGAATTCGCTCAAATCCGCCAGCCTCGCCAGATCCTTCAGCGTGATCGTCTGATCGAGGCTCGCCTCGATATGCTCGACGAGACGCCGCCGCAGGACGGGCGCCAGACCGCCACGCAGGACCGGGCGCCGCTCACCGCCATATCGCGGGTCGGCAAACAGCTGCTCGACGGCCAAGACAATCGCCTGTTCGGCAAGCAGCCGGTCCCCGCCCTGCGTGGCCGTGGCCAGATGCACCAGCGCCTCCGCCAATCTTGGCGCTTCGGCAAAGGTCGCTTCGGGCAAGAGCATCAGCCGCGCATCCCGATCGAAGGTCTCGGAAAAGAGACGGCGCAGCTCGTCGTCGGCGACGTAGAGATGCACGAATTCGAAGTTGTCGGTGATTTCCCACTCGGACGAGGCGCCCTGCGGCATGATGCAAAGCGCACCCGGCCAGCCGGCGATGCTGCCGGCATCGATCCGCCGGGTGCCGTCGCCGCCACGCAGATAACAGCTGAAGGTGTGGCCGTCGGTCCGCTCGTAGCGCATGCGGTCATGGCTGTTGCGCCAGATCGCAGCTCCCCTGCCCTCGCCGAGGTCGAGCGTTTCCCCACGCTCGGCACGGGACGAGGCGGACAGGGAGCCGAAAACGGTGGCGGTGTGCAGCATGGAATACCTTCAAGAGATCGCCTCGCATTCTAGCGCGGTTGTCGTGCTGTGCCACCATCAATCGGTCGCCTTTGACCGACAGGCCGAAGTTCACCGCAAGATCCTGCAAGAACAGACGAGGCGTGCGGCGTTACCTGCCTCCCGAAAGCGAGGCGCAATCCATGACCAATCTTCTTCTCTTCTCGTCGACCGTGCTGATCTGGGGCACGACCTGGATCGCCATCGCCCTGCAGATCGGGCCGGTGCCCGTACTGGTCTCGGTCTTCTATCGCTTCGCGCTCGCCGCCCTCGTGCTTGTCGGCGTGCTGGCCCTCACAGGTCGCCTGAAGGTGCCGACGCTGAAGCAGCAGCGCTTCATCCTTGTCCAGGCGCTGTCGCTGTTCTGCTGCAACTTTCTCTGCTTCTATCACGCAGCAAGCTATGTCCCCTCAGGGCTCATCTCCGTCGTCTTCTCGCTCGCCACAGTCTACAACGCCGTCAACGCCCGGATCTTCTTCGGAGACAAGATCAAGCCACGCACGCTGGTCGCAGCAGGTCTCGGCGCCACCGGGCTTGCCCTGCTCTTCGGGCCTGAGATTTTCATCGCCGTCAATCCGGACAGCTGGAAGGGCATCGGTCTTTCGGCGCTCGGCACGCTGTTCTTTTCCTTTGGCAACATGGCGTCCCGCCGCAACAGCGCCGAAGGCATCGCGCCTGTGACCGCCAATGCCTGGGGAATGAGCTATGGCTCGATCGCGCTTCTTGCCCTGATCGGCGTCACCGGAACGCCGATCGTGCTGCCGCCGAACCAGACCTATCTCGCCGCCCTCGTTTATCTCTCCGTCATCGGCTCTGTCGTCGGCTTCACCACCTATCTGATGCTGGTCTCGCGCATCGGCTCGCAGAAGGCCGCCTATGCCACGGTGCTCTTCCCGGTCGTCGCGCTGACGCTGTCGAGCCTCTATGAGGATTATCACTTCACGCCGCTCGCAATGGTGGGTCTTGCGCTGACGCTTGCCGGCAATGCGGTCATGTTTGCCCGGCTGCCGCGCCGGCAGTCCGTCACTGCCGGCGAGCCGGAGGAACTGAGGGCCTGATCGCATATCCGGCACCTGCGACGGATGGCGCGGTCGATTTCCCGCGTCAGCGACGACTTTCTGCGCTATGAGAAGCGTCAATCTCTGATCCGAACGCTGAAAGTGCCCATGGCTCCACGTCCTGCCCCAGGGTTTCGCCCTTGACCGGCCTCAACGATATCGCCGCCCTCGAGCGGCTCGGCTTTAGCGCGTTCTTCTTGGAGCAGGTCACCGCCGATGAAGCCGGACTTCTGGTGCGCCGCATCTCCTCGGTGCATCGCGACCGGCTGGAGACAATCGATGCCAGCGGGTCGGTCGCAATTGAACTGCCGCCCAACAGCAATACCGCCGATTTTGCCGTGGGCGACTGGGTGCTAGCCGATCGCTACACAGACCTCCTCGTGCGGCGTCTGGATCGCCAGACCGTGCTGCAACGCCGCACGGAAGGTGCCTTCGGTCAGCAGCTTGCCGCCGCCAATGTCGATACGCTTTTCATCGTCACTTCGTGCAATGCCGATTTCAACGCCGCCCGGCTGGAACGTTATCTGGTGATGGCAAACGAGGCGGGCACGCGGCCTGTCATCGTTCTCACCAAGGCCGACACCGTGGATGACGCATCTCCCTTTGCCGATGAGGCCAAGGGCTTGCAGCGCGATCTGCCGGTCGTCATCGTCAATGCGCGCTCGCCTGAAGCCATCACCCCCCTGATGCCCTGGTGCGGCCCCGGCCAAACCGTCGCTCTTGTCGGCTCCTCCGGCGTCGGCAAGTCGACGCTCGTGAACACGCTTGCCGGTCACGGCGCAGATACGGCGCAGAAGACCGGCGCGATCCGCGAGCATGATGCCAAGGGACGGCACACGACCACGGCCCGTTCGCTACATGCGATCGTAAGCGGCGGCTGGGTGATCGATACCCCCGGCATCCGCACGCTCTATGTCAGCGACATCACCGATGGCATCGACAGGCTGTTTGCTGAAATTACCGACCTTGCCCCGCATTGCAAGTTTCGCGACTGCAGCCACTCGCATGAAAAGGGCTGCGCCGTGCAGTCGGCGATCAAGGCGGGTACGCTTGATCCGGCGCGTCTCGACCGCTGGCGACAGCTGCAGGCGGAAAACCGAGAACGGACCCCGGTCTATTCTGGACCGAAGGGCAACAAGACGCTGCGCAAGAAGAAGTATTGAGCTTTCGTCCCCCAATACCTACATAGGGACCATAGGCGACGCCCTTCGCACGCGTCGCATCCGCTCGCCAGTGGCGCGCTCTTCTTCCCAGAACTCCGCGACATCACAGGCTCCGGTATCGTGCCGGCGCATTTTTAAGAATTGGAGACCAGCATGGCAGACGACAACACAGCCCCCAAGGCGCCCAAGGGTTATGAGCCCATTCCCTTCGCCAAGAAGCATCGGATCTCGGTTGAAGACGCCAAGGCGATCCTTGCCAAACACGGCGACGACCGCAAGGCCGCCGACAAGGAAGGCCGTCGCGTCAGCCTGTGAGGCCCGATGACGAATCCTTAGCTTACCGACGGTCTATGACCTTCAGGTTCAAATTGAAAAGCCCTTTCCCTGAGATGCAGGGAAAGGGCTTTTTCTTTGTTACCTGCCAAGCGGACCAGATCCGCCCGGTATTACCGGATCAGGCGCGCAGCGTGCCGCCTGTGGACTTTTCGACATTGCCGACGATCTTCTTCGTCAGCGCATCGAAATCCTCGTCGGTCAGGGTCTTGTCTGTCGGCTGGATCAGAACCTCGATCGCCACCGACTTTTTGCCTTCGCCGACGGATGCACCCTCGAAGATGTCGAAGACATTGACGCCTGTGATCAGCTTGCGATCGGCGCTCGTTGCCGCCTTGATGATCGCGCCGGCTTCGACTGCCTTTTCGACGACGAAGGCGAAGTCGCGCTTCACCATCTGGAAGGCCGAGAGTTCCAGCGCCGGCTTGGTGCGGGTCGCCTTCTTCTTCGGCTCCGGCAGGGCGTCGATATAGATCTCGAAGCCGCAGAGTGCACCGGAAACGTCGAGCGCCTCCAGCGTCTTCGGGTGGAATTCGCCGAAAGTGCCGAGCACGACCTTTGGACCGGCTTTGATCGTACCGGAACGACCCGGGTGATACCATTCGGGGCCACCCTGCTCGATCTGCACATTGCTCATCGGAATGCCGCAGGCTTCGAGCACGGCGAGCGCATCGGCCTTGGCGTCGAAGACGTCGACCGGTTTGCCGCCACCCTTCGCCTGGTTCGACCACATGCGGCCGGCGCCGGCGATCGATGCCGTGCCACGGCGCACGCCACCGGCGACGCGACGCTGCGTGTCGGGCGTGTCGCCTTCATAGGTGCCGGAAACTTCGAAGATGGCCACATCGCCAAAGCCACGGTCTGCATTGCGCTGGGCAGCGGTCAAGAGGCCCGGCAGCAGCGACGGACGCATGTCGGACATGTCTGATGCAATCGGGTTGACGAGCTTCAGTTTATCGCTGCCACCGCCGAAGAGCTTGGCATGCTCGGCCGAAATGAACGACCAGGTGACGGCTTCCAGCATGCCGCGCGAGGCAAGCGCCCGGCGGGCAGACCGCGTGCGGATCTGCAGCGTGGTGAGGATCTTGCCGTTGACCGAACCGGTCGGTGGCAGCGGTTCCGGCTTGATCTTGTCGACGCCATGGATGCGCATGACTTCCTCGACAAGATCGGCCTTGCCGTCGACATCAGGACGCCAGGAGGGGACGGAGACCTTGGCCGAGGTCTCGTCACCCGACAGGATCTCGAAGCCAAGTGCTGTCAGGATCTGGCGCGACTCCTCGTTGGAGACGGTCAAACCCGTCAGCCGCTTGACTTCCGAATAAGGGAAATCGACGACCTTCTTCTCATGGCCCTTGTAGCCTTCGACCTTCTTTTCGGCCGCGACACCGCCGCACATCTCAAGCACCAGCTCGGTCGTACGCTCCAGGCCCGGGATCATGTATTCCGGATCGACGCTGCGCTCGAAGCGGTAGCGCGCATCGGTGATGATGCCATGGGCGCGGCCGGTCTTGGCGATGTTGATCGGATCCCAGAGCGCAGATTCGATCAGCACGTTGACGGTGTTTTCGTCACAGCCCGAATGCTCGCCGCCCATGATGCCGCCGATCGATTCCGGGCCATTGTCATCAGCAATGATGACGTTGTTCGGGTTCAGCTTGTAGGTGCGGGTGTCGAGCGCGAGGATTTCCTCGCCGTCCTTCGCACGGCGAACCACGAGTGCGCCCTTGACCTTGTCGGCGTCGAAGACATGCATCGGACGACCCTGGTCGAAGGTCATGTAGTTGGTGACATCGACCAGCGCCGAGATCGGGCGTAGGCCGATCGAGAGCAGACGCTGCTGCATCCATTTCGGGCTCGGCCCGTTCTTTACACCGCGTACCAGGCGATAGGCGAAGCCCGGGCAGAGATGGTCTTCGAGCTCGAGCTTGACCTGATGCGGCGTCTCTCCCTCGACCTTGAAGGCGGGGGCCTTGGGCGCCTTCAGCGTGCCAAGGCCGGAGGCCGCCAGATCCCGCGCGATACCGTAGACGCTGGTGCAGTCCGGACGGTTCGGCGTCAGGTTGATTTCGATGACCGGATCGTCGAGGCCGGCATAAGAGGCAAAGGAGGTGCCAACAGGTGCATCCTCGGGCAGGTCGATGATGCCGTTGTGGTCGTCGGAGATGTTGAGTTCCTTTTCCGAGCACATCATGCCATGGCTTTCGACGCCACGGATCTTGCCGACGGAAAGCGTCACATCGATGCCCGGCACATAGGTGCCCGGACGGGCCAGCGCGCCGATCATGCCGGCGCGGGCATTCGGGGCGCCGCAGACAATCTGCACCGGCTTGCCGTCACCGGCGTCGACGGTGAGAACCTTCAGGCGGTCGGCTTCCGGATGCTTCTCGGCCGTCAGGATCTTGGCGATGACGAAGGGCTTGTAGGCCGCCTTGTCGTCGACATCCTCGACCTCGAGGCCGATGGCCGTCAGGCGCTCGCAGATTTCCTCGAGCGAGGCCTCGGTTTCCAGGTGATCCTTCAGCCAGGAGAGTGTGAATTTCATTGGACTTTCTCGTCTTCCTCAATGCGCCAGCCGCGCAAACTCCAAATTCTGTCGCGATGTCTTCGATCGGTCTACGCGTCAATCAGGCCGCCTTGTCGGGCGCCTTGGCCCCGGGAGCCTTCCAGCCCGCCAGCATGCCCCGGATCGACAAATCTTCATCGACATCAGGCCAATGCACACCTGCGAGCATGAGATGCACGTTATTCCGCTGTGCCGGCGTTGCGTTCAGGAGGCGTGGATACCACCACAGGGGTGTCGACACTTGCCTCCCGTCCGCGAGCCGAACATGCAGCGTATGCGGATCGCACCAGGCTTCAGTCGGGCGCTCCGCCTCGGGATAGGAATCATGCGAAATAGTCATTCCATGCCTCCAGCATCTGCTGCCTGTGTTCCTCCACCACTTCCAATATACGTGCAAGGTCCCTCTGGCTAAAGCCCCCGGCTTCGGCGACCTTGAGGTCCGCCAGCCAGACCTTCGCTTCGCCGCCATTGCCATCGACATGAATATGAGGTGGCTCATACCGGTCGGCGGAGTAGAAATGGAAGCGGAACCCATACTTGCGAAGGACCGTCGGCATTACCTCACCCCTTCCACAATATCCTTCAACTGAAGGGCCTAATCCTATTGTCTCGTTCCCATCTGCATCTTGCCCGAGCCGTCCAGCGGTCGCGCGCCTGACGCCTGCCTTCCGAGGAGCATGCTGACCACCGTCACATCGAGATCGATGTCGGGCCAGTGAATGCTCGACGGCATGAATTCCACGTTGTTCCGCTCCACCGGCAGCGCCTCCTGAAGGGGCGGGTACCACCAGACCGGGACACTGACGATACGACCGTCCGTCAGTTCCACATGCAGCAGGTCGTCATCGCAAAGCAGATCGACTGGCCGCATGTTGTCGAGATGTTCAATCACGTCACATTTGCCTTCATTCACCCGGACCGGCGACACCGCCGCCACTCCGTTACACCGCCCCGGGGCTGCCGGGGCGGTCACTTGCCAGTCAGCTGCTCAACCCGCCAAACAATGTCGGCACGTCGAGCGGGCGGAAACCGTAATGGCTCATCCAGCGGACATCGGCATTGAAGAAGTCGCGCAGGTCCGGCATGCCATATTTCAGCATGGCGATGCGGTCGAGGCCCATGCCCCAGGCGAAGCCCTGGTACTCGTCCGGATCGAGGCCGCCGGCACGCAGCACGTTGGGGTGAACCATGCCGCAGCCGAGGATTTCCATCCAATCCTTGCCTTCGCCGAACTTGACGATCGGGCCCGAGGAGCGGTCGCACTGGATGTCGACCTCGAAGCTCGGCTCGGTGAACGGGAAGAAGGACGGGCGGAAGCGCATGGTGACGCTGTCGACCTCGAAGAAGGCCTTGCAGAATTCTTCCAGGATCCAGCGCATGTGGCCGACATTCGCCGTCTTGTCGATGACGAGGCCTTCCACCTGATGGAACATCGGCGAATGCGTCGCGTCACTGTCCTGGCGATAGGTCTTGCCGGGAATGACGATACGGATCGGCGGCTTTTGGGCCTCCATGGTACGCACCTGCACCGGCGAGGTGTGCGTGCGCAGCACCTTACGCTCACCATTCTCATCGGGCTGGAGGAAGAAGGTGTCATGCATCTCGCGGGCCGGATGACCCTCGGGGAAGTTCAGGGCCGTGAAGTTATAATAGTCGGTCTCGATGTCCGGACCTTCGGCAATCGAGAAGCCCATGTCGGCGAAGATCGCGGTGATCTCGTCGACGATCTGGCTGATCGGGTGGATGCGGCCGCGCTCGGCCGGCGAGGAGCGTACGGGCAGCGACACATCCAGCGTCTCGGCCTTCAGACGGGCATTGATCGCCGCATCCTTCAGCGCCGTCTTGCGAGTTGAGATCTCTTCGGTGATCTCGTTCTTCAGCGCGTTGATCGCGGCACCGCGCGTCTGGCGCTCTTCCGGCGTCATCGTGCCGAGCGTCTTCAGAAGCTCGGAGACGGACCCCTTCTTGCCGAGGGCCGCCACGCGCACCGCCTCGATCGCCTGCTCGTCGCCGGCTGCGGCGATCTCCGCCAGAAGCTGTGCCTTCAATGCGTCTAGTTCAACCATCTTTTCCTGCCTTGGCGATGTTCCGGCTCTCCACCCTGTCGAGCGGGGCCTGCATCAGAAATTCCGTTGCCATGATGAAGCGTCGCAGATCACTACCCATGTGCACGCGACCGATCAACCGTATCAGCGGCAAAATTCGGCTGGCGAGGGTCGTCAGTGCGCGCAATTCGTATCGTGCCGCATCCGAGGCGTGGCGCGACCAGGCGTCGAGCGCCGCCGGACAGGTTTCATCCGGGCGGATCGACGCTGTGGTGACCACGAGAAAATACAGGAAGATGTCGCGTGCCTGGGCCATTTCGAGCGGCATGACCGAGGCAGGATCCTCCTCGAAATCCATGAATCCCACTTCGCCATCGCGCAGGAAGAAGTCGCGCACATGCGGACGGCCATGGCTGAGGCCGGCCGCGTGCACACGGCCGAGCGCATCAGCAGCCTGCACCAGAAGCGCCTCGTGGCCTGGGATATCGCTCTTGCGCATACCCCGCAGCCGCGATGCGAGCGTCTGACCAACATCCTCCATCACCATCGCCGTTTTCGACTGGTAGGCGATTGCCGGCACGGCAAAACCCGCATCTGCGAAGGCGCGCATGCGCGCGATCTCACGCGCCTGCATCTTTTCGGGTGAAAGCTGCGGCGAAGGCCTGAGATGGGGCACGCGCAGGAGTGTCGCGGCGAGCCCCTGGAATGAAACAAAGCGCGGCAACAGCTTCACGCCCTGGCGCTTGATCCAGAGGCAGCGATGCGGCAGCTCAAGACGCTGCACACGCTCGTCGCTTTCGACCAGTGCCCGCAACACTTCAGCGATTTCATCATCTGCGAGTTCGATCGCGCCATCAGGTGCGCCGGCCCCGTCAAGCAGATAGGCCATATCCAATCCTCACCGCCCCTGCGGCAAACGAAAAACCCGCGCTGGCTGTCCAGCGCGGGTTTCCCAATCCATCATCAAAAAGCTTGGGAGCGCTGGCTTACTTGACCGCGCTTTCAAACTCGTTGGCCGTGCCGGCGTCCTTAAGGTAGGCGAGCGCCTTCTTCGAAGCGTCTACGAGCTTTGCGAAAGCAGCCGGCTCATGGATAGCGAGGTCGGAGAGGACCTTGCGGTCGACTTCGATGCCAGCCTTGTTGAGGCCGTCGATGAAGCGGCCGTAGGTCAGGCCGAATTCGCGGACAGCAGCGTTGATACGCTGGATCCACAGAGCGCGGAAGTTGCGCTTGTTGTTCTTGCGGTCGCGGTAAGCAAACTGCTTGGAACGATCAACGGCAGCCTTTGCTGCGCGGATCGTGTTCTTGCGGCGGCCGTAGAAGCCCTTGGCCTGCTTGAATACCTTGTTGTGCTTGGCGCGGGAAGTTACGCCACGTTTTACGCGTGCCATGTCATGATCTCCTTAATTGTCCAACAGCGAGCGGGTCTCAGAGACCGTTCGGCAGGTAGTTCTTGATGACCTTCTTGCCGTCAGGTTCAGCCAGAACCATCGTGCCGCGGGCATCGCGAATGAACTTGTTGGAACGCTTGATCATGCCGTGACGCTTGCCAGCAGCAGCCGCGAGGACCTTGCCGGAAGCCGTGATCTTGAACCGCTTTTTCGCGGAGGATTTCGTCTTCATCTTGGGCATTTTGCTACTCCATTGTTCTTGTATCGAAACAGGCTGACGACTGCCCGTTTTCAAGCATAAAGAACGGCCACGGCATGCCCTGCCGGACCGTTCGGACGGGGGCTTATAACCGCAGACCCGAAAAAGCGCAACCGGTGAACCAAGGGAATCTTCGCTGCAGCCCTTCACGGCCTGATCGGCAGGTGAAGCTCAACCTTCAACCCACCCGATCTTGCGTTCGAAAACGAGATCGATCCGCCATAGGCCTTGAGAATATCGGCCGTGATCGCCAGTCCGAGCCCTGTGCTTCCGTCCTCGCCGAGATGAACACCCCGTGCTGCGATGTCCGGCAAGGCGGCATCGGCAACCCCTGGCCCATCATCCTCTACCTTGAGTGTGATTCCGTCGCCCTTCAGCGCGGCCGTTACCCGGATCTCTGAACTCGCAAAGCGGGTGGCATTGTCGAGCACATTGCCAAGCGCCTCGGCAAGGTCGGCCGGGTCCATGTCGATGGTCAACTGCTCGTCCAGATCGACAGACCATGCGACACCCCGTGCCGCCGTTACGGGCGCGAGCACGGATATGAGCTTGCCGGTCAGCGAGGCGAGACCCGTTTGCGCCATCTGTTCAACACCGAGTCGCGCAGATTGCAGCTGCCGGTCGGCCCGCTGCCTGATCAGATCGACCTGCTGGCGGATCAGGGTTTGCTCGCGCTGCGGCAGGTTGTCGGCGAGGTGCAGCAAGACAGTAAGCGGCGTCTTCAGACCATGAGCCAGATCACTCGCCCGGGCACGGGCACGCGCGACAGCAGTTTCCCTCTCCTTGAGCAGACCATTCAACTCGGTCACAAGCGGCCGAAGCTCGGTTGGTCCTGCATCGGGCAATTGCTCGGTACGGCCAGAGCGCACGCCCACCAGCCCGGCCTGCAGCCTGGACAGCGGGGCAAGGCCAATACCGATCTGCATGAAGGCCGCAGCCAGAAGCACAGCCGCAGTCAGGACAAGCATAATCGTCATAGCGCCGCGGTATTCCGAGATCGCCTCATCGATGACCTTGCGATCGAAAGCCGCGAGCAATGTGAGGGGTCGGCTGCCCTCGGGAGTCTCCAGATCGATCTGCCGCATCTGGACAAGCAGCGGCTCGCCGTCGGGACCCTCCCCTTGCCGAAAGCCATAGGCTCCTTCGAGAAGGCCGTCGGGCGGAAGCTCGACGTCCCAGAGCGAGCGCGAGCGAAACATCAGCCCCTCTTCAGCAACCACCTGCCAATACAACCCGCTGCCCGGCAAATTGAACCGGGGATCACCGGGTTCGTCCGTCATCAGCGCCTTTCCGCCCTGATACTCCACGCTCGCCGCAAGCTGGTCGATGATTGCCGACATGTCGGCCCTGTACCGATCGGCAACATAATTCGAAAAGATGCGGCTAAGGCCGGATGCGACCAGCAGAAGGATCAAGGCAATCGCCAGGACGGCTCCGACCAGAAGGCGCAGACGCAGGGACTGGCTCATGCCCCCTCGCCGGCCAAGGTGTAGCCGAAGCCGCGCCGGGTCGCGATCGCCGTCGGATGGGTCTTGCGGCGAATGCGGCCCACCATGGCCTCAACGGCATTCTTGCCGGCATCGTCGTCTCGGCCCTGCACTTGCCTGGCGATCTCGATGGGGTCGAAGACGCGGTCCGGCTCGGCGATCAGCATGGCGAGAAGGCGGAACTCAAGCGGGGTGAGGTCGATCAACCGGCCCTCATAGGTGACCCGTCGCGCCGCGTCATCGAGTACGAAGCCACCTGCCGCGACTGTGGTCTTTGCCCTGCCGCCGGCGCGTCGAAGCAAGGCCTTCAACCGGGCTATCAGTTCTTCACTGCGGAAGGGCTTCGGCAAGTAGTCGTCTGCACCGGCGTCGAAGCCGTCAACCCGCTCCATCCAGGAGCCACGCGCGGTGAGAACCAGAACCGGCGTCTCCAGACCGGCTGCACGCCACCGCTTCAGGATCGACAAACCATCCATACCCGGCAGGCCCAGATCCAGGATGATCGCTCCATAGTCACCGGTCTCCCCCTCCGCCCAGACATCGGGGCCGGTTGTCCAGTGATCAACTACGAACCCTTCCAGCTGAAGCTTGGCACGGGTGTGATCGGCGATGGTCTGATCGTCCTCAGCAAGCAGTATGCGCATGGATCACCATCCGAAAAGAGTGAGCTTGCGGCCAGTCACTGCGTCAAGCTTCAATGTCCTGACGCGGGACCCGCTTTGAACCTTCAGCGTATAATATGGGGAGCGGGTCTTCAGGTTGAGATCAACCGATATCACCCTGCCGCCGCCGAGTTCGTCGACACGCTTCAGAATGTCACGCAGCGGCAGAATGCGTCCCAGACCCACGGCCTCGCGGGCTTTCTGGTGGTCACCGCCCCTGCCGGAATTGCTGGAACTGCGGTCGTCCTCTTCGTCGTCGTCTTCATCGTCATCATGGTCGTCATTATCGTCGTCGCCGTCATCATCATCGTCGTCGTCGCGACCATCCTTGGCAAAACTGCTGCCCGCCGGCGAAGCGCCGGCGGCCAGAAGGCCCAAAAATGTTATCAAGAAAAGACGACGATCCATCATGGCTCAATCTGTGTTCATCGCAGACTAGCGTGGGCAGCAGCCGCAGCCAACCGAAGAAATGCCATCCCCGCCCGGAGGGGACCGGGCGGGGCGAAACGGTTTGAAGACACCCGCGGCGGCTCGGGCTTCACCGTTTCGGTTCGATCAGGGCGCAGGGATAACGGTTACACCGGTCAAGGTGCCTCTTGGCGCCCGAAGCTTGATCTCAATCTGGCCATGCTCCTCCTCCACCTCAAAGGCCAGACGCTTTCCATCTTGGTCGACGGCGATCATGGAGCCGCTCAAAAGGCCCTGCAACTGGGCAGCATTGACGATCAGGCGGATCTCGTCACGGTCTCCACCGCGACCACGACGGCTATCGTCATCATCATCGCCACCACGACCATGCCGGTCATCGTCATCTTCATCGTCATCGTCGTCACCGCTGCGATCGCGGCCCGAGCTGTCGTCGTCACTGTCGTCGCGATCGCTGTCACTGTCGCTGCCGCTGTCGTCGCTTTCGTCGTCGTCATCGTCGTCCCCACCGCGCGCCTGGGCTTCGGCGGCCATCATGCCGCCCAAGGTGCCGGGAAATACGGCGCCCAGCGTCGGCATAAACACGATTGCGATAAGCGCGGCGCTGGATACCAGCAGCGTGCGGCGAAGGAGCTGGGCCATCAGATGTCCTCCCGATGAGTGTTTCTGCGTTGTCGATGGGAGGATCATGCAGCAGCGCCGCTGACAGACCGGTCCTTGCGGCTGTCAGCGAACTGTCAGTTGCGAAACAGGGACTGGCAAACCAAGTGGGTCGGCACACCCGAAACGGAAAAAGCCGCCCGGAGGCGGCCTTTTGAACGTAGCGTCGTCTCTGCTCACTTCGGAGCGAGCACCATCATCATCTGACGGCCTTCGAGCTTCGGCTCGGCTTCAACCTTGGCGATGCCAAGCGTGTCTTCCTTGACCTGAAGCAGCAGCTTCATGCCGAGTTCCTGGTGAGCCATCTCGCGGCCACGGAACTTCAGGGTCACCTTGACCTTGTCACCCTCTTCGAAGAAGCGGTTCATCGCCTTCATCTTCACCTCATAGTCATGGGTGTCGATGTTGGGGCGCATCTTGATTTCCTTGACCTCGACGATCTTCTGCTTCTTGCGCGCCTCAGCCGCCTTCTTCTGGTTGGCGTATTTCAGCTTGCCCAGGTCGAGGATCTTGCAGACCGGCGGCTCGGCATTCGGCGAAATCTCGACCAGATCCAGTCCGGCCTCTTCCGCCATGCGCAGCGCCTGATCCGTCGCCACGACACCGAGGTTCACGCCCTCTTCATTGATCAGCTGGACTTTCGGAATGCGGATTTCACGGTTGGAGCGCGGCCCATCCTTCACGGGGGCATCGGTCTTGAACGGTCTGCGAATGGTCGTATTCTCCTCAAACAATTTCGGAATGTCGCAGCGTTTCCCCGCGCGCATCCGCGTCAGAGGGCTATGTGATATCTGCAACGGCAGTGTCAATAGCATGCTTGCGAAAGAAAATCACCTGTTGTCGGTCACTTCGCGAATCTGTTTTACAACCTTCGACAAAAGGAGCACGCGATGACCGACAAGGCCAACATCCTCAGACAGACAACGATCAGCGTTGGGGCCGCAGAGGCCGCCCGCGAGATCGCTGTCATCACCCGTCTCGGCACGGATCAGGACCGGCCTGCCCTCGTCTGGCTCGGAGGCTACCGGTCCGATATGGCGGGCACCAAGGCCATTGAGATGGATGCTCTGGCAGCAGAACAGGCCATCTGCGCCATCCGTTTCGACTATTCCGGCCATGGCGTGTCTGGCGGGGATTTCCGAAAGGGCACCATCTCGCGCTGGACCGAGGAGGCTCTGGCGGTTCTCACTGCGTCCGGCGTCTCCAGAGCGGTGTTGATCGGC
This sequence comes from Allorhizobium sp., assembly GCA_046294755.1. Classification (GTDB taxonomy): domain Bacteria; phylum Pseudomonadota; class Alphaproteobacteria; order Rhizobiales; family Rhizobiaceae; genus Allorhizobium. The sequence goes on along the minus strand of JBKBON010000001.1, from coordinate 251,925 downwards.
TCGTCGATGGGCGGCTGGATCGCGCTGCGTGTCATCCAGGAGGCGCACCGCCTCAATCTGCCCTTCACTGTAGACGGCCTCGTGCTGATTGCCCCTGCCCCGGATTTCACCTCGGAACTCATCGAGCCGAACCTGAGCGACGCCGAAAGGCTTTCGCTGGCGGAGCGCGGCTATTTCGAGGAGCCCTCCGAATACAGCCCCGAGCCGAACATCTTCACCCGCGAGTTGATGGAGGACGGGAGTAGGAACCGGGTGCTGACCGGCCTGATCGAGACCGGCTGCCCGGTGCATATCCTGCAGGGCATGAAGGACCCGGATGTGCCATATCAGCACGCCCTAAAGCTCATGGAATTCCTGCCGCTTGATGATGTTGTGCTCACACTGATTCGCGACGGCGACCACCGCCTTTCGCGCCCGCAGGACATTGAGAAGATGAAAAACGCCATCCTCTCAATGATCTGAATATCTTGAGTTTCCGATATCTCATCATTTCAGGGGAACCTATCTGCGATTCCCCCGTTAGAACTGTCGCATTTTAACCATACGGAATGAATTGCGTGGGTCGCAGAGCCCCGCGCCGTTGACTTGCGTCCTCATGCGATCTTAACCTTTTGTTAAGGATACAGGGGACGTGTTCATGACGAACGGCTCGCGCGCCATCAAGGCGCTCATCATCGCTGCTGCGGTTCTCGCGCCTGCCCATGCAGGCTTTTCGGCTCCGCAGTCGCTCCGCTCAATGATCACGGGCGGCCTGACGTCCCAGCCGATCGGCCACTATGAATTCTGCAAGGAGCTGCCGGAGGAATGCCAGATCCGCAACCGGCCCTCGACACCGCCGAAGGTCACCGATCACGGCTGGGGCGTGATCCGCGACATCAATGCGAGCGTGAACCACGCCATCATCCCGATGACTGACGCCCAGATCTACGGTCGCGAGGAAGTCTGGGCCTATCCTGTCGACCTCGGCGACTGCGAAGACTTCGTGCTGCTGAAGCGCAAGAAGCTAATGGAAGCCGGCTTTTCGGCGGCGGATCTCTTGATCACCGTCGTTCGCAAGCCGGATGGCGAGGGCCATGCGGTGTTGACCGTTCGCGCCCAGTCCGGTGACTTCGTTCTCGACAACCTCAATGACGAGGTGAAACTTTGGACTGAAACGCGTTACGCCTTTCTGAAGCGCCAGTCCTCCACCGACAGCGGTCGCTGGGTTACCATCGAAAACGGCACATCGGACGTGTTGGTCGGCGCGCTGCAGTAAGCGCGCCCTTCCGGATCATCCACGCGTCAGCGCAAGGGTCGCCAGAACCGCAAGACAGGCGATGCCGGCCAGAGCCGCCAATGCGGCTGCCGGGCCAGCTGTCTCGTTCAGCCAGATCACCGATACCGGGGCAAGTGCGGAGGCGATGATGCGCGCCGAGGCAAGCGTGCCCATGGTCCGCCCATACCCGGCGGCGCCGAAGTAATGCAGCGGCAAGACGCCCCTGACGATGGAGGTCAGCCCCTGCCCCGCTCCGTAGAAAACTGCGAAGGCGAGGGCGAAGGCCGCTACCGGCTGCATGAGAGCGCCTGCCAGAATGGCAAAACTAAAAGCCATGGCTGATGCCGCGACGATCGCGGTCAGGGGCGGCGAAAAGAGGTTTCGCCTCACATATTCTATCAGCCGCGCAGCCACCTGGCTCGGGCCGATCAGGCTGCCGGCCAGTGTCGCCATTGCGGTGGCATAACCGAGGTCGCGCATCAGCACGAGCAGGGTCGAGCCGATGGCTGAGATCACGAAGCCCCCGGCGGCAAAGGCGGTCGCCATCAGGATCATTCTGCGCCTGCGTCGATCATCAAGCGTGATCTCGATCGGCTCGTCGGCGGGTTTTGCCCCATCCGGCTCGCTGATCCGCGCCCGCGGTAGGGCGAGATGGATCGGCAGGGCGATCAGGAGGTTCATCGCCGCCATCACCAGATAGATATCCCGCCAGGTCATGACAGTCAGCAGCCATTGCAGCAGGGGCCAGAAGACGGTCGAGGCGAAACCGGCAATCAGCGTTACCAGCGTGATATGGGCGCGAGCCTCCCGGCCATGGCTCTGGGCCAGCGCCGCAAAACCCGCATCATACTGGACGGCGAGCGCAATGAACTCTGCGACCAGCGTGATGACCGCAAACTGCCAGGCATTCTGCATGACCGAAAACAGGGCGAGGGTAAGAGCCGCCGCGATGGAGCCGAGGCAGAGAATGCGGCGCGCGCCGTGGCGATCGACGAGACGGCCGAGCACGGGCGCCGCCACCGCGCCCGCCAGCAGCCCAAAAGAGAAGACACCGAAGACGAAACTCTGGCCCCAGCCGAATTCGCGGGCGATCTCGGGGGCCAGAACGGAAAAGGAATAGTAGAGCGTTCCATAACCGATGGTCATGGTAACGCCCAGACCTATGGTCGCGGGAGAAGCTTTCATGCAGGCGCCATACCGAAGGATGATTGCAGGCGTGTGACCATGCATAGTGGCGCGGCGACCTGAAAACGCAACCCGGAAGCGTCTTCATGAATGGCTGCAGGCAAGCGAACCTGTGATTGCGTCACCCATGCCCGATCAGGACCCCGGCGGCCAGCACCAGCGAGCCGCCGAGCACCACCTGCATGGCAGCGCGCCAGAAGGGCGTCTCCATGTAGCGGTTCTGGATGAAGGCGATGGCCCAGAGCTCGAAGAAGACGATGACGATCGCGGTGATCGTCGCGGTCCAGAAATGCGGGATCAGATAGGGCAGCGCGTGGCCAAGGCCGCCGATGGTGGTCATGATGCCGGAGGCGAGACCTCGCTTGACCGGCGAACCGCGACCCGAAAGCTTGCCATCGTCATGGGCCGCTTCGGTGAAGCCCATGGAGATACCAGCACCAACAGAGGCGGAGAGACCGATCAGGAAGGTCGACCAGGTGTCCCCCGTCGCGAAGGCAGCAGCAAAAATTGGCGCTAGTGTCGAGACGGAGCCATCCATCAGACCGGCCAGGCCGGGCTGCACGTAAGTCAGGATGAACTGTCGCTTCTTGGTTTCGTCTTCGGCAGCCACCGCGTCTTCCGGCAGGTGCTTCTCCCCCAGCATGGTGGCGATTTCCTCATGCCCCTGCTCCGCCATGGCGAGGTCCCCGAGAAGCTTGCGGGTCGCGGCATCCGAGGTGCGCTGTGCCGCTTCATGATAGAAGCGATAGGCGCCCTCTTCCATGCGCAACGCCTCAGCGCGGATCTGGTCGAGTGTCAGGTTTTTGCGCAGCCAATCCGGCTTGCGGTCATAGAAACCCTGCACATGTTCGCGGCGGATCAAGGGAATGCGCTCGCCGAAGCGGTCCCTGTGCATCCCGATCAGCATATTGCGGTGGGTGTGCTCGACCTCAGCCATGTCCTCGAAGACCTTCGCCGATTGCGGATAGGCGGCGCGCAGCTGATCGGCATAGGCGAGATAGATGCGGGCATCGTCTTCTTCGGAGGAAATGGCGAGAGCGAGGATCTCCTGCTCCGAAAGGCTGTCGAAGCGGCGCTTGCCGCCGAGGCGCGAAAAACTGAACATGTCGATTATCACCAAAATTAGAATAATTCTAATCTAGAGGATATGCAGGCTTGTATCAAGATGCCGCATGGACCATTTGCAACAAGAGGTGCATCAGCCTTGCGACAGACATCAGGACGAAGAGACGCCATGACCACGGATCTTAGCGGCCGCGCGGCCCACCGCGCCGAGATTACTGCCCGGGCCCAGGCAGAGATGGCAGCGATGGGTGTGGATGCCGCTTTCATCGACCGGCTGGTCGACAGCTTTTACGGCCAGATCCGCAATCATCCGGACCTCGGTCCCGTCTTCGAAGGCCGGCTTTCTGGGCGCTGGCCGGAGCACATGGTGAAGATGAAGGCCTTCTGGAGTTCGGTCGCCTTCAAGACCGGGGCCTATGGCGGCAAACCGGTCATGGCCCATCAGGGTGTCGACGGCATGGCCGAAGGCCTTTTCGTGCAATGGCTTCAACTCTTTTCGGACACGCTTACCGAGATTGGCGCGTCGGAAGAAGCGCATCGCTGGTTCATGGCGAGCGCCGAACGGATCGCAAAAAGTCTTGTCCTGTCACTGTTCTACAATCCCGCCTTCGACGATCCCAGGATGCGGAGCACGCCTTGAGTGTTCCTTGCGCGGAACCCCGGCCAGACGAAATAAAACGCAATATTGGCCGGGTTGCCGGACAATTTCGTGAGCTTTTGCCCTTGCACTCCCTTCTCTGCCCGACTAGACCCGCCGCGGGAGCTGGAGGAGAGCATCAACCAAGGCAAGAGATCATGAACCGCCGTCAATTCTTCAAGCAGGCCAGTGTCGCCGGCCTCGGTGCCGCCACGCTCGCGGCCCCCGCCATCGCCCAGGAAAATCCGAAGATCACCTGGCGCCTCGCATCGTCCTTCCCGAAGAGCCTCGACATCATCTTTGGCGCGGCGACCGACATCGCCGAAAGCGTCTCGAAGGCCACTGACGGCCAGTTCGAGATCCAGGTCTTCTCGGCGGGCGAGATCGTTCCGCCGCTGCAGGTGGCGGATGCCGTCACCGCTGATACGGTCGAGATGGGCCATACCTGCTGCTATTATTATATCGGCAAGGATCCGGCCTTTGCGCTCGGCACAGCCGTTCCCTTCGGCCTTAACGCCCGGATGACCAATTCGTGGCTCACCGCCGGCGGCGGTAACGAGTTGCTCAATGAGTTCCTCGCCTCGCACAAGATCTATGCGTTGCCGGCGGGCAATACCGGGGCCCAGATGGGCGGTTGGTACCGCAAGGAAATCAAGACGATCGATGACCTGAAGGGTCTGAAGATGCGTATCGCCGGTCTCGCCGGCGAGATCATGTCGAAGGTTGGCGTCACCCCGCAGCAGATCGCTGGTTCCGACGTCTATCCGGCACTGGAAAAAGGCACGATCGACGCCACCGAGTTCGTCGGCCCCTATGACGACCTGAAGCTCGGCTTCTACAAGGTCGCGCCCTATTACTACTATCCGGCCTGGTGGGAAGGTGGCCCGGTGGTGCATGCCTTCTTCAACCTCGACAAGTTCAACGGCCTGCCGGAAAACTACAAGCGCATCCTGACGGACGCCTGCGCTGCGGCAAACGCCCGTATGCTTGCCCGCTACGACGCCTCGAACGCGGCAGCGCTTCGCGAACTCGTCGCCGGTGGTGCCCAGCTGCGCGCCTTCTCGTCGGATATCCTCGACACCTGCCACAAGGCGGCGAAGGAGACTTATGCGGATCTCTCGGCGAAGAACGAGTGGTTCAAGAAGCTCTTCGACAGCCAGCAGGCGTTCAAGCAGGACGCCTATCTCTGGGCACAGATCGCCGAATACAGCTTCGACACCTACCAGATGATCCAGCAGCGCCAGGGCACGCTCTGAGCATCAGCCATCATCCGAAATGACAGAGGCCCGGGGACCAATCCCGGGCCTCTTTGCTTTTGCACGCCAGGCAGGCTGATCAGGCCTCCAGCCCCTTCAGCACGTTTGCGACGTTGAGCCCGATTTCCGGCACGCCATAACCGCCTTCCATGAGGGTCAGCACCGGCACGCCGCTGGCCGCGATCATTTCCCCCATGCGGATATAGTCAGGGCTTTTCAGCTTGAAGAAGCTGATCGGGTCCTTTTCGAAGGTGTCGACGCCGAGCGAGACGACGATGGCTTCCGCGCCATAGGCCTTAATCTTCTTCAGACTGTCTTCTAGCGCAGCCGACCAGATCTCGAAGGGCGTGCCAGACGGCATCGGGTAGTTGGCGTTCAGGCCTTCGCCGTCGCCCTCGCCCGTCTCGTCGGCATAACCGAGGAAGAAGGGGAAGGCGTCTTCCGGCTCGCCATGCAGGGAGGCGAAGAAGATGTCACTGCGGCGATAGGTGATGTCTTGAGTGCCATTGCCATGGTGGAAGTCGACATCAAGGATCGCGACCTTCTTCGCGCCGTGATCGATCAGCCGCTGGGCGGCGACGGCTGCGTTGTTGATGAAGCAGTAGCCGCCGAAGAGATCGATACCGGCATGGTGGCCGGGCGGGCGGCAGAGCGAGAAGGCGAAGCGGTTACCCTCGTTCAGCCAGTCTGCACCCGACAGGGCAACATCCATCGAGGCGATCGCCGCCTCGTAGGTGCCCTTGGAAATCGAGGTTTCCGCCGAATTGGTGTAGTAGCCGACCGCACCATCGATGTTCTTCGGGACGCGGCCCGTCTGGCTGCGGCGGCAGGGGAAGGAGGTCGCTATCGCCTCGCCCTCGAAACCATGCGCCTGCCAGCGATCCCAGCAGGTGCGCAGAAATTCAAGATAGCCCGCGTCATGCACCTTGAGTGCGGTTTCAAGCCCGTATTCGGCCGGGGCGCGTACATCGGTGAAGCCCGCTTCTTTGACGCCCGCCAGCACCCATTCTGCGCGGAAGGGGCCTTCGAAGGGCTTCACCAGCAGGCCGCCATGCAGCTCGGTCTTGGCGTCCCGCAGCTTGTGTTTTTCGGAATAGAATACACGCATCGTGTTGTTTTCCCTCTGGTCGTCTTGAAGGAAAACTTGCCTCGACCGAGCCTCGACCACAAGTGCAAAGGGGGCGACTTTCCTGGTCATTCGACCAAAAAAATCGCCCCCGCCCCTCGGCCCCCGCCGATCTGATGTTACTCAGTCAGATTGATCTGCTCCGTCTCGCCACCGGTGCAGGTGTAGCAGCAATTCTCGCAATTCTCGGCATTGTCAGGCCCGGTACCCCAGTAGCTCTGCTTGTCGCCGGAGATCCACGCGCCGTAGCAGATCGTCTCGCCTTCCTCGCAGGACAGCGGGATCTGCTTGGTCTCCCCGTCATCGAGGTAGAAGACCTCGCCATTGCCGGGCCAAACATAATCGCGATCCTGGCTGTAGAGTTCAACCTCGACCGCGTTCGGGTGGTCGTTGCGCATCACGAAGGTGACGTCTGCCGCCATTGCCGGTGCCGCCATGGCCATAGCCACCGCAAGGCCCATCCATTTCAGAGTTGCTTTTGCAACCATATTGTTCCCCTGCTCCCCTAAAGCCATGAAACCGCAGGACCTTAAGCAGATGCTCATGCGGCTGAGAAGAGCGGAACCAGACGTTTTTTGGGCTGAATCCGATTAGCTTGCCTGCCGATGCGGTCAGGCAACAGTTTTCCAGAAGATCACGGTGTCGCAAAAACGTCCGTCGGGGAACAGCGCATAGTTCGGGATCATGCCCGAGCGCTGCCAACCGAGTTTTTCGTAAAGGCCTTCGGCCAACTCGCCCGCTGCGGTGTCGAGGACCAGAAGCGAGCGGCCGGCGGCCGCTGACCCCTTTTCCGCTGCCGCCATCAGTGCCTTCGACAATCCCAGACCACGAGCGTCGCGATGCACGAGCAGCTTCATCAGATCGCCGCGATGCGGCTGGTTCGGCTTCAACGCAAAGCCGACCTGAACCGTGCCGACAAGTCTATCCTCGACAAATGCGCCGTAGAGCAGAACCTCGCCACGCCCGACTGCCTCTGCCACGCCCCGCCAGAAAGCTTCCCCGTCCTTCGGCGAGAACGGCGACATGAAACCGAGCGAGGCACCGCCTTCGACACAGTCTGCTAGCGTGTCGCAGAGGTCGGGCAAGGCGGCGAGCGCATCATCTTTGGAGAGCGGCCGGATGTCGGGCATGGGATCAGGTCCTGTCGTCGGGATGGGAAATGGTCAGGGGCCGAGGGAGATCACCACGGCATAGCGGGCGGGCTTGTCGGTCGGATTGCGATAACCGTGCACGTCGCCGACATTCATGAAGAGGCAGTCGCCCGCCTCTAACCGATGCACGGCCTCGCCAACCGTCAGTTCGATGGCGCCTTCAAAGACCCAGACATGCTGGGTCTGGCTGCGGCCCGTGGGGCGTCCGGGAAAGCGGACTTCGGCACCGGCCGGAAACTCCACCTCGACGATATCCGTGCCGCTGCCCGTCCTCGGTGGCGAGACCGCACGGCGCACATATCCGCTTTCCGGATCGCGCCAGACCGGCTGGTCGGCGCGGCGTGCCAACGGCGAGGGCTCGGCCTCAGCGCTTGCGAAGAAGACCGAAAGAGAAACGCCGAGCGCCGAGCAGAGCCGCGCCAGGAGCGCCGCCGTCGGGCTTGCCTCAGATCGTTCGATGCGCGAGATCATCGCCCGGCTGACGCCGGAGAGATCGGCCAATTGGTCCAGCGTCAGGCCGCGCTCAAGGCGCAGGCGCTTCAGCCGTTCGGCGACATGTTTCTCGAATTGATCGGTTGATTCCATTATTTAAGAATTTCATGCGCGGATATTGGAGTCAAGCGGTGGATGCTTGCCTCTTTCACTCTGCCACAGGCTCGGCGTAAAAGGATCCATCGGTCACCGCCGACAAAACCGCAGGACATGACCCCATGCAGCACACTCCCGAGATCGGCCCGGCCATCAAGCGCGAGCGCAAGGCGCGCAAGCTGACGCTTGAGCAGCTCGGCACACTGTCCGGGGTCTCGAAATCGATGCTGAGCCAGATCGAACGTGGCGAGGCCAACCCGACCTTCGCCGTGCTCTGGAGCCTCACCCAGGCCATGGAGATCGAGTTGTCCGATCTGATCGGAAACGGCACCTCCGTGGCGGGTCGCGAGGAGATCGAGGTGACCTCGGTCATGCACACGCCCGTCATCCGCAGCGCCGACGGCTCCTGCCGGCTGAAGATCCTGAGTTCGCCGCGGCTCGCCGGCCAGACGGAGTGGTACGACCTCGAAATGGATCCGGGCGGCGCGCTCGTCAGCCAGCCCCATTCGATCGGCGCCTTCGAACATTTCACCGCCTTTACCGACGGTTTCGAGATCTCCAGTGGCGGCAGCAAGACGGTCATCAAGGCAGGCGAAACAGCCCGCTATCGCTCTGATGTTCCGCATGCGATCCGCAATGCCGGAGCCGCACTCGGCAAGGGCCTGCTGGTCGTGCTACACAGATAGACGAAAAGGCAATTCCAAAATATCGATTGCCGCAGGGCAAAATTCCGATATGCTGGAATTATTCAGCATCGAGGGGTTTCCCATGCAGACCGGCTTTCTCGACCACATCTCCGACATCCTCCAGGGCATCGAAGCCGATGGGCTTCTAAAGCGCGAACGCGAAATCGTCAGCCCGCAATCGGGCCGCATCCAGGTGCGCGATGCCAGGGGCACGCGCGAGATGATCAATCTCTGCGCCAACAATTATCTCGGCCTTGCCGACCATCCCGAGATCGAACAGGCCGCGAAGGCCGCAATCGACAGCCACGGCTTCGGCATGGCCTCTGTGCGCTTCATCTGCGGCGCCCAGGATATCCACCGTCAGCTCGAACAGGCGATCGCCCGCTATCTCGACAAGGACGACGCGATCCTCTTTGCCGCCTGCTTCGATGCCAATGGCGGGATCTTCGAGACGCTGCTCGGTCCGGAAGATGCGATCATTTCCGACAGCCTGAACCATGCCTCGATCATCGACGGCGTGCGGCTCTCCAAGGCGAAGCGCTATCGCTATGCCAATTCGGACATGAATGCGCTGGAAGACGAGTTGAAGCAGGCGATCGCTGACGGTACGCGCTTCCGGTTGATCGTCACGGACGGCGTCTTCTCGATGGACGGCTATGTCGCCAAGCTCCCGGAGATCTGCGCGCTCGCCGAGAAATACGGCGCTATGGTGATGATCGACGAATGCCATGCCACCGGCCATCTGGGTGCCAAGGGCAAGGGCACGCCGACGCTGACCGGTGTCGGCACCCGCGTCGACATCATCACCGGCACTTTCGGCAAGACGCTGGGTGGAGCCATGGGCGGGTTCATCGCGGGGCCAAAGGTCGCGATCGACCTCCTTCGCCAGCGGGCGCGGCCTTACCTCTTCTCCAACAGCCTCGCCCCCGCCGTCGCGGCCGGCTCGTTGAAGGCGATTGAGATTGCAGAAAGTGCCGACGATCTGCGCACCAAGCTTACCAGTCACACCAAGCGTTTCCGTCAGGGCCTAACCGAGGCGGGCTTCGAGCTCTTGCCAGGCGAGACGCCGATCATACCTGTCATGACCCATGACGCTGTGCTGGCGCAAAAGCTCGCTGCCGAACTCGATGCCCGCGGCGTCTATGTCGCCGGCTTCTTCTTCCCCGTCGTGCCGAAGGGCCAGGCCCGCATCCGTACCCAGATGTCGGCGGCGCTTTCCGAGGCCGATATCGACACCGCCATCGCCGCATTCATCGATGCCGGCAAGACCATCGGGATGATCTGACCATGAAGGCGCTTTCCAAACAGAAATCCGAAACCGGCATCTGGATGATCGACGCGCCGGTCCCGGAGATCGGGCCCGACGACGTGCTGGTCAAGATCAACAAGACCGGCATCTGCGGCACCGACGTGCACATCTACAAATGGGATGAGTGGGCGCAGAAGACGATCCCCGTGCCGATGATTACCGGCCATGAATATGCCGGAGAGATCGTCGCCGTCGGCGCCAATGTCCGCAATCTCAGCGTCGGCCAGCGCGTCTCGGGCGAGGGTCACCTCGTTGGGATGAACAGCCGCGCCTCACGCGCCGGCAAGTATCATCTCGATCCGGAAACCAAGGGCATAGGCGTCAACGTCCAGGGCACGTTTGCGGAATTCGCCAAGATCCCGGCCTTCAACATCATCCCGCTGCCGGACACCATCGATGACGAGATCGGCGCGATCCTCGATCCGCTCGGGAACGCAGTCCATACGGCGCTCGCCTTCGATCTTGTCGGTGAGGACGTGATCATCACCGGCGCCGGCCCGATCGGCATCATGGGAGCGGCGATCGCCCGCCATGTCGGCGCCCGCCACGTCGTGATCACCGACGTCAACCCGGAGCGCCTGGCGCTCGCAGCCGAAGTTGCCGACGTGCACCCGGTCAACGTGGCGAAGGAAGACCTGCGCGACGTGATGGCGAAGCTGAAGATGAAGGAAGGCTTCGATGTCGGGCTTGAGATGAGCGGCTCACCGGCAGCGCTTGACCAGATGATCGACCATCTCGTCATGGGCGGCCGCATCGCGCTCTTGGGCGTCCCGGCCCGCCCGTTCATCTTCGACCTCTCCAAGGTCGTCTTCCGCATGGTGACGCTGAAGGGCATCTATGGCCGCGAAATGTTCGACACCTGGCACAAGATGCTCGCCATGCTTGAAAGTGGCCTCGACATCCGCAAGGTCATCACCCACCGGATGAAGGTGGATGACTATGCTGAAGCCTTCGAACTCGCGGCTGCCGGCAAGGCCAGCAAGATCGTACTCGACTGGACCTGATCTCTCGAAGCCTCGCTGCTGACCACCAGCGCAATTTTGCGGGAACATTGAGCCGCTGTGCGCGTGGGCTAGGCTTGTTCCAGCGCCGCTTCCACGTGCCCGCGATTTCCCATCCGGAACAAATCTCGCCGGCTGCGCCTTTCTCCAGCATCGCAACCCGATAGGAGAATGGCCGATGATTTCTGCAGATGAGATCCGCGAGCACATGGAAGTTCTGGCTCAGGACGGCGCCCATGTCGGCACCGTTGACCACATGGACGGCGAAAGCCGCATCAAGCTGACCAAGAATGACAGTCCTGACGGTCAGCACCACTACATCCCGCTGGATTGGGTCGACCATGTCGACCAGCACGTCCATCTTGCCAAGAATGCCGACGAGGTCCGCAAGGACTGGTCCTCGATGAATTAAGCTTTATACTGCATCCTTATGGGAGGGGTCGCGTGGAGACACGTGGCCCCCGCATTCCGTGATGCAAGCGACGAGGGAGACCCGGGCGCCATGTTGCCAACAGCCAGACCGCCCTGCAGCTTAGGCGCCACAAGTGGCGTGCGCTGCACAGCGCTGACGTTTTCAGCTGCGGCCTCGCTTGCGGTGATTGGCCTCCTCACGACCCCCGTCGCCAAGGCCGACGTCGAGAATCAGGAACCCACGGGCACAGGCCAACAGGCGATCTTCGGCTTCGGCGGTGTAATCACCCGCGAGGACATGTGGAAAAGTGCTGCCCTTATTCCGGTCGACTATGAGAAGAATTACGTCATCGGCGGCGGCTACCAGCTCTTTCCTTATGAGATCAGCGGTGTGAAGCTCGGTGTCGAAGCCGGTATCGCGGCCCGCTTCGGAGAAGGTTTCACGGGTGAAGTCTGGGGCGGCGGCGTCATCCGCTACGACCAGATCCGCCTCGGTGACAATCTCTTTCTGTCACCCGCCTTCACGGCGGGTCTTAGCTTCGCCAACAAGGCCCATCCGGGTCGCGAGGCAAATGAAGAGCGCGAGGATCAGGGCAATGCCCGCGCCCTCTTCTACCTCGGCCCCGAGATCAACCTCGCCTTTAGCGAGGATTCGAAGACCGAGTTTTTCTGGCGCCTGCACCACCGCTCCGGCGGCTGGCGGACGCTGGGGAACATGAAGGGCGCCACGAACGCCAATGTGTTCGGCGTTCGCTACAAATTCTAGCCTGACCTACGCCAATCAGCCGCCTACCTGAGCGATCCAGTCCGGCAGGCTGTAATAGTTGGAAATGCGGGCGACCTTGCCGTCGCGGATCTCGAAGAAGGCGCCCGCCGGGAGGCGATAGGTCTGGCCATTGGCTTCCGGCAGGCCCTCGTCGGTCGCGAGATAAGTGCCGTTGACGATGAACTCGGCAGCACCGCGCGTGCCGTCCTCATTCACCATGATCACCATGTCGGTCAACTCTTCCTTGTAGCAGCGATTCATGTGGTCCATGAACTTGGCGAAAGCTTCCTTTCCGGTCTGGCGGGCGCCCTGGTTGATGTCGTGTGCCACGTCATCGGTCAGCAGCGAAAGGAAACGGTCCATGTCGCCGGCATTGAAGGCATCGTAATAGGCACGGATGGTGGCTGCGGCGGTCATCGATCACTCCTCGTCGTGGAATTGCTTTCTCAGGTCGTGGGAGATGGGTATAAACACTCCGCAACGGACTGAAAACACTCTATGGCCCTCACGATCCAATCCTTTTCCGGCAGCGACGCGACGCCCTTCTTCGGCGACCTGGCGCGCCTCAGAACCACCGTCTTTCGGGCCTTCCCCTATCTCTACGAGGGAAATCCTGAATACGAGCAGACCTATCTGTCGACCTATGCGAAGTCCGAAGGCTCCGTCTTCGTCATTGCCCGTGATGGCGATCAGGTCGTCGGGGTTGCGACGGGAACGCCTATGGCGGGCGAGACCGACGAAGTCAAACGCCCCTTTCTTGCGGCGGGGCTCGATCCCGAGCAGTTCTTCTATTTCGGCGAAAGCGTGCTCCTGCCCGAATATCGCGGCCAGGGCATCGGCGTGAAATTCTTCGAGGGCCGGGAGGGTCAGGCAAGGACGCTCGGCCTGCGCTATGCCACCTTCTGCGCCGTCGAACGCCCGCTCGACCATCCGCGCCGCCCGGTCGACTATCAGCCGCTCGACCCTTTCTGGGCCAAACGCGGCTACACCCATCACCCCGAGCTTCGGACGACCTTTACCTGGCGCGACCTCGACGAGACCGCCGAGAGCCCGAAGCCGCTTTCCTTCTGGATCCGGGATCTTTCCGCATGACAGCCCTGACGCTCGCCGCCTGCCAGTACAAGATCGATCTCATTGAAAGCTGGGAGGATTACGTTCTCCACCTGACAAACCTCGTCCATCAGGCCGTCGAGCGCGGCGCGAAACTCGTGCTCTTGCCGGAATATGCGGGCCTGGTGCTTGCCGGCCAGCTCGATGCTGACGCCCGCTCCGATCTGCATGGTTCGATTGCCGGCATCCAGCCGCTCATTCCGGCCTGGGTCGAGCTCTGCGAGGAAGTCGCCCGAACCCATCAGATCGTCTTCCAGCCGGGCTCTGCGCCGGTGCTCGATCCCGACGGCCAGTACCGCAACCGCGCTTTTCTCTTCGGCCCGGACGGTTTGATCGGCCATCAGGACAAGATCATCATGACCCGTTTCGAGCGCGAGCAATGGGGTATTGCCGCCGGACGCGACGGCCTCACCGCCTTCGACACACCCCTTGGCAAGCTCGGTATCCTGATCTGCTACGACAATGAATTCCCGATGCTTGCCCATAGCCTTGCCGAACAGGGCGTCGACCTGATCCTCGCCCCCTCCTGCACCGACACGCTCGCCGGGGCTTACCGCGTGCGCATTGGCGCCCAGGCCCGAGCACTCGAAAACCAGATCGCCGTCCTCTCTTCCCCCACTGCCGGTACCGCCCCCTGGTCGCCGGCGCTCGACGAAAACCGCGGCCGCGCCGCTCTCTACGTCCCCTCCGATTACGGCATGCCGCCGAACGGCATCTATGCCGAAAGCGAGAGCGACGAGGTCGAGGAGAACCACTGGCTGATTACCCAGATCGACCTCGACACGGTCCGACGGCTTCGCACCGAAGGGCAAGTCGCCACCCGGCGCGACTGGCCGGAGCAGTTTCTCAGCTGAAATGCCCGTATTTGCAGCGGCTCGCGACAATTTCCCGCTAGGCGTCTGGATTGGTCGCTGCTATATGCGCGAGCCATGAGCACCGATCGCACCCCTCTCGACCATATCCGCAACTTTTCCATCGTCGCCCATATCGACCATGGTAAATCGACGCTGGCCGACCGCCTGATTCAGTCGACCGGCGGCCTCGCCGACCGCGAGATGTCGGAACAGGTCCTCGACAACATGGAGATCGAGAAGGAACGCGGCATCACCATCAAGGCCCAGACGGTGCGGTTGCACTACAAGGCCAATAATGGCGAAACCTATGTGCTGAACCTGATCGACACGCCCGGCCATGTCGACTTCGCCTATGAAGTCTCGCGTTCGCTCTCTGCCTGCGAAGGCTCGTTGCTTGTCGTCGACGCCTCCCAGGGCGTCGAAGCCCAGACGCTGGCGAATGTCTACCAGGCGATCGACAACAATCACGAGCTGGTGACGGTCCTCAACAAGGTCGACCTGCCGGCCGCCGAGCCCGAGCGCATCAAGGAACAGATCGAGGAAGTCATCGGTATCGATGCCTCGGAAGCCGTGCTGATTTCGGCAAAGACGGGTCTCGGCATTCCCGATGTTCTGGAAGCCATCGTGCACAAGCTGCCAGCGCCGAAGAGCGAAGGCGGCGAAAAGGCCCCGCTCAAGGCGCTGCTCGTCGACAGCTGGTACGACACCTATCTCGGCGTCATGGTTCTCGTCCGCGTGCTCGACGGCGTGCTCTCCAAGGGCCAGACCATCCGCATGATGGGCACGGACGCCAAATACACGATCGAACGCGTCGGCGTACTGACCCCGAAGATGGTCACCGTCGATTCCCTCGGTCCCGGTGAAATTGGCTTCTTCACCGCCTCGATCAAGGAAGTGGCCGACACCCGCGTCGGCGATACAATTACCGAAGACAAGCGCCCGACCGCCAAGATGCTGCCGGGCTTCAAGCCGGCCCAGCCGGTCGTCTTCTGCGGTCTCTTCCCCGTCGACGCCGCAGACTTCGAAGACCTGCGCGCTGCCATGGGCAAGCTGCGCTTGAATGACGCCTCCTTCTCCTTCGAAATGGAGAGCTCTGCCGCGCTCGGCTTCGGCTTCCGCTGCGGCTTCCTCGGCCTGCTCCACCTCGAAATCATCCAGGAGCGCCTCGAGCGCGAATTCGATCTCGACCTGATCGCAACCGCCCCGTCCGTTGTCTACAAGCTCTACATGACCGACGGCACCGAGCGGGAGCTGCACAACCCAGCCGACATGCCCGACGTGGTCAAGATCGACGAAATCCACGAGCCGTGGATCAAGGCGACGATCCTGACACCCGACGATTACCTCGGCGGCATCCTCAAACTCTGCCAGGACCGGCGCGGCATCCAGACCGAACTCACCTATGTCGGCAAGCGCGCGATGATCACTTATGAGCTGCCGCTCAACGAAGTGGTCTTCGATTTCTATGATCGGTTGAAGTCGATCTCCAAGGGCTACGCCTCGTTCGACTACCATCTCGACGGCCATCGCGAGGGCAACCTCGTGAAGATGTCGATCCTCGTTAATGGCGAGCCGGTCGATGCCCTCTCGATGATGGTGCACCGCATGGCAGCGGAAAAGCGCGGCCGCGACATGTGCGAAAAGCTGAAGGACCTGATCCCCAAGCACATGTTCAAGATCCCGATCCAGGCCGCCATCGGCGGCAATGTGATCGCGCGTGAAACCATCTCGGCACTGCGCAAGGACGTAACCGCCAAGTGCTACGGCGGCGACGCGACCCGCAAGCGCAAGCTCCTCGACAAGCAGAAGGCCGGCAAGAAGCGCATGCGCCAGTTCGGCAAGGTCGAGATCCCGCAGGAAGCGTTCATCGCAGCCCTGAAGATGAGCGACGAGTGAGGGTTGGGAGCCTTCTTGAAAGGCTCCCGCCTGCACATCGTCATCCAGACGCGCCCGCAGCTGCGGCCGCAATCTCTAAGGTCTCCCGCGGCGGCGCAGGTAGGAGTGCTGGTAGGTCCGTGCTCTGCGTCTGCAGAAACCCTGCCGCCGCACTGGAATAGATCGACATCAGCATAGGCGGCTGGAAGGGCTTGAGCGGTGCACCCGCTAGGGACGCCCGCATCTCTTCAAGGCTCAACGGCTGGTAAGCCACGCCGAGAACATCTGCCAGATCGGCAAGGCTCCAGGCCTCCACTCCCGTCAACTCGTAGACCATGTCCACATGAGCCTGCGGAGCCTTCAGAACCGTAACGGCCGCAGCGGCCAGATCCTGCCTGGCCACGGGCGATAGCGGCGCGGTGCCGAAGGGTGCCCGGATCACTCCATCGACGGGAGCGGCAAGTGCCCCGATCAGCTCGGCATAAAGACCATTGCGCAGGATTGTCCAGTCGAGCCCGCTCTCCTTCAGCCTCTTCTCTGTCCACCGATGGGCGAGCGCAAAGGCGAGATGGTCGCCCGTTCCGCTCAGGCTGGTATATACGACATGGCGCACGCCGGAGCGGACCGCAGCTGCGATCACCGCGTCATGGCGGCGGATCACGACATCGTCTTCCGCATAGCCGGCGGAGATCATCATCAGCGTTTCGACGCCGCTGAAATCAAGCGTCTGTGGATCATCGAAATCGATCCGGCGTCGATCTGTATCCGTCTCGTCTGCCAGGCGGCTTCCAATGCAGATGTTGAGACCGGCGTCTTTGATACCTTGCGCGATGAGCGAGGAGAGTTGGCCGGAGCCTCCAGTGAGCAGGATCATGGGTTGCGTCCTTTTCGTTGCGGGCGCATCTATTTATTGCGACTACCGGAACGACGTAAGGAGGCACATTGATGTTCGCCGCAACAAAGCCCGGGATCGAGACGCTCGAACCCTGCGGAACGCCGGATCACGAAGATTGCGGTCTTCGCCTCACGCTTGATCGCCTCGGTGAAAAATGGACAGTCATGGCGGTTGCCGAACTATCGGCTGGCCCGCGCCGTTACCGGGAGATCGAGCGTGCGCTTTCAGGCGTCACCCAGCGCATGCTGACACTGACACTGCGTCGTCTTGAGCGCGACGGATTGGTTCACCGCCATGTCGAACCCACCAACCCGCCTTCGGTCACCTATTCCCTGACGCCCCGAGGCCTCGGGTTTTCGGCCATCACGGCAGGGCTGGTCGAATGGTCGCGGGCACATAGGCACGGGATTCTTTCCTCGCGGGAAGCCTATGACGGGCGGAGCAAGGGCTGACGGGCCCGTTCTCAGCGAAGGCCGGTCGTGCTAAGTTCATCGAGCCGATCGAAGCCCGCAAGCCACAGGACCTGACCGTCAGCGAAGCGCTCGTCGCCGAGGCGGAGGCGCTGGGCCTCGACATAACGGATGCTGCCGAACAGGGCATTGCCCGCGCCATCAAGGCGGAAAAAGAACGACGCTGGAAGATCGAGAACGCCGATGCCATCAAGGCGTCGAACGACTTTGTCGCCAAGCATGGTCTGCCGCTCGCGAAATTTCGGACCTTCTGATCATGGCCCGCTTCCACGTTCACCGGATCGGGAACGATGGAAGCCTTGCCCTCGACCTGCAATCCAACCTTCTGGATGCTCTGACGACGCGAGTGGTGGTCCCCGTGGTTCCTATCGGGGAGGTCGCAAACCTCATCCCGCCCCTCAATCCCCGCCTGACGATCGATGGCGAGACATTCGCGATGCTCACCCAGTTCATCCCCACGGTGCCGATCTCAGTCGTCGGTCCTTCCATTGCCGACCTTTCTTCCCGGGCTGACGAGATCACGGGCGCCACGGATTTCCTCTTCCAGGGCTTTTGAACCCTTCTTGCCCACCTGCTTCAGTCGCGCTAGCATTCGTATGCAATCATAAGCCGATAGGCGGGTAAGAGGGGAGACGGGCATGCATAAATTCAAGATCCTGAAGACTGAGAAAGGCGAGTTCCGCGTCCAGTTCGTCTACAATGCCGAGATCATGGTCTGGTCGGAAAACTATGCCTCGAAGGCCAGCGCGAAGAACTGCGTCGAATCGCTGAAGAAAAACGCGCCTTCAGCGCCCGTCGTCGATCTCACGAAGGAGGAAACCGGCAACGGTTATCGTTTCGAGATCGACAAGGCAAAGAACGGCGAAACCTTTGTCCGCTTCCGCGCCGCCAACGGCGAGATTATGGTGCGCTCGGAAACCTATAAGTCGAAGTCGAGCGCGAAAAGCTGCATCGCCTCGATCCAGAAGCGAGTGGCAGAGGCTGCGGTCGAAGAGGCGGAGTAACCGCATCAAACGGAGATCAAGCCGACACCGCACCTCCCCATGCGGGGGAGGACTAGAAGGCTTGAGGTCCGCACAAGCCGCCTAAACGTCAGTTTTTTCGGGAGGGGGCACGGTTCCCTGGGCAACGACAGCACCGAGCCCCATCTTGCAAAATCTGAGGTTTGGTCCTGATCGGGCCAATTCCTCGATTTCGCTTTCTCCCCCCGCAAGGGGAGATGGGGTCGCGCCCATTTACAGCCCCTCGCCCGGCTTCCAGGCTCTCGGTGCCACACCGCGCTCGACCACATAGAAGCCGTCCGCCTCAACCCTTTGCCAGTCGCCTGCCTCGCCGTCCGGCCAAAGCACGCGGATTTCGGTTTCGGCCTGATCGCTGAGACCGAAATGCCACCAGCCGGTCTTGCCGCTGACATGGCCGCCGCCGATGGTGATTTCGCGGCGCTGGACATGGTCGCCGGTTTTCACCTCGATCCAGGCGCCGATCGCGTCCCGGTTCGGGCCGTCCTGACGGAGAGCGACCTGCAGGAAGCGGTCAGCACCTTCCGTCGTGTTGCGCCAGATCTCGACCTGCGAACCCTGGTTGACGACGAGGAGATCGATGCGGCCATCGAGGTTGAAGTCGGCAAGCGCGCCGCCGCGGCCGGTTGCCATGGAGGCAACGCCGGCCTTGTCGCCCATCTCGATGAACTTGCCGTCCTCGCCCTGGACCAGAAGATTGTTGGGGTCCTTGGCGGCGAAGTCGGGCATTTTGGCGACATTGCCCTTGGCGATGAAAAGATCGGTGCGGCCGTCATTGTTGACGTCCTCGAAATCCGTGTGCCAAGCCGTCGAGGGGCGGATCTCGCCACCGGTATAAGGCCGGTGGGCGGTCGCGCCCTTGGCGAAGGCAATATCGGCGTAAGAGGGTTTCGGATTGCCCTCGGCCGGGATTTCGGCAAGTTTCTGCAGCTTGTTATCAGCCATGCTGGTCAGGACATATTCCGGATAACCGTCGAAATCGAGGTCGTGGCTTGCGATGCCCATGCCCCAGATACGCAGATACTTCCAGCCTTCCTCCTGAGTATAAAGGCGCGGGGCCTGCCCCGGCTCGACATGCCACATCTGCTCCTGGCCGCCCTTGTAATATTCGCGGTCATTGGAGACCCGCAAGGATGGCGTGCCCGACCGGTTCCAATCGGTGAAAAGGATCGAGAGCGGGCAGAAGGACGGATTGAGCGACAACGGCGGCGCGAAGCGGCGCTCGGCAGCGGAAACCGGGCGGTGCAGCCAGTTGTCGGTGCAGGAACCCCAGGGTTCGAAATCCTCGAAGCGGTCGATGTAATTCCCGACGGCAAGTGTGGGCCAAGCATTACCGCGCTCCCACGTCGCGGAGAAGGCGGTCGACCAGGCGTCGCCCCCGTCGAAAGCCCAGGTCTCATTGGCCCGCTCGAAGCGGCATGCGCCGAGGCCGCGCATCAGGACGTTCTCGCCGGAGCGCAGGAGAACGAGATCCTGATTGCCATCGCCGTCGACATTGATGGGGTAAGCGCCGATCACCTTGTCAAGTTCGAGGCCGGAGGCCTGTTCCTCGAATATGAGCGCGCCGCCCTGTTCGCTACGGTTGACGTAGAACTTGGCCTTGTCCTCGCCACCCGCCAGCATGAGGTCCGGAAAGCCGTCGGTGTTGCAGTCGAAGCTGGCGGCACCGCCGCCGACCATGAATTCCCAGTCGCCGCGATAGGTGCTGACAATGCCGCTGGTTGCGGTTTCATCGGCGAAGCTGGGAAGGAGCGGGCCGCCATTGGCCAGCACCGTACCTGTCTGCAGGGCAAGGACCAGTGTCGCGAGGCTGGTGAGGCGGAAGGGGCGAGAGGAGAGCGATGCGGTCATCCGCGCGTCCTCAGGGCAACCGCCTTTTCGCCGATGCACCGACCCTGCTCCAGGCCGCGTTCAATGGCAGCGCGGAAATGGATGCCGCCATAGAGACGCGAAATGCCGGCTTCCTCGGCCGCATCCCAGAAGCTCCTGAAGGAGCGGTTCGGCAGCTTGTCCTTCTCGTGGGTGTTGTCGGTGAAGGCGAAGTTTTCGCCGAAGAAGGCGGTAAGGACCGTTGCGGCTGCGCCCGACTGGGTGGAGTGGCCGCTCGGATATTCCGGGAAGGGCGGCGTGATCAGGATTGGCTCCCACTTCGGGTCGATCACGCGCTTGATATAGGTGACCGGGCGGAGCAGGTCGTATTCGAACTTCGAATGCCAGCAGCCGATGAAGGCATCGGCGAGGGTGATACCCAGACGTGCAAGCAGGTCCGCGTGCTCCGTGGCACTCGCCTTGCGCTCGTTAAGGATCTTCAGGCCGATGACGATCCAGTGGCCGGGCGGAGTTGGCGAGAGCATGGGATCGTCCGACCAGAAGCGGGCAATGGCGCGCTGCTCGGGTGTGAGGTTCTTCACCGTCTCGTAGACTTCGAGCGCCTCACTGTAGAAATCCGAACCCTTCTCCTCGCTATAGGCAGGCGGCGCTGGCAGGGGGCAGGCATTGCCGGTCTGCAGGGCGAAAGGGCGGTTCTCGCCCCATTTCGGCAGAAGCGGTTTCTGCTGCTGGTTGATCAGGCTGGTCGGCACCCAATTGGCAGGGCCCTTGTTAAGCGCGAATTCGAGCGGGAAGCCCATGTTTTCGACCCTGGCACCACCATCGCCTTCTGACCAGCTCAGAATATGGGCGGTGACGCTTTTCCCATAGGCCTCGCTTCTTGCGACAAGGTCCGGTGCAAGACCGGCGGAGACCTCGGTTGAGAGCTTTTCCGTCAAGCGCTTCAGCGCCCGCTGGCCGGTCGGACCGGTGTTACCGAAGAGTTCGGACGCAGCCGAGGAGAGGGCCGCGTGCATGACGACGGCTTCGTCATAGCTTGCGCCAGCCGCGCGCTGCGGCACGGGCGTCAGGCCGTTCAACTGGCCCGCAAGCGTCGTCAGCGTCCGGTCGCCAGATGCGAGGGCCTCGTAGGCTGTGACGCCGAGATAGCCGAAGGCGCGGCTTGCAACCGGCGGCGAATAGGTGGGCGTGTGGCGCACGAGTTCGAGGATCAGCTGGTACCAGTCACGCATGACCCTGTCAGCGCCCACAGAGGCCGCCTGTGCCGGCGGAACCGCCAGCGCCACAATGATGAAGCAGAGCGCCAGAAGACGCTTCCCCACTGCCTTCATGTCCCCCTCCCACAGGTTTCAGAAGCTAACTCAATCGATTGAATATCGATTAAGCACGGGGGCGGACGGCTCGCAAGAGGTCGGGGACTATCGGGCGATCAAATCCAGCCGATGGCCCTGCCGGCGAGGCTGATGGCGAAAACGACGAGGAAGCTTGCGGCGATGCGCCCAAAGAGCAGCGGGCTCGTGATTGCCAGATGGCGCAGGATTGCCGCACCGGCACTCAACCAGCAAGTCGCGACGAGCACCACCAGCAGTGAGAAGGCGGCGAGATAGGGAAGCGGCTGGACAACGGTCTGGGGCGAAGCAAAGGAGGCGGCGGGAATGAGGGCGAGGCCGATGATCAGCGCCTTGGGGTTGAGCACGGTGGTGCAGAAGACGCTGAGGGCTGTAATTGCGCCAGGCTCGGAGGCCGAAGGCGGACGGCTCCAGAGCCGGGCGGCAAGCAGCAGTACCCAGAGCGTCGACGAAAGCTTGATGACCAGAGCTGCAACGGGCTGATCGGCCAGCAGGGGCGCCGCCAGGAACACGAGCGGCAAGATGGCGGCGAGATAGCCGCAGAGTTCGGCGCCAATCAAGGGCAGCGAGGCCTTCAGCCCTCGCGCCGCGCCCGACACGGCCAGAAGCGTATTCGTTGGCCCCGGCGTCAAGAGCAGAAGGAGAACGGCAAAGGCAAAGGCGGACACAGACAAAACGGACACTCCGAGTTCATAATCTCGGACATAGCAGCTGGATTGGGGCTGCAGCTTGATTTCGGTCAACCCTGCTGCCGTCCAATGCAGCCTGCGGGGCAAGGGCGATGGCCCTTCAGGCCGCCACGATCTGCCGGACCCAGGCGCGGGCAATGGCCAGACCTGCCTCATCGGAGAGGAGGCCGTCGGTCGGTTCGAGTTCGGCATGCCGGGACAGCCAGCCCGGCTCCTTGCGCTCGATGACCTCGGGAAAATGGGTCATCCAATTGCGCACAACATCGCGATTGGCTTCGAAATGAAACTGGAAGCCATAAGCGGCGCGGCCGATGCGAAAGGCCTGATGTCGGGCCGCCTCGTTCTGCGCCAGATGAGCAGCCCCTGCCGGCAGGGTGAAGGTATCGTCGTGCCACTGAAAGGAGAGGAACCGATCCGGCATGGCCGAGAGCACGGGATCGCTCTTTCCAGCCTCAGTGCGTCCTATCGCACGCCAGCCGAATTCAGGGGCGGTGCCGATCAGGTTTTCGCCGCCATAGGCGCGGGCGAGGATCTGGCTGCCGAGGCAGATGCCGAGCACGGCCTTGCCACTGTCGCCGAAACGGCGCATCAGGTTTGCAAGTTCAGGGAGATAGGGGTGCTTCTCGTCATCGCGGGCATTCTGCTCGCCGCCGAAGACGACCAGCGCATCATGCGCAGAAAAATCCGGCAGTGGCTCGCCGCTATAGGCCCGGATGGTGACGATATCGGCTCCCGCTTCGGCAAGCGCTATGCCGACCTGACCGGCTTCGGTAAGTTTGGTGTTCTCGACAATGGCGACGCGCATGGGGAATCGGGTTCGTGGCGGGTTGCCAACAGAAAGCATGCGGCAACGATCCCGGCAAGATGGGAGGGGCCACGAAGGGCCCTCCCCTCAACCTCAGAAGCTCTTCTTCAGGCGCGCATCAACCGACTGGCTATTGCCGCCCCGGATCATGAAGAAGAAGGTCATCGCTGCCCAAAGCAGTGACTTTTCAGCCCCGGAGAAGCCCTGGCCCAGTTGAACCCAGTGGAAATAGACCGTGACGAGAAGCACGATCGTCGCGGCGAAGGCAGCCGGGCGGGTGAGGAGGCCGATTGCGAGCAGGATACCGCCAAAGAACTCTGTGATGGCCAGAAGCGGAGACCAGAGAACGCCCGGATAGAAGCCGAGACCTTCGACCATCTGAACCGCGCCAAACGGATCAACGATCTTGCCGGCGCCGTGGATCACGAGAAAACCACCGGCGACGAGGCGCAGCAGGGTCTCGACCAGATCATGGCTCGAGCGGTAGACAGGCGTGAGTGCTGGAATGAAAAGGCGATTGGGATCAATGGACATGAAACTACTCCTTGATGACTATAGCCTGCGCCTCTTGGCGAAACGCCGGGCGCGTGGCAATTACCGCAACGAAAAAATATGATAAATCGAGTTAACTTATTCGTGAATTCAGGAGCAAGCGATGGGTAAACCGCGGATCTCGATCACCTATTGCACCCAGTGTAACTGGCTGCTGCGTTCCGGTTGGATGGCTCAGGAACTGCTTCACACCTTTGCCGGGGACCTCAGCGAGGTGGCCTTGATTCCTGGCACAGGCGGGATATTCGAAATCAGGCTGAACGACGAGCTGATCTGGGAGCGGAAGCGCGACGGCGGCTTTCCGGGGCCGAAGGAATTGAAGCAGAGGGTGCGGGACGCGATCGACCCCGAACGCGATCTCGGCCATGTGGACCGGGCAGGCCGCAACGACGGCCTCGACAGCCAAGACGAAAAAGGCGACCGATGGGCCGCCTTTTCAAATCGTTGTCCTCAATAGAAGGGCGACTGGCAGACCTTGTAGTAGCCACGCGACGAGAGAAACTGATTGGTGCGGGGATTGTAGGACCGATAACGGTTCAGGCACCAGTTGACATGGCGCTCCCAATCACGTCGCGGTGGACGATATCCGGGGTCGGCGTAAATCGGCGGGCGGGGCCGCGGACGATAGCCGGGTTCCACATAGACGGGTGGGCGCGGGCGCGGACGATAGACCGGCGGCTCGTCATAGACGGATGGGGGATAATATTCCGGCGGTAGCGGGCGCGGGCGGCGCGGCGGCGGACGGTCCCAGGTCTCGTAACAGCCGGAGAAATCGCAGACGAGATCGACCTTCTCAAGGCCTGTCTGCCGCTCCAAGCCTGGCTGCACCGGCTTCGGCGTGGCAGCTTCGGCCAAAGGGGTCAAAAGCTGGGCACCGGCCAAGGCCGCGGCCATGAAAGCGATTCGCATCTTCATCTCGTCATCCTGTTTCGATCTCTGCTTGCCAGACGGGGCGGTTCGCCGACGACGAAATAGAGCGGCTCGATCACGGCTTTTTCACGACATCGTCATTGCTGACGGCGACCGCCAAGACCGGGCTCCGGGGACGTGTAGAGGTTTCGTGTGAAGCAAGCGACGGCCTCTTCGGAAGCGCTTTTGTAGCGCCGACATGAAAACTTCAAAAAGCCGGTTGACAGGCCGGGGTAGTCCCTTTACACGGCTCCTCGTCGCCCAGATGGCGGAATTGGTAGACGCGCCAGCTTCAGGTGCTGGTACTCGAAAGGGTGTGGAGGTTCGAGTCCTCTTCTGGGCACCAAATTCCGATTTGAGATCAGCAGTTTATGCGATCGTCAAACAATTGAAAAAGCCCGGCTTGCCGGGCTTTTTTCTTGCCTGCGAACAGGCTTTCGACGTGGTTGCAAAGGCATTTTCAACCGACTTCTGCAGCGCTTTCCCGAACGCCGACGCATAGCCGAAAAGGACAGACCATGGACGAAACCGTCGCTATCGAAAGCCGCAGCGAATTCGCCCTCTGGGCCATCGAACGAGCCAAGGAAATCGTGGCGCTGGAAGGCACGGCGCTGGCGCTCGCAGCGCGCGACATGGACGAGGAGGGATTGCGCGAAGCCGGGCAGAAACTCGGCGGCGCGATCAGCGAGGCGCTGCTTGAAGTGTTCGACGGACTGCTGGGCCAGGACTAAGCGCAACGACAAGAGCTGCAAAACTGCCCGCAGGCGGTCAGTCGATGACGCGCGGATTGACGCCCGGATACCACATGCGGCCGGTGCGGGGCGGTTCGGTGCCCTGATAGACGATACCGCTCTTTTCGCAGCGATAAACCGTGTAGGGCAGGCTGTCGCGCAGCTCCCGGCGACCGAAATGGTGGGTCGGGGTCACAGTGCGGGTCTCACAGGTGATGCCTTCGCCAAACTGGTTTGCGGGGTCCGGCGGCTTCACACCCGGCAGGTCCTTGAAGCTTTCCTGCCCGGCATTTCCCCAGGCTATGCCCTCGGCTGCCGAGGCGGGCGCGGCAATTGCCGCCAACAGCACCAGCGCTAGCGCCAGACCGCGATGGCGGTGGCCAGGTGAAGGTGTCTGTACATCTCGGTGAAGCGGAAGCATGGGCAATTGTCTCGTAAGCTCTGACGCAGTCGATATAAGCACTGCAAGGTCGGGCACCAAGCCCGACGCCATCACGTTTCGGCGACGGGGCGACGGTAGCCGGTTGGCGTGCCGTAGAGCCAGCCGATGCGCTCGATCGCGGCTTCCAGCGTTTCACGCGCTACGGTCATGGTGTTGCCGTTGGCGTGGATCATGGTTGCCTCATCCTCCATGATCGCCACATGGCCCTTCCAGAAGACGAGATCGCCGCGCCGAAGTTCCTGCCGCTCGACCGACCTGCCGAGGTTCGCGGCCTGCATGTCGCTATCGCGCGGAGCAGAATGGCCCGCGAGGCGCAAGGCGAGCTGAACGAGACCGGAACAATCGATGCCGAAGCCGGACTTGCCGCCCCAGAGATAGGGGGTTTCGAGAAAGAGGCTGGCGACCGAAACGTAATCCGGCGCTGGGGGATCGCAGACCGGGCGGAGGTGCCGGGCGACGAGCGCCCCGCCATCGGCAAGAAGAAGATATCGGGTGCCACGCGTCTCGGCCTCGCCCGTGATCGTGAGCCGGCTACCCATGGACAGCGCCATGCGGATGGGGAAACGCAGGTCGGCACCGGAGTAGACGAAGGTACGCGGCACGGTGACGACATGGGTCGATGCGACGACTGGGCCAAGGGTCGTTTCCGGCAGATAGCCGACATAGCCGTCGTCAACCGCCTGAACCCAGGCCCAACCGTCGCGGCGCTCGAGAACACGGACTTCTTCGCCCATCAGGAGTTCGGTGTCGATACCAACGGAGGTATCGGGCCTTGGGCGGAGGGCAACGACAGGCGCGGTGAGCATGGCCGGTGCGGGGCTGACAAATCCTTCGGCCTCAACCCTCCCCTTGAGGGCGATATCGGCAAGATCAGGACGAAAGGCGTTGAGGCGCCGGTCGAGCATTGTTATCTCCGTCAGCCGAGCGAGCGGCCCCTGGCGATGACGCAATCGCCGAATTTTTCGAGAAAGAGGGCGCCGGCAACCGTGCGCCTGACGATGACGCTGCGGCGGTCGAGGTTGTCGCGGACACGGTCGACGAGGCCCATTTCGCCGAGCGTATCGAGGGCGCGGGTGATGACCGGCTTGGTGACATTGAGGGTGGCGGCAAGGCCGCGCACGGTGTGCGGTGGCGGCACGAGATAAACCTCCATAAGCACGGCAAGCTGGCGCATGGTCAGGTCATGACCCTCTTTCTGGACCTGATCCAGGGTCACCCTGTGCCAAAGGCCGAGTGCCTGCGTCGCCGTCATTTCGAGGCCCATGGCCCCTCCCCCTTCATCGCGCGGGGCAACTTCCCCTCGCGCATATCATTCCGGCAAAGGAATGATCTGGCAAGGGGCGCCGTGTGTCGGGTTCATTCGGCTCCGGACTGCAGGTAGCGATAGAGTGCGCGGATCGCCTGCGCTTCGCCGCCCACCGGCGAATGGGCACGCTCGGTCTGCGACCAGCCGAAGATGTCGAAATGGGCCCAGCGGCGGCCCGGCGTGACGAAGCGCTTCAAGAAGAGAGCAGCGGTGATCGCACCCGCCATGCCGCCAGAAGGGGCATTGGTCAGATCGGCGATCTGGGCTTTCAGCATGCGCTCGTATCCCTTGTGCAGCGGCATGCGCCAGAGCGGATCGTCGACTTCGAGGCTCGCATCGACAATGCCATGGGCAAGGTCTTCGTCATCGGTGAAGAAAGGCGGCAGATCGGGACCCAGCGCCACGCGGGCGGCGCCGGTCAGCGTTGCCATGTCGATGAGGAGTTCCGGCTCTTCGGCATCGGCGTAGGTCAGCGCATCGGCGAGGATCAGGCGTCCTTCGGCATCGGTGTTGTCGATCTGGACGGTCAGGCCCTTGCGGCTCTTGTAGACGTCGCCCGGACGGAAGGCATTGCCGGCAATGGCGTTCTCGACTGCGGGGATGACCACGTGGAGATCGACCTTCAGCTTGGCGTCCATGATCATCAGGGCAAGGCCAAGAACATTGGCCGCACCGCCCATATCCTTCTTCATCAGCAGCATGGAGGAAGACGGTTTGATGTCGAGGCCGCCGGTGTCGAAGCTCACGCCCTTGCCGACGAGGGTGAGCTTTCGGTGGCCCTTCTTTCCCCAGCGCATCTCGATCAGGCGGGGGGCGACCGTGGAGGCGCGGCCGACGGCGTGGATGAGGGGGAAATTCTTCTCGATGAGCTCGTCGCCGGTGATGACGGAAACGTCGGCCTTGTAATGTTCGGCCAGACGCCGGACGGCTGCTTCGATGTCGGCCGGGCCCATATCGTTGGCGGGCGTGTTGATCAGGTCGCGGGCGAGATAGACACCAGCGATCTGGCGCTTGATGTCGGCAGCGTCGGCATCCTGCGGGATCAAGAGGCGCGGTTCGGTGACACGTTCGGAGCGATAGCGGTCGAAGCTGTAGGCGCCGAGACCATAGCCGAGGAGGAGACGATTTGCGGTGAGCGGCGCGGTTTCGATATGCCATTCGCCGGCCGGCAGCGCGCGGGCAAGCTTTCCGGTGAGATACGGATTGTCCGAGGGGTTGGAGCCGAGGCCGAAAAGCGCGCCGCCGACATGACCGTCTGCAGTCGGGATAAGCAGTACCGAGCCTGGCTCAGCCTTGAAGCCGGCCTTTTTTGCCCAGTCGAGAGCGAGCGGTTCCAACGTTCCGGTTTCCACATGGGCCGGGGTCACGGCAAAGACCGGTAGCGTCTTGCCGCCCTTGGTGCTGAAGGGGGACGGTCTTTCGATGTACTGGAACGGGGCCATGGGAATGCTTTCTGGGATGATCCGGAAGAATCGCGGGGATGCTGGATTAACACTCCGTTAGGGTTAACAGATTATTGCTTGAGTGGAGGTTGCGCCGCCCGGCAGAGGCGAGGCGGCGGGGACAATTCAATTCGGGACGATCACCATGCGCATGCGAAACCCAGGCTCCGCACACCGACTGCAGATCATGGCCACGACCGGTCTCGTCATCGCATCGCTTGCGCTTTCCGGCTGCGCGTCTTCCAAGAAAGAACTGACGACCGGCTCGATCCCGAAAATGGACCGCCAGCTCGATCAGTTGAGCGGACCGCAGCTCACCCGGGCGGTCGACGGAATCGGTCAGGCCTACGAGCGCAATCCCCGGGATCGCAACGCCGGTTTGTCGTATGCCAACGGGCTGATGATGACCGGACGCAATACACAGGCGCTGGCCGTCATGCAGCAGGTGGCGATCGCCCATCCGAGCGACCGCGAAGTGCTCTCCGCACTTGGCAAGGCTCAAGCCGCGGCAGGGCAGCTTGAGAAGGCGCTTGGCACAATCCAGCGGGCGCAGACGCCCGATCGTCCGGACTGGCGGCTCTATTCGGCCGAAGGGGCCGTGCTCGATCAGCTCGGACGGTCGAGCGAGGCACGCTCCCGTTATCGCATGGCGTTACAGATACGGCCCAACGACCCCAGCGTGCTATCCAACCTCGGCATGTCCTTCGTGCTCTCGGGCGACCTGAAGACGGCCGAGGACTATCTGCGCCAGGCCTCACAGCAGCCAGGTGCGGACAGCCGTGTCAGACAGAACCTCGCGCTGGTGGTTGGTCTGCAGGGTCGTTTCCAGGAAGCCGAGCAGCTGGCGGCGCAGGAACTGGATCCGCAGCAGGCGGCGGCGAACCTGCAATACCTGCGCGGCATGCTCGCCCAGCAGAACTCCTGGAAGCAGCTCTCCAGCCAGGACATGCCGAAGAAGAAGGGCTGAACAGGATCAATCAGGGAAGATGAGGCTTGAGCGGCCGCTGGTGAGGTCCTGGACCAGCCGAGCGGCCTGATCCTCATCACCCTGCCGCAGAGTGACGGTCAGGTTCACGCCCTCTGCCGTGAAGGCCTCGGCCAGTGTCAGACGCGTGATTGCGGTCAACCGCGCCTTGATGAGGGCAAGATCGGAAAAGCTTACCGCGCATTCACCCGTCACCATCGGTATGATCTCGCGCTTCTCGGCCGCGCGCAGCATTTGGGCGGCGGTGCCGCCATAGGCCCGCATCAGGCCGCCGCTGCCGAGCAGGATGCCGCCGAAGAAGCGGGTCACCACCACCACAATGCCATCGAGATCCTGGCCATCGATCGCCTGCAGGATCGGCTTACCTGCCGTCCCGGAGGGTTCGCCGTCATCGGAAAAACGATAGGCCTGACCGGTCCGCCACGCCCAGCAATTGTGGTTTGCCGTGGGATCGGAGACGCTGGCGAGGAAGGTTTTGGCTTCCTCTTCGCTGGCAATGGGTGCTGCACGGCCTATGAAGCGGCTTTTCTTGATGTCCTGGACGAATTCAATTGGTGTGACGAGCGTGTGAGGCATGGTTACGACCTCAGCTTTCCGACTCGTGCGCCGTGAGCCAGTCTGCGAGCGCAGCAATGACCGAGAGGCGCAGGGAAGCCTTCATGGCGAGGGCACGGGTGAGCGAGGCGTCACGGCTGGAAAAGCCGAGTTCCGCCATGACACCTGCCGGAGAAAGCTTGCGGGTTCGCATGACCGATTCGATCCGTTCGACAGTCGATGGCAGAAGATAGCGCCCGTTGGCGATGAGGGCTGCGGCATCCTCGGGGACAGGTTCAGCAAGCGACGGCTTCCCGGTGTCAGCCCCCCGCGCGCGAGCCTCTGCCGCGACGAAATCGAGGAAGGCCCGACGCTCTTCGGCGCTTGCTGAGGACCAGGCCTTGAGGAGCTTCTTCAGCGGGCTGGGCTTCTCTTTCTTCGACATGACGGGCTTTCTGTTGATGTGCGTCCTTAACCCGAGCCGAGAGCCGGTGCGAGAAAAAAACTTGTCGTCCACGTTCTTCATCCGGCGACGAGAATTCGGCTTTGGCAACAGCGGCATCAGGGTACGAGACGGCGGATTTCGACCCTTCATGCATTAGCTTTTCCTGCTGGACGGAAAGCGGTCGTTAACCTTTATTTTCTACTCAGATAGCTCAGTTTTCGCGTTCCCGTATCCCGTCAGAGTTCAGGTTTCCGATGCACCCTCCCCGTTCAAATTCTGCCTACCAGATCAATCAATTAGGGGAGAAGGAAGGCCACGGCGCCGATCAGTCGGCAGCTGACCAGATCGAGGGACGCGAGGAAACGCCCGCCTGGCAGAAGGCCTTCGTGCTGGGGCCGAACGTACGTTTCACGCGCACGCCCGACCGTGCCCCGGCAAAGCCGGAGCCAGAAACACCCTCGGCAGCGCAACCGGGCGCACAGCAGATGGTGCGGAGCCAGCCGCAACAGCAGGCCATGCCGCAGACCCGGCAACCCGCGACGTCCGGGGCCAGCCACCGCACGTCCGTAGCGCAGCATACAAGGCAGACGGCTTCCCCCTCGACCAGCGTGCCCTATGCCGGACTGCCGCGCACCGGGACGCCTACGCCTGCGCCTACGCCAAAACCAGAAGCGCCGCGCATGCCGGCCTCCGTGACGCTGCCACAGCCGCCGGACGCCGTGGGGGCCAGGGCCCTCACCTACAAGCTGCGGCGGGAACTTGCACGCCAGCAGGCGGAACAGGCCGCCTGGGAAGCATCGATGGCCGATGGCGCTTCGCCGAATGAGATCGGCCCCGCCCCGCAGCCCGCGCAGCCGGCACCGCTTGTGCAGGGCATGCGCAGCGTGCTTGCCAGTACGCAGGCTGCCAGTGTCGGCGCGACAGTAAGCCCCGCGACCGAGGCCCATGTGCCACCGCACCTGCAGCGTTCGCTTGCCCAGCAGGCCGAAGCCGCGCGGCTCGCGGCCCAGCAGGCGGCTCCAGCAGCGCGTCCGCCGATGGTGCGCAATGCTTTCCTGCGGACACAGCCCCTACCTGCGACTCCGGTGCCGGTCTCGGCTCCTGCCGCGGCCCCCGAGCAGCCGGTCGCGACTGCATCGTCGGGACAGCTGCCTGTCGCATCGGGATTTGTCGCCTGGGCGCAGATGACCAATCCCGCACCGGCCACACTTGAGCAGCCAGCGCCCGTCGCGCCCATGGTGGCCGAAGCGCAGGCTTCGCGGTTGCCGATCGCGTCGCTGCTGTCGGATCACATCTTCTTCGAGGCGATGATCGATCCGGTGGATGCGCCGGCAGAGATTGAGATGGTTCGCCCGACCGTTACGGCGCCCGTCGTTCAGCCGCGCGAACCGGCAATTCACCAGACGGTTCAGCAACTCGCATCGCAGCCTTCACGGATTATCCCCGCACCCGCGCCGCAGACGGCGGCAGCCGTTCGGGCAGAGGTGGTCCGCTATCGGCCCGAAGGCGTTTCGCTGCCGGCGGGGTCGGCTGCGGCCCTGCCCTGCAAGCCGGCTTTCGAGGCAACCCCCGGGTCAGTGGTGGCGCTCTATCGGGAGGTGGCTCGCCGCGAGGTAAGGGGCGATGCCTTGGCCTCGGTCGCCATCCAGCCCAGCGTTACGGAAACGGTGGCACCGCTTGAGGTGACCGCTCCGGCCCCCGTGCAGGCGGGCCCTGCCCCCTTCGTGACAGCCGTTCAACCACGCCAGCCGCTGTTTCGCGCGCAGGAAGCGCTGGGCGAAGGTGAATACGAACTGCCCTATCTCGATTATCTGCAGATGCCCCCGGTTCAGACGGGTGTCACGATGACGGCAGAGGCGCTTGAGCAGAGCGCCGGACTGCTCGAAAGCGTGCTCGAAGATTTCGGCATCAAGGGCGAAGTGATCGATGTGCGCCCCGGCCCTGTCGTGACGCTCTATGAATTCGAGCCGGCGCCGGGGGTCAAATCCTCGCGCGTCATCGGTCTCTCTGACGATATCGCCCGGTCGATGTCGGCGCTGTCTGCCCGTGTCGCCGTCGTGCCCGGCCGCAACGTGATCGGCATCGAATTGCCGAACCCGGTGCGCGAGACGGTCTATCTGCGCGAGTTGATCGAAACGCCCGACTATGCCGAAACGCGCTATAAGCTGCCGGTCTGCCTGGGCAAGACCATTGGCGGCGAGCCTGTCATCGCGGAACTCGCGAAGATGCCGCATCTGCTCGTTGCCGGCACCACCGGTTCGGGCAAGTCGGTCGCGATCAACACGATGATCCTGTCCCTGCTCTACCGGTTCCGTCCGGACGAATGCCGGTTGATCATGGTCGATCCGAAGATGCTGGAGCTTTCCGTCTATGACGGTATCCCACATCTGCTCACCCCCGTCGTTACCGATCCGAAGAAGGCCGTGATGGCGCTGAAGTGGGCGGTGCGCGAGATGGAGGATCGCTATCGCAAGATGAGCCGCCTCGGCGTGCGCAATATCGACGGCTACAATGCTCGCGCCGCCCAGGCCCGCGAAAAGGGCGAGACTATCACCGTTTCCGTGCAGACCGGCTTCGACCGGCAGAGCGGCGAAATCGTCTATGAGGATCAGGAACTCGACCTCTCGCCGATGCCTTACATCGTCGTCGTGGTCGACGAGATGGCCGACCTGATGATGGTCGCCGGCAAGGAGATCGAAGGCGCGATCCAGCGACTGGCGCAGATGGCGCGTGCGGCGGGTATCCACCTGATCATGGCAACCCAGCGTCCCTCGGTCGATGTCATCACCGGCACCATCAAGGCCAATTTCCCGACGCGTGTCTCCTTCCAGGTGACGTCCAAGATCGACAGCCGCACCATTCTGGGTGAGCCGGGTGCCGAGCACCTGCTCGGTCAGGGCGACATGCTGCACATGGTGGGCGGCGGGCGCATTGCCCGTGTCCACGGTCCCTTCGTCTCCGACGAGGAAGTCGAGAAAGTGGTCGCGCATCTGAAGCTGCAGGGTCGTCCGGAATATCTGGGCACGGTGACCGAGGATGCCGATGAAGTGGAGGACGAGCCGGAAGAGGACGTTGCCGTCTTCGACAAGAGCGCCATGGGCGAAGAGGACGGCAACGACCTCTATGACAAGGCGGTCAAGGTGGTGTTGCGGGACAAGAAGTGCTCAACCTCCTACATCCAGCGGCGCCTGTCGATCGGTTACAACAAGGCCGCCTCGCTGGTGGAGCGCATGGAACAGGAAGGCATCGTGGGAGCTGCCAACCATGTCGGAAAGCGGGCGATCATCGTCGGCGGGCGCGAGGTGAGCGGCGAAGTTGACTTTGAAGGCTGAGACCTGCGTTAACTGTCAGGGCCGGAACTCAGCCTTGACCTCCTTCATCGCCATGCGATCGACGATCTGAGGCGCCAAGAGCCTGAGCCAGCGACCAAGCTTCATTCGGGGCGTCATGAGAACCTCACGGCGCCCCTTTTCCATGCCTTCTCGGATAAGCCGGGCGCAGGTCTCGACCGGCATGGCGCGGTCATCGCGGATCATCGAGATGCCTGCGGGTGCGCCGCCGGGGCCGAAGCCGCGCTTGCGCAGATCCGTGTCGATCGTGCCGGGATAGGCGATCATCACGCGCAGGCCCTTGTGGGCAAGTTCGGCACGCAGCGCTTCGAGAAAACCGTTCATGGCGAATTTGGTGGCACAATAGGCCGTGCGGCCCGGCACGCCGACGAGGCCCGCCACAGAGCTGACGCCAACGACCAGCCCCTTTGACGCCAGCAGATGCGGCAGGGCCGCGCGGGTGAGCCAAACGACCGACCAGTAATTCATCACCATCAGCCTTTCCGACCAGTCCAGATCCGCATCGGTGAAATTGGAGAAATTGGCATGGGCCGACATCCCGGCATTGTTGACGAGCACGTCGATCCGGCCGAGCCGAGCCATCGTTTCGGCGATGAGGTGGCGGCAGGCGTGTTTGTCCGTGACATCGGTCGGAATGACTTCAATGCGGGTACTGTGTGTGCGGAGCTCGGCAGCGAGTTCCTCGAGGCGAACGGTATTGCGCGCAGCGAGTACCAGAGCGACGGCGCCCTTTTCCCGAAGCGCTATCTGGTGGGCAAGTTCGCGACCTAGGCCTTCGGATGCTCCCGTGATGATGATCGTCTTCATACGCCGTCTCCTCCCGATGCTGTGTTGAAGCTGCCTTCACGAAGTCGTGCCGGTCAAGACTTGGAACCGTTCGCGGGCGCGGCAGTTCGACCAGAGCAAACAGACACGGGAGAATTTTCATATGGCAGAAGACAGACGCTCGCTTTTCGTGACGGGCTTGAAGAATGCGCACGCGATGGAGAACCAGGCGGTATCCATCATCAAGCCGCAGCTTTCGCGGATCGAAAACTATCCGCAAGTCGCCCGACGGCTCGAAGAGCATCTGCACGAGACAGAAACCCAGATGAAGCGAATCGAGGATATTCTCGCCGGGCTGGACGAGGACAACTCGACGCTCAAGGACTGGATGTTGTCGGCCGGCGGAAGCATGGCGGCAATCGGCCATTCCATGGCGGATGACGAGATCCTGAAGAACTCGCTCGCGAACTACGCCTTCGAAAACTACGAGATCGCCGCCTATAACTCGCTGCTGGTGATGGCGGAAATGGGTGGCTTTCAAGGCGCCATGGCTTCGCTTCGCCAGAACCTTGCCGAAGAGGAAAACATGGCACGCTGGCTGAGCGAAAATCTGCGTGAGGTGACCGCCGAGTTCGTCACGCGGCGCGAAGCCGGTGAAAGCGCCAAGGTTTAAACATCCGGAGCAAGGCGCCATGGCTGATAAAACGCAACGCCGGGGCGCAAACCCGGCGCAGGTGAGAGGCGATATTCAAGCGGGGCTGACGGGCGACAAGCGCCCGGGCTTCGACCCGGCCATGGCGCCACTCGAAACGGATGCGGAAGCGGGCGGCGTCTCGCTTTCGCAAGCTGAGATTGATATGGCCCGGCACGAGCAACGCGAGGGCCGGCCGGTCGATGTGTCCGGCGACAGCGGCACTGCCATGCGCCCCAGCTTCGCCGGCAACCGACCGGAGCAGGGGCCGTTCTGGCTCTACTTCTTCGGCATCGCGCTTATTGCAACCATTGGCATTGCGGTTCTCGTCGCCGTCTACGCTTTGCCCTGATTCCTTCTCACCCTATTCTCATCAGGCTGACCCCAGGTGGACTTGTGCCACCACTAGCTCCTAGGCCAAATGGGCGCACGCGTCGCCAGATGCGTCGCAAGCAGGAGGAGCAACATGAGTCGTCTCGATGGTAAGATCGCGGTTGTAACCGGGGGAACACAAGGCCTGGGGGCGGAGGTCGCACGGCTCTTTGCCGAACGTGGGGCCGCAGGCCTCGTGATATGCGGGCGCAATGCGGCCAAGGGCGAAGCGCGGGCAAACGACATCCAAACACGCTATGGTACCCAGGTCGTTTTCGTCTGTGCCGATCTCGCTGAGGTCGAAGATTGCCGCAAGGTGATCGCCAAGGCACGGACGAGCTTCGGGCGGGTCGATGCTCTGGTCAATGTCGCTGCGATCACCGATCGCGGCACCATTCTCGACACGGATCCTCAACTCTTTGACCGGATGTTTGCGATCAATACTCGGGCGCCATTCTTCCTGATGCAGGAAACGATCAAGCTGATGCTGGAGACAAAGACGGAAGGCACGATCGTCAACATATCGTCGATGTCTGCCATGGCGGGGCAACCCTTTATCGCCGCCTACTGCGCCTCCAAAGGCGCGCTCGACACACTGACGCGCAATACCGCCTTCGCATTGCTCAAAAACCGTATCCGGGTGAACGGCCTCAATATCGGCTGGATGGCGAGCGATGGCGAGGACCGGATCCAACGGGAATTCCATGGTGCGCCCGAGGACTGGCTTGCCGAAGCGGCGGCGAAACAGCCATTCGGCCGCCTCGTCGATCCCGCCGAAGTCGCGCGGGCCTGCGCCTATCTGTCGTCATCCGAATCCGGGCTGATGACCGGAGCGACGATCAACTTCGACCAATCCGTCTGGGGCGCCTATGAGGACAGCCCGCATCCGTCGAAAGCTTTCTGACGTCAGTCCTGGACCGGACGGATAACGTCAATTGCGACTTCACCTTCGATGACACCCCGGCGAAGGTCGGTCCGGTCGCGGTCGATCTCGATGACGGTGTAGAGTTTCTCCGACCGGAAGGCACTCGCCATGCCGGTCGTTACATCTTCGGCCGGCTTGGCATCGACTTCCATGTAGTCGAGCTCGCGCGAGGCGGCCACAAGCCGGGCATCACCGGTGTTACGTGCCGCAACGATCACCTCGCCCTGATAAGGCGAATTGTCCCAACGGGGATCGTCGGCTTCCGCCGTCGGAACGAGGCGATAAAGGTTGAGCCGGTCATCCCCCCGAATGCTGCCATGCTCTGACGCCGCCGCATCCGACTGGCGTGCTGCGACTTCCACAGGCCGCGCGAGGCGCGGATCGATCTCCTCATTCTGCGGGTCGTTCGACACTGCGTGATCGGTCTCGTTCGACATCATATTCTCCCTTCGAAGTGCTTGAGGTCCCCAACGGATGGCCGGCACCTGTAGTTCCGCCACGCCTATCCGAGGCTGTGATGGAACATGGCGGCGGCGGACCAGTTTCTCCATCAGCAAGGAGCAAGACATGCCGCCAGTGACCCCTTCAGCCGCGTCCCGCGCGATCCCCAAAGTGCCGGACGACCGGGGACGGGACGCGCAGAGCCCGAACGACATTCCATTCCGCGGACTTTGGGACGTCACGCTGAGGGTTCTGTCCCGGCTGACCTCAGACCGGGTGATGCTGGCAGCCGCCGGAGTATCCTTCTACGTGATGCTGTCCCTGTTTCCCGGGCTTGCGGCGCTGGTGTCGCTATACGGTCTCATTGCAGATCCGACAACGATCGCCGGACGGCTCGATTTTCTTTCGGAACTGCTGCCCTCCGATGGCGTAGCGATGATCCTCGGGCAGTTGCAGGCCCTGGCGGATGAAAATGACAGCACGTTGAGCACGGGTTTTCTCGTCGGCCTGGGTGTTTCCCTGTTCAGTGCCCGTAACGGCATGGTGTCACTCTTCGAGGCAATGAACATTGCCTATCAGGAACCGGAAAAGCGCGGCTTCGTGCACACGACGCTGCTGGCCATCGCGTTTACGCTGGGCGCCATGGCAATTCTCGCGGTCATCGTTACGGCGCTTGCGATCCTGCCGCTCATCATGTCCGTCATCTTCATTTCGGAGCGCGCCGAGATGATCGTCGGGATTATCCGCTGGCCGATCCTGATCGCCGTCATCTGGCTCGGGACGGTGGTCGTTTACCGATACGGACCCAGCCGCGAGAACGCCAAGCTGCGCTGGCTGACCTGGGGCACGCTGCTGAGCTCGCTGGTCTGGATGATCATGTCGCTCGGTTTCTCCTTCTATCTGGAGAATTTTGCCGACTACAACGCGACCTATGGGGCGCTTGGGACATTTATCGGCTTCATGTTCTGGACATGGCTTTCGGTGGTCATCCTGATCGTCGGAGCGATGCTCAACGCGGAACTCGAACATCAGACCGCCGAAGACACCACAACCGGGCCGACACTGCCGATGGGCCAGCGCGGCGCACATGTCGCGGACACGCTGGGCGAGGCGCAGTAGTCAGATCGCTCTCCTCATGATTGGAGGGGCGGCATCATCTCCATGCCGCCTCCGCCTTTCATTCGAGTTCTGCGTGTCCGCTATCAGGCACTACGGCGCTCGCGAACGCGGCTTCCGGGAAACAGCAGCTGGATAAAGCATTCGGCCGTCGGCTGCGGCTCGTGATTGGCGAGTCCCGGACGTTCATTGGCTTCGATGAAGACATAGTCAGGCGCGGCGGGATCCCGCACCATGAAATCGATGCCGACGACCGGGATCTTGATTGCTTTGGCGATTTCGCAGGCGGCTTCCACAAGGTCTGGATGCACGGTCGCGGTGACGTCGTGGATTGTGCCGCCGGTGTGAAGATTGGCGGCCTTGCGCACGGTGATCTCACGGCCTTCGGCCAGCACCGAATCGAGGTCGAGGTCCTGCTCGCCCAGGCATCGTTTCGTTTCGGCATCGACAGGGATCCGGCTCTCTCCACCGGTTGCGGCTGCGCGTCGGCGGGACTGCTGCTCGATCAGCTTGCGGATCGGAGAACGTCCGTCACCCACGACACGTGGCGGACGGCGGACGGCGGCCGCGACGAGCTTGTAGTCGATGACGACGAGGCGCAGATCCTCCCCTTCGAAACAGGCTTCCAGGAGAACACGATCGCAGACCTGGCGGGCCTGGCGGATGCCCGCCTGCAGGGCCTCCATCGAGGAGATGCCGACCGAGATCCCCCGGCCCTGTTCGCCGCGGGCGGGCTTCACCACCAGCTTTCCATGCTTCTCCAGAAAAGCCTGTTTTTCAGCATCGGAGGCATCAGCATTGAGCTGCTCCGGCACGCGAAGACCGGCCGCCTCGGCGAAACGGCGGGTCACGGCCTTGTCGTCGCAGATCGACATGGCGACCGAAGAGGTCAGATCCGAAAGGCTTTCGCGGCAATGAATTGTGCGACCGCCGTGGCTCAGACGAAAGAAGCCACCCTGCGGATCGGTCACCTCGACATGAATGCCGCGGCGCAGCGCCTCGTCGACGATCAGGCGGGCGTAGGGGTTGAGCGCCTCGTAGCCCTCCACCGGCTGGGCGAAGAATTTCTCGTTGATGGCGTTCTTGCGTTTTACGGCAAAGAGCGGAACGCGGCGGAAGCCGAGCTTCTCGTAAAGACCTATCGCCTTGTCATTGTCGTGCAAGACGGAAAGGTCGAGATAGGCGAGGCCCCTTGCCTGGAAGTGCTCGGCGAGGATACGCACCAAGCCCTCACCGATGCCCGGCTGGCGGGCCTGAGGGTGGACCGCCAGACACCAGAGCGAGGCGCCTCGTTCGGGGTCGTCGAAAAGGCGGTGATGGTCGATACCGGTGACTGTTCCGACGATCTCACCGGTCAGATCATCCTGGGCGACGAAATAGGTGACGGGGCGGTTGTCTCGTTCGCCGGCGAAGAAGTCCTCGCGCACCTGAACCATGCCGCAACTGGCATAGACCGCATTGATACCCGCCGCATCGCTTTCCGATGAAAAGCGCCTGATGGTGACACCTTTCGGTCGACGGCCGCCAGCGCGATAAGTCGAAAGATCGAGACGGAAGGTGTGAGACGGATCGAGGAAGATCTCCTGCGGCGCCTGGGCAAGCAGGACATGGGGATCGCCGACATGAAAGGCGATGTCACGCGTGTCGGGCGCTTCTTCGCGCAGCGCATCGAGAAGGTCGGGATAGGCGTCAAAGGTCGGCGTGAAAAGAAGCCGTCCCCAGCCGCAATCAAGGGCGACGTTGCGGTTGCGCGCATCCGGTTCGCAGGCGCGGCTGGTCGTCCCCTGGCTGCCTCCGCCGGGGGTGCGGAGGCGTGTCAGCCGATGTGAGAGGGCATTGCCGCGACGGGCTTTGCGCGGCTGGGTGGCGGGCTTCTTCTCTGCCTTGCTCACGTCAGTTCTCCTGGGCCTGCAACCACATTTCGAGGAGGCCGATCTGCCAGAGTTCGGAGCCCTGCAGCGGGGTGATATGCGAGGCGGGATCGGCCACCAGACGATCAATGTAATCCTCTCGGAAGAGGCCACGCTCCCGTGCGGCCTTAGACGACAGGGCGTCGCGGAGCATGTCGAGATAGGGGCCGGCGATGTATTTCAATTGCGGCACGGGGAAGTAGCCCTTCTTGCGGTCGATGACCTCCGAGGGAATGACCTTGCGGGCGACATCCTTCAGGATGCCCTTGCCGCCGTCGCGGAGCTTCTCCTCCGGGGGAATGCGGGCGGCGAGTTCGACCAGTTCGTGATCGAGGAAGGGCACGCGTGCTTCCAGACCCCAGGCCATGGTCATGTTGTCGACGCGCTTGACCGGATCGTCGACGAGCATGACATTGCTGTCGAGGCGGAGCGCCTGATCGACTGGTGTATCAGCACCGGAGCGCAGGAGATGTTCCCGCAGCAGATCGCCGCTGACGTCGCTTTCGGCGATCCAGCGGTCCTGCAGCTGGGTTGCCAGCGTTTCATGCGAGCGATCGCGGAAGGCGCGACCGTAGTCGCCGACGACATCAGTGGAGTCGACCAGTGGCGGATACCAGTGATATCCGCCAAAGACCTCGTCGGCGCCTTGGCCGGATTGGACGACCTTGATGTGTTTCGAGACTTCCTTCGAGAGAAGGTAGAAGCCGACATTGTCGTAGGAGACCATGGGCTCGGACATGGCGGCGATCGTTCCGGGGAGCGCACCCATCAGATCGGCCGAGGGCACGAAGATCTTGTGGTGGTCGGTGCCGAAGCGCTTGGCGATAAGGTCGGAATAGACGAATTCGTCGCCCTTTTCGCCATTGGCTTCTTCGAAACCAACAGAGAAGCTCATCAGGCCCGTCTGGCCGGCTTCCGCGAGCAGACCAACGATCAGGCTTGAGTCAACCCCGCCCGAGAGCAGAACCCCGACGGGCACATCGGCAATCATCCGGCGCTTGACGGCGAGACGCAGGGCATCGAGCAGTTGCTGCTGCCAGTCTTCACGGCTCAAGCCTGCGTCTTCGGGACGGCGCGTATAGGCCGGATCCCAATAGCGCTTGTCTTCGAAGCTGCCATCGGGCTGGTAGACGCGGATGGTTGCCGGCGGCAGCTTGCGTACACCCTTGTAGATGGTACGTGGCGGCGGCACGACGGCGTGGAAGGTCATGTAGTGATGCAGCGCCGTGATATCGAGCGCGGTGTCGACCCCGCCCGCCTTGACGAGGGCCGGAAGCGAGGAGGCAAAGCGCAGCCCACCAGAGACTTCGGCGAGGTAAAGCGGCTTGATGCCGAAACGGTCACGCGCCATGACCACGCGGCCGGTGTCGCGCTCGTGGATGACGAAGGCGAACATGCCGTGGAAGCGGGATACGCAGTCCGTGCCCCAGGCATGCCAGGCCTTCAGGATCACCTCGGTGTCGCCATCGGAGAAGAATCGGTAGCCCTTGGCTTCCAGCTCGCCACGCAGTTCACGGAAGTTGTAGATACAGCCGTTGAAGACAAGCGAAAGGCCGAGATCGGGGTCGACCATCGGCTGCTGCGATTTGTCGGAAAGGTCGAGGATGCGCAATCGTCGATGACCGAGCCCGACATTGCCCCTGACCATGACGCCGGCCGAATCCGGCCCTCGTGGGGCCAGGACGTCCGCCATGATCGAAACTGCTGCTACCGACGGCGACGCGCCATCAAATCTCGCTTCTCCACAAATGCCACACATGAACCGGGCTGAAACCTCCGTTGAAAGACCAAACGAAAAGGTGCCGGCAAACCGTTCCTCGGTTTACCGGACACATGATTTGCAAATGGCCGAGAGGTTCCAATGTTCCATTCTTTTTTGGGGAATGGGGGACACCGAGGCGTCCTGCGACTTTCTTCAGACGGACGGCTGGCTGCGCATCTGGCCGGGCGTGCGGCCATAGGTGCCCTTGAAGACGCGGGTGAAGTGCGAGGTGTTCTGGAAGCCGACCTGTAGCGCGATATCGATCAGGGACGCGTTGGTCTGGGTGACCAGCATCTTGGCGCGCTCCATCCTGAGCTTGGTGTAAATGCGGGCTGGAGAGACGTCGATCTTCTGGGCAAAGAGGCGCTCCAGCTGGCGGCGCGAGAGGCCGACGGAGCGGGCCAACTGATCGATGGTCAACTCGTTCTCAAGGCTCTGCTCCATGAGAATCAGGACCGCCTTTACCCGGGGATCACTGCATTCGATCGTCAGCGGGCGACGGACCTGGATGTCCTTGTTGGTGCGGGCCTTCTCGATCTGCAGAACTTCGAGTGCATTGCGCTCGGCGTCATGGCCGAGATACTGGCGCACGATGAAGGCGGCAAGATCGGCGGAGCTGCTGCCACCGGCACAGGATCCACGGCGGCGATCGAGGTTGAACAGCCGGTCGGAGCGGACCTCGTGATCCGGGAAGCGATCGCGGAATTCCTGATAGTGCAGCCAGCTGACGCAGGTCTGGTGGTTCTTCATCAAGCCGGCTTCAGCAAGGATGAATGTACCGGTGCAGAGGCCGATCAGGGGCACCTTCTGGGCATCCGCCTTCTTGAGAAAGGCGATCGTCTGGTCATCCACTGGAGGTTGGCGACCCAGCAGACCGCCGACAACGACGATGTAATCAAAGCGGCCGGGATCGACGAAATCACTGGTGGGGGCAACCTGCACTCCGCAGCTCGACGTTATCAGATGCCGGGTGCTGCCGATGACCTGCCAATCGGCCAGCACGCGACCCGAGCGATCATATTCATCGCTGGCGAGGCGAATGGTGTCGATGAAGAGCGCAAAAGCGGAGAGCGTAAAGGAGCGCGACAGCACGAAGCCGATCTTCAGCCGCGGCCTTTTTGCTGCCTCGCCACCCACCATTGTCTTGTTCTCCGAATTCCGGCGCAGTCGCCGAAATCAACGCTAGCAGCGGGCGAATGTCGCTGCAATCACGACTCGTCAGCTTCATCCGCTTTCAGGCTCTGCCGTGCAGGCTCGACCTTCTGGCGGGTGAAGCCCCGCAGGCCGGAGACTTCCTCGGAATCCCGTTCGATCTGCACCTCGCTCGCGACATAGTGGACCACGAGTTTTGCCACGGACATCAGGGCGTGGAGGTGGATGCGCTCATACCCATGCGAGGCATCGACGCCGAAGGCCAGAAGCGCGGTGCGGACGTCATGGCCGGCCTCGACCGCAGAGGCGGCATCGGAGCGGTAGTAACGGAAGACATCCTTCTGGACGCGAATGCCATGCTCGCCGCAAAGCTCGTAGAGCTTTTTCGACAGGTGATAGTCGAAGGGGCCAGTCTGGTCTGCCATGGCGAGCGTTACGCCAAACTCATCAGAGTTCTGACCGGGCGCAGTTGTTCCGTTGTCGATGGCGACGAGCGAGGCAATCTCGGGCACCAACGCGGCGGAGGCGCCGACGCCGACTTCTTCACCGATGGTGAAGAGCCAGTAGGTATCGACCGGCGTGTCAATCTTGTCGCGCTGCATCGCCTCAATGGCGGCGAGCATGATGGCGACGCCGGCCTTGTCGTCCAGATGGCGCGACACGATGAAGCCGTTGTCGAGGAATTCGGGCTGCGGGTCTATGGCGACGATGTCGCCGATATCGATACCAAGCTGAACAATGTCCTTGCGGTCGCGCGAAAGCGCATCGATGCGGAGCTCGACATGGCGCCAGCCGGTTGGCTGCGTATCGACCTCGTCGTTGAAGGTGTGACCCGAGGCCTTCAACGGCAGGACGGTGCCGCGATAGATGCCCTTGGTCGAAAAGACCGAGGCACGGGCGCCTTCTGCAAAACGCGCCGACCAATGACCGATTGACACAAGTTCAAGGCGACCATTCTCCTTCAGCGCCTTGACCTGCGCGCCAAGCGTGTCGAGATGGGAGACGATTGCACGCGCCGGCCGTTCATGGGCGCCGGGTCGCCGGGCGCGGATAGCACCACGCCGCGTGAGCTTGACCTCAAGCCCGAGACGCTCCAGTTCGCGGGCTGTATAGCGGACGGCTTCGTCAGTGAAACCAGTGGGGCTTGGGATGGCGAGCAAGGCCTTCAGACGGGCCCTGAGGTAATCCGGGTCGATGTTGATCGGTGTCTGCATCGGGTCTTTTTCGCAGCCAATGCCGCCGGGGTCAACTTTACCCCTGGTCCATGGATCTAAAACTCAAAGCTGCAGCTAGCGGGCGTGGAGATCCTACCAAGGAAAGAGATCCCGCCTCAGCCTTCATTTCGCCCGCTTCTTAAGGGCTTGTTAAGAATTCATTCCTGTCGGAGGTCTTCATGGCGCTTGGCGCATCGCATCGCTTGCAGGACGGCGTCATCGCCGTCGAAACCATGACGCGCTTTGCGCTTGCCGTGTTGGCTCTTGCCTCCGGCGTCTATACCTATCTCGGGGTGCGCAGCCTGCTTGATGGCTCTGCGACCGCCGTTTTCTTCGCGGCGATCATCTATTCGGCTTCGGTATCGGTCGCGATCTATGCTTTCTGGTCCTACATGGCGCGCTTCTATCCGCATGTCGTAGGGGCCGCCTCTCGTGGTGCGATGATCGGCGTGATGGCCCTTGGCTGCGCCATGATCATTGCCATGTCGAGCTGGCTGAACGCGGCAGCACTCGCCGGCTCCGCCGCGCTCGAGCA
Organism: Allorhizobium sp.; assembly: GCA_046294755.1. Taxonomy (GTDB): domain Bacteria; phylum Pseudomonadota; class Alphaproteobacteria; order Rhizobiales; family Rhizobiaceae; genus Allorhizobium. Next base: position 207,014 of record JBKBON010000001.1, on the reverse strand, counting down.
GCATCTGGCCGAGACAGTGCAGGATTATACGGCCGACCTCGACCAGGCGCACCAGAACGCGCTCGCGGCTCAAAGCCTGCTGCCCGACATCCAGCGGACATCGGAGCGCTTTTCCAGGCTTGCGGAGGACGAGCGCCAGAACGGGGCGCTGACGGGTACGACAGGTGCTGGAAGCGTCGTGCAGCTTCTCACGCAGATGTCGGCACAGCTAGGAGAGCTGGAGGCCGGCATTGTCGCCTCCCGGGAGCGGGTCACCACACTCTTCGACCAGGGGCGAGCGCATCTCGCCACGATGCGGACGCTGGTTTCGGCGCCGGGGGCCGTGGCGCCTCGCAGCGATGAGTTTTCTGCCGAAGCCGTGGCTCTTTCCGGCGTCATCACCTCCCTGGAACAGACATCGATTGCACCGTCGGTCAAACGCGCGGCCGATGACCTTTCGCTCGGCTTCATCGCACCCGTTGCCGACGGGCGGGCGGCCGATCTGGCAAACCGTCAGGACCAGGTGATGCAGACGATCCGCGCGTCGGTCTCCGCCCAGTCGCAGGTGCTGTCGCAGGCCGCTGAAGAGATCCTGGCACGGGAACCGGTGGCGGAGCGGCGATTCGTGCCACTGTCTTCGGCAGAAGCCGTTCTCAGGTACGGTGCCGACTTTATTCCGGCCTGGGCCGGGGCAATTTCCATCGACCTGTTGCCTGCGGTTCTCGTGTTCATCCTGGCGGTGGTTCACGGTGCTATCCGCCAGCAGGAGGAGCGGCTGCCGTTCGCGCAGCGGATCACGGCAGCGGAACTTCTGGAAGCGCTTGAGGTACAGCGTGCTCTCAGCCGGCAGGGGATCGATGTCGAGCAAGCCTTGCAGGTTGCGGAAAAGGAGGAGGAGCACGGACGTCCGGATTCCAACATCACCAGCCTCGACATGGCGGCCAAGACGCCGCGGAAGGGGCCTCCTGCGTGAGACCCGGCACCCTCTTCCCGCGCCTGAAGAGCGCTTTCCTGCATGCCGATGATGGCCTGCTGATGCGCGGTGCCTTCTTCGGCTTGCTCGCCGCAGCAGGCACCTTTCTGTTTGTCGATCTCAGGGAAATGAGTTTGGCGAGTGCCGCCCTTCCCGGCCATGATCCGATGACCACGGATGCGCCCGTCCTGCCGCCAGCGCTTACGGATGGCGTTCCCCAGGGGCCGCCGGTCGAACCGGAAACCTCTCGGGAAATCCTTCGCCAGCCGATGCGTTTCGAGCTTCTGCCCGGCGGCCTGTTGAAGGCCGAAGGATCCATCGACCCCGGTGCCAGCGACCGCTTTGCCGAAGAGATCGCAGCGCGCGGCGAATATGTGAAGGCGGTGTCGTTGAATTCTCCCGGGGGCTCCGTCGAGGATGCGCTGGCGATGTCGAAACTGATCCGGGACAAGGGGCTGAATACGAAAGTGGCGACGAAGGCGCTTTGCGCATCCTCCTGTCCGCTGATCTTTGCCGGTGGTGTTGCACGCGAGGCGGAAAAGGACGCCATTCTGGGCGTCCACCAGGTGTTCAATGGTGGACGGGAACGGCCGTCTCCCGAGCAGGCCATGTCGGGCGCCCAGAGTACGACGGCGCGCATCGCCCGCCATCTGGAGGAGATGGGCATTGGGAACGGGCTCTGGATCCACGCGCTCGAGACGCCGCCGGACCGGCTCTACTATCTCACGCCGAAGGAATTGGCGGAGTTCAAGCTGACGACCACAGCGGTGGCGACGGCCGAGCAGTCGCAATAGCCTCTCTCGGCCCGAGCGTATCAACGAAAACGCTCTCCATCGACGCACCGACCGATCAGGTCAGGGTTCAGCCGCCCTCGATCACGGCCCGGAAACGCTCGGCCCCCGTTACAATGTGATCAAGGACCGTTTCGACCGCCCAATGGCGTTCCGCAATGTCATGCGGGACTGCCCGGCTGTGGACGTTGGCGAATGTGCCGATACGGCGATGGAAATGCTTGGCGAGCTTGGGATAGCCGAGGCTCTCGGACATGGCGGACAGGACGAGGAAGGTATCGAGTTCGGCGGCCAGTTCCGGATGGGCTTTGCCGTGATCGTAGAGCCAGCGGTAGAGGTCCGGGTGGAAGTTGTTCATCACGCCTGAGAAGCCGTGCCCCCCAGCCTGCAGGAAAGGCCAGGCGATGGCGGCATTGGCGTTGTTGATCGCAAGCGGCGTGTTTTCGACAATCGCCAAGCGCCGACGGATATGATCGAGATCGCAGGACACATCCTTCAGAAAGGCGAAGCGACCGCTGTCAGCGCACCACCTGACCTCATCATCGGTCAGCAGTCGGCGATAGGGTGCGGGGCACTCGTAAAGCCCCAGCATCGTCTCCCGGGGGAGCGCCGCGAGCAGGTCCTGCATCCGCGAGAGGAATACGGAAGTATCCTCATCTGCGGCGGCCAACCGGTTCGTCACGAGCACGACCGCGTCGACACCGGTTTCCGCGATGGCACGCAGTTCCTGCTTCTGATCTTCCATGCTCGCTGAGATGTGTCCCGAGGCGACGACGGGAATGCGCCCCTTCACCTGGCGCACCGTGAACTCCGCCAGAGCGCGCCGCTCTTCCAACGACAGGAACAGCATTTCCGAAGACTGGCAGACGGCAAAGAGACCATGGGATCCATTGTCGATGTACCATTCGATCAGCCTGGCATAGCCATCCCAGTCAATCGCGTTGTTCTCGTGGAAGGGCGTGATCATCACAGGGACGATCCCATGGAAGTTATGCGTCATGAAAGGCACCTCTAAAATTGGGTCATTGGCCATCAGCCGGCATAGCCGAGCGCGCGCGGCAACATCAGCGTGATGTCGGGGATGAGGATCAGCAGCAGCAGCGCCACAAGAAGTGCCGCAAGGAAGAGCCAGATTTCCCTGATGATCTCGGCAAGCGGGATACGGGTTACGGCATTGATGACGAAGAGCAGGATGCCATAGGGCGGCGTGATCAGGCCCACCATGCAGTTGACCACGGCCACGACGCCGAAATGGACGAGGTCGATGCCGAGGGCACGGCAGGTCGGGATGAAGAGCGGGATGATGACCAGGATGATGGTCGACGCATCCAGGAAACAGCCGAGGACGAGCAGGAGCAGGTTGATGGCGAGCAGGAAGACAAGGGGATGCACATCCAGCCCGACGAGCGCATCAGCAACAACGCTTGGAATGTTTTCCGAAGCGACGATGTAGTTCAGGATCAGTGCGCCGCCGATGATCAGGCCGACAGCCGCCGACGAGCGGGCACTGCTGACCAAAATCTCATAGAAGTGTTTGAAGCTCAGCGACCGGTAGAAGAATGTCGCCAGGATCAGCGCATAGAAGGCCGCAACGGCTGCCGCCTCGGTCGGCGTCGTGACGCCGCCATAGATGCCGTACAGCAGGATCGCAGGCATCATCAGCGCGGGGCCAGCATTGATCGTCAAGGCGGGGAATTCCCGAAGCGGAACCGGCTCATGCTTGGCGAAGCCGCGCCGCCTTGAAATCCAGGCATTCATGGCCATCAAGATGGCTCCCATCAGAAGGCCGGGGACGATGCCGCCGAGGAAGAGGAAGCCGATGGAGGTGTTCGACACGAGGGCGTAGAGCACCATCGGGATAGACGGCGGGATGATCGGACCGATAGTTGCGGAGGCGGCGGTGATCGCGGCGGCATAGCCGCGCGTGTAGTGACCCGACTTAACCATCATGTCGATGATCATCTTGCCGATGCCGGCGGCGTCGGCGATCGCCGAACCGGACATGCCGGAGAAGACCAGCGAAGAGAGAATGTTGACGTGACCGAGGCCACCGCGGAAACGGCCGACCAACGCTACGCAGAACTGCAGCAGGCGATCGGAGACCGAACCGGCGTTCATGATGTTGGCGGCGATGATGAAGAGCGGCACCGCCAGCAGGATGAAGCTCTGATAGAGCCCGTCGAGCAGGATCTTGCCGCTGATGCCAATGCTCTGGCCGGTGGCTGCAAGATAGGCGAAGGACGCGACCAGGATTGCGTAGGCAATCGGGGTGCCCATGACGGCAAGGCCGAGCAGAATGACGATGCAGAGGAGAAAGGCGATGCTCATGCCTGGCCTCCCGTATGATTGGCATCGCTCGCACCGCCCAGGCTCTCACGCAGCGCCTTCCAGACCTGCCAGAGGTAGCGAGCGGCAACGGAAACGAGAAAGACAATGTAGATCATGTAGACGTCACGCATCCTGATCCAGTCGCCGAATAGCTCCCCGAGGGTTGCGGTCTTCTTCAGCCGGAGGATAGCGAGGCGATCCCAGGTCGGCATGATCGAGATCAGAAGTGCGATGGCGACCGCCAGGCCGGCGACAATCGTGAAGATGCGCCGGATACGCGGTGAGACGGAGACGTAGAGGACGTCGAAGGTCACGTGATCCTCGACCCTGACGACGAAACTGTTGCCCCAGAAGATCAGCCAGACCCACAGTGCGAGGCAGAATTCCAGCGTCCAGCCGAAATTGGTGGGCTGCATGAACGGCATGTTTTCGGCGACCCAGGGAAGGCGCGCCGTGTAGCGAACGAGGACCTGCAGGATGAAGGTCGCAAACATTGCGGCCATCAGCGCGGCAGCCACGGCCTCTGCCGAGGTCCGAAACAGTCTGGTTAGAGAAGACACACCATCACCTTCGACAGGACATCATGTTCGACGAGGGGCCGGAGATCACTCTCCGGCCCGGTTCAGGTCAGATCGTGCTCAGTCTGCGAGAGCGTTGATCTTGTCGAGCACGCCTTCAGGCCACGCCTTGGCGAAATCGGAGCCGACATATTGCGCCTGGACATGGGTGCGGAAGGCGTTGAGGTCAGGCTCGTAGACATCGAGGCCCTGCTCCTTGAGGAAGGCGACCAGTTCGTCTTCCTTCTTCAACTGGCCCTCGCGACCCGACTGAGCGGCATCCTCAGCCGCTTTCTGCACGGTTGCCTGCTGCTCAGGGGTCAACTTGTCCCAGACAGCCTTGGAAAAGGCGATGTAGTTGAGATCGACGAGGTGGGATGTCAGGCTCACCTGCTTCGTCACTTCATAGAACTTCGCATCGACAACCGTGGGCAGGGGATTGTCCTGACCATCGACCGAACCGGTCTGCAAGCCGGTGTAGATTTCGGTGAAGGCCACCGGCGTCGGGTTTGCCCCAAGGGCGCGGCCCAGGAACTGCCAGGCGTCGCTGCCGGGCATGCGCAGGTTGACGCCAGCCAGATCCGCCGGGGTCATGATGTTCTTTTCAGAGCGCGGGAAGCGCAGGTTCACGTGACGCTTGCCGAGATACATGACGGCAAGGAGCTTCACGCCGAGCTCGCTTTCAACCTTCTCCTTGAACGGATCCATCAGCGGGTCGTTGAAGACGTTGACCTGATGCTGGGCGCTACGGTGAACGTAACCGGTGGCGAAGATCGAGAATTCCGGCAGGAAGTTTGCGAGTTCCTGCGCCGAGGTGATCGACATTTCGAGGTCGCCGGATGCGATGGCCTCAAGTTCCGAGCCTTGCGGCACGAGGGAGGCGTTGTAGTGCGGCTGGTAGGTGGCGAATTCGCCGATCGCCGGGCCGAAGACGGTTGCCAGCGCGACAGATCGCTGGTCGGTTTCGGATGCCGGGGTCGACATGCGGATCACCGGCTTGTCCTGTGCCAGGACAGTCGCGAGCGAGCCGCTTGCCGCCAGAGCCGTGAACGTGACGGCAGATGCCATCAGGAAGCGGCGGGTCAGTGTGAGTTTCATTGTGTAGTCTCCTCCCGTTTTGAACATGGTACTTCCTTGGGTATTCCCTTGCCTCAGCGCGTTTTCAGTCCTCCAAAGCTGTGAAAACGCGACGATGGCAACAATCCTGCCTTACTGATATCGAACTAACATGTTAGTGTGCTGTTATCAATCCCGAACGCTGGTAGTGTGACTCCATGAAAGACAGATCGAGCGCCCGACAGGCAGTTGCGTCGACGGCAGGCGAAAGCTCCCTCAGGCAGCTCGCCTATAGTCGAATTGAAGAACTTCTGAATTGGGGCCGGCTGAAGCCGGGACAGGTCATCTCCCAGCGCGCGCTGGTCGAGACGACGGGACTGACGCTGAGCGCCATCCGCGAAGCCATCCCGCGGCTCGAAGCCGAAGGTCTGCTGCAAACGCTGCCACAACGGGGACTGATGGTGCCGAGCCTCGATGTGACCTTCGTGCGCGAGGCATACCAGATGCGCCGCATCATCGAGCTCAGCGCCATCCCGGACATGATCCAGCGCCTCGACCGCGCCGCGATCGCAAACTGGCTCGACTGGCACATCCAGGCCCGCGAACGACTGAGCGGCGACGACATCACCGACCTTCCGGCCTTCCTGCGCGAGTTGCAGGTCTATGACTGGCAGATGCATGCCGACATGGTCGACGCCATGGAAAACAGCCTGATCGCCAATGTCTATCGTGTCACGGCGATCAAGATCCGGATGACCGCACAAACCAGGGTGCGCGTAACCCGGGACAATGCCAAACGGGTGATCTCGGAGCACCTGGCCTTCCTCAACCCGCTGATGGAAGGATCTTCCGAGCTGGCTGCCGCGGCTCTGTCGCGTCACATCGACCAGTCGCTGACGATTGCACTGGGTGGCACGGTGGCGAACTGAACGGCTGCGGCCGGTCGAGTGCATAATCCGGGCGCTCATTTCGGCATTCCCTTCGGACGCAGATGGCGCTTGAGGGCAGCGATCCGGAAGATCGCATTCGGCGCTCCATAGCCACGATAGCCACGACGCTCGACGATCTCGAAGAAGAAGCCCTCGCCATAGGTCGGCGAGTAAAGCTGGAAATATTCTCCGGCCTCATCACGATCGTAGAGGATGTTCCCCGATTTCATCCGCTCGACGAGATCGGGATCGAGACCGAAGCGGGCTTCGATGTCGTCGTAATAATTGGGCGAGATCACCAGGGACCGGAAACCCTTGGCGGCAAGCGCCTCGGCCGTCGCAAATATATCGTCCGTCTCGAAGGCAATGTGCTGGATGCCCGAGCCGAAGGTTTCGGCGATGAAGCGGCCGGCCAGCGTGTTGCGGTTTTCAGCGCCGTTCAGGGTGATTCGCAGGCGCCCGTCCGGAGTCTCGACCACCTGGCTTCTGACGAGGCCGGCCGGATCGATGATGTCGACCATGGGCGTCTTCCGGCCATCGAGCTGCGATGTGTAGAAGAGCAGCCAGGTCAGCATTTCCTCGTAGCGAGTCGTCTGGGCGATGTGGTCGACCCGGGTCAGGCCAATGTCGACGGTGCTCTCCGGGACGTCGACGATAGGCGTGAACTCGACGTCGAATATCCGCGCGAGTTCACTCTTTTGGTCGAGGAAGTAGACGAGCCCTCCGCCGACGCCGCGGATCGCCGGGACCTGCAGCTCGCCCGGTCCGACAGACTGGCGGAAGTCCTCGGCACCGAGCTGAAGCGCGCGCCTGTGGGCCTCTGCCGCGTCATCGACCATGAGCCCGACGGCATAGGCGTTGGCCCCATGGACGAGATAGGAGGCGTTGGCGAAACCCTTCTCTTCCCTGTTGATGACGAGATTGATGTCGCCCTGACGATAAAGGGTCACGGCCTTGGAACGGTGCCGGGCGGTGGGCACGAAGCCGAGAAGCGTGAAAAGGGCTTCAAGCTCGCGCTCCTCGTCCTCGCCGGCGGCGAATTCGATGAAGGCGATACCGGATACCTTGGCGCGATCGGGCATGGCCGGCACCGGTATGGCTATCTTCGGTTCGGCACGCGCCACTTGATCCATGAGGTTGACCAGCGAGCGACGCCCGTCCCGCGAGATCGCATCGGGCGAGCCGCCACGAAACTGGTCGTTGAAGATCTCGAGCGACAGATAGCCGTTGTAACCCGTGGCCGCGACGGCCTGCATGAAGGCGGTGACCGCCAAGTCGCCCTCGCCCGGCATGTTGCGGAAATGGCGCGACCAATAGAGGAGATCCATTTCGATCAGCGGCGCGTCCGCGAGCTGGACAATGAAGATGCGATCGCCGGGGATCGACCGGATCGAATTCAGCTCGATCTTGCGAGACAATGTGTGGAAGCTGTCGAGGATCAGGCCAATGCTGGGATGATCGGCGCGACGGACGATCTCCCAGGCGTCGCGGTGGTCGTTGATATGCCGACCCCAGGCGAGCGCCTCGTAGCCCACCCGCAAGCCGCGGCGGGCAGCACGCTCGCCGAGTGCATGGAAATCCTCGGCGGCGCGATCGATCCCGCCCAGCGCGACCGGAGAGGCGTTGGAGCAGATCAGCATCAGATCGGTGCCGAGCTCTGCCATCAGATCGAATTTGCGCTCGGCACGATCGAAATTGCGGGACCGGAACGGTTCCGGCATACCTTCGAAGTCGCGAAACGGCTGGAAAAGCGACACGGCAAGGCCGTGATCCCTGACCATCTGCCCCACCTCTGCCGGCGACCGGTCAAACGCGAGAAAGTCGTTTTCGAAGATCTCTACGGCGTCGAACCCGGCCCGCGTGATCGCAGCGAGCTTTTCCTCGAACTCGCCACTGATGGAGACTGTTGCAATTGAGGTCTTCATGCCGATCCCTCCAGCAGGGCGGCAGGGCGGCCAAGAGCACAGACCGTCCGGGAGTGGCCGCAAACGGCGGGGGGCAGGGCGCATGACGCCGCGTAGGCATGCGCGATATCGATCGTCACGGACATGCTTTCCTCCTCCCTGCCCTCGCAAGGGCTGCTCGCATCATCCCACTCGCCCAATGCAACCGCGCGGCACTCTCAACCGCCCGGGCACCTCAATCCCTCACGCAGTCTGAAGGCGCACATCGTCTCCACGGGTCAATGCTTCGAAATGGCCGAGCATCCGACCGACATCAGGCTCAAGACCGGTGAACAGCGAGAACGCCCCGACCGCCTGGAAGACGGCCATGCCGCCGCCGTTTGCCACACGGCATCCACGCCGGCGCGCCGCCTCCAGCAGCGCCGTTTCAAGCGGGAAATAGACGATCTCGGCAACCCAGAGCGACGGGCGTAACAAGTCTGCCGGCAAGGGCATGCCGGGATGCTTGTCCATGCCCATCGGCGTGGCATGCACCAGGCCCGTCGCCATTTCCACGCGGGCGGGCAGATCACGAGCCGGCTCGACGCGCAGTCGGGGGAAAAGTTTTCCCATCAGCGATGCAAGCTCGGCCGCTTTCGTCTCGTCAATATCGTAGATGGCCAGGGATGCCGCACCCATCTGCAGCAGGGCATAGGCCGTTGCGGCACCGGCACCACCGGCACCGATCTGGACCACGTGTGACACATCGGCTCGCGGCAGCTGACGCTGCAGCCCCTGCGCAAATCCCCACCAATCGGTGTTGTGACCGATGCGCTTGCCTTCGCGCAGCACCACCGTATTCACGGCACCCAGCTTGCGGGCATCTTCCGAGACCTCAGTCAGCAGTGGCAGAATTCTCTGCTTGCAGGGATAGGTGATGTTCAGCCCGCAGAAGCCGCGCTCCTCCGCCTCGACCAGCAGACTTTCGAGGTCGTCGGCAGTCAGCCGGCGTTCAGAGAGATCGATGAGTTCGTATCGATAGTCGATGCCTTGGGCTTCCCCCTCGCGCATATGCATAGCGGGGGTGAGGGAGCGCTGAATGCCGGACCCAATCAGTCCGGCTCGCCATATGTCAGATTTTGGCGTCATGCTGCTGCCTCCCAACTTCAGCGAGGGCGATCACTCGCACCTCGGGCCTCCCAACCTGAACATGACGATAATGTACTAACTAGTTAGTGTCAACACCGGGCAGCTTGAAGCGCCGCAGGCGGGGCTTTAAGAACAACAGGCTCGACCAGCCGGACACTGGCCCCGGGCGCCGACCTGGGATGGAGAAGCATGGCGAAGACGGCGAAAGAAATGCGCAGGAACGACCCAGAGCGCACAAGAGAGGACATCTTGGATGTCGCGACGGTGGAGTTCGTCGAATTTGGTCTGTCGGGTGCGCGGGTCGATCAGATCGCGGAGAAGACCCGCACGTCCAAGCGGATGATCTATTACTACTACGGCAGCAAGGAGGGCCTCTACCTCGCAGTTCTGGAAAAGGCCTATCGCAAGATCCGCTCACTCGAAGCCGATCTTCAACTGGCGGAACTGCCGCCCGAGGAGGCCTTGCGCCGACTGATCAGCTCCACCTTCGACCACGATGAGCACAATCCCGATTTTGTCCGCCTGGTCAGCATCGAAAACATTCACCACGCAATGCACATGAAGCGTTCCACCGAGATCGCCGAACTCAATGTTTCCGTCATCCGCACGCTTCAGGACATCATAGACAGAGGCCTCAGCAGCGGCGCCTTCAAGCGCCAGGTCGACGCGATCGATCTGCACATGCTGATCAGCGCCTTCTGCTTCTTCCGGGTCTCCAACCGCTATACCTTTGGCACGATCTTCAAGCGGGACCTCTCGGAACCCGCGCTCTACGAGCGACACAAATCCATGATCGCGGAAGCCGTTCTTGGATATTTGCGCTTCAAGGAGGACTGAAGGTCCGCAAGGGCGATTGCCCGCCAAAATTCGGTCAGCGCGCGGTTACGCGTCACGGGCGGACTTGCTGAGGCTACGGGAGGAAATGGATAGATGGCGGACAGGGTGGGATTCGAACCCACGGTACGCTTTCACGCACACACGCGTTCCAGGCGTGCGCCTTAAACCACTCGGCCACCTGTCCAGGGGGATCGCGGGGAAATCACCGCGGTTGGTCGGGCGCGATATATACCGAGGAATTCCGGCGGATCAACCTAAATCTATCAGAATTTTGACATCGGCGGACAATTCCCTATCTATAGGGTCTGGCGCACGGGCTCTGGAGGGCGGCGCCGGGCTTCAGCTGGAGACATTGGTCGTGCGCTTCCTGTTCAGGGTCTTGAGTTTGCTTGCGCTTTGCGTCGGTGTCGTACTCGGCGTGGTGGATTCCATTGCGTCGGTCTCTGCGTCGCAGGTGATCATGACGCCGATCTCGCAAGCCTGGATCGACGCGCATCCCGCTTCGCTCATGGCATTCGAGGGGCTGGTTGAAACGCGAGTCGGAAACGGCGCCTGGCTGGCGCTGCGTGACGTGGTGCTGCCCCAGCCGGCTTCCGCTGCCTTCCTGGCTTTGTCCCTGGTTTTCTGGATGATCGGCTACAAGAGGCCCTCTCCCGCTGGACGTTTTGCGGTCTGAGGACATCGTTGGTGTTTACGGGTGAGGTTCAAACCACCCGTCGATTGAAAGTTTCGAGCAGTCGGACCGACATACGGCAGAGGTCCGCGCAGGCCAGGCCACCCGCCGGTGATCCAGCTTCGCTGACACGACCAAACATATACCAGGCCCTTGGATGGCCTCAGGAGGTAAGAATGTTCCTGATTGACATGTTCAACAAGAAGACCGTGATGCCGACGGCGGAAAATGCCCTTCCGGGTCGGCCCGAAGCGATCCCGACGGCGGAGACGCATTTCATCTCCGGCCTGCCGCTGAAGGGGGCAACTCCCACAGGCATGAAGACCATCTATCTCGGCATGGGCTGCTTCTGGGGCGCCGAGCGTCTGCTGTGGCAGACGCCGGGGGTCTATCTGACGGCCGCGGGATATCAAGGCGGGATTACACCCAATCCCACCTACCAGGAAACCGTGACCGGCCTTACCGGGCATACGGAGGTGGTGAAGGTGGTTTACGATCCGGCGAAGATCTCGCTGGAAGGACTGCTCAAGATCTTCTTCGAAGCCCATGACCCGACCCAGGGCATGCGCCAGGGCAACGACATCGGCACCACCTATCGTTCGGCCATCTATGTCGAGGATGAGGAGGACATGGCGCTCGCGCTTACGGTTCGCGACCGGTTTCAGGAGGCGCTGGTCGCGGCCGGGCGCAACAGCCGGATCACGACTGAAATTGCTCACGCGGGTCCATTCTACTATGCCGAAGAGTATCACCAGCAATATCTGGCCAAGAACCCCAACGGCTATTGCGGTCTGCGCGGTACCGGCGTCTCCTGCCCGATCACGCCCGCGGCATAAGGGCGAATGCCCAAACCCGCAGCACAAATCCCATTGATCTGACTTATTTTTCAGCGCCCTGCGCTGAAAAATCGGCAGGCTTGTGAATCTTTACCAGATGAAAAAAATCTGGTGAATTTTGAAACGAGCCATGCAAGGATGAAAGCCAGCCAGGACCTCCGGAAAAGGGGGCGGCGGTTCCGCAGACATGTCTTTCTCTTCGGGAAAGGCTTGCGGGAGGACCCAACAAGATCAATAGCAACAACAGGGCTGCACCATGAAGAAAACCCTCCTCAGTCTCTTTGCCTTGGCCGCGATGTCGACGACCGCTCTTGCGGCCGACATCAAGCCAGCGCTGGTCTACGGCACGGGCGGCAAGTTTGACAAATCCTTCAACGAAGCCGCTTACGGTGGCGCCGAGAAGTTCAAGGCCGAAACCGGCATCGACTACCGCGACTTCGAGCCCACCAGCGACACCCAGGGCGAACAGGCGATCCGCAACTTCGCCTCGCGCGGCTTCAACCCCGTCGTTGCCGTCTCTTTCGCCTGGACCTCGGCCGTCGAAAAGGTTGCCGCCGAATTTCCGGACACCCAGTTCGTGATCGTCGATTCCGTCGTTGACAAGCCGAATGTCCGTTCGGTTGTCTACAAGGAGCATGAAGGTTCCTATCTCGTCGGCCTGCTGGCCGGCATGGCATCGACCACCGGCAAAGTCGGCTTCGTCGGCGGCATGGATATTCCGTTGATCCGCAAGTTCGCCTGCGGCTACGAGCAGGGTGCACGCGCAGCCAAGGCGGACATCCAGGTCTTCCAGAACATGACCGGCACGACCGGTGCAGCCTGGAACGATCCGGTTCGCGGCGGTGAACTGACCAAGAACCAGATCGACCAGGGCGCGGATGTCATCTATGCGGCAGCCGGCGCGACTGGTCTCGGTGTTCTGCAGACGGCTGCCGACAACGGCAAGCTGTCGATCGGCGTCGATTCCAACCAGAACCACCTGCATCCGGGTTCGGTCCTGACCTCGATGGTCAAGCGCGTTGATCTGGCCGTCTACAATGCTTATGCCGATTCCAAGGCTGACAAGTTCACGCCCGGCCTGCAGGCCCTCGGCGTGGCTGAAGACGGCGTCGGCTATGCACTCGACGACAACAATGCCAAGCTGATCACCGAAGAGATGAAGGCCGCCGTCGAGAAGGCAAAGGCCGACATCATCGCCGGTACCGTCACGGTGCACGACTACATGTCGGACAATTCCTGCCCGAAGTGATCTAGAATCCGGGCGCAGGACGGCAGGTGTGTCGTCCTGCGCCTTTTTTTATGTCTGGGGGACCGGAATGAGTGCAGCGAACCAGGCACCCGCGATCGAATTGATCGGCATCGACAAGAAGTTCGGTGCGGTGCACGCCAACAAGAACATCAATCTGACGGTCGCCAAGGGCTCCATCCACGGCATCATCGGGGAAAACGGCGCCGGAAAGTCGACGCTGATGTCGATCCTTTACGGCTTCTACCAGGCCGACCAGGGATCCATCCAGATCGACGGCAAGCCGATCACGATCAAGGACAGCCAGACCGCCATCAATTCCGGGATCGGAATGGTGCACCAGCACTTCATGCTGGTCGAAAATTTTTCCGTGCTTGAGAACCTGATGCTCGGCGCCGAAGGCGGCGCCCTGCTCGGCAAGGGTACGGATGCCGCACGCGCTGCTCTGAAGAAGCTCGAAGAAGACTATGAACTGGAAGTGGATCCCGATGCAATCATCGAGGAACTGCCTGTTGGTCTGCAGCAGCGCGTGGAAATCCTCAAGGCCCTTTATCGCGGCGCCGAGATCCTGATCCTCGATGAGCCCACGGGCGTTCTGACGCCAGCCGAAGCCGACCATCTGTTCAAGATCCTTGGCGTTTTGCGCGACCAAGGCAAGACGGTGATCCTGATCACGCACAAGCTGCGCGAGATCATGGCGATCACCGACACGGTCTCGGTCATGCGCCGGGGCGAGATGGTGGCGACCCGCAAGACGGCGGAGACCACGGTCGAAGAGTTGGCCGAGTTGATGGTCGGCCGCCGGGTGCTTCTGCATGTGGAGAAAAAGCCCGCCAATCCGGGGGAAATCTTCCTCTCCGTGCGCAATCTGACGGTCAAGGACAGTCGTGGCGTGGTCATGGTCGACAACGTCTCCTTCGACGTGCGCTCCGGCGAGATCGTCGGCATTGCCGGTGTCGCGGGCAACGGTCAGAGCGAGCTGCTTGAGGCAATCACGGGCATTCGCAAACCAACGTCAGGCGAGATCTGGATCAATGGCCAGAATGTCGCCGGCCTCGATCCGGCGGAGCTGCGCGGCATCGGCGTTGCGCATATCCCGGAAGACCGGCATCACATGGGTCTTGTACTTCCCTTTGAAGAGAGCCAGAACGCGATCCTCGGCTACCATCGCGATGAACGCTACGGGAAGGGCATGTTCCTGAACCCGGACCTCATTCGCAAGGCTGCGATCGAGGAAATCGAGAAATACGATATCCGCCCGCCGAATCCGAGGCTGAAGACCGCCAACTTCTCCGGCGGAAACCAGCAGAAGATCGTGGTAGCCCGCGAAATCGAGCGCGATCCGAAGCTCCTGATCGTCGGTCAACCGACCCGCGGCGTCGATATCGGTGCCATCGAATTTATTCACAAGCGGATCGTCGAGACGCGCGATGCGGGCAAGGCCGTGCTGCTCGTCTCCGTCGAACTGGACGAAATCCGCTCGCTCTCCGACCGCATTCTGGTGATGTTCGCCGGCAAGGTGGTCGGCGAGAAGACGCCTGACACGGGCGAACAGACACTCGGCCTGATGATGGCCGGCATTGCCGCTTGAGGTTTTGATGAGCACTGCATCCGTACCCCTTCCGAACTGGATCAATTATGCGCTGCTGCCGCTGATCAACCTCACGCTTGCCTTTGTGGTGTCCGGCCTCGTCGTCTGGATCATCGGGGAAAATCCGTGGGATGCGCTCAAGCTGATGCTGGAAGGCGCACTCGGCAGCGGCGAAGGCATCGGCTTTACCCTGTTTTATGCCACCAACTTCATCTTCACCGGGCTTTCGGTGGCGGTTGCCTATCATGCGGGCCTGTTCAACATCGGTTCCGAAGGTCAGGCCTATCTGGGCGGGCTGGGGGCGGCACTGGCCGCACTCGCGCTCGATCACTATGTGCCCTGGTATGTCACCATGCCGTTTGCGATCATGGCGGCCGCCCTTTTTGGCGCTGCCTGGGCCTTCATCCCGGCATGGCTGCAGGCCAAGCGCGGCAGCCACATCGTCATCACCACGATCATGTTCAACTTCATCGGTGCAGCACTGATGGTTTATCTGCTCGTTAACGTGCTGATCGTGCCGGGCAAGATGGCACCTGAGACCCGCACCTTCCTCGAAGGCGGCCAGTTGCCAAAGCTCGACTGGCTGATCGCCATGTTTGGCGGCAAGCTCGGCCCTGCCCCGTTCAACGTCTCCTTCCTGATCGCGCTCGTGATGTGCGTGCTGGTGTGGGTGCTGATCTGGCGCACGAAGCTCGGTTTCGAGATGCGCACGCTCGGGATCAGCCGGTCGGCGGCCGCCTATGCAGGCATTCCCTATGTTAAGATCGTCATGATCACCATGCTGATCTCGGGTGGTCTGGCCGGCATGATGGCACTCAACCCGGTGCTCGGCGCGTCTGCCCGCCTGCAGGTGGAGTTCGTCGCTGGCGCCGGCTTCGTCGGCATCGCGGTGTCGCTGATGGGGCGCAACCATCCGCTCGGCATCGTGCTGGCAGCCATCCTGTTCGGCATTCTCTACCAGGGGGGTGCATGGCTCTCCTTTGACATGCCGAACATCACCCGCGAAATGATCGTCGTCATCCAGGGTCTCGTAATCCTGTTTGCCGGCGCGCTCGAATTCATGTGCCGTCCGATGGTCGTGCGCATTTATCAGACACTGACGAAGGCCTGAGGACGAGATCATGGACTCATTTGACATGCTCATCAGCATCCTGGGCTCGACGATCCGTCTGTCGATCCCGCTGATCCTGGCCGCGCTTGCCGGCCTCTACTCCGAACGCGCCGGGGTCTTCGACATCGGTCTTGAGGGCAAGATGCTGGCAGCAGCCTTCGCGGCGGCCTGCGTCGCCTATCTCACCGGTTCGGCCTGGCTGGGACTGTTCTCCGGCATCGGCGTTTCGCTGGTCTTCTCGCTGATCCACGGCTTTGCCTCGATCACAAATCGCGGCAACCAGATCGTCTCCGGTGTCGCGCTGAACTTCGTTGCCGCGGGGCTGACTGTGGTGCTCGGCCAGGCCTGGTTCGGCCAGGGTGGGCGCACGCCGCAGGTCTCGGGCGAAGGTCGATTCTCCCCGATCATCTTGCCGGGTGCGGATGTGATGCGCGAAGTGCCCTTCATCGGGCCGATCTATTCGAACGTCATCTCCGGCAACAACATCATCACCTACATTGCATTTCTGGCTGTGCCGATTTCTTGGTGGGTCCTCTATCGTACACGCTTCGGCCTTCGCCTGCGCGCCGTGGGCGAAAACCCGGGTGCGGTGGATACCGCCGGCATTTCGGTCACCTTCCTGCGCTATCGAGCCGTGCTGATGGCCGGTCTGCTCTGCGGTATTGCCGGCACCTATCTGGCGATCGCCCAGTCCGCAGCCTTCATCAAGGACATGTCGGCCGGCAAGGGCTTCATCGCGCTTGCGGCGCTGATCTTTGCAAAGTGGAAGCCGGTGCCGGTCATGTTTGCCTGCCTGCTGTTCGGCTTCCTGGACGCACTTGCAAACTTCATGCAGGGCAAGGCAATTCCGGGGATCGGCGAAGTGCCGGTGCAGCTTTTCCAGGCCCTGCCCTATATCCTCACCTGCATCCTGCTTGCCGGGTTCATCGGCTCCGCCAACCCGCCTAAGGCCGGTGGCGTGGCTTATTCGAAGGAGCGTTGATCATGGCGCACGATCTGTTCGAAGCGGCGCGCGGTGCGATGAAGTTCGCGCATGCGCCCTATTCCAAGTTCCCGGTGGGAGCGGCGATCCGTGCCGATGACGGCAAGATCTATACGGGCGCCAATATCGAGAACCTCTCCTTCCCGCAGGGCTGGTGTGCCGAGCCGACGGCGATCGGCTGCATGATCATGGGCGGGGGAAAGAAAATCATCGAAATGGCTGTGATTGCGGAAAAGCTGGCGCTCTGCCCCCCCTGTGGCGGCTGCCGACAGAAGATCTCCGAATTCGCCTCTGCGGACACCAAGATTTATCTCTGCGACGAAGTGGGCGTGCAGAAAACCATGACCATGGACGAACTGCTTCCACTCAGCTTCAAGACGGATGTAATCGGATGAAGCCCGCAGTCGATCTCCTCGTCGAGCGGTTGAACGGGCTTGTACCCCCACACGGGATTGTTCTTGGCTCCGGTCTCGGACCGCTGGTGAACGAGGTCCGGGATCCGGTGCGCGTTCCCTATGCGGAGCTTCCCGGATTTCCACTGAGCGGCGTGTCCGGCCATGCGGGCGAGATCGTTGCCGGTTATCTAGGACGCACGCCCGTCATCATGCTGGCCGGACGGATGCATTACTACGAGCATGGCGATGCGAATGCGATGAGGATTCCCATCGAAGTGCTCATGGGACTCGGCGTCACGACGCTGATCCTGACCAATGCGGCAGGATCTCTGCGTGAGGACATGCCCCCAGGATCGGTCATGCAGATCACCGACCACATCAACTTCTCGGGCAAAAACCCGTTGATCGGCGAGCCGAGCGATGGACGCTTCGTCGGCATGACCTCGGCCTATGATGCCGAATTGCAGGCGGCGATGCGGGCGGCGGCGGAGGCCGAAGGCGTGCCGCTGTCGCAGGGCGTCTATATGTGGTTCTCGGGCCCGAGCTTCGAGACGCCGGCGGAAATCCGGATGGCGCGTATTCTGGGCGCCGATGCGGTCGGCATGTCGACTGTGCCCGAAGTCATTCTTGCCCGTTTCTACGGCTTGAGGGTTGCGGCTGCCTCGGTGATCACCAATTATGGGGCAGGCATGACCGGTGGCGAACTCAGCCACGAAGAAACCAAGGACATGGCGCCGATCGGCGGCAAACGTCTGGCCACCATCCTGAAGAGGATGATCGGCGGAGGAAATGACATTGGATAATCAAGAACTGCGCGCTGTCGCGTCGCGCGCGCTTTCGCTGCTCGACCTCACCAACCTGAAGGACGATTGCACGCCCGAACAGGTTGTTGCGCTGTGCGAGCGTGCCCAGAGCCCCTTTGGTCCGACGGCTGCGATCTGCATCTGGCCGCGCTTTGTCATGCAGGCGCGTACGCTGCTCGGCCCCAACAGCCCAATCCGCATTGCGACCGTCGTCAATTTCCCTTCGGGCGAGATGAAGACCGAAGACGTGCTGGCGGAAACGCGGGATGCCGTCGCTGACGGTGCCGACGATATTGATCTCGTGATCCCCTACCGGGCACTTGTTAAGGGTGACGAGAAGGCAGTAACCGACATGGTATCGGCGGTGAAGGGTGCCTGTGGGCCGGCGATCCTGAAGACGATCCTGGAAACCGGCGAGCTCAAGGATATCTCGCTCATCCGCCGTGCCTCGGACCTCTCGATCGCGGCCGGCGCCGATTTCATCAAGACCTCGACCGGCAAGGTGGGCGTCAATGCGACGCTGGAAGCGGCCGACATCATGCTGCAGGCGATCCGTGACAGCCGCAAGAAGGTTGGCTTCAAGCCGGCCGGCGGGATCTCGACGGTCGCCGATGCCGCTCTCTATCTAAGCCTTGCCGACACCATCATGGGCGAGGATTGGGTGATGCCATCGACCTTCCGGTTTGGCGCGTCGGGCCTGCTCGACAATATTCTCGCAGTGCTTTCGGGCCAGCAGGCCCAAGCCGTCACGGGGTACTGAACATGCTTCCCCAGGAGATCATTCGCCGCAAGCGTGACGGAGGCGTTCTGAGCCGCGACGAGATCGCCGGTTTCATCGAGGGCCTGTCGAAGGAAACGATCTCCGAGGGCCAGGTAGCGGCATTCGCCATGGCCGTCTTCTTCCGTGGCATGACGCCGGATGAAATCGTGGCTCTGACGCTTGCCATGCGCGATTCCGGTGACGTGCTCGCCTGGACCGGTGTCGGCAAGCCAGTCGCCGACAAACATTCGACGGGTGGCGTGGGCGACAATGTCTCGCTGATGCTGGCGCCGATCGTGGCGGCCTGCGGGCTTGCCGTGCCGATGATTTCGGGCCGCGGGCTCGGCCATACCGGCGGCACACTCGACAAGCTGCAGTCGATCCCCGGCTATGACGTGATGCCGGACAATACGACCTTCCGCCGGACGGTCGATCGCGCCGGCTGCGCGATCATCGGCCAGACGGGCGATCTGGCACCTGCCGACAAGCGGCTCTACGGGATCCGCGATGTGACGGCGACAGTCGAATCGATCCCGCTGATCACGGCGTCCATCCTGTCCAAGAAGCTTGCCGCCGGGCTCGAAAGCCTCGTCCTTGATGTGAAGGTTGGCAATGGCGCCTTCATGGCCAAGAGCGAAGATGCGGAGGCGCTGGCACGCTCGCTGGTCCGGGTGGCGAACGGTGCAGGCGTGAAGACCACAGCACTTTTGACCGATATGAACGAGCCGCTGGCCGACTGCGCTGGCAACGCCATTGAGGTGCAGAACGCCGTGGATTTCCTGAAAGGTGAGAAAAGCGGTACGCGCCTTGAAGAGGTGACGCTGGCGCTGGGCGCCGAGATGCTGGTCAATGCCGGCGTCGAGGCAGACACGGATTTGGCGCGTGCCCGCTGTGCGAAGGTTCTTGCTTCGGGTCAAGCCGCAGAAATTTTCGGCCGGATGGTGCTCGAACTCGGCGGCCCCTCGGACTTCATGGAGAAGGCGAAGATCTATCTGCCGCGTGCCAAGGTCGAGGTCCCAGTCCTCGCCGAGCAGGACGGTTATCTCGGCGGCTGCGACACGCGTGGCCTGGGTCTGGCGGTTGTCACGCTCGGCGGTGGTCGTCAGCGTCCGAGCGACAAGATCGACCACGGCGTGGGTCTCTCCGGCTTCAAACCGCTGGGCTCGAAGATCGCCAAGGGTGAGCCGATCGCCTTCGTGCAGGCAAATGACGAGGCCGCCGCGGCTCAAGCCGCCAACACGGTGGCGGCGTGCTATCGCATTTCGGAAACAATGCCGGCTGCGACGCCGGTCATCGGGCTGCGCATCGGCGCGGAGTGAAGGCCAAAGACATTACTGGATCATCCGCAGGGTGCGGTTTTCGGCTGTGTAGGACTTCAGTTTCTTCATGAAGCTCATGCCGACCAGCGTCGAGGAGAGCGCCTTATCGTCGAGGACGAAGGCATCGACTTCCCTAACCCGGATGCTACCGATCTCGACACGGTCGAGCACGATATGAGCTGCCTTGATCGAGCCGTTGGCCGTATTTACCACGTTTTGGAAATCGAGCGCTGCCGGACTGAAGCCGAGGCGGCGGGCAGTGGAGATGTTGATTGCGACCAGCGAGGCGCCGGTGTCGACCATGGCTTCAACCGGCTTGCCATTCATCCTGAAGGTGCCTTCATAGTGGCCGCCCGGCCCCATCGTGAGAACCGTCTGACCGGCAGGGGAGGCTGAGGGTTTAGCGGCGACCTCTTCGGGAGCATTGGCCTCGCGTTCAGCCAGCAGGGCCTGAACTTTCTCCGCGATCGTCGGCCACTGGCTGGCGGAGAGCGCGAGCATCAGAACTGTAAACAGCGTGCGAGCGAACATCGATGATCCCTATAGATGACGACCAACCTTAGCAGCGACTTGCGAGTAGTTGGATAACGCAGGACGCAAAACGGCCCGAAACCGGGGTTTCGGGCCGTCAAAGCTTGCGATCTGGTTAAGAAATCACTTCGTTCCGTACATCCGGTCGCCGGCGTCGCCGAGGCCGGGCATGATATAGCCCTTCTCGTTGAGATGGCTGTCGATCGAGGCGGTGAAGATCGGCACATCAGGGTGGACGGCGTGGAAGTTCTTGATGCCTTCCGGAGCTGCCAGCAGGCAGAGGAAGCGGATGTTCTTTGCGCCGCGTTCCTTCAGCTTGTCGATGGCCGCGATCGAGGAATTGCCGGTGGCGAGCATGGGATCAACAACGATGATCAGGCGCTCGGCAAGCGCTTCGGGCGCCTTGAAATAATATTCGACGGCCTGCAGGGTTTCGTGATCGCGGTAGACGCCGACATGGGCCACACGGGCGGCCGGAACCAATTCCAGCATGCCCTCCAGGAGGCCGTTACCTGCACGCAGGATCGAGGCGAAGACCAGCTTCTTGCCCTCGAGGATCGGCGACTGCATCTCGGTGAGTGGCGTCTCGATCGTCTCCATGGTGAGTTCGAGATCGCGGGTGACCTCGTAGCAGAGGAGCGTCGAGATTTCCCGCAGGAGGCGACGGAAGCTTGAGGTCGACGTTTCCTTGCGGCGCATAATCGTCAGCTTGTGCTGCACGAGAGGGTGATCGATGACTGTTACGCCGTCCATGGTCGAGCCTTCTTTTTTTGTTTTCTGAGGTGCTTCTATTTTCACGTTCTCTGAAGAGGCCGCAAGAGCGCTGCCGCTTTTTGATCGGTCTTCAACAGTTGCGGTGTCACAACCGGGCGAGAAGCCGCGCGCGCGTCTCTTCGTCGACGAAAGCGGCCTCGATCGCGGTGCGCGTCATGCCGTTGATCTCGGCGTCGGTGAAGCCGAACTCGCTTGATGCCCACTCGTATTCCCGGGCGAGCGAGGTGTCGAAGAAGGGCGGATCGTCAGAATTGATGCAGACCCTTACACCGGCTTCGTGGAGCTTCCTCAACGGATGGCTGGCGAAGTCCGGGAAGACCTTCAGGGCGATGTTGGAGCCAGGGCAGACCTCAAGCACTGTTCCGAGATTGACGAGACGGCGGATCAGTTCAGGATCCTCTATGGCACGGACCCCGTGGCCGATGCGGGCAGGCTTCACCAGGTCGAGTGCGTCGGTCACACTGAAGGCACCGCAGACCTCACCGGCATGGATGGTGAGACCGAGACCCGCTTCGCGAGCGATATCGAAGGCACGAGCGTAGTCCGCCACCCGACCCATTCGCTCCTCGCCGGCCATGTTGAAGCCCGTGACCAGCCGGTTGTTGCTGCGTGCCGCATATTCGGCAGCGGCGATGACGCTTTCCGGGCCAAAGTGACGCTCACCAGTGACGATGATACGCGCCTCTATCCCGGTCGCCTCCTTCGCCGCCTCGATGCCTGCGGTGATGCCGGCGAGATAGGTATCGGCACCGAGCCCGATGCGGTCGCCATGGTCGGGAGAGACGATGATCTCGCTGTAGATGGTGTCGACGGTGGCGAGTTCGCGCAGATAGGTCTCCGTGAGCAACGCATAGTCCTCTTCCGTGCGGAAGAGGGCGGCAACCCGGTCATACGCCTTGATAAACTCGGCGAAATCGGTCCAGGCATAGCTGCCGTCCTGCATGAAAGTCGCAGGATCGACGCCGTATTTCTCGGCCTGGGCAAGCGCCAAAGTCGGCGGGGCAGCCCCCTCGATATGACAGTGCAGCTCAGCCTTTTTCAGTCGTCTAGTCACAGAAAGCTCCGTCCGTAACGCCCGGGCGCAATGCCCAGATGCGCGGCAATGGTTTCGCCGATATCGGCATAAGTGTTACGGACCCCGATGTTGCGCGAACGCACGCCAGGGCCAAAGCACATGATCGGTACGCGCTCGCGGGTATGGTCCGTGCCGCGCCAGGTGGGATCGCAGCCGTGATCGGCGGTCATCAGAACCATATCGCCGGGCTTCAGCTTGCGATGCACCTCCGGCAGGCGGCGGTCGAACGCTTCAAGCGCTGCCGCATAGCCGGGCACGTCGCGGCGATGGCCATAAAGCATGTCGAAATCGACGAAATTGGTGAAGACGAGATCGCCGTCATCGGCCTCATCCATCACCTTCAGCGTCGCATCCATCAACGCCATGTTGCCATTCGCCTTTATGACGCGTGTCACGCCCTGGTGTGCGAAGATATCACCGATCTTGCCGACGGCGTGGACCTTGCGACCGGCGTCAAGGAGACGGTCGAGCAGGGTCGGCTCCGGTGGCAGGACGGAATAGTCGCGACGGTTACCGGTGCGCTCGAAGGTCTGTACCGTTTCGCCAATGAAGGGCCGGGCGATGACGCGGCCGATGTTGAGCGGATCGAGCAGCTTCCGCACGGTCTGGCAAAGTTGGAGCAGACGTTCCAGGCCGAAATGCGTTTCGTGAGCCGCGATCTGGAAGACGGAATCGCTCGAGGTGTAGCAGATCGGCTTTCCGGTCCGGATATGCTCCTCCCCGAAGCGGGCGATCACCTCGGTGCCGGATGCATGGCAATTGCCGAGGATTCCGGGGAGGTTTGCCTCGCGGCAGATCGCCTCGACGAGATCGGGTGGGAAGGCTTCCTCGCCTTCGGGGAAATAGCCCCAGTCGAACATCACCGGCGTGCCGGCGATTTCCCAATGGCCCGAGGGCGTGTCCTTACCCTTGGATACTTCGCTTGCCGCGCCATGCAGACCGAAGACGCGCTCTGGTATGGGCATGCCATGCGGCGTGCTGCCCGTGGCGAGCTTGGCGGCAGCCAGCAGGCCGAGCGCCGACATGTTGGGAAGCGTCAAGGGGCCTTGGCGAAGGCTCTTGCGGTCGCCGGCGCCAGCGGCACAGAATTCCGCTATGTGTCCGAGCGTATCGGCGCCGTCATCACCATAGGCGGGTGCATCGGGGGCTCCGCCAATGCCGAAAGAATCGAGAACAAAAAGGAAAGCGCGTGCCATGTGCCACTCACGGCCGGGTCTGGATTGTTGTTGTGCCGGCCTTTGCCTGCATCCTTAGCGCTTGGCTGATGCCTTGGCAAACTGCTCAGCAATTGGTGCAGGTCACTTCCGCGCCGAGACGCTGGCGGAAATAAAACTCGCGAGCAATCGACAGGCTCTTGGCTTGCGTACCGGAAAGGCCCGGCAGATACATCATCAGCTCATGCGAGACGCTCAACTCGCTGCGGATGAGAAAGGTATCGGCCACCAGCATATCAGCAGGTACTGGGGCCGTCGACCCGACGGCATAGGGCGCGACACCTGTGGTTGACCATGACCAAGTCACCTTGGGCGATTTGGCGGAATCGATTTTGATGGCGGTTACCTTGATCAAGAGGTTTTTGGATGGATAGGGCACGAATACCGCACCCGAGACGTCCGCCATCGTGGCCAGAAATGCCTTGTCGACCTTTTCCTGCCGCGCCACGAGATCGGCGACCGTACTGCTCGCCATCGATGTCTTCTTGGCGACGCTGAGCCCCATAGTGAGCTCGAAGGCCATGAGATAAAGCACAATGAGCATGGGGGCGACTATGGCGAATTCGACGCCGCCCACACCCCTGTCATCCTGCAGCAACCGCCTCAAAGCGCCGGGAGCGCCTGATACGCGCCGGACCAGCGAGGTCAGGCTTCGTGTGAGCAAGGACATGTCTCGGCCTCTGGTGCTCATGGATAGTTCTCGTTCTGAAAGGCCGTGGTGGCGACGATCAGGAAGTCAGAAGGCATCGACCCATCGGATGGTCGGATGGTCGTGATGTAGGGGCGCACGAGATCGGTAATGACCTGCCAGCGGTAATATGCCCTGAGCATGTTGATGGTGGAGGGCCCGCCGGGCGTAAACTTGAAGCTGGTCGGATCGATGTCGGAAAAGGTTGCCGTGGAGACGCGCGGAATGGTCTTCGGAATGGCGCCGAAGCTGGCAAACGTGCGGGCGTCTATGTAGAGCTTGCTGGGTGTGGCGATCTCACTCTCCGAACACTGGATCATGATGTTCACTTCGTCACAGAAGGCCTTGCGGAACTTGACTACGTCCATATCCGTGGCAGGTCGGTTGAGTTGATACGTAATCTGCCCGGTACGCAGCTGACGACCAAGAGTGTTTACCGCATTGGTCACGAGTTGCTCGGCAGCAAAAGCCACAAAGGTCTCGATGATCGCAAAGATGATCAGGAAATAAGGAACGGCAAGGATCGCAAACTCGATCGCTGCGGCCCCATCGCGAGAGCGCGCCAATTTCCGCCACAGGCGCCAGCGTGGCTTGCGGATGCGCGTGTTCCGATGAAGTCTGTCAATATCCTGGCTGCTCATAGCCTTTTTCATCCCCAAAGATGGGTAGAGGCTACGTGTCAAATATTGATTTTCCGTTTCCCGAATCTTTACACTTTGCCAAGTCGGAACAACCGAAAACTAGCAGTCTTTACTGCGTGGCGCCTGTCTTGGCGTGCTCTTCACAATTCGGCGTGCAGGACAGGACGGTGCGTTCGGTGGATTTGAACACGCGCACGGTGCTCGATTCGTCGATGGATACCAGGATTCGCTCGTCGACTATCGCATTCCCGTCGGAGTCGAGCAGGACGAGATTGGTGGTGCCGTAGGAACGCCCCGTCAGAACGATCGTCTTGGAATCGGCGACCGTGGCATCCGCCACTTCCGCGTTTCCGACGATCACCTTGCTCACAGGTCGATCCAGCTTCAGGACCCGCGCACTATTCATATACACACGCAGGATGCCTTCATCCTGCGCATGCGCTGCTGTCGTTGGCGCGACCGTGGCAATGGCCAGGATCATGGCTGCTGCAGCGGCAAAACGAGGATCGAACATGGACTTGCCCTTAGGATACGCGCGTGAAGAGTCCCCGAAAGGATGCCGGCTTTAGGTGAATGAAGTATTAAGGCTTCCGGAGCCTCGACTTTTGGAAACAGGTCCGCGGTCGCCGCCAGTTTTTTGCTAGGCGGCAGGCCTATATACAAGCCAAACCGTGTCAGTGTGAGACAAAGGGCGGCCACGAAACGTTAAGCCCGCCGCTCGCGGTCTGCTTTCCAATCGCTCCATGAACAGAGGGAGTTGCCGCCATTTCAAGAAAGTGCCGGAAATGCAGGGCATTTAGTGGCTTTTGAATGGTCATCGCTAGCATTCGTTTACCACAGCAAGTGCTACCGCGGTTTCACGATCTGGTAACCGTTTTTCTTAAGCCGATGGCAACACGCCCCCGTTTAGGTTGATGGCATCCGAGCAACGGCAAACAGTTGCCGGCAGTGCTGATCAACCTCGCGGAGTAGGAGAATATCATGACCAAGCTTTTCGCACGTTTCGTCAAGGACGAGTCCGGTGCAACCGCAATCGAATACGGCCTCATCGCCGCCCTGATTTCTGTCGCCCTTATCACCGGCGCGACCACCCTGGGCGGCGCTCTGAACAACACCTTCGTCAACGTCGGCGCCAAGATGGGTCAGGGCGTAACGGCCAGCCAGTAATCTTCTGGTGGATCTTCCAATACCGGAGAAGCCGCCAACACTTGGCGGCTTCTTTGTTATGTCAGGATGATCGGTACGCATCGGAGCTGCCGTCCTCCTGTAAACCAGAGACCGCTTAACCGCCGCAGGGAAGTCAAAGAATGTACTTTGCCATCGTGTTCCTTGTGTTGCCGATCTGTCTGGCGCTGGCGGCGCTGACCGATTTTCTTGAGATGACCATTCCAAATCGGATTCCGGTTATCCTGATCGCATCATTCTTGGCCGTTATGCCGTTTAGCGGGATTAATCTCGTTGAGCTTGGTTGGCATTTTGCCGCTGCTGGCGTGGTGTTCGTCGTGGTGTTTGCGTTGTTTGCCATGAACGTCATGGGCGGAGGAGACGCCAAACTCCTCTCGGCGGCAGCGCTTTGGTTCGGCTTCAATGCCTCTCTGGCGGAGTTCCTGATCCTGACCGCCTATATCGGAGGCGCGCTAACAGTTCTCGTTGTGCTCGCCCGGGCAAACTGGATGAAGCTTGAGTTTATCGGAATAAAGCTTCCGCAAACACTCATGGCAGCGAAGAAGGTACCCTATGCGATCGCCATAGGCGCCGCGGGCCTCATCGCCTATCCGAGCTCACCTCTTGTCATAGCCGCTATTCAGAGCATCCGCTGAGCGGTCCCAAGAAACATTCCGTTAACTACGATTGTAAGCGGCTTATTAACTATAAGTACACCAATTCCTGATCAATCTTCCCGGCAGAACCTATTGCGTCGCCCGAGGATCGATCATGAAACCCGCCCGTCTCATCATACTTGCTGTCGCCGTCGTGGCCGCCGGTATGGCCGGTCTTCTTGCCATGCGGCTGAGCGGCAAGCAGACCGTCATCGTGCAAGAATCAGTGGTGGAAAAGGAACCGACCATCGAGGTTCTGGTCTCCGCCAAAAATCTTCCGGTCGGAGCGCGGCTCGATGAAACCTCCATGCGCTGGATGCCCTGGCCGCAAGGCAGTCTCGTCGATGGCTTCATCACCTCGTCAACACGGCCTGATGCACTTACCGAACTGACCGGAGTCGTCGTCCGTCTGCCGGTCTTCGAGGGCGAACCTCTGCGCCGGGAAAAGATCGCCGATTCCTCATCCCGTATCCTGTCTGCGCTGTTGCCGTCCGGAAAACGCGCTGTCTCGACAGAGATCTCCGTTGCCACCGGTGCCGGCGGTTTCATTCTGCCGAACGACCGAGTCGATGTGATCATGGTTCGCAAGGGAACCGAGGACAACTTCCTGACGGAAACCGTTCTGTCCAATGTTCGCGTCCTGGCGATCGACCAGCAGATCGAGGAAGCGCCCGATGGGTCCAAGACCGTCATCGGCACGACCGCGACGTTGGAGCTCACACCCGAACAGACAAAGGTGATCACCGTCGCCCAGCAGATGGCTGACCGCCTATCGCTGGCGCTGCGTTCGGTTGCCGACGCCCAGGAGGAAGACACCTCGGCCGCCGACCACCTTTTGAGCGGCGGAGACGGTCAACCGACCATTCAGGTCATCAAGTCCGGGGAGGTCGTCAAGACGAACTCCTCGACCGCCAATTCCATGCAGTGAGTGGGGACACATCGTGGCCAGCCTGACGCACAAACTTCGAGTTTCCCTGACCGGCGGCATTGCCTTCGCAATGGCAATCAGCGGCTCCCCGAGCTCGTTTTCCTCGCACGGCACTCCATTTCCAGCAGCTGAAGCCGCGCAGGAAACGGTGTTGCGGATCACGAAATCCGGTCCGGGAGCACGCCGGACCGTGAAGCTCGGCCTTAACAAGGCGCTCGTCGTCGACCTGCCCGCCGATGCACACGACATTCTGGTTGCCGATCCAGCCATGGCGGACGCCGTCACACGGTCTTCGCGCCGCATCTATCTTTTTGGCAAGACGGTGGGCCAGACCAACATCTTCATCTTTGGCGCCGATGGCAACGAGATCGTCAGCCTGGACATCGAAATCGAGCGCGACATTGCCGGGCTGGAAGCCAACCTGCGACGCTTCATTCCGCAATCGGACATCAAGATCGAAATCGTATCGGACAACATCGTGCTGACCGGCACTGTTCGCACGCCCCAGGACGCTGCACGCGCAGCAAGCCTGGCCGAGGCCTTCCTCAAGGGTGGTGAAGCGACAACGCGAAACCAGACGGCCTCCGGCGGCGACAATGGCGGTGACGTGGCAATCTATGCCGAACAGCGCCAGACGTCCCAGATCGTCAACCTGCTGACAATCGAAGGCGAAGATCAGGTTACACTGAAGGTCACGGTCGCGGAAGTAAGCCGCCAGGTTCTGAAGCAGCTTGGTTTCTCCGGCAGCATTTCCGACGGCACGACCGGCATCAGCTATGCCAACCCGTCCAACCTCGGCAACGCCATCGATCCGACTGGCACTGCGACGATTTCCGCTGGCATCGGTGGCTTGGGCATCAACACCTACATCAACGCGATGGAGCAGGCCGGCGTCATGCGGACGCTTGCGGAACCGAGCCTGACGGCAATCTCGGGCGAGCCCGCAAAATTCTATGTTGGCGGCGAGTTCCGCCTGGCGGGCCAACAGAACGTGACCGAAGACGGCGTTGAACGTACGATCAACTCCGTCGACTACGGCATTGAACTTAACTTCCGGCCCGTGGTGTTGGCACCAGGTCGTATCAGTCTGCAAATTGAGACGAACGTTTCCGAGCCGACCTGGGAGTCGTCACAGGTCACCGGCAACTCGTTCCTCGGGACCAGCACGCAGAATTACAGCATTCCCGGTTCGACCTACATGTCGATCCGCAAACGCGAGGCCTCGACGACCGTCGAGCTGCCTTCCGGTGGCTCGATCGTCATTGCCGGCCTGGTGCAGGACAATATCCGTCAGGCCATGTCTGGCTTGCCCGGCCTGTCGAAAGTGCCTGTCCTCGGCACGCTGTTCCGCAGCAAGGACTTCCAGCGCAACGAGACCGAACTCGTGATCATTGCGACGCCCTATTTGGTGCGGCCGGTGGCGCGTGGTGCGCTGTCGCGCCCGGATGACAATTTCAATCCCGAAAACGACGGCGCGACCTTCTTCCTGAACAAGGTGAACAAGGTCTATGGCCGCCGTGAAAACAACCAACCGACCGGCCAGTATCATGGTGCGGTGGGCTTTATCTACAAGTGAACGGCGCGAGGATCGTGATGAAACACTCGGCACGTCAAGTCAGGGAAAGTCGGCCAGCCATGGCATCCGCACGTCAGTCATTCCAGCGCCTCTTCCTTTCCGGCATCGTTCTTGGGACCGTTGCCGTCCTTTCCGGCTGCGGCAGCATGAAGGACCAGACGACAACGTCGTCCATCCCGGATGACTACCGAACGCGGCATCCGATCATGCTGAGCGAAGTGGAGCATACGCTTGATGTACCGATTGCTTCCGGCGACCATCGGCTGACGGTGAGCGTGCAGGATTCAATCGCGGGTTTTGCTGCGGATTACCTGTCGGCTTCAACCGGTACGATCCAGGTCATGATCCCTCATGGCTCTCCGAATTCCGGTGCGGCTTCGGCGATGCGCAAGCAGATCCGCCAGGTTTTGACCGCGCGGGGCGTGCCTTCGAACCGGATCATCGAAACCTCCTATCAGGCGGAAGCAACCAGCAACGCGGCTCCGGTGCGCATCAGCTATGTTGCCATCACGGCCATGACCAACCCTTGCGGGGAGTGGCCCGAAGACCTGCAGAACAACACTTTCAGCAACAAGAACTATCATAATTTCGGATGCGCGACGCAGAGCAATCTTGCCGCTCAGATCGCCAATCCGATGGATCTCGTCACCCCTCGCGACATGGCACCGATCGACGCGACCCGGCGGTCGACCGTTATCGGTCTCTATCGCAAGGGTAGCGACACCTCGACGAAATGATGCGGCAGTGGTCCAGAAGGACAGGATGAGAGCATGAACGCGATCGATTATGACATCGGCGAAACCAATGGCGGGTATCGCGACGCTTCGCAGACCGTAATTGCGGGTGAAGTCGAGGCTCTGCGGCCCTTGCCGCGTATCTCCATCCATGCCTTCTGTGTCAGCGACACGGTCCATCGGACGATGGAGCAGTGCGCAGTCGATCGGCGCATGGCGAGGGTGTCGATGCGGGTCACGCACGGAAACATCGCTGCGGCGGCGAACATGTTTGCCTCGACGCCGACCCCCAACCTCATCATCCTTGAGACGGAAGCGGCACCACGCGAACTCTTGACGGAACTCGCGCCTCTTGCCGAAGTCTGCGACCCAAGCTCGCGCGTCATCATCGTGGGCCGGCACAATGATATCGGCCTCTACCGCGAACTCATCCGCAGTGGCATCTCGGAATACATCGTCGCGCCCTTCAGCATGGCGGACATGATGGGAGCGATCTCGTCCATTTTTGTCGATCCCGAGGCCGAACCGCTCGGCCGCAGCATCGCGTTCATCGGCGCCAAGGGAGGCGTTGGTTCCTCGACGATCGCGCATAACTGCGCTTTTGGAATCGCGTCGCTGTTTTCGACTGAAACCGTTCTCGCTGATCTCGACCTCCCTTTCGGGACCGCCAATATCGACTTCGACCAGGATCCCGCGCAGGGCATGGCGGAAGCCGTATTCTCGCCGGAACGGCTGGACGAGGTGTTCCTCGACCGCCTTCTGACAAAATGCGGGCAGAACCTTTCGCTCTTGGCCGCTCCTTCGATGCTCGACCGAGGCTATGATTACGAGCGGGGGGCCTTCCAACCCATTCTTGAGGTGCTGCAAAGGACAGCGCCGGTCACCGTGCTGGACCTGCCGCATACCTGGGCGGACTGGACGCGCGCCGTACTTTCCGATGTCGACGAGATCGTCATTACCTGCGCACCCGACCTCGCCAACCTGCGCAACATGAAGAACATGATCGACGCGCTGAAGAAACTCAGGCCACAGGACAAGCCACCGCACCTCATTCTCAATCAAGTGGGGATGCCAAAGCGACCGGAGATCTCACCTGCTGATTTCTTCGAACCACTCGAACTCGAGCCAGTTGCGATCATCCCCTTCGATTCGCAGCTTTTCGGCACCGCAGCCAACAGCGGTCGGATGATCAGCGAAATGGATGCGAAGTCCCCCACAGCGGAGACTTTCTCCCAGCTCGCCCATCTCGTGACGGGGCGCGCCACCATCAAGAAGCCGAAAAAGGCGGGCCTCGGCTCACTCATCGAGAAACTGCGCAAGAAGTAGACCGGTAACAGGAACAGGTAGAGCTCATGTTTGGCAAACGCGGAAACGAGGGTTTCGGCAAAGGCGGGGCGGGTGTCGGCACCATCCCGGCGCAGCCGGCTGCTGCCGCGCCTGCAGCACGCTCCAGCACGCTCATCGAGCCTGGCAGCCCCGAAGTGAGCAGCCGGCAGCAGGTCACGCCACCTTCGATGCAGACGCCGAGCCGCAAGAAGCCGCCGCGGACCGAAGACTATTACGACACCAAGAGCCAGGTCTTTTCCGCACTGATCGACACGATCGACTTGTCGCAGCTGGCGAAACTCGATGGCGAGAGCGCGCGTGAAGAAATCCGCGACATCGTCAACGACATCATCACGATCAAGAACTTCGCGATGTCCATCTCCGAGCAGGAAGAGCTGCTCGAGGACATCTGCAACGACGTTCTGGGTTATGGTCCGCTTGAGCCGCTGCTCGCGCGTGACGACATCGCCGATATCATGGTCAATGGCGCCGGTCAGACCTTCATCGAAGTCGGCGGCAAGACGATCGAATCGGAAATCCGCTTCCGAGACAATTCCCAGCTTCTTTCGATCTGCCAACGTATCGTCAGCCAGGTCGGCCGTCGTGTCGACGAATCCAGCCCGATCTGCGACGCACGTCTTCCCGACGGCTCACGTGTGAACGTCATTGCTCCGCCGCTCGCAATCGACGGGCCAGCGCTTACCATTCGTAAGTTCAAGAAGGACAAGCTGAACCTGGCGCAGCTCGTCAAGTTCGGTGCGATCACGCCTGAGGGTGCAGAAGTTCTGCAGATCATCGGGCGCGTCCGCTGCAACGTCGTCATCTCGGGCGGTACCGGCTCGGGTAAGACCACGCTGCTGAACTGCCTGACGGGCTTCATCGATCAGGACGAGCGCATCATCACCTGCGAAGATACGGCCGAACTTCAGCTGCAGCAGCCGCATGTCGTGCGTCTTGAAACGCGTCCGCCGAACATCGAAGGCGAAGGCGAGATCACCATGCGCGATCTCGTGAAAAACTGCCTGCGTATGCGCCCTGAACGCATCATCGTCGGTGAAGTGCGCGGACCTGAAGTTTTCGACCTGTTGCAGGCCATGAACACCGGTCACGACGGCTCGATGGGCACGATCCACGCCAACACGCCGCGCGAATGCCTGAGCCGTATGGAATCGATGATCGCCATGGGCGGTTTCTCGCTGCCGGCCAAGACCGTTCGCGAGATCATCTCCGGCTCGATCGACGTCATCATTCAGGCTGCCCGTTTGCGCGATGGTTCACGCCGCATCACTCACATCACCGAGGTCATCGGGATGGAAGGCGACGTGATCATCACCCAGGACCTGATGCGCTACGAGATCGAAGGCGAAGACGCCAACGGCAAGATCATCGGTCGGCACATGTCGACCGGCATCGGCAAGCCGCATTTCTGGGACCGCGCCCGTTACTATAACGAGGACCGTCGTCTGGCGGCAGCACTCGACGCCATGGAACAGAAGTCGAAGGGGATCTGATCATCATGTTCGGCATCGATCCCACCATTCTCGCCATCGTACTTCTGGTCGCTGTCTCGACCGGTGCGGTAGCCTATGGTGTGCTCTATTCGCGAATTGAAACGGACAGGAAGACAGCCAGCCGTATCAACCGTGTAAGGTCTGCCGAGACTGACACCACCCAGATGAAAGCCGCACGCGACCGGGTGCAGGAGATTTCCAAGCGCCGCAAGTCGGTGCATGACTCACTGAAGGAGCTTGAGAAAAAGCAGCAGCAGGAAAAGACGAAGAAGGCGAATGCGACAAGTCTCAAGGCAAAGCTTGCTCAATCCGGCCTGCCGCTGACCCTAGCGCAATTCTACATGCTGAGTGCCGTTCTGGGCCTGGTCGTCCTTGCCATGACTTTCCTTGCCGGCATGCCGCCACTGGTGATCGTAGGGGCATCTTTCGCGGCTGGTCTGGGGCTTCCCCGCTGGGTCGTGGGGTTTCTCGTCGGTCGGCGCCAGAAGAAGTTTCTAGAGGAGTTTCCGAATTCACTGGACGTGATGGTTCGCTCAATTCGTTCGGGTCTCCCCCTCAATGATGCGATCCGAATGATCGCCGCAGATGGGCAGGAGCCGGTGAAATCAGAGTTTCGACGCATCGTCGAGTCCCAGCAATTGGGTCTGAATGTCCCCGATGCCGTGGCCCGCATGCATCAGACGATGCCGCTGAACGAAGTGAACTTTTTTGCGATCGTGGTTGCAATTCAGGGACAAGCCGGTGGCAACCTCTCGGAAGCACTCGCAAACCTCTCCCGCGTTCTGCGCGACCGCAAGAAGATGAAAGCCAAGGTCAACGCCCTGTCGATGGAAGCCAAAGCCTCGGCCGCGATCATCGGCGCCCTGCCCTTCATCGTCGCCCTGCTCGTCTATCTGACATCGCCGGGCTACATCATGATCCTCTTCACTGATCCCCGAGGGCATGTGATCCTCGGAATCTCGGCGGTCTGGATGAGCATCGGGCTCTTTGTCATGCGCAACATGATCAACTTCGAGATCTGAGGACGGATGCGATGACCGAAAACTGGGCCGCACAAGTTACCGATCCAGCCCTCATCATTGCCGTACTGGTGGCGCTGGCGGTGTTCGGGACATTTTATACGATCGCGATGCCCTACCTGGAGCGCGGCGACCTGAACAAGCGCATGCGCGCCGTCTCGACAGAGCGCGACATCATTCGCGCGCGGGAGCGCGCCAAGCTCAACGCCGAAGCTGCCCAGAACCGTGCGTCTCTCCGGACAACCAACAACAAGTCGGTGCGGCATATCGTCGAGCGCTTCAACCTGCGCAAAGCGCTCGTCGACGATTCGACCGTCGACAAGCTCAAAGCAGCGGGCCTGAGATCGCAGAACGCTCTGAACCTGTTTCTCGTTGCGCGCTTCCTGCTGCCTTTCGCGACACTGGCGGTGACCGCATTCTGGATTTTTGGCCTCGGTAATCTGGCTGAGAAAGCGCTTCCCGTCCGGCTGTTCGCTACCGTCGTGGGCGGCTATATCGGCTTCTATTTGCCAAATATCTACATTTCCAACCGTATCACCAAGCGGCAGAAATCGATCCGCCGCGCCTGGCCGGATGCTCTCGATCTGATGCTGATCTGCGTCGAATCCGGTATCTCGCTCGAAGCGTCCATGCGACGGGTTTCGGAAGAGATCGGCGAACAGTCACCGGAGCTGGCGGAAGAGATGGTGCTTACGACCGCGGAGCTGTCGTTTCTGCCCGACCGGCGGCAGGCTCTGGAAAACCTCGGCACCCGTACGCAGCTCGATAGCGTCAAGAACGTGGTTCAGGCACTCATTCAGGCGGACCGTTACGGTACGCCTGTCGCGCAGGCACTCCGGGTTCTCGCCCAGGAAGGCCGCGACGAGCGCATGAACGAGGCGGAAAAGAAGGCCGCAGCCCTGCCGCCAAAGCTCACAGTCCCAATGATCCTGTTTTTCCTGCCCGTTCTCATCGCCGTCATTCTCGGCCCCGCCGGAATTCAGGTTTCCGATCGGTTCTGATCGGCCGGTTGAGACACGATCAGTGGACGGTTGCGAGCTCGTCTTCGAGAAGCTTCAGCGCATCCTGGAGCGCTTCAACCAGAATATCCGTGAGTTCATCGGATTTGTTCTCGAGAAGCATCAGCTTGACCGCCATGTCCTGCTGCTCGAAATACTGATCAGGTCCTTCGTTCATCATCATGTCCCCTTAAGGCCGAATCATCTCGGCTGGTTCCACGATGATGATCTTTCCTTGCGCAGGGCTGTCACCGATTGCCGATGCCGGGTCAAGCTTCAGCCTTCGGATCGCCTGCGGTGACGGCTGCGCTGAAGTTGGAGAAGAATTCTCCCGCGAGCTTCTTCGATGTCGATTCGATCAATCGACTGCCGAGTTGGGCGATCTTGCCTCCGACCTCTGCTCTGACTGTATAGCTGAGCAGCGTGGCGCCGTCTTCCTCCGAGGTCAGCGTGACGTCGGCGCCACCTTTGGCAAATCCTGCGAGACCTCCCTTGCCCTCACCAGCGATGGTGTACGAATGGGGCGGGTTCAGGTTTTGCAATTCAACGGCGCCCTCAAACTTTGCCTTGATGGGCCCGATCTTCAGGACGACCTTCGCTGTCATGTGGGTCTCCGAGGTCTTTTCCAAGCTTTCGCAGCCCGGTATCGACTGTCGGAGGATCTCCGGATCGTTGAGCGCTCGCCAAACGGTTTCGACGGGGGCCTCGATGCGTTCGCTACCTTGCATGTCC
Source organism: Allorhizobium sp. (assembly GCA_046294755.1). Lineage (GTDB taxonomy): Bacteria > Pseudomonadota > Alphaproteobacteria > Rhizobiales > Rhizobiaceae > Allorhizobium. Next base: position 171,249 of record JBKBON010000001.1, on the reverse strand, counting down.
ATCCGGCATTCCTCCCTTGCAGCCAGCGGGCTCCCTCCCGCTGCGACGAAGACTGCATGGCTCACTGTCAGGATGCAAGACTGCTAAGGCATCAAATCGGTTTCACCGTCTCAAACGAGCACGGCCTGTTCGACACGGTCCTGCGAGCCGAAGAAACGGAGATAACGTTCAACCTCAGCCGGGTCTCCGGTGGCCTTGCGGGGATTATCCGAGAGCTTCACTGCCGGGCGACCGTTGGCTTCGGACACCTTGCAGACAATGGAGATGGGCTTCAATCCGGCAATTTCCCGGGGAGCACAGCCGGCGAAATCGTTTGTCAGGTTCGTACCCCAGCCAAAGGACATGCGCGCGCGACCGGCAAAGTGGCGATAGGTATCGATGATGGCGTCGACATCAAGGCCATCCGAGAAGATCAGGAGCTTCTTGCGCGGATCGCGACCCATCTTCTTCCACCAGTCGATGATCTTTTCGCCCCCTTCGATCGGAGGCGCGCTGTCGGGACGGAAACCGGTCCAGTCTGCCACCCATTCCGGGGCATGCTCGAGGAAAGAGGCGGTTCCGAATGCATCCGGAAGGACAATCAGAAGATTGCCACCGTAGAGCTGGTTCCAGTCCTTGAGGACCTGGTAAGGGGCCGCAGCCAATTGTTCGTCCGTCTCCGCCAACGCAGCGACCACCATGGGCAATTCATGCGCATTGGTACCGACTGCTTCCAGATCGGAGTCCATGGCCAGGAGCACATTGCTGGTGCCTGTAAAGGCCGGGCCGATGCCCTCCTTCAGGGCTTCGACGCACCAGCGTTGCCAGAGGAAGCTGTGGCGGCGGCGCGTTCCAAAATCGGAAATGCGCAAGCCGGGAAGTTCGCGAAGCCGCTCAACCTTGGCCCACATCTTGGCCTTGGCACGGGCATAGAGAACGTCGAGGGTGAAGTAGCCGAGCGAGCGCATGGCGGCGCGGGAGCGCAATTCATTGATGATCGCTAGCGCCGGGATTTCCCAGAGTGTGGTTTCCATCCAGGTGCCGTGGAAGGTCAACTCGTACTGACCGTCGCGCTTGGCCAGTTCATACTCCGGCAGCTGGAGATTTCCGAGCCATGCGAGAAACTCGGGTTCGAAGATCTGGGCGCGACCGTAGAAGGTGTTACCCGCGAGCCAGATCATCTCCTTCTTGGTGAGTCGCAGCGAACGGACATGATCGAGCTGATCACGCAGCTCCTGCTCATCGATTTCATCGGCGAGACGAACCGATGTCGTGCGGTTGATCAGCGTGAAGGTGGCATTGACCTGCGGATATAGCTTCCAGATCATCTGGAGCATCAGGAGCTTGTAGAAGTCCGTGTCGATCAGGCTGCGGATGATGGGATCAAGCTTCCAGGTGTGGTTGTAGACCCTGGTTGCGATATCTGTCTTGGTCATGCTCGACTGCCTTCCCGCCCGCAATGAAAAGCTGCGGCGAGCAACCGGAATCTCCGGCCGCTTCCGCAGCAGTTATCGGCAATCCATGACGGCTTGTCCAGTTAGCCGAAGCGCTGGAAAGAGGTCGCGATCACTGGCCAGGCGTTGGGTTGGACTGCGGCATGTTGGGGCTGGCGCCACCGGGTTCAACGGCCGAAGGAGCTGGCGCGGTTTGCTCAGGAGGCTGGTTTGCGGGATTTTCCGGTGCAATCGAGTTGCCCCACCATTCCGCCGGAATCCAGACCAGCATCGCCAGGATGAGGCCGCCGAGAAGCACGATCAGAATCGGTTTTCCGCGAAATCCCTGACGCGCTTCTGTTGGCGTCATGGGTTCCGGCTTCAGACCACGGGTCCGGCGATCGGTCGTGTCGGGCATGTCGGTTCTGCTGCTCATGTCGTTGCTCCCGTTTTTCTCGAAGCGCTCAAGGCGCGTTTCCTCAAGACAAACGGGAGCTATCGCGCTTTGTTCCGCGAATTCGGCGTGACTCAGTAACCAGAGGTTCTGTTGACGACGAATTCCAGTGGCTCACCCCTCTCCAGACGGGCGATCTGGTTTTCCACATGGCGAAACAGCGAGCGGACTTCCGATGCTGCTGCGGCATGCGGCGTGATGATCACGTTTGGCATCGACCAGAGCGGGCTTTCACCCGCGAGCGGTTCCTTTTCGAAAACATCCAGAGACGCGGCCTTGAGCGTTCCGTCGGCGAGGCACTCGATCAGCTCGTTCTCCTTCTGGCTGCCACCGCGGCCGGCGTTGAGGAACACCGGGCCACCCAGGGGTCCGGTGCGGCGGAGCCTAGAAAAGAGGGAGCGGTCATAGAGACCGCGCGTGTCCTCGGTCAGCGGCAGCAGGCCAACCAGGATGTCGGTCCCCGCGAGGAAAGAGGTGAGGCCGGACGCATCGAAGGTCTCGACACCCTCAATGACCTTCGCGGTTCGAGACCAGCCGATGACATTGAACCCCATGACCTGCAGCTTGCGAACGGAATCAGTCCCGAGGACGCCGAGGCCCATCACGCCGACGGTCACGTCGCGCGCTTCCGGTTGTTCGGCAATTTCGTACCAGACACGATCTCGCTGCTGGCTGGCGTAAGCGATGCCGTTGCGCAGATGATGCAGGCATTGCCAGACGACCCACTCGCTCATTCGATCCGTCAGGCTGCGATCGACAAAACGCACGATCGGGAGGTCGGGCAGTTCATAGGTCGAGAGGATATGATCGACGCCGGCGCCTCCGGAGAAGATGGCCTTCAGCCCCGTGGCGCGGCGGAAGAGCGCCGGGTCCGGCTTCCAGACCACTGCAAATTCGGCTTCGGAGAGATCGCGGTCGGCATTGGCCGGATCGCCCATGTCGATGACCGGGCGATCCGGAAATGCGGAACGGAGGGCGGCGACGACGCTTTCGCGGGCAAACCGAAGGTCGATGACGACGGGGCGCTTATCGGACATCTAGAAACTCACATTACTGGCGGATGCCGCCGGCCTCGACGGCTTCGAGATTGAAGGCTGCAGCCATCAATGCGCGGGTGTAATCGGCCTTGGGAGCTGCAAAGACTTCTGCGGCCGGCCCCTTTTCGACAACCTTGCCGCCGCGCATAACGATCAGCTCATTCGCGAGCGCCTTTACCACCTTCAGATCATGGCTGATGAAGAGATAGGCGAGGTCGTGTTTGGCCTGCAGGTCGCGCAAGAGATCGACGACCTGGGCCTGAACCGTCATGTCGAGGGCCGAAGTCGGCTCGTCGAGCATGACGAAGCGGGGCTTGAGCACCATGGCACGAGCAATTGCGATACGTTGCCGCTGGCCGCCGGAGAATTCATGCGGGTAGCGCCAGCGGGTGGCGGGATCGAGCCCCACTTCCTCCAGCGCCCAGGCGACACGGGCGTCGCGCTCCTCCGCCGAGAGCTGCTTTTCATGCACCTTCAGGCCCTCGGCAATGATCTCGCCGACAGACATGCGAGGGCTTAGCGAACCAAATGGGTCCTGGAAGACGATCTGCAGGCGATCGCGCAAAGGGCGCATCTCGCTGTAGGAGAAGGCATTGATGTCGTTGCCGATGAAGCTGATTCGGCCTTTTGACGAGATGAGGCGCGACAGCGCGAGGCCGAGCGTCGTCTTGCCGGAGCCGGATTCTCCGACGACGCCGAGCGTCTGACCGGCACGCAGCGTGAGATCCACGCCATCGACGGCCTTCACGTGATCGACGGTGCGACGGAGGAAGCCAGCCTTGATCGGGAACCAGACGCGGATGTCCTCGCCCTGCATGACAACAGGCTTCGTCTCGTCCATGAGCGGGGGTTCGCCGCGCGGCTCGGAGGCAAGCAGCTTCTTGGTATAGGCATGCTGGTGTCGCTCGAAGATGTCCTCGACAGCGCCCGCTTCGACAATCTCGCCTTTGGTCATGACGCAGACGCGGTCCGCGAACTTGCGGACGATGCCGAGGTCATGGGTGATGAAGAGCATGGACATGCCATGCTCGGTCTTGAGACGCCCTAGAAGTTCGAGGATCTGGGCCTGCACAGTGACGTCGAGGGCTGTGGTCGGCTCGTCGGCGATCAGCAATTTGGGCCTGTTGGCCAGCGCCATCGCAATCATCACGCGCTGTCGCTGGCCACCCGACAGTTCATGGGGGAAGGCCGTCAAGCGCTTCTCCGGTTCGCGGATGCCGACCTGGTGCAGAAGTTCAAGCACGCGGGCACGGGCGGAGGCACCTTGAAGCCCCTGATGGAGCGCGAGGATTTCAGCAATCTGCCGCTCGATCGTGTGCAACGGATTGAGCGAAGTCATCGGCTCCTGGAAGATCATGGTGATGTCGTTACCGCGCACGGAGCGGAGCTCCGGCTCGCTTGCCGACATCAGGTCACGGCCACCGAAGAGAATCTGACCGGAGGGGTGACTGGCGGCCGGATAGGGCAACAGCTTCAGGATCGAGGCGGCCGACACCGACTTGCCGGAGCCCGATTCGCCAACCAAGGCGACGATCTCGCCACGGCCGATATCGAAGGAAATGCGGTCGACCGCCACGCTCTCGCGGCCACCCTGGTGGAAGGCGACGGAGAGATCGCGCACGGATAGCAGGGGTTCGGTCATGCGGAGAGGCTTTCGATCAGGGAGGTGAGAGAGGGCGCGTCCAAGCGGCAAACTTCAAACAAGTCAGGCTCTATCGAGGACGAACTTGTCACAGAGTTGGAAATGCCTTGGTCATCGGACAAGAAATGCGTGGTGGCGACAGCAAGAGCTGATGCGACATGGATGGCATCTGGCAGTTTCAAGATGTTCCGGCGCGCCCGCAATTGTGCGGCGGTATCCAAAATGTTGCTCGCTACGGGAACGATCTGTAGCCACGGCAGACCCGAGCCCCAAGCCCTGTAGACTTCAACGAGTCTCATATCGCCATCGCGCAATGGCTTCACCAGCAGTTCCGAAATGGTCAACGCGCTCGTAGACAAGATCGCGCTCGGTCGAGATGATGCCTTGCTGGTCAAGTTTCGCATCAAGTCACGTAGAGGGCCATCACCCTCAACGAGCAAGATCGCGGCATTCGTGTCGAGGTAGATTTGGTGCCGTTGCGGCATCAGTCATCCCATTCGTCGCGAAGTTCCCGAATACGCGCCACGGCTTCGGCGGTCGTAACGCGGCGGTCGTCCTGGCTGCGATAGGCCTCTACCTTTTTCATGAACTCGTCAAAGCTCGTTTTGGTCGGGCTCGGGGCGTCGCCTTCCATCTCCAGCACGACGCGAACTGTGCTGCCCGCTTCCAACCCCTCTCGAAGATCGGCGGGCAGATTCTCAACCGGATAATGCTCTCTGACGATCTTGTTCATCGCATCGCGCTCCTGATCGGTTCTTGGCGCATCATGCCACAGATACTGTCCCTTGACGAACCCAGCATCACCGGAAGGTCTTTCTTGGGTCGAACGCATCACGCACTGCCTCGCCGACGAAAATCAGCAACGAGAGCATGATCGACATGGTGAAGAAGGCGGTGAGGCCGAGCCAGGGGGCCTGGAGGTTGCGTTTGCCCTGCGCGATCAGTTCGCCGAGCGAAGGCGAGCCGGGTGGCATGCCGAAGCCGAGGAAGTCGAGCGAGGTAAGCGTGGTGATCGAGCCCGAGAGGATGAAGGGCAGGAAGGTCAGGGTCGCGACCATGGCGTTCGGCAGGAGATGGCGAAACATGATCGTCCAGTTGCCGACGCCGAGCGCACGGGCCGCATTGACATATTCGAAGTTCCGGGCGCGCAGGAATTCCGCCCGCACGATGCCGACGAAACCAACCCAGGAGAAGAGCAGCATAATGCCGAGCAGGACGAAGAAGCCGGGCGGCAGGATGGCTGCGATGATCAGCAGGATGTAGAGAACCGGCATCGACGACCAGATCTCGATGAAGCGCTGCATGAAGAGATCCGTCCAGCCGCCGAAATAGCCCTGCACGGCGCCCGCCGTCACACCGATGGCGGCGGAGGCAAGGGTGAGTGCCAGCCCGAAGAGGATCGAGATGCGGAATCCGTAGATCATGCGGGCCATGACGTCGCGGGCCTGATCGTCAGTTCCGAGCCAGTTCATGTTGCCCAGCACGCAATTCGGATCCTCGGCGCCCAGCGGATAGGCGGCACAGCGGGTTTCCTTGTCCATCATCCAAAAGGGCGGCGTCGGTGCCGAACGCGGGACCTCGGAATTGACCGTACGATAGGAATAACGGATCGGCGGCCAGACCATCCAGCCATTGGCGTTGATCTCGTCCGATATGAAGGGCGAGCGGTAGTCGGTAACGGCGAGAAAGCCGCCAAATTTCTCCTCGGGATAATCGATGACAACAGGGAAAAGGATCTCGCCCTTGTAGGAAGCGATGATCGGTTTGTCGTTGGCGATGAATTCGGCGAACATGCTCAAGACGAAGAGGACCATGAAGATCCAGAAGGACCAGAAGCCTCGGCGGTTTGCCTTGAAATTCTGCAGGCGGCGGCGGTTCGTAGGGTTGAGCAAGCCCTTCTTCGGTGGCGCGGCGATCGTGGTTTCGACGGTGGACATCAGACATCCCTCCGGTCGAAATCGATGCGCGGATCAATCCAGGTGTATATCAAATCGGAGATCAGCCCGACCACCAGGCCCATCAGCGAGAATATGTAGAGCGTGGCGAACACGATCGGGTAATCACGGTTGACGATGGCGAGATAACCGAGGCGACCGAGGCCATCGAGAGAGAAGATGTTCTCGATCAGCAGCGAGCCGGTGAAGAAGGCGGAGATGAAGGCGCCCGGCAGACCAGCAATGACGATCAGCATGGCGTTGCGGAAGACGTGGCCATAGAGGACCTGGCGCTCGGCGAGGCCCTTGGCGCGGGCGGTCACGACATACTGCTTCTTGATTTCGTCGATGAAGGAGTTCTTTGTCAGCAGCGTCGTCGTCGCGAAGGCCGAAAGCAGAAGTGCGGTGAGCGGCAAAGCGAGGTGCCAGAAGTAGTCCAGGATCTTCTGCCACCAGGAGAGCTGGGCGAAATTGTCGGAGGTCAGGCCTCTTAGCGGGAACCAGTCGAAGAAGGAGCCGCCGGCAAAAAGAACAATCAGCAGGATGCCGAAGAGGAAGCCGGGCACGGCATAGCCGATGACAATGACGCCCGACGTCCAGACGTCGAAACGGGAGCCGTCCGAGACGGCCTTCTTGATACCGAGCGGGATCGAGATAGCATAGGAGATCAGGAGCACCCAAAGGCCGAGCGAGATCGAAACCGGCATTTTCTCGATAATCAGATCTATGACCGAGGTGTTGCGGAAGAAGCTCTCGCCGAAGTCGAAGCGGATGTAGTTCCACATCATCTCCAGGAAACGCTCGAGCGGCGGCTTGTCGAAGCCGAACTGCTTTTCGAGTTTGGCGATCAGTTCCGGATCAAGGCCCTGGGCGCCGCGATAACGGGAACCACCCTCCTCCGTGCCGGCGGACTGGCCCAGCATGTCGCCGCCGCCGGATAGTCGCGCATCGGCACTGTCGCCCTGGCCGCTCAGCTGGGCGATGACCTGTTCCACCGGGCCGCCGGGGGCGAACTGGATGACGATGAAGGATATGCCCATGATGCCGATCATTGTGGGTATCATCAGCAGCAGACGCCGCAGGATATAGGCGGTCATGCGGGCCGTCCCGGTTCCAGATCAGATCTGGTCACGCTCTCCAAGCTCATATCCTTCGCCAATATCAGCTGCTCCATTTCACCGCGATTCGTCCCCCTTCATTCCTAGTGGCTCACGCAAGGCACGCAAGCCCCGAGACAAAATCACGGATTCTTCGCCCACCAGATCGACGGGAAGCCGGTGCTGTAGGTTGGAAGCTCAGCCGGATGCTCGAACTTGTCCCAGAAGGCATAGCGGGACGTGCCGCTGTAATAGAGCGGGATCACATAGTCATTCGCAAGGAGGACGCGGTCCATCGCCTTGGTGGCGGCAACCTGCTCATCCCGATCGGCCGGGAAGATGATCTTTTCGATCAGGGCATCAACGGCGGGATCGGCAATGCCGGCATAGTTCTGGGAGCCTTCGCGGTTGACCGAAGCCGACCCCCAGTAATCACGCTGCTCGTTGCCGGGGTTGAGCGTCTGGGCCCAGACGGTCCAGGTCATGTCATAGTCGAAGCTGCGGGTCCGGTTCGTGTATTGCGAGGGATCGACCGTGCGAATGGACATATCGACCCCGATCTTGCGCAATTGCTGCTGATAGGGAACCGCCACGACCTCCAGCTGCGGGTTGGAGAGCAGGAGTTCAAAGCGGAACGGCTGACCCGTCTGCCCATTGACCATGGAATTGCCCCGAAGCTCGTAGCCTGCCTGTTTGAAGAGCTCGACTGCCTTGCGCAGATTGTCGCGCGAGGCCTGCGGAGATCCGCCGACGGGATTTGTGTAGGGCGTATCGAAAACCGAGGCAGGAACCTTGTCCTTGAGATCTGTCAGCAGCTCCAGTTCCTGGCCCTCTGGCAGCCCGCTGGAAGCAAGTTCGGTTCCACTGAAAAAACTGCTGACGCGGAAATAGGCATTGTAGAAGACGGTGCGGTTCAACTCCTCGAAGTCGAGTGCGTAGTTGAGCGCCTTGCGGACCCGCTGGTCCTTGAACATTTCGCGGCGCATGTTCGGCACCAGCGCCTGCATAACACCCCTGGCACGGAACGGGTTCTCGTATTCCTCTTTCTTGACACGTCCATCCTTGGCTGCCGGAAAATCAAACCCGGTCGCCCAGCGGGCCGCGCGTGTCTCGTGCCAGAAGTCCGTGTTGCCGGACCGGAAGGCCTCGAACTCGACGTCTCGATCGCCGAACATCGTGTAGGTGATGTTGCGGAAGTTGTCGTAGCCGACATTGACGTTGATGTCCCGGCCCCAATAGTCATCACGCAATTCGAACCGGATCGTTGAGCCGGCCTTGAACTCGGCAATCCTGTACGGACCGGATCCCATCACCGGCTCAAGCGTGGTGCGGGCGATGTCCCGCGGCTTGCCATCGGCCCCGTTCGCTTCCCACCAATGCTTTGGGACGACAGGAAACTGGCCCAGGATCATCGGGAGTTCGCGGTTGTTCTTTTGGTCAAAGCGGAAGGTGACATCTCTCTCACCCGTCTTCTCGGCGGCGACAACATGACTGTAATAGCTCATATAGAGGGGGTTCAGCTCCTTGAGCTTCTCGAAGCTGAAGATGACATCCTCCGGTTTCACCGGCTCGCCATCAGCAAAACGAGCTTCGGCGCGGAGCCGAAACGTGGCGCTTGAGATGTCGTCCGGAAAGGAAACGCCTTCCGCCAGCAGTCCATATCCGGTGGAAATCTCGTCACTCGAATCTTTTAGCAGTGTGTCGAAGACGCTGGCCACCACTCCGGGCGCGACCTCGCCCCTGTCGAGAACCGGATTGAAGCTGTCGAAGGTCCCCGTGGAGGACATGCGCAGAGTGCCGCCTTTGGGAGCATCCGGATTCACATACTCAAAATGGGCAAAGCCGGGCGGATACTTCACATCACCGAGAATGGAAACGCCGTGGCGGAAGGGCTCCGCAGGCTCCTGTGCGGATGCCGGCACGGAAGGCAGGCCCAACATTGCGATGACTGCCAAGGTGGCGACGTTTGTCCTGCTTAGTCCCATACCCCAAAATCCCCTGCATTTTCTGTGGTTACAAAACAGAATAGGACAAATGGAGGCAAAATACAGGCGGCTTACGGAGAAGTGAGTGGCAGCGCTTCCGCAGATTCACCCCATTTCTGTTTCAGGCTAGACTGATCGGTGATTCACCCTGGGCAACAAGCCGGGGGATGAGACAGATCGGGGACAAACAGACGATGAAAAAGACCTTGGGCGCGCGCCCGATAGTCACGGCACTGATGCTGGCTTCGGCCTTCGCGACTGTCATCGGCGATACGGCCTTTGCCGAGGGGCGCCCAGCCAAAGAGCTCTTCGGAGGCATGCAATTGCCAGCCAAGGCCGCACCCTCGCCTTACGGCTCCTATGCCAAGGGCTGCATTGCCGGTGCAGTCGCCATTCCGACCGACGGACCAACATGGCAGGCGATGCGCCTGTCGCGCAACCGCCGTTGGGGGCATCCCGACATGATCGCGCTGCTGGAGCGCTTTTCAAAAGACGCAGTTCAGCTCGGATGGGGCTCGGGCATCCTGATCGGTGACATCTCCCAGCCGCGCGGCGGGCCGATGTTGTCGGGCCATGCCTCGCACCAGATCGGCCTTGATGCCGATATCTGGTTTACGCCGAAGCCATCGCAGCCTCTGTCCGCTCAGCAAAGGGAGGATATGCCTTTCACCTCGATGCTGGCGAAGAACAAGTTTTTGACGGTCGATAGTCGATTGTGGACGAATACCCATGCACGGGTCGTCGTTCAGGCGGCGAGCTATCCGCAGGTCGAGCGCATCTTTGTCAATCCGGCGATCAAGAAGAAACTTTGCGACACCTGGACCGGTGACCGGGCCGTGCTTGGCAAGATCCGCCCGATCTACGGCCATGACGCACATTTCCATATCCGCATGCGCTGCCCCGAAGGTGCTACCGGCTGCAAACCGCAGGCCGCAGTGCCCCCTGGTGATGGCTGCGATAAGTCGCTGGCCTGGTGGTTCACGGATGAGCCGTGGGCGGCGCCGAAGAAGGATCCGAATGCAAAGCCGGCACCAAAGCCGCGGGCGATGCAGATCTCGGACCTGCCCAAGGCTTGTGCCATGGTGCTGGACGCCCGGGGGCCTTCGAGCGAGACTGAAGTGACCTACCAGGCGAGCGGAGGCTCTATGCCTTTCAGCGCGGCCTCGGCCTATGTGGCACCGGCAACTACAGAGTCGCCGTTTGAGCTCCCTGCCGTGGTCCCTGTTCCCGCTCCGCGTCCCACTGACTGGTGAGGCACCCTCCCCTCTGGCACCTTTTCAAGTCCCACTGGCTGCGCTAGATGGGTCCATCAAATCGATTTAAATCATCTGGGGACCTATTGTGAGCCGCACTCGTTGCATCGCCCTGATCGCGCATGACCAGAAGAAGGACGACATGGCGGAGTTCGCCAGGCGTCACCAAGCCAAGCTCAGGGATTGGCGAATCGTGGCGACCGGCACGACGGGCGGTCGGATCAAGGATGCCGTGCCGGAACTCGACGTGACGCGGCTGAAAAGCGGGCCTCTCGGAGGCGATCAGCAGATCGGCGCGTTGATCTCGACGGGGGAAGTGGACATGCTGGTCTTCTTCGTCGACCCCTTGACTCCAATGCCCCATGATGTGGATGTCAAGGCGCTGATGCGGCTGGCGACCGTCTACGACATTCCGATGGCGCTGAACCTCGCAACCGCCGATATCCTGATGCAGACCCTGACTGCCTGAGGCAGCGGGGGCCAAAACCGGACAGACCATGGCCCAGACACATCGCAACGACACACTGCCCTTTCCGATCCTGATCGGCGATATCGGCGGCACCAACGCGCGCTTCTCGATCCTGATCGACGAAAGCGGCGAGAGGATCAGCTTTCCGAACGTGGTGAACAAGGATTTCGCCACGATCGACGATGCAATCCGCACCTGCGTTCTGGAGACAACGAGTCACAAGCCGCGCTCGCTGATCCTGGCGCTGGCCGGCCCGATCAAGGGCGACGAGGTGCCGCTGACGAACTGCCCCTGGGTTGTTCGCCCCAAAGTGCTGATGGCTGAGCTCGGCTTTTCCGAAGTCCTGCTGCTCAACGATTTCGAGGCTCAGGCACTTGCCGCCGCCACGCTCGGGGTCGAGGATCGCCAGCATCTCGGCTCTCTCAGCGAGGCGCCGCTCGGTTCGCGTGTGGTTCTGGGCCCCGGCACCGGCCTCGGGGTTGCCGGCCTCGTGCGGGCCCGCGACATGTGGTTCCCGGTCCCGGGCGAAGGCGGACATGTGGATGTCGGCCCCCGCACCGTGCGCGACCACCAGATCTGGCCGCATCTGACACCGGTGCGCGACCCGAGCGCGACGCTCGGCCGGATCTCGGCCGAGGAATTGCTTTCTGGTCGGGGCCTGATGAACATATATCAGGCGCTGTGCAAGGCCGATGGCAATCGGACGCCTCGCTACAGCGACCCGGCTCAGGTATCAGCTGCCGGCATATCCGGTGCGGACGCGCTGGCGGGCGAAGCGCTCAGCCTGTTTGCCACCTATCTCGGTCGCGTTGCAGGCGATCTGGCGCTGATCTTCATGGCCAAGGGCGGCGTGTTCCTGGCCGGCGGCATCTCGCCGAAGATCCTGCCAGCGCTGCAGAGCGGCGAGTTCCGCGCCGCCTTCGAGGACAAGGCACCCCACCAGGCGGTCATGCATGGGATTCCGACCTTCGTCGTGACCCATCCGCAGGCTGCCCTGCATGGTCTGGCCGCCTTCGCGACAGCACCTGCAGACTTCGGGCTTGCCACGGAAGGTCGCCACTGGCGCTGAGCGTCTACCCGGCCACCTATGGCCAAAGGCACGCCGACTGGTTATAGAGCGGCGGCGCCTGCGCTGGCGTGAGGTTGCAATCGTACAGGGTTTTTCTTCTTGGACGCCAAGGACACCGAAAGCCGCAGGGCTGACATCGAAAGCGTCACCGCCATCTTGAAGCGCGTGATCGCGGAGAACGGACGCGAGCACATCAAAGGCTACGCCTTTGCCATCATGTGCCTGCTGACTGTCGCGGCGACAACGGCCTTTACCGCGTGGATCATGGAATCGGTGATTAACGAGGCCTTCGCAAACCGGAGGGCTGACCTCGTCTGGATCATCTGCGGCTCGATTTTCTTGGCTTTCGTTCTGCGCGGTTTCGCCGGCTATGGGCAGGCTGTGACGCTGTCCAAGATTGGCAACAATATCGTCGCCCGCTATCAAAAGCGGCTATTTGCCCACCTGATGACGCTCTCCGTTGGCTATTTCAGCGAGGCCCGCTCGGCGCGCCTTGCGGCGCAAATCAACCAGAACATCAATGGTGTCCGGGACGTCCTCAATCTTACCGTCACATCGCTGGCCCGCGATCTCGTCACTCTGGTCGCGCTGATCGGTGTCATGATCATTCAGGACATCGTGTTGACGCTGATCGTCTTCACATTGGCGCCGCCCTTGCTGATCGGCCTGCGTTACCTCTCGAGGCGTCTGCGCAGTGCGACCAAAGAGAGCATCATTCTCAATTCCCATGTGCTCGGCGCGATGCAGGAAACGGTCCAAGGCATCGCCATCGTCAAGGCCTTCACCATGGAAGGCCAGCTACAGGACAAGATCCAGACGACCATCGACAAGGCCGAGCGTCGCGCCAACAAGATCGCACAGCTCAGCGAACGCAACGGGCCAATGACGGAAACGGTGGCCGGTTTCTCGGTTGCCGGTGTCATGGCCTATGCCGCTTACCAGGCAATCTATGCGGGCGTTCTTCCGGGTGCCTTCTTCTCCTTCGTCACCGCATTGCTGCTCGCCTATGAACCGGCCAAGCGCCTCGCACGGTTGCAGGTGCAGATGGAACGCGCCGCAGTGAATGCCCGGATGATCTATGAGATCCTCGATACGCAGCCGCACCAACGCGACAAGTCGGACGCTTCTGCACTTGCTGTCACGGATGCGAACATTGAGTTCCGCGACGTCACGTTTGCCTACGGCGCCAACCCGCCTGTGCTGCGAAAGCTGAGCTTCACCGCAGAGGGCGGCAAGACGACAGCTTTGGTCGGCCCTTCGGGCGCGGGCAAGTCCACCGTAATCACCCTTGTTCCCCGCTTCTACGATCCCGCAAGCGGGGAAATCCTGATCGACGGGCAGAATATCGCTGATGTCACCAAAGCTTCGTTGCGCCAGCATCTCGCCTATGTCTCCCAGCAGCCCTATCTTTTCGAGGGCACGATCCGTGACAACATCCGCTATGGCCGCCCTGAGGCGACCGACGCCGAGATCGAGGATGCAGCACGGCTTGCCAATGCGCATGATTTCGTCCTCGCACAGCCGCAGGGCTATGACACGCCGGTGGGCGAGAACGGCGTGACGCTGTCAGGCGGCCAGCGGCAACGTCTCTCCATCGCCCGTGCGCTGGTGCGCAATGCGCCGATCCTGCTCTTGGACGAGGCTACATCGGCTCTCGACACGGAATCGGAAGCCGCCGTGCAGCAGGCACTGGATGCCGCTATGGCGGGCCGTACCGTGATCGTGATTGCGCACCGTCTCTCGACCGTTGTCAACGCCGACAAGATCATCGTCATGCAGCATGGCCAGGTGGTCGAAGAAGGCACACATGAGAGCCTTGCGCAGCAGCCGGGTGGTCTTTACGCTCGCCTCAACAACCTGCAGGCCGCTCCCAACGGCCTGCTCAGCAGCCAGGAATAATCTCGCATGGATACGCCCATGAAGCTCGTCGTCGTTGGTGCCGCCGGTCGCATGGGCAAGACACTGATCAAACTGATCAGCGAGACCGAGGGCCTTGTGCTGCATGCAGCGGTCGAACGGGCGGGCTCTGCCGCGCTCGGCCAGGATGCGGGCGAACTGGCTGGTGTGCCCAAACTGGGCGTTGCCGTGACCGACGATCCGTTGGCGGCCTTTCTGCATGCCGATGGCGTTATCGATTTCACCACGCCGGCTTCGACCGTCGAATTTGCGGCACTCGCGGCGCAGGCGCGCATCGTGCATGTGATCGGCACCACCGGCTGCCTACCGGAGCATGAGGAGAAGATCGACGCAGCCGCACGCCATGCGCGGGTGGTGAAATCGGGCAATATGAGTCTCGGCGTCAACCTGCTGTCGGTGCTGATCAAGCAGGCGGCAAGCGCCCTTGATGCTGCCGGCTGGGATATCGAAGTGCTCGAAATGCACCACAAGCACAAGGTCGACGCGCCCTCAGGAACCGCGCTTTTGCTCGGCGAAGCAGCGGCTGAAGGCCGCGGTATCTCGCTTGCCGATCATTCGGTCCGGGTGCGCGATGGCCATACAGGACCGCGCGAGGAAGGCTCGATCGGCTTTGCCACGCTGCGTGGCGGCTCCGTAATCGGTGAACATCAGGTGCTGTTTGCCAGCGAAGGCGAATTGATCACGCTTTCTCATAGCGCGACCGATCGCTCGCTCTTTGCCCGTGGCGCGCTGAAGGCCGCCAGCTGGGCGCGGGACAAGAAGCCCGGACGCTATACCATGCTCGACGTGCTCGGGCTCAACTCCACCCCCTGATCGTCAAGAGAGGAATTGTCGATGACCGGTACCCTCGTGCTCGTGCGCCATGGCCAGAGCGACTGGAACCTGAAGAACCTGTTTACCGGCTGGCGTGATCCTGATCTCACCGAGCTCGGCGTGCAGGAAGCCAATGCCGGCGGCAAGGCGCTCGCCGATTACGGTATCAAGTTCGATATCGCATTCACTTCAGTGCTGACGCGCGCGCAGAAGACCTGCAACATCATCCTGGAAAACGTCGGTCAGACCGGTCTCGAGACGATCAAGGACCAGGCGTTGAACGAGCGCGACTATGGCGATCTCTCCGGGCTTAACAAGGACGATGCGCGCGCCAAGTGGGGCGAGGAGCAGGTGCATATCTGGCGCCGTTCCTACGACGTGCCGCCACCGGGCGGCGAGAGCCTGCGCGATACCGGTGCGCGCGTCTGGCCCTATTACCTGACCGAAATCCTGCCGCGCGTGCTGCGCGGCGAGAAGGTTCTGGTGGCAGCGCATGGCAACTCGCTGCGCTCGCTGGTCATGGTTCTCGACAAGCTAACCAAAGAGCAGATCCTCGGCGTCAATCTCGCGACCGGCGTTCCCATGGTCTACAAGCTGAACGCGGATTCGACGGTCGCTTCCAAGGAAGTTCTGGGCGACATGTCCGGCGCGCATTGAGCGCAAACTACCCTCCCCTTGAGGGGGAGGGTCGGGCCGAGGGCCCGGCGTGGGGTGAGTTTCGAGCCAGTCGGAAACGTGTCACCCCCACCCGCCGCTTTGCGGCGACCTCCCCCCTCGAGGGGGAGGTGTATTGTCACTGCTTGCGCATGAAACCCTGGATCAGATCGGCGAGCGCTTCCGGCTGCTCGACCGAGGGGATGTGGGCGCAATCCGCAATTTCTTCGAAACGGGCACCCGGCACGAGATCGGCACCGGCCTTGACGGTGGCGGGCGGCGTCGAGCCGTCCTGATCGCCGACCACGAAGAGCGTGGGGACCGTGATGGTCGGCAGGACATCCGAGAAATCCGTGTCGCGCAGGGCAGCACAGGTCGACAGATAGCCTGCGATGGACTGTCGCGTCATCATCAGGCGGTAGCCGGCGAGTTCGTCGGCACGGTCTTCGTGGAAGGCCGGGGTGAACCAGCGCGCCATGGCATTGTCGGCCGCACTTTCCAGGCCACCCTTTTCGATGCCGGCAATGCGCTCGGCCCAGATTTCGGCAGAACCGATCCGGGGGGCGGTGTCGCAGAGGATCAGCTTGCGGAACAGGTCCGGCCGCTCCTTCCAGAGGCCCTGGCAGACGAGGCCGCCGACGGAGAGGCCGCAGAAGGTGGCCTTGCGGATGCCGAGTTCATCGCAGAGGCTGGCGAGATCCGAGACGAGATCGGCCATGCCGAAGGGTTTGTCAGCGCCTCCGGAGAGGCCATGGCCACGGCTGTCATAAAGCAGCACCGAAACATCGTCGCCGAGCTCGTCGAAAAGCGGCAGCCAGATACGAAAATCGGTGCCGAGCCCGTTGGAGAAGACGATCAGGTTCTTGGCTTTTGCCTCGCCGATCAGCTCGTAGTGGACGACATTGCCGTTAATGGTCTTGAAGGCCAAGGTTCATACTCCTGTGGGCCGAACGGCCCCTGTGTTTCGCTAACCGGCGAGCCGGGAATTCTCAGTGCGCTTCGTCCCAATTGTGGGCGGCGCGGGCGTCGACCTTGAGCGGCACGCGCATGGAGACGGCCGGCATGGCGGCGTTTTCCATGATGTCGACGATGACAGGCATCGCGACATCGACGGCTTCGTCCTCAACTTCGAAGATCAGTTCGTCATGCACCTGCAGCAGCATGCGGACACGCTCCGACAGGCCGGCTGCGGCAAGCGCCGGCTCAATCTGGATCATGGCGCGGCGGATGATGTCGGCAGCCGAGCCCTGGATGGGCGCGTTGATCGCGGCGCGCTCGTTGAAGGCCCGCATCGAGGGGTTGGACGACCTGATTTCCGGATAATGGGCGCGGCGGCCGAAGATGGTTTCCACGTAACCCTTGTCACGGGCAAAAGCCTTGGTGCTCTCCATGTAATCCTTGATGCCGGGGAAGCGCTCGAAATACTTCTTGATGTACTCCCCCGCTTCCGAGCGCTCGATGCCGAGCTGGTTGGCAAGCCCGAAGGCCGAGATGCCGTAGATGATGCCGAAGTTAATCGCCTTGGCGCGGCGGCGGACGTCGGACGGCATGCCCTCGACGGGGACGCCGAACATTTCCGACGCGGTCATGGCATGGATGTCGACACCATCGGCAAAGGCCTGGCGTAGCTGCGGGATATCCGCGACATGGGCGAGCACGCGCAATTCGATCTGGCTGTAGTCAGCCGAGAGCAGCTTGTGGCCCGGCGTCGAGATAAAGGCCGTGCGGATCTTGCGGCCTTCGGCCGTGCGCACCGGGATGTTCTGCAGGTTCGGTTCAGACGACGACAGGCGACCTGTTGTCGTGGAGGCCAGGGAATAGCAGGTGTGGACGCGCTTGGTCTGCGGATGGATATAGCCGGGAAGCGCATCCGTATAAGTGGACTTCAGCTTGGTGAGCTGCCGCCAGTCGACGATCTTGCGCGGCAGCGGCGCACCCTCGGCGGCGAGGTCTTCCAGAACCTGGGCCGAGGTGGACCACTGGCCGGTCTTGGTCTTGGACCCGCCGGGAAGGCCCAGCCTGCCGAACAGGATGTCACCGAGTTGTTTCGGCGAACCGATGTTGAAACGCTCGCCGGCGAGTTCATAGACCTCGTCCTCGGCGGCAGCGGCCTTCTGGGCGAGTTCGCCCGAGAGGCGCGAGAGGATCTGGCGGTCGACGGTGATGCCGCGCTCTTCCATATGGGCAAGCACCGGCACCAGCGGACGTTCCAGCCGCTCATAGATGCGCGTCAGACCCTCGGCAACGAGACGCGGCTTCAGAACCAGCCAGAGACGCAGCGTCACATCGGCGTCTTCGGCGGCATAGGCGGTTGCGCGCTCGATGTCGACGAGATCGAAGGTGACGGAGGATTTGCCGGAACCGGCGACGTCCTTGTACGGAATCGGCGTGTGGCCAAGCCACTTCTCCGACAGCCCGTCCATGCCGTGATTGCCCTTGCCGGCGTCGAGCACGTAGGACATCAGCATGGTGTCGTCGAAGGACTGCAGCGTAATCCCGTGGCGCTTCATCACCAGGTAGTCGTATTTCAGGTTCTGCGCGACCTTCAGCACGGAAGGATCCTCAAGCAGGCTCTTCAGGGCCGACAGCGCCTCCTTCATCGGGATCTGGCCCTCGGCATGACCACCTCCGAGAAGGTCGCCGACGCCCGTCTTGTGGGTGAGCGGAATGTAGCATGCACGGATATCCGTCGAGCCCGGTGACAGGACATTGTCCTGGATCGCAAGCGAGATGCCGACGAGTTCGGCCTGCATCGGATCTAGCGACGTGGTCTCGGTATCGAAGGCAACCAGGCCGGTTTCCCGGGCCGCAGCGATCCAGAGCTCAAGGGTCTCGATATCGCGGATCGTGACATAGGCACTGGTGTCGAGCGGCTTGCCGGCGAAAGCATTTGCGCGGCTGGCCGCAAGATCGGCAGGCGTTTTGCCGTCGGGGCTGCCAGTCGCTGCCGCCGTTGACGCAGCGGTCTGTGTAGTGACGGGAGCCGGAGACGAGGCAGGCACTGCGCCGGCGTCGAGATCGGGGCCGCGGGCGGCATCGCCCCATTCGACCGGCACGACAGCCGGCTCAATGGCGGCGGCATCGCAGTCGCAGACCTCCGCGACGCGGCGCGTCAGCGTGGTGAATTCCATGGCCTTGAGGAAGGCGATGAGCTTCGGACCATTCTGCGGTTCGAGCACCAGGTCCTCAAGCTTCATTTCGAGCGGCACGTCGGTGCGCAACTCGACGAGCTGGCGGGAGACCCGCGCGAGTTCAGCATTGGCAACAATGTTTTCGCGGCGCTTGACCTGCTTGATCTCATCAGCACGGGCGAGCAGGGTTTCAAGATCGCCGAATTCATCGAGAAGCTGGGCGGCGGTCTTCGGACCAATGCCGGGGATGCCGGGGACGTTGTCGGTCGAGTCGCCGGTCATCGCCTGGAGATCGATCATCTTTTCCGGCGGCACACCCCATTTCTCGATGACGTCGGGAATGCCGATCTGCTTGTCCTTCATCGCGTCGTACATATGCACGTTCGCGGTGACGAGCTGCATCAGGTCCTTGTCGGAGGAGACGATGGTGACATCGGCGCCGACGGCCTCAGCCTGGCGAGCATAGGTGGCAATGATGTCGTCGGCCTCGAAGCCTTCAGTCTCGATGCAGGGGAGATTGAAGGCGCGGGTCGCATGGCGGATCAGGCCGAATTGCGGGATCAGGTCTTCCGGCGGGGCCGAGCGGTTCGCCTTGTAGAGCGGATAGATTTCCTTGCGGAAGGTCGTTGACGAATAGTCGAAGATCACAGCGAGATGCGTCGGCGTCACGCCGACATCGGTGTTGCGGGCATCGCGCAACAGCTTCCACAGCATGTTGCAGAAGCCGGAGACCGCGTTGACGGGCAGGCCGTCCGACTTGCGGTTCAGGGCCGGGATGGCGTGGAAGGCGCGGAAGATGAAGCCCGAGCCGTCGACGAGGAAGAGATGATCGCCTTTTTTCATGTCGGCATGGATAGCGCGGGGCGGCGGAAACGTCCATGACGGTTTGCCTGCCGTGTCGCAAAAACCGCCGCGCGCTGAAGGGGTGAACAGCCCCTGCGGATCAGCGCCGATCATCACGAAAAGCTTACCGATTTGTAATCCGCGCTTCCCTTGAAAAACCACATTCCGGATCACAAATCTCAGTCATCGGCGCCTGATCACGCCGTAGTCTGAAAGAGGCTCGTCCCCCGCCGCTTCAGACTCGGGCAAAGGCCTTATCCCCCTCTCCGGGCCTTTGTCCCCATATTCCGGAGCCGTCGTGGCAGTCCCCCGCCTAATGCCACGGCGGCTTCCGTCCCCTCACAGACAAGTCCAAAATTAGTCAGCCTCGGAAATGGATCGCATGCGATCATTCCCGTAGACGAATCCACCACGACGTGTCGAGTGCCATGGCCCATGACCGTACGACGCCTGATCGCTCCGAATCCGCCACCTGGCTGGCGAGCCAGTTGGCGCGTGGCTTTACGCGCGCCCTGCAGGCACGAGCCTCAAAGCTCGGCTTTTCGCCTGGCCAATTTCCGATCCTGATCGAACTCTGGGAGGAAGAGGGTCTGACTCAGCGTCAACTTCTCGACCGGGTTGATGTCGAGCAGGCGACGATTGCCAATACCCTTGCCCGGATGGAGCGAGACGGGCTGATCGAGCGCCGCGCGCATCCGAAGGACAAGCGGGCACAACAGGTTTTTCTGACCGAGAAGGCACGGGGCATGCGCGACGAGGCCCTTGCCGCGGCGAACGAGGCGGAGCAGGCCGTTTTTCACGGTTTTCGGCGGTTCGAGAAGGAATTGCTGAAGGAATATATCCGTTGGGCGATCGCCAACGCGCGCAAACTGTGAGCGGAAATTGACCCCGCATTAGGAAAAATTCGCGGTCCTAAAGCCTCGAAACATCAGGAGCTTTGGTCTATCGTCCGCCGCACTTTCAAATTTGCAGGACATGACCATGACCGATCTCTCCCCCATCCTCGCCAAGGCCGACGAGGCCCTGCCGCAGAGCCTCGAGCGCCTGTTCGATCTCGTGCGCATTCCCTCGATCTCGACCGATCCGGCCTACAAGGCCGAGTGCCGCAAGGCCGGCGAGTGGCTGGTTTCGGCTCTCAACGAGCTCGGTTTCGACGCCTCGCTGCGCGAGACACCCGGCCACCCGATGGTGGTGGCGCACCATTCAGCCGAAAAAGCCGACGCGCCGCACGTGCTGTTCTACGGCCACTATGACGTACAGCCGGTCGATCCGCTGGATCTGTGGGAAGATGATCCCTTCGCGCCTGCAATCAAGGAGAAGGATGGCCGCAAGGTGATTACCGGTCGCGGCACGTCGGACGACAAGGGTCAGCTGCTCACCTTCGTTGAAGCCTGCCGCGCCTACAAGGCGGTGAAGGGTTCGCTGCCGGTCAAGATCACCATCCTATTCGAGGGCGAGGAAGAATCCGGCTCGCCGTCGCTGAAACCCTTCCTCGCGGCCAATGCTGACGAGTTGAAGGCCGACTTCGCGCTGGTCTGCGACACCAGCATGTGGGACCGAGAGACGCCAGCGATTGCAGCCGCGCTTCGCGGCCTCGTCGGTGAAGAGGTCACCATCATGGCGGCTGACCGTGACCTGCATTCCGGCCTCTTCGGAGGTGCTGCTGCCAATCCGGTGCACATCCTGACCAAGATCCTGGCCGACCTGCATGACGAAACCGGCAAGGTAACCCTTCCAGGCTTCTACGATGGTGTCGAGGAGACGCCCGCCAACATCAAGGCCTCCTGGGAGAGCCTCGGGCGGACGGCGGAAAGCTTTCTCGGGGAGGTGGGCTTGTCGGTCCCCGCTGGTGAGAAAGGCCGTTCCGTGCTGGAACTGACCTGGGCGCGTCCGACGGCGGAAGTGAACGGCATCATCGGCGGTTATACCGGGGAAGGCTTCAAAACGGTGATCGCAGCCAAGGCTTCGGCCAAGATCTCCTTCCGGCTTGTCGGCAACCAGGATCCCGCGAAGGTCCGCGAGAGTTTCCGCGCCTTCGTCAAGGCGCGCATTCCTGATGACTGCAAGGTGGAGTTCCACGAGCATGGCGGCTCGCCTGCGATCCAGCTCTCCTATGATTCGCCGGAGCTGACCAAGGCAAAGAATGCGCTGTCGGACGAATGGCCGAAGCCGGCCGTGATCATCGGCATGGGTGGCTCGATCCCGATTGTCGGTGATTTTCAGAAGATGCTTGGCATGGATTCGCTGCTGGTCGGCTTTGGCCTGACCGACGACCGCATCCATTCGCCCAACGAGAAGTATGACCTGAACTCGTTTCACAAGGGCATCCGCTCGTGGATCCGAATCATGGACGCGCTTGCAAACAGCTAAGGCCAGAAAAGCAAAAAGGCCGGTGAAAACCGGCCTTTCCTTTACGCTTCAACACCGTCCTGCCAGTACATCCGTGGTCAGGGGCGGAAACGTGCCATGCGATGTCTCGAATGTTGGTCCACCTTCGTGAACAGCATCCCGGACCTTGATGATCGCGCTGGATGCTTAACAATCGGTTAAACGCGCACAGGTTCCTGAAAGGGAGCCTCGCAAACGCTCTATCGCTTGGTGATTGAGAGATGGGGCGGGTCTGCTACACTTTCAAGAGGCAGCGTGCTTGAATTGCCGTATGTGCTGCAGATAGTGTCAGATCATGAGCCTCGAATCCGTCCGCCAGTTCTTCTCTGAGAATGCCCCTGACATCTCTGTCATCGTCACCGAAGCGAGCTCCGCGACCGTTGTGCTCGCGGCTGAAGCGCATGGCGTGGAGCCGGACCAGATCGCCAAGACGATCTGCCTCAGGATCGGCGAGGACGTGGTGCTCGTCGTGACAGCCGGCACGAAGCGGCTGGACAATCGCAAGTTCAAGGATCGCTTCGGAGTGAAGCCCCGCATGCTCGATGCCGAAGCGGTAGTCGAGGCGACAAGCCATCCCGTCGGCGGGGTATGCCCCTTCGGCCTGCCCTCACCTCTCAGAGTTTATTGCGACCTTTCGCTGAAGGCCTTCGACGAGGTGGTCCCAGCAGCAGGTGCGACGAATGCTGCCGTGAAGATTGCGCCGGATCGGATGCTGTCGCTGGTCGCCGGCGAATGGGCCGATCTGTGCCAGTGACCTCACGGGCGGTTCAAGGCTTGTTTACGCGGCCTTAACCACCCCTTAAATCGCCGCATTTACTGTGCAATTGCGCGATCATCCATGCCGACGCCGGAGGGATGGGCCGAGATTTCTTGAAGCAATTTCGTGCGCGTCTCCGCTGGCCGCACACCACAAGCATCTGGAGCAAGATCACCGGAATGGTGAGCCGAGGCAAATCCCGAGACCGCATCGAACCGAGCTTTGACGACGAGCGCGAAGACGAGGATCTTCGACTCGACGCGGATGACCGTGTGATCGGCAGCCGAGGGGCCAGGTCAGGCTCCAAGAAGGCTGCGACACCGGCCAAACGCGGCAAGTCCAGCGGCCAAAGAAACCGAAAGGCCAAAAGCAGTCGCGGTGGCTTTGGCCTTGGGCGGTTGATCTACTGGGGCTTCGTTCTGTCGATCTGGTGCGGCATCGGCCTCGTCGGGCTCGTCGCCTATTACGGCTCGCAGATGCCAAGCGCCAGCAGCTGGTCGATCCCCGAACGCCCGCCGAACATGAAGATCGTTTCCGTCGAGGGAACCGTCATCGCCAATCGAGGCGCGACGGGCGGCGAGGCCCTGCCGCTCGAGGAGATGTCGCCGTTCATTCCGCAGGCGGTGATGGCGATCGAGGACCGGCGCTTCTACTCGCATTTCGGTGTCGATCCGCTGGGCCTTGCTCGCGCCATCATCACCAATGTGACCAGTGGGCGGGCCGTCCAGGGCGGCTCGACGCTTACACAGCAGCTGGCGAAGAACCTCTTCCTCTCCCCCGAACGCACGGTGGAGCGAAAGGTGCAGGAGGTGCTGCTCGCCTTCTGGCTTGAGCAGAAATACACTAAGGATCAGATCATGGCGATGTATCTGAACCGCGTGTTCTTCGGCTCGAATGCCTATGGCGTGGAAGCGGCGGCACGACGCTACTTCAACAAGTCGGCGCGGGACGTGAATCTCGGCGAGGCGGCGCTTCTTGCGGGGCTGCTCAAGGCCCCGTCGCGACTGTCGCCAGCGCGTGATCCGGAAGCCGCGGAAGCACGCGCCCAGGTCGTTCTGCAGGCGATGCTCGAGGAGGGCTATATCACCGCCGATGAGATCAAGACGGCGATGTCGCAGCCACCGACCAAGGCCAAACGCTACTGGAGTGGTGCCGGCCAATACGTCGCCGATCTCGTGCGCGACGAGGTGACCATGCTGATCGGCACGGTCACGGAGGATATTCTCGTCGAAACCACCATCGACATGACCCTGGAAAAGAAGGCAGAGGCCGCGTTGACGGAGTCGTTGGCGAACGAGGGAGCGAAGGTTAATGCCTCCCAGGCAGCCCTTGTCTCGATCGACGGAACGGGTGCGATCCGCGCACTCGTGGGTGGTCGTGACTATGCCGAAAGCCAGTTCAACCGCGCGGTCAAAGCGAAGCGCCAGCCGGGCTCGGCTTTCAAGCCCTTCGTCTATGCCGCGGCCGTAGAGAATGGGCTTCGCCCGACATCCGTGCGCAACGATGCGCCCATCCGGATCGGCTCCTGGACGCCGGAAAACTACGACCAGAAATATCGCGGACCTGTTACCGCGACACAGGCGCTTGCCGAATCGCTCAACACGATCGCTGCCCAGCTGGTGATGGAGGTTGGCCCCGATCAGGTGATCAAGGTCGCGCATCGGATGGGCATTGAATCGGAGCTGCAGAACAATGCCTCGATCGCACTCGGCACGTCCGAGGTGTCGCTGCTCGAACTGACGGCGGCCTATGCGCCCTTCATGAATGGTGGCTACAAGGCCACACCCCATATCGTGCGACGGATTTCCAAGGCGGATGGCACTCTGCTCTATGAAAACAACTATCTTGAGCCGCCGAAGGTGCTGAATGATGGCGTCGTTGCTGCCATGAATTCCATGATGCGCAGCGTCATCGACCGGGGAACCGGCAAGAATGCGCGCCTTCCGGGCTGGGAGGCCGCCGGCAAGACAGGAACGACCCAATCGTTCCGCGATGCCCTGTTCGTCGGCTATACGAGCAACCTGACAACCGGCATCTGGTTCGGCAATGACGATGGTCAGTCGATGAAGAAGGTGACCGGCGGCGGCCTTCCTGCCAAGGCCTGGCACGATTTCATGACAGCAGCGCATCAAGGGCTCGCCGCGGCACCTCTGCCGGGCGGTGACTTCTTCGAACCGCCGCCGGCGGAAGATCCGATGACGATCGGCACCATCATCTCAGACGTCTTCCAAGGTGGCGGCGAAGAACGATATTCAGGGGAGCCCGTCTACCCAGATCAGTATCCGGCGGAACCGCCTCTGCCGGATGATTATGTTACCTCGGGAGGGCCAGTTCCTCCGGCGGAGGTGGGCGGAGCACAAGAGACAAGACGCACGACGCTCCTCGACTTGATCCTTGGACAATAAAGCCCACATGTGACCAGCAAACCCCGTCGGCCTGACGCAAGGCCGACCGATTAGCATGCCTGAACTAGAAGAACGGACAGGCGCCGCAAAGTACATGAACGCGCCGCGCCAATCTGTTCTTTTTTACCGGTTTTCGGCGGAATTCCAGCCTTGCAGTCGGAAAAACCGCTTCTTATATACGCGACATAACCGCAGCGGCGCTGCAGTGTATCCCAGACCATCCACGTCGAGGGGCTGTCAGGAATGCCTGATTGGGGTTCCGACCGCCTGCTTCAAGGAGAGAATGACATGGCTAAAGTAATCGGTATCGACCTTGGAACGACCAATTCCTGCGTCGCCGTCATGGACGGCAAGGATGCGAAGGTCATTGAGAATTCGGAAGGCGCGCGCACCACGCCCTCCATGGTGGCATTTTCGGACGATGGCGAGCGCCTCGTCGGCCAGCCGGCCAAGCGCCAGGCGGTCACCAACCCGACCAACACGCTCTTCGCCGTCAAGCGCCTGATCGGTCGCCGCTACGAAGATCCGACCGTCGAGAAGGACAAGGGCCTCGTTCCCTTCCCGATCATCAAGGGCGACAATGGTGACGCCTGGGTCGAAGCCCAGAACAAGGGCTATTCGCCTTCGCAGATCTCCGCGATGATCCTTCAGAAGATGAAGGAAACGGCTGAAGCCTATCTCGGCGAAAAGGTCGAAAAGGCCGTCATCACCGTTCCCGCCTACTTCAACGACGCGCAGCGCCAGGCAACCAAGGATGCAGGCCGCATCGCCGGTCTTGAAGTTCTGCGCATCATCAACGAGCCGACGGCTGCTGCTCTTGCCTATGGTCTCGACAAGAAGGACGGCAAGACGATCGCCGTTTACGACCTTGGCGGTGGTACCTTCGATATCTCGGTTCTGGAAATCGGCGACGGCGTCTTCGAAGTGAAGTCGACCAATGGCGACACCTTCCTCGGCGGTGAAGACTTCGACATGCGTCTCGTCGAATATCTCGCAGCCGAGTTCAAGAAGGATCAGGGCATCGACCTGAAGGGCGACAAGCTTGCCCTGCAGCGCCTGAAGGAAGCCGCTGAAAAGGCCAAGATCGAGCTGTCGTCTTCGCAGCAGACCGAAATCAACCTGCCGTTCATCACGGCGGACGCTTCCGGTCCGAAGCACCTGACGATGAAGCTGACCCGCGCCAAGTTCGAAAGCCTGGTCGACGACCTCGTCCAGCGCACGATCGCACCGTGCAAGGCAGCCCTCAAGGATGCCGGCGTTACCGCGGCCGATATCGACGAAGTCGTTCTGGTCGGCGGTATGAGCCGCATGCCGAAGGTCCAGGAAGTCGTGAAGCAGCTGTTCGGCAAGGAGCCGCACAAGGGTGTGAACCCGGATGAAGTCGTTGCCCTCGGTGCAGCGATCCAGGCCGGCGTTCTGCAGGGCGACGTCAAGGACGTTCTGCTGCTCGACGTGACCCCGCTGTCGCTCGGTATCGAAACGCTTGGTGGCGTCTTCACCCGCCTGATCGACCGCAACACGACGATCCCGACGAAGAAGAGTCAGGTCTTCTCGACCGCTGAGGATAACCAGCAGGCCGTGACCATCCGCGTCAGCCAGGGCGAGCGCGAAATGGCTGCCGACAACAAGCTGCTCGGCCAGTTCGACCTCGTTGGCCTGCCGCCGGCACCGCGTGGCGTTCCGCAGATCGAAGTGACCTTCGACATCGACGCCAACGGCATCGTGCAGGTTTCGGCCAAGGACAAGGGCACCGGCAAGGAACAGCAGATCCGCATCCAGGCCTCCGGTGGTCTCTCAGACGCCGATATCGAGAAGATGGTGAAGGACGCCGAAGCCAATGCCGAGGCCGACAAGAAGCGTCGCGCTGTGGTCGAAGCCAAGAACCAGGCCGAAAGCCTCGTTCACTCCACCGAGAAGTCGGTCAAGGAGTATGGCGACAAGGTTTCCGAGACCGACCGCAAGGCCATCGAGGATGCGATTGCGGCCCTGAAGGGTGCCATCGAAGCCTCCGAGCCTGACGCCGACGACATCCAGGCCAAGACCCAGACTCTCATGGAGGTCTCCATGAAGCTGGGCCAGGCCATCTATGAAGCCCAGCAGGCCGAAGGCGGTGCAGGTGACACGGATGGCGGCAAGGACGACAATGTCGTCGACGCCGATTATGAAGAAGTGAAGGACGAAGACGCGAAGAAGTCGGCCTGATGCAGGGCCACTTCGGACGCCGTTCCAAGATCTGGCTGGCCTTCGGGCCAGCCGCATTTTCGTTGATCCTGGCGACCGGTGCCATGGCACAGGACAGGGGGCAGGTCAGCGCAGTTCACCGCCAGGTGAGCGCCGCCGAGGCAAAAGTTGCCAAGGCGATTTCCGCGAAGGACAGCAATTCCCTTTCCCGCATCGGCAACGATCTCGGCAAGATCATAGAAGCCGCGCTTCAGCGGCGCGAGAACGGTGGCGAAGTCTCCTCCTGCGACATGGCTGCGCATTCGCTGGCCTTTGCGGCGGTGACGTCCGCAGACGGACTGATCAGCAAGGGCGAAGCGCGCAAGCTGCTGCTGCAGGATGCGATCTCAGCCGCTTCCGACTTCCAGAAAGACATGCAGGCTTGCGACAAGCTGGCCGGCAAGGCGACAGGCAGCCACACGAGCGTTGGGAAAGCTTTGAGAGCTTTGTGAGACCATGGCAAAAGCAGATTTCTACGAGACCCTCGGGGTGGGCCGGACGGCGGATGAGAAGGAGCTGAAGAGCGCCTTCCGCAAGCTGGCCATGAAATATCACCCGGACAAGAATCCGGATGACAGCGAAGCCGAGAAGAAATTCAAGGAGATCAACGAGGCCTACGAGACCTTGAAGGATCCCCAGAAGCGCGCGGCCTATGACCGCTTCGGCCACGCCGCCTTTGAACAGGGCGGCATGGGCGGTGGCGGCTTTGGCGGTGGCGGTGGTGGATTCGCCGGCGGCGGCTTCTCCGACATCTTCGAGGACATCTTCGGCGAGATGATGGGCGGCGGCCGCGGCGGTCGTGCGCGCTCGACCGGAGGCCGCGAACGCGGTGCCGACCTGCGCTACAACATGGAAATCAGCCTCGAAGAGGCCTTTACCGGCAAGACGGCACAGATCCGGGTTCCGACCTCGATCACCTGCGACGTCTGCACCGGTTCGGGCGCCAAGCCGGGCACCCAGCCGAAAACCTGCACGACCTGTCAGGGCTCGGGGCGTGTTCGTGCGGCCCAGGGCTTCTTCTCGATCGAACGGACCTGCCCGACCTGTCATGGTCGCGGCCAGACGATTTCTGACCCCTGCACCAAGTGCCACGGCCAGGGCCGCGTGACCGAAGAGCGCTCGCTTTCCGTCAGCATTCCCTCGGGTATCGAGGACGGCACGCGTATTCGCCTGCAGGGCGAAGGCGAGGCGGGACTTCGCGGTGGTCCATCGGGGGATCTCTATATCTTCCTGTCGGTGAAGCCGCATGAGTTCTTCCAGCGAGACGGGGCGGATCTCTATTGCTCCGTGCCGATCTCAATGACCACGGCAGCGCTCGGCGGCACATTCGATGTGGTGACGCTTGATGGGACAAAGTCGCGCGTGACAGTTCCGGAGGGCACCCAGCCCGGCAAGCAGTTCCGCCTCAAGGGGAAGGGCATGCCCGTGCTGCGCTCGACACAGGCGGGCGACCTTTACATCCAGATCCAGATCGAGACGCCGCAGAAGCTCAGCAAGCGCCAGCGCGAGTTGCTGCAGGAATTCGAGCAGTTGTCGTCTAAGGAGAACAATCCGGAGTCCACGGGATTCTTTGCCCGGATGAAGGACTTCTTCGATACACTCAGCGACTGAGCCGACTGGACTTCAGCCGTGAAATTGCAAGGGGCGGCCCTGCGGGGCCGCCCCTTTTGCATTCGGGTCAGGCAGCCAGCCGGGGTTGGCGCAGGATGAACCATGCAAAATGCCTTTGGATCGCGGGCGCGATCCCATAGACGATCGACAAGACCATGATCGGTGCCAGGAGGGCCGTGCGGGCCCAGATCGGCCAGCCCTCCGTGAGCGGCATCAACACATAGAGAATGCCTGTGACGAAGGGGTAGATGACGAGGAGCATCAGCAGGGCAAGGCGATGCTTGGAAGGCGTGGGACGGGACGCGGACTGATCGGGCATGGGAGGCTCCATAAGAACGGTACGTTTCGTTTATATGGAAACGAGCCGTTTCGTTCAATAGATTTTTCTGCTAGGTGTCAGGCAGAGGAGCACTGACTGTGACGAAGGCGGCACACGACATCACAAAGCGCACATCGATCGGGGCGCAGCGCAACCCGGCCAGCGAGGAGGCGATCCTCACCGCCGCCGCGGAAATCCTTAAAGAAGGCGGGCTTTCAGCTTTTTCGATCGAGGCGGTGGCCAGGCGGGCCAAGGCTGGGAAACCGACGATCTATCGCTGGTGGCCCTCCAAGGCGGCGCTGCTGCTTGATGTTTATCATCGGCAGAAGGGTGAAACCTTCTATCCCGACACCGGCAGCGCACGCAGCGATCTCATCGCCTTCCTTGAGACGCTGCTTGGCTTCTGGAAGAAGAGCGGTGGAGAGGTTTTTCGGTCGATTATCGCGGAGGCGCAGAGTGATCCGGCTGCGCTAGAGGCCTTGCGTGACTACGCGGTCACCCGCTGCCGGGCGAGCGGCGTCATTCTGGAGCGCGGCGTGGAACGGGGCGAGTTGCGCGAGGAGCTCGACATTCCGCTCGTCATGGAGCTGTTCTCCAGTTTCTGCTGGCAGCGGCTCTTGACCGGTCGCCTTGATGCCTCACGCGACCAGCTCGCGCAGATCGTCGACGCCGTGGTTACCGGGGTCGCCATCGAGCGACGGGCTGATCAGTAATGTGGCGGGCGTGTGATGGCGGGAGCTTCCAGGCCCTGCTCTTCCAGCGACAGGAAGCGCTCGGTCAGCCGATCAAGCTTGGCGCGGGTCTGCTCGACCACCTTCCACTGCTCGGCCAGTTGATCCGACAGTTCCTCGATGACACGCGTCTGGTGGGCAACGGTTTCTTCCAGACGCGTGATGCGCTCGTCTCTCACGTCCATGGCGTTCTCCATCGTCTCGACCGCGCCTAGATGCCGCAAGAGAGGCGCGCGGTCAAACGGCGGATGCGATATCAGCGCTGCTTCTTCTTGCGGTAGGGCATTGTCATCACGGCAGACGCCGTGACGGCGGCAGCGAAGGTAAGCGCAAGAGGCACAGCCATCATGACGGTCGGCAGGATCGGGTGACTGGAACGAGAGAGCGAGGTGCCAAGCCCGCCGAGGTCAAGCCAGACGATGGCGAACGCGACCGAAAAACCGATCGCTGCTCCAAGCGTGGCATTTAACGCCAAAAATCCTAGCATTTCCCAATGGTCGCGCCGGGCTTCTTCGGGGGTGAGATCATCGGAATGCGAGGACATGGCCTGAGCTCCAGATCAGCGGGTTTGCTTTCAAACTAGCGCAGCAGGCGATGAGTTCCATGTCGCCAAGCGCCGCATCTCAACGTGGAGCACAGAATGCGGACTTGCGCCTTGCCTTCACGGCACAATCGGCCTAGCTCAAGGCGGCAACGATTCCGACCGATGACCCAGAAGACACAGATCAACCGGCTCAAACTGACAGACTTTCGCAACTATGCGCAGGCGGGACTTGCGCTAGACGGGCGGCATGTGGTGCTTGTCGGCGACAACGGGGCCGGCAAGACCAACTTCATGGAAGCCATTTCCTTCCTGTCGCCCGGACGCGGTCTTCGCCGGGCCGTGCTCTCTGACATTCCCCGTATCGGAGCCTCAAGCAGCTTCACCATATTCGCGGCAGTCGAGGGCATGGCTGGCGAAGCGGATATCGGCACCGGCACCGAAATGACGGAAGAGGACAATCTGGTCCGGCGGCTGCGGATTAACGGCGCCCCGGCGAAGTCTGTCGATGAACTCACCGATCACCTACGCGTGCTTTGGCTGACTCCCGCCATGGACGGCCTTTTTACAGGACCTTCAGCGGATCGACGCCGGTTTCTCGACCGTCTGGTGCTCTCACTCGATCCCGCCCATGGACGGCGGGCGAACGACTTCGAGCGCGCCATGCGCAGCCGCAACCGGCTGCTGTCGGAAGGACGCTTCGACCCGGCCTGGCTGTCCGGTATCGAGCAGCAGATGGCAGCGCTCGGTGTGGCCATGGCCGCGGCGCGTCGGGAAATGCTCGGCCTGCTCTCCGGCCTGATCGAAGCGGACCGAGAGACCTCCGCCTTTCCATCAGCCTCGCTCGCCTTGACCGGCTTTCTCGATGAGCTTGCCGACCTACCGGCCTTCGAGTTCGAAGAACGCTATATCGAGATCCTTGCCCAGTCCCGGCACAGGGACGCTGCGGCGGGCCGTACGCTGGATGGCCCGCATAGGGCGGACCTCCTCGTGCGGCATATCGAAAAGGACATGGATGCGGAACGCTGCTCGACGGGAGAGCAGAAGGCGCTGCTGATCGGGCTGGTGCTTGCCCATGCCCGGCTGGTGGCAACGATGACCGGCTTTGCGCCGATCCTGCTGCTGGATGAAATCGCGGCACATCTTGATGAAGGACGCAGGGCGGCCCTCTTTGCCCGCATCGATGCGCTGGGCGGTCAAGCTTTCATGACGGGGACGGACAGCGCAATGTTTTCGGCGCTCGGCGAGCGGGCGCAGTTCGTGACAGTGAGAGACGGTAAAATCGATGTCTGAGCACGCTTTTCATCTTCATGCTCGGGTGGCAAGGTAGCGGCCATGGATCCGCTCTCGCCCGAAGAACTTTCCCGCTATCACCGCCATATCCTGCTGCCTGAAGTGGGTGGCCATGGACAGCAATTGCTGAAAGCCGCGCGGGTGCTGGTGATCGGCGCCGGCGGGCTTGGCTCGCCGGTGCTGCAATATCTCGCAGCGGCGGGCGTCGGCACGCTGGGGATTGTCGACGATGACGGCGTCTCGCTCTCCAACCTGCAGCGGCAGGTGATCCACGATACCGGCACGCTTTCCGAGAAGAAGACGGAGAGTGCCGCCCGCGCCATTGCCCGGCTCAACCCGCATTGCCGCACGGTCCGCTACGAAGAGCGCTTCACTGTCCAGTTCGCCCGTGACTACCTGCCACGCTATACGCTGCTGATCGACGGCTCCGACAACTTTTCCACCCGCTACGCGGCAGCCGATGCCGCAGAACAGGCGAAGGTGCCGCTGGTGACCGGGGCCGTCGGGCGCTTCGATGGCACCGTTACCGTGCTGAAGCCCTACGACAGTGGCCCCGATGGCCTGCCCAATCCGCGCTATACTGATCTCTTCCCCGAGCCTCCGCCTGAGGGCTTGGTGCCGGCCTGCGCGGAAGCTGGCGTCATCGGCGCGCTGACCGGCGTTATCGGCACCCTGATGGCCATGGAGGCGATCAAGGTGATCACTGGCATCGGTGAGCCACTGGTGGGACGGTTGCTGATGTATGACGGACTGGCGGCCCGTTTCGACACGATACGATACAAACGCAGGACTGGGACATGAGTGTCGTCATCAGCCGGATTGATGAGGGCTTCTCCGATTACGAAAAATTGCTGGCGCTGATCATGAGCTCCTTCGCCTATATGGATGGCGTCATCAATCCGCCCTCCTCCGCGCATCGGCTTACCCTTGCCTCGCTGCGGGACAAGGCTCGGGACGAAATCGGCTTGATTGCCGAGGTTGACGGGGAACTCCTCGGTTGCGCCTTCCTGAGGCCCGAGCCGGACTTTCTCTATGTCGGCAAGCTGGCTGTTTCACCTAGGGCCCAGGGGACGGGGATCGGCCGCCGTTTTCTGGCCGAAGCCGAACTGATTGCCCGCGACCTCGGCAAACCCGCCCTGCGGTTGGAGACGCGGATCGAGTTGACGGGCAATCACCGGCGCTTTGGTGCCTGGGGCTTCATCCGCACGGCGGAGAAAAGCCATGCGGGCCATGACCGCATAACTTTCATCGAGATGCAGAAGCGTCTGGCCTGACAGTCTCAGCCGCGATTGGGCAGGACCCTGTTTGGCGGACGATGGCCGTCGAAATAGGTCCTGATATTGATGATCACCTTGTCGCCCATGTCGATGCGGCCCTCGATCGTCGCTGATCCTGTATGCGGCAGCAGCACGACCTTGCCGTCATTCGCGAGCTTCACCAGCTTGGGGTTCACGGCGGGTTCGTTCTCGAACACATCAAGGCCGGCACCGGCGATCTTGCCGGCGCGCAACGCCTGCACAAGGGCGTCTTCATCGATGATGTCGCCGCGGGCGGTGTTGACCACGTAGCTGGTCGGCTGCAGCAGCGCGAGACGACGGGCCGAGAGCAGGTGGAAGGTCGCCGGCGTCGACGGGCAGTTGACCGAGACGATATCGACGCGGGCAAGCATCTGGTCGAGGCTGTCCCAATAGGTCGCCTCCAGCTCGTCCTCGGTCGCCGGATTGACCCGCTTGCGGTTGTGATAATGGATCGACAGGCCAAAGGCCTTGGCGCGGCGGGCAACGGCCGTGCCGATGCGGCCCATGCCGATGATGCCGATGCGCTTGCCCCAGATGCGGCGCCCGAGCATCCAGGTCGGCGACCAGCCCTCCCACTCGCCCGGCTTGTCCATCAGCACGCGCGCACCCTGCACCAGGCGGCGCGGGACAGCGAGGATCAGCGCCATGGTCATGTCTGCCGTGTCTTCGGTCAGGACGTTCGGCGTATTGGTGACAGTAATGCCCTTCTTCGCGGCGGCATCGATATCGATGTGATCCGTGCCGTTGGAGAAACTGGCGATGAGCTTCATCTGAGGGCCAGCTTCGGCGATCAGGTCTGCATCGATTCGGTCGGTGACGGTCGGGACGAGGACGTCTGCCGAGCGGACGGCCTCGATCAACTCTTGGCGCGTTCGCGGCCGATCATCCACATTCAGCTCGGCCTCGAACAGCTCGCGCATCCGCGTTTCCACGGCATCGGGCAGCTTCCGCGTGATATAGACCTTGGGTCTTTTCCTGTTCGTCATGGGCCGGATCAATGCCTTCTTCAGAACTCGTTAACCAAGTCGCGGGATACTTCGCTTCTCAGGAAGGCAATTTCTACCAAACCCGTCGGCGAAGACAAACAAAACTCGTCGGCTCCTGGCGGATTTGTCAGGAACCCACGGAATACGTGGCGGGGCGGTCAGAAAGCACTTCATTTCCATAGCTTAGCTCGGAATGGCCATGTTTCATATTCTGTGCCGCGTCAACCTTGCATTCAGCGTCCTGCTGCTGTCTCTCGTGGCCGGGCCGATTGCCGGTCATGCACAATCCACGACCAAGGGCTCTAGCGGTCTGCCGCTGCCGCGCTTCGTGAGC
This sequence comes from Allorhizobium sp., assembly GCA_046294755.1. GTDB lineage: Bacteria > Pseudomonadota > Alphaproteobacteria > Rhizobiales > Rhizobiaceae > Allorhizobium. The sequence goes on along the minus strand of JBKBON010000001.1, from coordinate 136,656 downwards.
CTCAAGGCAGAGAGGGTCAATCTGCGGATTGGGCCGAGTACCGATTACGCCGTCTCCTGGCGCTACATGAAATCCGGTCTGCCCGTCGAAATCATCCGTGAATACGAGAACTGGCGGCAGATCCGCGATGCCGATGGGACCGAGGGCTGGGTAAACCAGACACTCCTGACCGGCGAAAGGACGGCGGTTGCCGCACCCTGGATGCGCGGCAACGGCGATAACGTCTATGTGATGATGCGCCGCGATTCGAACTCTTCAGCTGCCGTTATCGCAAAACTGGAGCCTGGCGTGGTGCTCAAGCTGGGTGAATGCAATGGCAACTGGTGTCGCGCCGAGACCAGCGGCGTGAGTGGATGGGTATCGCAGAACGAGATCTGGGGCGCCTATCCAGGCGAGGCATTCAAATAAGACCGATTGCCGCTGCACCATTTTTTAGGGACATCATTGGCCGCGGGCCGATCTGCCGTATCACGACGCCGGCGGCGTAGCAGCCGAGATGGCCGCAGTCCTCAAGGTTTCGGCCATTGGTATAGCCGAACAGGAAGCCGGAGGCGAAGAGATCGCCCGCGCCCGTCGTGTCGACCACTGTTTCCACCTTCGTTGCGGGGACCCGGATACGTTTATCGTCCTTGATGATGACCGCCCCCTGATCGCCCATGGTGACGGCTGCCAGCTTGCAGTCCTTCGAGACCCGATCGAGCGCAAGGGCAAAATCGTCTGTCTCATACAGCGAGAGCACTTCCTGTTCGTTGGCGAAGACGATGTCGACGGTGCCTGAGCGCATCAGGTCGAGGAACTCAGCGCGGTAACGCCCGACGCAGAAGCTGTCGGACAGCGTCATCGACATTTCCCGATCGGCGTCATGCGCGATGCGGGCGCAGTCGAGGATTGCCTGCTTGGCACGCGGCGGATCCCAGAGGTAGCCTTCAAAATAAGTGACCTTGGAATTCGCCACAACTTCGGGCTCGACATCCTCCGGGCCGAACTCGACGCAGGCGCCGAGATAGGTGTTCATCGACCGTTCGCCATCCTCGGTAACGAAAATCATACTGCGGGCGGTGGGAGGCTGGCTACCCAGCGGACGGGTCTGGAAGTGCACGCCCTGGGCGCGGATGTCGTGGGTAAAGATCTCGCCCAGCTGGTCTTCAGCAACCTTGCCGAAATATGCGGCCTTGCCGCCGAAATTGGCGATGCCGGCTGCCGTATTTCCTGCGCTGCCGCCAGAGGCCTCCACAGCCGGCCCCATCATGCCGTAGAGGCGTTCTGCACGATCCGCATCGATCAGGTTCATGGCGCTTTTGGTGATGCCGTTGTCGATCAGGAACTTGTCGTCGCAGCGGGAGATAATGTCGACGATCGCGTTTCCGACAGTCAGGACATCGAATTGGCTCATGGTGGGTGGGGCTCCGTTGGCTTGGCCCGACGGTCATAGCCGTTTTTGCGGCGATGGAAAGGGGCAAGGGCATCTACGTCATTTCGCCGTAACATCCCACTGTTAAGAAAGGCTACATGGACGGCCATCTCCCCTGGACGTTCTTCAAGGCCAGAAAGGTCTTGCTTGGGAAAACCGACCACGGATGTACTGGCGGTAGATCCCATCCGGCATGAGGCCGGGCGTGAAAGCAGGCGTTCGCCTGCTTTTATCGTTTGCGACGGATTGGCTGGGATCGGCGGGCGGCCTAAGAAGGTTGCATCTTGCCATTCCCGAGTTGATTTCATGACAGCCGTTGCCCAGGACGTTCTCCCTATTTTCATTCTTATTCTGTTTGGATGGGCTCTCGTCCGCCTGAAAATTCTCTCCGCCGAGATCGGCGACGGGTTGGGGGATTTCGTCTTCAAGGTCGCGGTGCCGCTGCTGCTGCTCAGAACAATTGCCAATGCCGACTTTCACGGCGCCTCCCCCTTCCGGCTTTGGGTTGCCTATTTCTCCGGCGTGCTGGTTGCGTGGAGCGTAGGACACCTAGTCGCAACGCGCATCTTCAAGCGCGATCAGCGGCTGGGGGTTCTTGCGGGGGTATCATCCGCATTTGCCAACAATGTCTTTATTGGCCTTCCCCTCGTCGAGCGGACGGTGGGCTCGGAAGGGATCGTCGCCATGTCGATCCTGCTCGCGATCCACCTGCCGCTGATGATGATAGCCGGCGTGCTGGCGATGGAGCGGGCTGAGCAGAAGAGCGGTGGCCGGCAAGCCGCAGGCATACTCGCGGTTTCCAAACAGGTGGGCGGCAATCTGGTGCGCAATCCGCTGATCATTGGCCTCGCCGGCGGGGTCCTGCTGCAGGTTCTCGGCACCCCTGTTCCAGCAGTGATCGACGGCATCGTCGCACAGGTGGCCGGCATGGCCGCACCGGCGGCGCTGATCTCGCTTGGCATGACGCTGAACAAATATGGAATGGCCGGAAACGTGAAGATCGCAGGCAGCATTTCACTGCTGAAGCTCGGACTGATGCCCGCCGTAGTGTGGCTGGCCTCGACACTGCTCGGCCTCTCGCCGCAATGGACCGCAGCACTTGTCCTGACCTCCTCAGTGCCCACGGGCATCAATGCATGGCTCATCGCGAGCCGTTTTGGTGTGGGACAAGGGCTTGCAGCATCGGTCATCACCCTCTCGACTGCGGCCGGCGTGGTTACCGTCTCGCTCTGGGCTTTGCTCCTGCTCTAAAAGCACAAACGAAAACGCCCGGCTCAATGGCCGGGCGCATCATCGCGAAGATCCGAATGGATTGGTCTGCGCCGTTCAAGGCGTTGCAGGCTGAGCCGGTGCAGGCTCGGCCGGAGCAGCCTCCGAAGGCGCGGCATCGGCAGGTGCTGCGTCTGCCGGGGCGGCGTCTGCCGGAGCAGCCGGAGCTTCATCCGCGGCAGGGGCTTCAGCAGCCGGAGCAGCATCAGCCGGCGCGGCAGCGTCTTCAGCGGGTGCTGCGGCATCGGGCGAAGGCAACGGAACCGGGTTATCAGCCATGGTGTGCAGATAGAGGATTACGTTTGCGCGTTCGTCGTCCCTCTTCAAGCCTGCGAAACCCATAGACGTGCCAGGGATATGCTGCTTGGGAGCGGTGAGGAACTGGTTCAGGTGATCCCACGTCCAGAGCTCGCTACCGCCCTGCGAGAATTCCCGGATAGCAGCGGAATAGCTGAAGCCTTCATGCGAGGCGATCGGTCGGTCGACAAGGCCATAGAGGTTCGGGCCAACCTTGTTGGCACCACCCTTGTCGACGGTGTGACAGCTCGCGCACTTCTTGAACGATGCTTCGCCTGCGGCTGCATCGGCGCTGGCAAGCAGGACTGCGATGGGAGTGGCCGCGACTTCCGGTGCTGCGTCAGCCGGAGCCGCTTCTTCGGCCACGATGGCGAAGCCTTGCTGCTCAGGCGCTTCCGAATGGAAAATCCCTTCCGAAGCGATGGACACAGACATCAGGACGAAGACGGTGCCGAGAAAGGCACCCACGCCCATGTTGGTATAAGAGTTCATCTGCAAAGCTCCCCGTGCAGCCGGCCGATGAGAAACCGGACGATCTTGAAATCGCGCGGAACCTATGTCTTTTGCATAACACTTGCAACACGATTATGGTCCCGCAACTGGGACTATTTGACACTTCTGTGCGGTGATTTGAAGGGGTTATGGGCATGAATGAAGGCGTAACAGCCAAAACACTGATCCTTATCCCAGCCCGCATGGCGTCGACCCGTCTTCCCGACAAGCCACTGGCCGATATTGCTGGTCTGCCGATGATCGTACAGGTGGCAAAACGCGCCCAGGAGGCCGCTGTCGGGCGAATCATCGTGGCCGTTGACGACATCCGGGTCTTCAACGCCGTCGAGGCTGCGGGTTTCGAGGTTGTCATGACACGCGGCGATCACCAATCCGGCTCTGACCGGATCTACGAAGCCCTGACCAAGGTCGACCCATATGGGCAGGCCGAGATCGTCATCAATGTTCAGGGCGACCTGCCGACAATCGATTCGCAGACGATCCACGCAGCCTTGAAACCGCTCGAAGATCCTCAAGTGGACATCGCGACGCTGACTGTAGAGATCGAGGACGAGCAGGAAAAAACCAATCCGAACGTCGTGAAAGTCGTCGGCTCGCCGCTCTCCGCCGACAGGCTGCGTGCCCTCTACTTTACCCGCGCGACGGCACCTCACGGGAATGGGCCGCTTTACCATCATATCGGTCTCTATGCCTATCGGCGCTCAGCACTCGAACGTTTTGTGTCCCTTCCGCCTTCGACGCTCGAAAAGCGCGAATCACTCGAACAGCTCAGAGCGCTCGAAGCCGGCATGCGTATCGATGTCCAGGTGGTGAAGACCGTGCCGCTCGGGGTTGATACGCCCGCCGATCTCGAAAAGGCGCGTCGCATACTTTCTGCATCCTCCAACGCAGGACACTGATCCCTTGGCACCGACGAACAAGATTTCCTTCCAGGGCGACTATGGCGCCAATTCCGACATGGCCTGCCGGGACATGTTCCCGAACATGGAGCCGCTGCCATGCCCGACCTTCGAGGATGCTTTCGTGGCGCTGGAGACGGGCGAAGTCGATCTGGCGATGATCCCGATCGAAAACACACTCGCGGGCCGTGTCGCCGACATCCACTACCTTCTGCCGCTGTCGCGTCTGCACATCGTCGGCGAGTATTTCATGCCCATCCGCTTCCAGCTGATGGTTCTGCCGGGCGTGAAACTGGACGAGATCCGCACAGTGCACAGCCACATCCATGCGCTCGGCCAGTGCCGCAAGATCATTCGCAGCCATGGTTGGAAGGCAGTCGTCGCGGGTGACACGGCAGGCGCGGCAAAGCTTGTCTCGGAAAAGGGCGACAGGTCGATGGCGGCTCTTGCGCCACGGCTTGCGGCTTCGCTCTACGGACTCGATATTCTGGCGGAGAACGTCGAGGATTCGGAAAACAACGTCACCCGCTTCGTCGTGCTCTCGCGCGATCAGGACGAGCCGAAGCGTGTGAGCGATGACGAGCGCTTCATCACCACATTCGTCTTCAATGTCCGCAACATTCCAGCAGCCCTCTACAAAGCCATGGGCGGCTTTGCGACGAACGGCGTCAACATGACCAAGCTCGAAAGCTACCAGATCGGCGGCAAGTTCATCGCGACCCAGTTCTATGCCGACATCGAAGGGCATCCGGATGATGCGCCCGTCAAACGGGCCCTGGAAGAACTGCGCTTCTTCTCGGAGAAGGTGCACATTCTCGGCGTCTACAAGGCGCATGAAATGCGCGGCAAGCTCTGATGAGCAAGGTGGCGGCTCAGTGCCGCCACTCGTACCAGTCTTCGATCAGACGACGGGCGATCGTGCCCTTTATCGGCAGCGTTCGTCCATCGAAGGAGCCTTCCGACAACATCCGTCCGATCTCCTCGCGGGTAAACCAGCGGCAGTCTTCGAGTTCGGCGGTATCGAAGGTGATGTCGACATTCGTCGCCTCGGCGTAGCACCCGATCATCAGCTGGTGCGGCATCGGCCAGGGTTGCGAGGCATGATATCGGACACGGCCGACGGTGATGCCGGATTCTTCGCGTGTTTCTCGGCGGACAGCGTTTTCGATCGTTTCGCCCGGCTCGACGAAACCGGCAAGCGAGGAATACATGCCCGCCGGAAAGCGCGGGCTGCGGCCCATCAGGCACCTATCCTTCTTCTCGTCGACCACCAGCATGATGGCGACCGGATCGGTGCGCGGGAAGATTTCGTGGCTGCATGCGGAGCAGACACGTTTGTAGCCGCCGATGCGACCTTCCATGGCGCCACCACAGCGGCCACAGAACTTGTTATCGGCATTCCAGCGCAGCAGGCTCAGCGCCTGCGCGACTTCGCCGAGCAGTTCGTCACCAACGAGGGCGTCGCGGAAGAGCGTGCGGGGATCGGCCGGCTTGTAGTGAGCGGCAAGTTCTTCCGGCGGCACGTTGAGAGGGACCGCTAGACGCGGTTCGCCGGAGGCCTGGTGGCCGAGAAGGATCGCATCATCGAAATTCGGCTGAAGGTCCGCGAGTTCATAAGGGGCGAAGAGCGGGTCTAGAACCTGACTGTCGTGTTTCAGGACGAGCTGGGTGCCGGAAAAGGCGAGGATATGGGTGCCTTCGACCTTCAGCGCCTTTTCGAGCGAAGTCTCGTCGCGATGTTCGCTGTCGCGGTCGAGCTTGTTGCCGGAGAAGGCCGTGAGTTCGCTGGGTTCGAGATGGGGCGCACGATTGAGGAAAATGGAATTCTTCATTGGAATGCTTCAAGGATCCTGTTCTTCATGACTTCAAAGGCCTGCTCGTCATAAGGCACCGACTGGCCGAAGCCCCAGATCGGGCCTGGCCAGTTCGGATCATTCTCGAAGCGGGCAACGACATGGACGTGAAGCTGGCGCACAATATTGCCGATCGCGGCGATGTTGACCTTCTCGGCACCAGTCACCTTTTTCAATGCCGTTCCCACCGTCACCTGCTCGAATGTCAGCACCGCCTGGTCAAGGGGTGTCAGGTCGAAGATCTCTGAAACGTCCGGACGCTGAGGTACGAGGATCAGCCAGGGCCAGCGGCTATCCTTGGCCAGCCTCAGATCGCAAAGGCCGAGCTTGAGGATCGATTCGCTGTCTCTTTCGAGGCGCTGATCAAGAACGAATGGCGTCACGGCGTTTCTCCCCGCGTGGTTTTTGCGAAGGCTATCAGTTTTTTTGGCCGTTGGCTTGCATTTGGCGACGTTATTGCCGATATGTCTCCTCGGGAGGTTGGTGGTGGACGAGCCACTCGCCAACCGGGTCAGGTCCGGAAGGAAGCAGCCCTAACGAGCGCGGCACGGGTCATCGTGCCAGCCTCCCACCTCATCTTCATTTCCGGCCTTTGTTTCCAACACGGGCCGTGCCATGCCCGGCTGCGGGCGACGGGGAAGCTGGCAACGCGATGAGCGATTTGGAGCCGACTGCAGAGGCCAAGCCCGCCCCCGGCGGCTACCGCGTTCTTGCCCGCAAATATCGCCCCAAGGATTTCACGGACCTGATGGTCGGCCAGGAGCCGATGGTGCGGACGCTGACCAATGCGTTCGAAACCGGCCGCATTGCGCAGGCCTATATGCTGACCGGCGTGCGCGGGGTGGGCAAGACCACCACGGCCCGCATTCTGGCGCGCGCGCTGAACTACAAGACAGCAGAGATCGACAAGCCGACGATCGACCTTCGCATCCCCGGCGAACACTGCCAGGCGATCATGGAAGGCCGGCATGTCGACGTGATCGAGATGGATGCCGCCTCGCATACCGGTATCGACGATATCAGAGAAATCATCGAGCAGGTGCGCTACCGCCCGGTTTCGGCGCGCTACAAGGTCTATATCATCGACGAAGTGCACATGCTCTCGACGGCGGCCTTCAACGGCTTGCTGAAGACGCTGGAAGAGCCGCCGGAGCATGTGAAGTTTATCTTCGCCACAACGGAAATCCGCAAGGTTCCGATCACCGTTCTTTCCCGCTGCCAACGCTTCGACCTGCGCCGGATCAGTGCCGGCGATCTCGTCGGGCTGTTCTCAACGATCGCATCGAAGGAAGGCATCGAGGCGGACGAAGACGCGTTGGCAATGATCGCGCGTGCTGCAGAAGGCTCGGCACGCGACGGCCTGTCTCTGCTTGACCAGGCGATCGCCCACGGCAGTGGCGTCGTGCACGCCGATGCCGTGCGCGCCATGCTGGGTCTGGCGGACCGGGCACGCATCGTGGACCTCTTCGAGCATGTGGTGCGCGGCGATGTGGCGGCAGCACTTTCCGAATTCGGCAGCCAGTACGAGGCGGGTGCGAACCCGACGGTGGTGCTGACCGATCTTGCCGACTTCACCCATCTGGTGACCCGGCTCAAATATATCCCCTCTGCCGCACAGGATCCTTCGCTTTCCGAAGTGGAGCGCGTGCGGGGTGCCGAACTCGCCGACAGCGTTGCGGTGACGACGCTGTCGCGCATGTGGCAGATGCTGCTCAAGGGCATTCCGGAAGCCGAGGCCTCCTCAAGGCCGGCCGGTGCTGCCGAGATGGTGCTGATCCGGCTGGCGCATGCCGCACATCTGCCCTCGCCTGAAGATGCCGCACGGCGCCTGCTTGAATTGTCGAATGGTGACGGTGGCGGAGATCGCGCGCCTTCCGCCCCGCGCCCGAACGGTGGCGGTGGTGGCGCCTCGATGGCCATGCGGGTCCAGGCCGTGGGTCAGCCATCGCAGGACAGCGCTCCGCGGCCAGCGATGAGCCAACCGGTTGCGCATCTGCAGAGCGTGCCGGCTGGTGACGCCCTGCCGCAGATGATGGAACGCCGCGAACCCAAGGTCGAGGAAGCATCGGTCCCGGGCGTTCGGGTCGAGACGCTGGATGATATCGCCGATCTCTGCACCAAGAATCGGGCGCCGGTGCTGCGTGCGCAGCTGCGCCAGTTCGTGCATCTGGTGAAGATCGAGCCGGGCCGGCTGGAAATCCGGCTGGAATCACAATGCCCGCCGACGATCGTCAACGAACTGAAGATGAAGCTCAGCGAGTGGACCGGCGTGAACTGGTGGGTGACGCTGTCCAACGAGGCGGGCGCACCGACGCTGGTCGAGGTGGAGAAAACGACCAGGGAAGCTCGGCTTGTCGATGCGCGGCAGGACCCCGACGTGGCCGCGATCCTCGCCCGCTTCCCCGGCGCCAAGGTGACCGACGTCCGGATAAAGGCAGCCGCAGTCGAGGATGATGACACCGTGGCTGCACCGCCGGCCGTAGCTGAATCCGCCGAGGGCGATATCCTGCCGGGCGACGACATCGAATTCTAGGGCTTTCGCCCTCCCGCAGACAAAGACAACAATGCAAGGAGACGACGATGCGCGACATCATGGGCATGATGGGCAAGGTCAAGGAGATGCAGTCCAAGATGGAGAAGATGCAGGCGGAAATCGCCTCGCTCGAAATCGAGGGCAAATCCGGTGGCGGCCTGGTCACCGTGGTGCTGACCGGCAAGGGCGAGATGCGCAGCATCAAGATCGACCCGTCGCTCTTCAAGGAAGATGAAGTCGAAATCCTCGAAGACCTGATCGTCGCCGCCCATAAGGACGCCAAGGACAAGGGTGAGGCCCAGGCGCAGGAAAAGATGGCGGCGCTGACCGCCGGCATTCCGCTGCCGCCGGGCATGAAGTTCCCGTTCTGATCAGGCAGTTCTTTGCCAAGGAGGGTGATCGGGTCTGTCAGGGATAGACCCGATTGCCCCAGGGATTTTCCCCGTCGCGCAGGAAGACGAGGCTCTGGCGCCAGAAGCCACTCTGATGGCGGGCGTGGAAGAGATCGAAGTGACCAACCCGGTCAAAGCCGAGGTCTTCCGGCGTTAGCAGCACCTTGGTCACCGATGCGCGACGGTAGTATCGCATGGCGCGATCGATCGCCTTGGGCGGCGCAATTTCATCATCTGACATGGTGACGGCGAGAATCGGGCCGGTTGCAGTTGCGAAACGGTTCCGCATGACGTCAGCCGCCTCTTGAGACAATCCCTGCTCCGCCCTACCCTGCTGCAGTCCCCAGCCATAGGCGACCCCCCTTGGCAGATCCTCGAGCCAGCCCAGCCGCTTGCCGGGAAAATGGCCAAGCGCAAAGGTGATTATGGGCATGGCGACATGCCATTTCAGGAAAAGTGGAAAACGGCGTGTCGGAAGATAGTCGCCCCAATAGCCGAACTGTCCGCCGACTGACAGCATGGCCGAAACGCGTCCGACGGCCGGCGAATAACCCGGCAGGAAACCGCCGATACTGTGGCCGACGACGAGGACACGGCCCGTCTCATCCTCCTGCAGCGCCTGGCGGAGCGCGGCGTCGAAATCCTGCTCGCCCCATTGGCGCCAGGTGAAGGTCGAGCCTTTAAGGCTTTCCGGGCGGGAGAGCCCTATACCACGGTAATCATAGGTGAGGACGCAGAAGCCGTTCGCCGCAAGATAGGCGGCGTAACGGTGATAATAGCGGGCATGAACACCCGTTGCCGGATTAATGACGACCGTGGCGGCTGGCAATGCCTGGGCAGAGCGCCACCAATGGCCGGTTAACCGCACACCGTCGGCCGCTGTCAGCTTGATCGTTTTCGAGTCCATCACTCCTCCACTCCGGGCGGCATGATGGCGAGGTGCCGTGAGCGGGTAAAGCCTCCGGACTTACGACCTTGGACGCAAGCTTACATCTCGCCGGCGCGGATGGCGTCTGTCACTTTGTAGTGGACGGGAGCCGCCATGTAGCGTGCGCGATCGGCGTCGCTGAGCCTGCGGCCGAAGGTCGCCATCATCTCGCGCATCGTCACTCGGTCGCCGCTCCATGGCTGGAACGCGACACTCTGGCCGGCCTCGACCATGCCACCTTGAAGCACGCGCGCATAGGCGCCCGGGCGGGCGGCGCGGGTGTAGCGCTTGACGAACGTGGGCTCGCCCATCTTCGCGGCAAAGGTGGCGCAAGGGATGCGGGGAGAGGTGATTTCCAGCAGAACTTCGCCTATTACCAGCCTGTCGCCGGCGGCCAGCATGGCGCTTTCAAGGCCCTCGATCACTAGGTTCTCGCCGAATGTCCCGTAAGGCAGATCACGCCCAAGTTCGCTCTTCCACCAGTCGAGATCAATGGAGCCCTCGATATAGACCGCCTGATCGACACCGCCATGATGCTTGCGGTTGAGGATCGCGTCGCCGACAAGGCCTTCGGCATCGACCATGATCGGGCCCTGAATGGCGAGCTTGTTGATGCCGGTCTTGTATTTCTTCCCCGGAAGGATCTCGGGGCGACCAAGGCAGACGGCGAGGATTTTCATTTGACGCACCCTTCGGCGATTCCGTTCGTCGTCTATATGGGCTAGAAACGCCGCCATGGCAAAACGAGTCACCGGCCCCGAAATCGAGAAACTCATCCAGCTTCTGGCAAAGGTGCCGGGGCTTGGACCCCGCTCAGCCCGACGTGCGGCGCTGCATCTGATCAAGAAGAAGGATCAGCTGCTCGGCCCCTTGGGTCACGCCATGGGCGAGGCCTATGACAAGGTGAAGATCTGCTCGTGCTGCGGCAATGTCGACACCGTCGATCCCTGCACCGTCTGTACTGACGTCGCTCGCGACCAGTCTGTCATCATCGTCGTCGAGGATGTATCAGACCTCTGGGCACTTGAGCGCGCGGGCGCGATGAACGCCGCCTATCACGTTCTGGGGGGCACGCTGTCGCCGCTCGACGGAATCGGGCCAGATGATCTCAACATCAAGGGGCTGATCGACCGGGTGGCAAAAGGCGGGATCCGCGAGATCATCATCGCGGTCAATGCCACCGTCGAGGGGCAGACCACAGCACACTATATAACCGACCACCTGACGGGGCTCGACGTGAAGATCACACGGCTCGCCCATGGGGTGCCCGTCGGGGGCGAGCTCGACTATCTGGACGAGGGAACACTGTCTGCGGCGATCAGGGCCCGGACCACGATCTGACCGCGAGGAAGAACCGATGGCACGAACCCGTAAGCCGTTACGATGGCTGATGACCACCGTTTCACTGCTTCTGGCAGGGAGTTTCACCACACCGTCCGCTGCCGCTTCTAGAAGCGCTGTCGAAGCGCAGTTTCGGCAATGGATTGCAAGTGATCTCTGGCGCGCTGCTCAAGACGGCGGGATCAGCAAAGACGTCTTCGACCGGACACTTCAGAACGTCCAGTTAAACTGGGATCTGCCGGATCTCGTGCCGCCCGGAACGAAGCCGCCGAAAGAGCGCACGCAGAGCCAGGCAGAATTCAGCTCGCCGGCTTTCTATTTCAACGAGAAGCGATTGCAGGGGCTGGCCGCCACAGGCAGAACGCTTGCGAGCCAGCATGCGTCGACGCTGCGCAAGGTCGAAGCGGCCTATGGCGTTCCGGGCTCGATCATCGTGGCGATCTGGGGACGCGAGTCCGGTTATGGCCGGGCGAAGCTGCCGCATTCGGCCATCGACGTGCTGGCGACCAAAGCCTTCATGTCGACACGCAAGCCGATGTTCCAGCAGGAGCTGATTTCGGCGCTGCATATCGTCGAAAGCGGGGACGTCAGCGCCGATCGGCTGATGGGCTCCTGGGCGGGTGCGCTGGGGCAGCCGCAATTCATGCCGGGGAGTTACCTGAAATATGCCGTCGACTTCGACGGCGACGGCAAGCGCGACATCTGGAACTCGGTGCCGGATACACTGGCATCCATAGCCAACTATCTGGTGAAGAGCGGCTGGCAGAGAGGTCGCGACTGGGGCTACGAAATCAGCATACCCGACGGCGTTTCCTGCGCGCAGGAAGGGCCGGACAGGGCGAAGCCCCTCTCTGCCTGGACTAACGGCGGGCTCACCCGCATTTCCGGCCGCGCCTTCCCAGTGTCGGAAAGCTCGCGGCCGGCGATGATGCTGGTCCCGGCGGGGACCTATGGCCCGGAATTCCTGGTCACGCCGAACTTCTACGTGCTCAAGGAATACAACAATTCCGACCTCTATGCGCTGTTCATCGGCAATCTTGCCGACCGGATCGCGAGCGGTGGCGGTGCCTTCAAGGCGCCCTGGGGCGATGTCGGCAAGATGCTGCGCTCGGATGTGCTCGCCATGCAGCAGGCGCTGGTGCGCCAAGGCTATGACGTCGGCAAGGTCGACGGCCTGCCCGGCTTCAAGACGCGGCGTTCGCTCGGAGAATGGCAGGCGAAGAACGGGATGAAACCCACCTGCTATCCAAGCGCGGATCTAAAGGCAAAGCTGCGCTAATACCCGTCATCAATGGTGATCGATGTGCGACTGGTGGAAGACGTCGTCCGCCGGCGGGATCGCCTGGCGCTCGATCATCCGGTGCACCCTGGGCGGCCGGTCGCCGCGATGAAGCTCAAGCAAGCGGTCGGTAATTTCAGCATCAGCTTTGGTGCGGCGCTGGTTGTGGCGGACGTAATCCACCCAGGTTGGGACGTGATAGGTTTCCGTCCAGATGTCGGGGTTTTCCAGATCGCGCATCAGCGTCCAGTTGCGTGCGCCGTCGCGCAGGCGGATGCGGCGGCGCTCGACCATGATCTTCAGAAACTCCGGCACGTCTTCATCATCGATTTCGAAATCGACATGGATAACGATCGGGCCGCTGCGCGGACGGATATCGAGTTTCAGGGAAGGTTCGTTGAAGCGGTTGAGCGGATCGAGATCAAGGGTGGCGAAGGCGGGCATGGGCAGGAAGAAGCCGATGAAGACGCCGACCATCATGAGAAGACTGGATGCCACCAGTGCATGGTCGGAGCCATAGTTCTCGGCAACGCTGCCCCAGAGCCAGCTTCCCGTCGCCATGCCGCCGAAAGTGGCAGTCTGGTAGAGCGAGAGCGCGCGGCCGACGACCCAGCGGGGGGCCGAAAGCTGGACCACAGTGTTGAACAACGAAAGCGCCAGAACCCAGCAAGCGCCGGCGACCATGAGTACGAGCGCCGTGATCCAGACCGAAGTGCTGATGCCGGTGACACCGGCGGCCACCGCAAAGCCTGCGAAGGAAGCACGGACGATGTCTTCGCTCGACAGCAGTTCGCGGGCGCGCTGGTTGGAAAAGGCGCCGAAGATAGCGCCGAGGCCGAAGGCGCCGAGCAATCCGCCGAAGGTGAGCGGGCCGCCCACAAGCTGGTCGCGCGCCACGATTGGTAGCAGCGAGAGGATCGCGGTTGCGGTGAGGCCGAAGACGAAGCCGCGAAAGAGCACCTTGCCGAGATTGGGCGACATCGCGACGTAACGCAGGCCGGCAGCAATCGCCGAGCCGAACTGCTCGCGCGGCAACGGGTTCTTCGGAATGTTCGGCCGCCAGCGGAAAAGCGCATAGATGATGGCGAAATAGGACAGCGTGTTGACGGCAAAGGCGGCCGCGGCTCCGGCCGCGGCGACAATCATGCCGCCAATCGCCGGGCCGACGCTGCGGGTGATGTTGAAGCCCATGCTGTTGAGTGAAACTGCGGCGGGCAGATCGGCGCGCGGGACGATGTCGCCGACCGAGGCCTGCCAGGACGGATTGTTGAGCGCGGTGCCGCAGCCGATGAGGAATGTGAAGGCGAGGAGTGCCCAGGGCGTGATGAGATCGAGCAGGGCAAAGAGGGTCAGTAGCGCCGAGACGACGACCATGAAGACCTGTGCTGCGATCATCACGCGTCGACGATCAAAGCTGTCCGCGATCGCACCGGCGATCAGGGAGAGCAACATGATCGGGCCCGTGTTCGACGCCTGCACGAGGGCCACCATGTTCTCAGAGGTAGAGATCGACGCCATCATCCAGGCGGCGCCGACGCCTTGGATCAAACCACCGAGATTGGACGAAATGCTGGCAATCCAGATTCGGCGATAGGCTTCGTTGCGCAGTGGCAGAAGCGGCGAACGGCGTTCGTGTGTGGACATGTCTCGTCTTTTCTGGCTGCAGCCATCTGAGGAAACGGCTGAAGCTGGCTGAACCTTGCCCTGCGCAACGCATGAATGGCAAGTTTGTTTTCACCCTTCACCGAAAAGCTTGCAAAAGTCGGGGCGGTCGCGTATATCAGCCTCAAATTCTTGATCGACAGATGAAGGGTGGGCCCGGAAGGACCCGCTCTTTTTTATTGGCGATCCCAGCCAATCGGGAGTAAAACGATTGTCCGAAGACATGCCGAAGCCGGTACTCGGCGAAGCGCGGATCATCACTGAGACGGGCCTCGACCGTCGTATCGCAGAGATCATCGAGCCGGTGCTCGTCGCGATGGATTTCAAGCTGGTTCGCGTCCGTATGATGAACCAGAACGGAATGACGCTGCAGATCATGGCAGAACGCACCGACGGCACGATGACCGTCGAAGACTGCGAAGCCGTATCGATGGCTGTGTCTCCGGTGCTGGACGTGGAAGACCCTGTCGACAAGGCCTATCATCTGGAAGTGTCGTCGCCGGGCATCGACCGCCCGATGGTGCGCAAGTCTGATTTTACCCGCTGGCAGGGCCATATCGTGAAGTGCGAGACCTCGATCCTGGTCGACAACCGCAAGCGCTTCCGCGGCAAGATCACGGATGTGAACCAGGATGGCTTTACCCTGGAGCGCGATCAGGTGGCTTATGGCGAAGAGCCGAAGGTGGTGATCCCCTTCAACACCCTCGCCGAGGCAAAGCTCATTCTGACGGACGATCTGATCCGTGACGCGCTCCGAGCCGACAAGCTCGCCAAGGCGCAGGCCGCGAACCAGAACGACGAAGACGACAGCGAAGAATAACGTTTGACCTATAGCCCGAGGCCGATGCCCGGGCGTGAAGACGGAGACCTAAGACAATGGCAGTCAGTGCTAACAGGCTCGAGCTCTTGCAGATCGCAGATGCCGTCGCCCGTGAAAAGGTGATCGACCGCGAAATCGTGCTCGCCGCCATGGCCGACGCGATCCAGAAGGCTGCCCGGTCGCGCTACGGTAGCGAAACCAACATCCGCGCCGACATCAACTCGAAGACCGGCGAGATCCGTCTGCAGCGTCTTCTGGAAGTGGTCGAGAAGGTCGAGGACTATTCGACGCAGATCGCACTGGAACTGGCCCGCGACCGCAATGTCGATGCCAAGCTCGGCGACTTCATCGCCGACCCGCTACCGCCAATGGACTTCGGCCGTATCGCGGCCCAGTCGGCCAAGCAGGTCATCGTGCAGAAGGTGCGCGAAGCCGAGCGTGACCGTCAGTTCGACGAATTCAAGGACCGCGTCGGCGAAATCGTCAACGGCACCGTCAAGCGCGTCGAATACGGGAACGTCATCGTTGATCTCGGCCGCGGCGAAGGCATCATCCGCCGTGACGAAATGATTCCACGCGAAGCCTTCCGCTATGGCGATCGCGTCCGCGCATACGTATATGATGTACGTCGCGAGCAGCGCGGCCCGCAGATCTTCCTGTCGCGTACCCATCCGCAGTTCATGGTGAAGCTCTTCACCATGGAAGTGCCTGAGATCTACGACGGCATCATCCAGATCAAGTCGGTTGCCCGTGATCCGGGTTCGCGCGCAAAGATCGCCGTCATCTCGAACGATAGTTCGATCGATCCGGTCGGCGCCTGCGTCGGTATGCGCGGTTCGCGCGTTCAGGCCGTCGTCGGCGAGCTTCAGGGCGAAAAGATCGACATCATTCCGTGGAGCCAGGATCCGGCTTCCTTCATCGTCAACGCCCTGCAGCCGGCGGAAGTCGCAAAGGTCGTTCTCGATGAAGATGCAGAGCGCATTGAAGTCGTGGTTCCGGACGAGCAGCTGTCGCTGGCCATCGGCCGCCGCGGTCAGAACGTTCGTCTGGCCTCGCAGCTGACCGGCTGGGACATCGACATCATGACGGAAGCCGAGGAATCGGAACGCCGCCAGAAGGAATTCAACGAGCGCACGACCCTGTTCATGGACGCGCTCGACGTTGACGAGATGGTTGGTCAGGTTCTGGCATCGGAAGGCTTCGCCCAGGTCGAGGAAGTGGCTTACGTCGATCTCGACGAAATCGCTTCGATCGACGGCTTCGACGAAGACACCGCGCAGGAAATCCAGACGCGCGCTCGCGAATACCTCGAGAAGATCGAGGCCGAAATGGATGCGAAGCGCAAGGAGCTCGGCGTGGCCGATGAGTTGCGCCAGATCGATGGCATGACCTCGCAGATGATGGTCGCCCTCGGCGAAGACGGCATCAAGACGGTCGAGGACTTCGCCGGCTGTGCTGCCGATGATCTGGTCGGCTGGAGCGAGCGCAAGGATGGCGAGACGAAGAAGTTCGAGGGGCTGTTCTCGAAGTTCGACATCTCGCGTGCTGAAGCTGAAGCCATGATCGTTCAGGCGCGTCTGGCTGCCGGCTGGATCACCGAGGAGGACCTCGCGGCAGAGGCCGAAGCTGAAGGCGAACTCGAAGGCGAAGAAGCCGAGCAGGGAGCGTGATGAGCGCCGAGAGGCCAGACACTCCGGAGGTCGAGGATGACGTCGACCTGTCGGAGATGAATGGACGGATGTGCATCGTGACCCGCGAAAGCGGATCTCCCGACACGCTTCTGCGTTTCGTGGCAGCACCCGACGGGACTGTCGTCCCGGATCTCAAGCGGGCGCTTCCGGGCCGGGGCTGCTGGGTCAGCCCCAGCCGAGAAGCTGTCGACAAGGCCGTGGCGAAGAAACTCTTCGCACGCGCCCTGAAACGGGATGTGAAGGCGGATCCGGAGCTCGGATCCGTTGTTGAGCGGCTCCTCGTCGCGCAGCTGATCGGGATGATGAACATGGCGCGCAAGGCCGGCCAGTTCATCACCGGAGCGGCGAAGGTCGAGGCGGCGGTTCGCAGCGGCGAGGCCATCGCGGTGTTTCATTCTTTGGATGCCGCAGCCGATGGCGTGAGAAAGATCGACCAGGCCCGAAAGGCCTGGCACCTCGGAACGGGGGCGGAGGCGGAGGTTCCCGCATTCCACCTTCTGACCGGGGCGGAATTGGAAGAGCAGATGGGCCAGAATGCGTTTATCCATGCTTGCGTGCTTGCAGGGCAGGCAGGTGAAGGTGTAGTGAAGCGCGCAACTCTGCTCGAAACCTATCGCGGCCATGCGCCGCAGGTCTCGGGCGCTGGCCCGAAATCACAATGACGCGGTCACCGACACAGGTCGGCCTCCGTGGTTTAGGACAGTATGTGAACGGCGAGGTCTGATGCTCGGCATCCGGCCCCGCTCGAAGGAACGGGAACGGAATGACCGACAACAAAGACGACAAGACAATCGGCGTGAAGAAGACTCTCACCCTGAAGCCCTCGGGGATGAGCCAGGGTACCGTGCGCCAGGACATGGGGCGCGGCCGTACGAAGTCGGTCGTCGTCGAAACGGTGAAGCGCCGCACGACCCGCCCGCTTGACGAAAAGCCCATCACACCTATCGCGGCCCCCGCAGCGCGCGCTCCGGAAGCCGCCGCCCCTGCCCCGCAGGCTCCGCGCACTCCGGCGCAGCCATCGGCACCCGCCACGCGCATCCATCAGTCGGTTCCGCAACAGCAGCGTCCGCAGCCGCCGCGCCAGCCGGAACGTCCGCGCGGTGCCGTGCTGCACGACCTGTCGGCCGGCGAAATGGAAGCGCGCCGTCGCGCGCTCATGGAAGCCCAGGCTCGCGAAGTCGAAGAAGCCAAGCAGCGGGCCATAGACGAAGAGCGCCGCAAGGCCGAAGCAGCGGAAGCTGCCCGGATCGCGGCCGAAGAGGCTGCGCGTCGCGCCCTGGAACCAAAGGTCGAAGTCGTGGCCGAGCCTGAGCCTGCTCCGGCTCCGGTCGCCGCCGCACCGGCCGCTCCGGTCCGCCCTGCCGCACCCGCTGCTCCGGCATCGCCTGGCGCACCCGGCTTTGTTCGTGGTCGCAAGAGCAATGACGATGACGATGATCGCGGCCCGCCGCGTGGCCTTCCGGGCCGTGGCAAAGTTGCAGCTCCGGCTCCCGCCAAGGTTCCGGCCCGTCCGAAGGCCGAGGAAGATCGCCGTCGCGGCAAGCTCACGGTGACCAGCGCCAACGTCGACGACGACGGTTCCGCTCGTGGCCGCTCGCTGGCCTCCATGCGCCGCCGCCAGGAGAAGTTCCGCCGCAGCCAGATGCAGGAAACCCGCGAAAAGGTCATGCGCGAGGTTATCCTGCCGGAAACCATCACTATTCAGGAACTGTCGCAGCGCATGTCCGAACGCGCGGTCGACGTCATTAAGTACCTGATGAAGGAAGGCCAGATGATGAAGCCGGGCGACGTCATCGACGCCGATCTCGCTGAAATCATCGCCACCGAATTTGGCCATACCGTCAAGCGCGTCTCGGAATCCGACGTCGAAGAAGGCATCTTCAACGTCAAGGACGACGAAGGCGAGTTGGTATCGCGGCCGCCGGTTGTCACCATCATGGGTCACGTCGACCACGGCAAGACCTCGTTGCTCGACGCCATCCGCAAGACCTCGGTCGTGTCAGGTGAAGCCGGTGGTATCACTCAGCATATCGGTGCCTATCAGGTCGAGCAGAACGGCCAGAAAATCACCTTCATCGACACCCCTGGCCACGCCGCGTTCACCGCGATGCGTGCCCGTGGCGCCCAGGCGACCGACATTGCCATTCTGGTGGTTGCGGCCGACGACAGCGTGATGCCGCAGACAATTGAATCGATCAACCACGCCAAGGCGGCCAATGTGCCGATCATCGTGGCGATCAACAAGATCGACAAGCACGAGGCAAACCCGGACAAGGTGCGCCAGCAGCTTCTGCAGCACGAAGTCTTCGTGGAATCCATGGGCGGTGAAGTGCTCGACGTCGAGGTTTCGGCGAAGAACAAGCTCAACCTCGACAAGCTGCTCGAAGCCGTGCTGCTGCAGGCCGAAATCCTCGACCTGAAGGCCGACCCGAAGCGGACCGCCGAAGGTACAGTCATCGAAGCGCAGCTCGACCGTGGCCGTGGTGCGGTTGCGACCGTTCTTATCCAGAAGGGCACGCTGAAGCCCGGCCAGATCATCGTGGCAGGCGATCAGTGGGGCCGTGTACGCGCGCTCGTCAACGACAAGGGTGAACACGTCAAGGAAGCGGGTCCTGCCATGCCGGTCGAGGTCCTCGGCCTGTCGGGCACACCTGCTGCCGGTGATAAATTTGCCGTCGTCGAGAACGAGAGCCGCGCTCGCGAGATCTCCGAGTATCGTCAGCGTCTGGCCCGCGACAAGGCTGCTGCCCGCCAGTCGGGTCAGCGCGGCTCGCTGGAACAGATGATGAGCCAACTGCAGAACACAGGCTTCAAGGAATTCCCGCTGGTCATCAAGGCCGACGTGCAGGGTTCCGTCGAAGCGATCGTGGCTGCCCTCGACAAGCTCGGAACCGAAGAAGTTCGGGCCCGTATCGTCCATTCAGGCGCTGGTGCGATCACGGAATCGGATATCTCGCTCGCCGAGGCGTCCAATGCCGCAATCATCGGCTTCAACGTCCGTGCCAATGCTCAGGCCCGCACCGCTTCCGAGCGTGCCGGCATCGAGATCCGCTACTACAACATCATCTACGATCTGGTGGATGATGTGAAGGCAGCGATGTCGGGCCTCTTGTCGCCGGAACGGCGCGAGACCTTCCTTGGCAATGCCGAGATCCTCGAGGTGTTCAACATCACGAAGGTCGGCAAGGTCGCAGGTTGCCGCGTTATCGAAGGCAAGGTCGAACGTGGAGCGGGCGTGCGTCTCGTGCGCGACAACGTTGTCATTCACGAAGGCAAGCTCAAGACGCTCAAGCGCTTCAAGGACGAGGTCTCTGAAGTGCCGATGGGTCAGGAGTGCGGCATGGCCTTCGAAAACTACGAGGACATTCGCGCCGGCGACACGATCGAGTGCTTCCGCGTGGAACACATCACGCGTACGCTCTGATCCCAGGCGTTTGATCAAAGACTCTTCGGGCGCCGGATCTTCCGGCGCTCGTCGTTTATGGGACTGGACATCCGGCCTTGCGCCCGTTGAACAGCAATCAAAGCATGACGCGAACGGCACCAACCGGCGCACGCCTCATGCGAAAGGCAACTGAACCATGACAAAACCAACCTCATCGGCACCTTCGCAGCGCATGCTGCGCGTCGGCGAGCAGGTGCGCGCCGCCATAACCCAAGTGCTTCAGCGCGGGGAAGTTAATGACGACATCATCGAAAAGACCGTGATCTCGGTCTCGGAAGTGCGCATGTCGCCAGACCTGAAGATGGCGACCGCCTATGTGGCGCCGCTCGGGGTTTCCGACCATGACGCTGTCATCGCCGCACTCAACAAACATGCCAAATTCATTCGCGGGCGGATCGGCGGGCAACTTCGGCAGATGAAATACATGCCGGAAGTGCGTTTCCGCGACGATACGAGCTTCGACAACTACCAGAAGATCGATGCGCTCCTGCGCTCGCCGGAGGTCCAGCGGGATCTCGGCTCTGACGAAGACAAAGACTGAGAAAAGACCGAAATGTCCAAACCCAGAAAGCCCAAGGGCCGCCCGATTTCGGGCTGGCTCATCCTCGACAAGCCGGTCGATTTCGGTTCGACCGAGGCGGTCGGCAAGATCAAATGGCTGTTCAACGCCCAGAAGGCCGGCCATGCCGGTACGCTCGACCCGCTCGCATCGGGCATGCTGCCGATCGCGCTCGGTGACGCCACCAAGACCGTTCCCTACGTGATGGACGGGCGCAAGATCTACGAGTTCACCGTGACCTGGGGCGAAGAGCGCTCGACCGACGACCTCGAAGGCGAGGTGACGCAGAGCTCCGACCGGCGTCCAAACGAAGAAGCCATCCGTGCCCTGCTGCCGGCCTATACCGGCGTGATCAATCAGATCCCTCCGCAGTTTTCCGCTATAAAAATCGCCGGCGAGCGGGCCTATGACCTGGCCCGCGACGGCGAAACTGTCGAGATTCCCTCACGCGAAGTCGAGGTTCATCGCCTGACGCTGCTGAACTGTGAAGTCGACAAGGCGCATTTCGAGGTGGAATGCGGCAAGGGGACCTATGTTCGCTCGCTCGCTCGCGACTTCGGTCGCGAGCTGGGTTGCTATGGCCATATCTCCTCTCTGCGCCGCACTTTCGTGGCGCCCTTCGCCGAGGAGATGATGGTGCCGCTGGCCGATCTCGTCGCGCTTGAAGCGATCGAGGACAAGGACGAGCGGCTCGCGGCGCTGGATGCCTTCCTGGTCGACACCGCCGAGGCTTTGTCTGCCCTGCCGCAGCTCAGGATCACCGATGACCAGGCGCATCGCCTGCGCATGGGCAACCCGATCATCGTCCGTGGCCGGGATGCGCCGGTCGCGGAACCGGAGGCAGTGGCGCTCGCCGGCGGCAAGCTGATCGCGATCGGTGAGATTGCCGGTGGCGAATTCCATCCGCGCCGCGTCTTCGCCTGACCCATCCCGCCGCCTGCTCTTTCCTTTCATCAGGGAATGGAGTATAGGCGGCGGCAGCTGGTGCCTCAGGGTGCCTGCATTCACGGCCAATGCTGGACGACATCCCGGCGTTTGGCGACCTGTTTCTCCTTATTCTAGAAAGGATTCACGATGTCGATCACTGCAGAGCGCAAGGCTGCCCTCATCAAGGAATACGCAATCAAGGAAGGCGACACCGGTTCTCCGGAAGTTCAGGTCGCAATTCTGACCGAGCGTATCACCAACCTGACGGAACACTTCAAGGGTCACAAGAAGGACAACCACTCGCGTCGTGGCCTTCTGACCATGGTTTCGACCCGCCGTTCGCTTCTCGACTACGTCAAGAAGCAGGACGAGGCTCGCTATACCAACCTGATCACCCGTCTCGGCATCCGCCGCTAAACAGTTCCCGGCGGGTCTTCGTCTCGAAGATCCGCCGGTTGCCTTTCCGGGTGAGGTCAATGGACCGGTACCCTGTCCCGCGCATGGATTTGCCCGGGACGAATGACAGGCCGGATGGGCCGGACCTGTCGATACCAACCGATGACCTGTCATGGGGCAGGATTGTTGGATGCTTCCGCGCCAAGAGCGTTTGCGGGATGACCCGCCGGATCCGAAGCCTCCCACTGTCTTGCCCGTGATCGCGTCAGCACATTGCAGACCACCCGCCCCTGCCGATCCGGCAGGACGAGGGTCCGCATATGAAGGACAAGATATGTTTGATGTTCACAGCGTTGAAATCGAGTGGGCAGGCCGCCCGCTGAAGCTGGAAACGGGCAAGATCGCCCGCCAGGCCGACGGCGCCGTTCTCGCCACCTATGGTGAAACCGTCGTTCTTGCCACCGTCGTGTCGGCCAAGGCGCCGAAGCCGGGTCAGGACTTCTTCCCGCTCACCGTCAACTACCAGGAAAAGACCTATGCCGCCGGCAAGATCCCGGGCGGCTATTTCAAGCGCGAAGGTCGTCCGTCGGAAAACGAAACACTGGTTTCGCGCCTGATCGACCGCCCGATCCGCCCGCTCTTCCCGGAAGGTTACAAGAACGACACGCAGGTCGTCGTTACCGTCATCCAGCATGATCTGGAGAACAACCCCGACATCCTGTCGATGGTTGCCACCTCGGCCGCGCTCACGCTCTCCGGCGTTCCGTTCATGGGCCCGGTCGGTGGCGCCCGCGTCGGCTACATCAACGGCGAATATGTCCTGAACCCGCATCTCGACGAGATGGACGAATCGGTTCTCGACCTCGTCGTTGCCGGCACGCAGGACGCCGTTCTGATGGTTGAGTCCGAAGCCAAGGAACTCAACGAAGACATCATGCTCGGCGCCGTCATGTTCGGCCACAAGGGCTTCCAGCCTGTCATCGACGCGATCATCAAGCTCGCTGAAGTGGCCGCTAAGGAGCCGCGCGAATTCGAACCGGAAGATCACTCCGCTCTCGAAGCCGAAATGCTCTCGATCGCCGAAACCGAACTGCGCGCAGCCTACAAGATCACGCAGAAGGCTGATCGCTACGCTGCCGTCGACGCCGTCAAGGCCAAGGTAAAGGCGCATTTCTTCCCGGAAGGTGAAGAGCCGAAGTACACGAACGAAGTCGTTGGTGCCGTCTTCAAGCACCTGCAGGCCAAGATCGTTCGCTGGAACATCCTCGACACCAAGAGCCGCATCGACGGTCGTGATTTGTCGACGGTTCGCCCGATCGTTTCGGAAGTCGGCATCCTGCCGCGCACGCACGGCTCGGCCCTGTTCACCCGCGGTGAGACTCAGGCGATCGTTGTCGCCACGCTCGGTACCGGCGAAGATGAGCAGTATGTCGACAGCCTGACCGGCATGTACAAGGAACGCTTCCTGCTGCACTACAACTTCCCGCCCTACTCGGTCGGTGAAACGGGCCGCATGGGTTCCCCGGGTCGTCGCGAAATCGGTCACGGCAAGCTTGCATGGCGCGCCATCCGTCCGATGCTGCCTTCGGCCGAGCAGTTCCCCTACACACTGCGTGTCGTCTCCGAGATCACCGAGTCGAACGGTTCCTCCTCGATGGCGACCGTCTGCGGCACTTCGCTTGCTCTGATGGACGCCGGCGTTCCGCTGGCCAAGCCGGTTGCCGGTATTGCCATGGGCCTCATCCTGGAAGGTGAGCGCTTTGCCGTTCTCTCCGACATCCTGGGTGACGAAGACCACCTCGGCGACATGGACTTCAAGGTTGCCGGTACTGCCGACGGCATTACCTCGCTGCAGATGGACATCAAGATCGCCGGTATCACCGAAGAGATCATGAAGGTCGCACTCGCCCAGGCACAGGGCGGCCGCAAGCACATCCTCGGCGAAATGGCGAACGCCCTTTCCGAAAGCCGTGGCCAGCTCGGCGAATTCGCACCGCGCATCGAAGTGATGAACATCCCGGTCGACAAGATCCGTGAAGTCATCGGTTCGGGCGGCAAGGTCATCCGCGAAATCGTCGAAAAGACCGGCGCCAAGATCAACATCGAAGACGACGGCACCGTGAAGATCGCCTCGGCCTCCGGCAAGGAAATCGAAGCGGCCCGCAAGTGGATCCACTCGATCGTTGCAGAGCCGGAAGTCGGCGTGATCTACGAAGGTACCGTTGTGAAGACGGCTGACTTCGGCGCCTTCGTCAACTTCTTCGGCTCGCGTGACGGCCTCGTGCACATCTCGCAGCTGGCTTCCGAGCGCGTTGCCAAGACGTCTGACGTCGTCAAGGAAGGCGACAAGGTCTGGGTCAAGCTGATGGGCTTCGACGAGCGCGGCAAGGTTCGCCTGTCGATGAAGGTTGTCGACCAGACCACGGGCCAGGAAATCGTGGCCGAGAAGAAGAAGGAAGACGGCGAAGCCGCTGAATAAGCGGGCGTCGTCCCCGTTCCGAGGCGCGGGAGAAATTCCCGCGCCTTTTTTGTTCGCCGAGAGAGAAGACCGAGCCATGAGCCGCGAAAGCCTGAAGACCCTGTTCCATCCCTTCGTCACCGAGGCCGTCGCCCTTCCGACCGCCGAAAGCCGCTGGCTGTTCCTGGGCGCGGAGGCGGGATTTGCAAAGCCCGAGGGCTTTGCAGCCGAACTGACCGTGGTGCAGGACTTCCGACCCGAATTCAGACGCCTTGAAGCCAGTCACCTGCAGCCTGTGCCGACAGTGGACGGCGAGGACTACGAGGGTGCGCTGGTGCTGTGCGGCAAGCACAAGGGCGTCAACGAGGACCGGGTTGCCGAAGCGCTGAAGCGCGTGAAGGCAGGCGGCACAGTGATTGTCGCCGGTGCGAAGGAAGACGGTATCGTGCCTCTTCGCAAGCAGCTCGATCGGCTGGGGCTCGAACCTCAGTCCACACCAAAGTATCACGGCGTCGCCGTCTGGTTCACGGTTCCGGCGGACATCAGC
Source organism: Allorhizobium sp. (assembly GCA_046294755.1). Taxonomy (GTDB): domain Bacteria; phylum Pseudomonadota; class Alphaproteobacteria; order Rhizobiales; family Rhizobiaceae; genus Allorhizobium. The sequence continues at coordinate 111,436 of JBKBON010000001.1, read as the reverse complement.
GCGCATGTTGCGGCACTAGCTGCAAAGTCGGTCACGGTCGAGGATCGGTTCGAGACCCGCTCCGGTCTCTTCTCCCACGCACATGCCGACGAAGGCTCCGAATTGCTTGCAAGCCGCCTCCCGGCCGACTTCAACGGTAACGCTGCTGATTTCGGCGCCGGCTGGGGCTATCTTTCAGTCATGCTGGCAAATGCCGCGTCGCGCACCAACCGCATCGACCTCTTCGAGGCGAGCCACGAGGCACTGGAATACGCCAAGCGCAATGTCGCGAAGAACTGCCCTGAACTCACTGCGCGATTCTTCTGGCAGGATCTGGCTAGCGAGCCGCCGAAGGAGAAGTACGATCTCGTGATCATGAACCCGCCCTTCCACGAGGGCCATGCCGCAGAACCTTCCATCGGTGCGGCGATGATCAAGTCTGCCGCAGACGCTTTGCGAGGCGGCGGCGACCTGTTGATGGTTGCGAACCGTGGCCTGCCCTATGAGCCGGTGCTGGCACAACACTTCAAGCAGCATGGCGAGGTCTGCCGCAACGCCCGGTTCAAAGTTCTCTGGGCCAAGCGCTGAACTGACCTCTCGAAGTTGCGATCGGCCTTAGACTACACACCTCTCGACTCGCATGACCAGCTGGCTTAGCATCTGACGCCATCATCTTCTCATTTGGCGCCAGCGGTCTCATGCCTCCTCGGAACCTCACCGATGAATTGACCACCGTGGCCGGCCTCGCCTCAGCGGTGGTCGAGCATGCCCAGTCCTATGGAATCGACATAAAGCCTATCTGCAAGGCGCTGGAGATCGATCCGGACGTGTTCCAGAGCCTTACCGCAAGGATCAGCCTTGACCGTCTGTGCCGGCTTCTGGAGGCCTGTGCGCTGCTTGCCGACGACGAGGCATTCGGGCTGACGAGTGTGCAGCGCTATGAAGCGGGTTCGACCGGGCCGTTCGGATATGGCCTGATGGCAGCACCGACCGGTCTCGATTTCGTCCGCTTCCTCGACGATCACATCCAGTACGTCACCCATACGAGCTATTCCCGCCTCTCGATGGACGAGCGCGGTGCGCATCTCGCCTGGACATTCGCACCTGTCATCGTGAAGCGAGACCAGTATGTCGACATGTCGCTGGGATTGGTCATGCAGCGGGCGAAGGACCTAGGCGGCAGCGACATCATCGAGATCGAGCTCGAACGCCCCGCACCGCGAAATCCCCAACCCTTCCGGCAGTTGCTGTCGCGGCGTCTCAGCTTCGGGGCTCGCATGAACTGCGTGCACTTCCCGCATGCCTTCCTTGAACTCCAGAATCCGACAGGAGACCGTCGGCTGTTTGAACTGATGGACCTGCAGTGCCGCAGCCTGCGGCCGCCAATCCCAGACAAAGGAGCGGACTTCATGGAGCAGGTGCGGCGGCATCTGCTCCTGCATGTCTCCGATGACGATCTTCCCCTGTCCCAGATCGCACCGCATTTCGGCCTGTCGGAGAGGACATTCCAGAGGCGCCTCGCCGCGCACGGGACCAGCCTCAACGAGTTGCGGGACGGGATCCGGAAAGAGGTGAGCTTCAACCTGTTGACCGAGAGCGAGCTGCCGATCTCCGAGATCTGCTACCGGCTCGGCTATTCCGCCCCGAGCGCCTTTACCCGATCTGTGACGCGCTGGTTCGGTTCGACACCAACCGAGGTGCGCGAACGGAAATCGGCTTGAGACTTTGGTGAGGTTGACAGGGAGCGGATGATCGTCCCTAATGCCTTATACGACCAGCCCGCACGTTGTCGCTGCCGCTGTTTTAGCGCCTGCGGATAAAACTTTGTCGCCCGCGGTCAACGACCTTCCGATATCCTCAATGGTATGAGCGCCGCCTGACGACATGGCGAGGCCATGACGCTTTTCTCCTTGCGGCAAAGACCATCATGAAAACCGATACCATGCGGGCAATCGGACAAGAGCCGAGTTTCTCCGCGCTTACAGACCGTGAAATCCGCTGTCTCCAGTTGGTGGCTGAGGGCAAGCGGTCAGAAGAAGCAGCGAATGTTCTGGTATTGTCGCGCGAGGAGGTAAACCAGGCGCTTGTCAGTGCCCAGAAAAAGCTGGAAGCCAGCAACCTGATGCATGCGGTGAGCCTCGCCATGCTGATCGGCGTTATCGATCATACCGAGCCCCATCAACCGAAGTAAGCCGTACTCCCACGGCTGGCGGACCACTTCGGATGAATGCCTGGCGCGGCAACGCGCCAGGCTTTTTTGTTTCGGGCGTCTGCCGATCAGCCGTTGTGGCGCTGGAAGACGAGCGTCGCGTTGGTGCCGCCGAAGCCAAAGGAATTGGACAGCACGGTATCGATCTTGGCGTTATCGATGCGCTTGCGCACGACCGGCACGCCTTCGAACTCCGGATCGAGCTCGGTGATGTGAGCGCTCTCGCCGATGAACTTTTCCTGCATCATCAGCAGACCGTAGATCGATTCCTGCACGCCTGCTGCACCGAGCGAGTGGCCGGTGAGCGACTTGGTCGACTGGATATTCGGGATCTTGTCACCGAAGACTTCGCGGATCGCGCCGATCTCCTTGGAATCACCTACCGGGGTCGAAGTGCCGTGGGTGTTGATGTAATCGACATCGCCGGTAACGGTGGAGAGTGCCTGGCGCATGCATCGGATCGCGCCTTCGCCCGAGGGCGCCACCATGTCGTAGCCATCCGAGGTCGCGCCGTAGCCAACGACTTCGGCATAGATCTTGGCGCCGCGGGCCTTGGCATGCTCCAGTTCTTCCAGAACCAGAACGCCGGCACCACCAGCAATGACGAAGCCGTCACGCGACACGTCATAGGCGCGCGAAGCGGTGGAGGGCGTGTCATTGTATTTCGACGACATGGCGCCCATGGCATCGAAGAGGCTCGACATGGACCAATCGAGGTCTTCGTGACCGCCGGCAAAGACCATGTCCTGCTTGCCCCACTGGATCATCTCATAGGCGTTGCCGATGCAATGGGCCGAGGTCGAGCAAGCGGACGAGATCGAGTAGTTGACGCCGTGCAGCTTGAACCAGGTGGCAAGCGTCGCAGATGCCGTCGACGACATGGCCTTCGGAACCGCGAACGGGCCGATGCGCTTCGGGCTGTTGTTCTGGCGAACGATATCGGCGGCTTCGACGATCTGCTTCGTCGACGGACCGCCCGAACCCATGATGATGCCAACGCGCTCGTTCTGCTGATAGTCGCCTTCTTCAAGCCCAGCGTCTGCAATCGCCTGCTTCATCGCCACGTGGTTCCAGGCGCCGCCCTGGGACAGGAAGCGCATTGCACGGCGGTCGACCAATTCGGTCGGGTCCAGATTGGGCTTGCCCCAGACCTGGCACTTGAAGCCGTGTTCGGCGAAATCGGGAGAAAAGGTGATGCCCGACTTGGCGTCGCGCAGCGACGCCGTGACTTCGGCGGCATCGGCACCGATGGAGGACACGATGCCAAGACCTGTTACTACAACCCGTCTCATCTCTCAGACCTTCTTTATTGACTTCAGGTGCGGACCGGGCCCGATCAGGCCGTCTTGTCCTTCGACAGACCGACGCGGAGGTCGGTTGCCTGATAGATAGTTTCGCCATCGGCCTTCAACCAGCCATCCGCCGTGCCGAGCACGAGACGACCACGCATGACGCGCTTGAAGTCGATGCCATATTCGAGAAGCTTCGTCTCCGGGCGCACCATGCCCTTGAACTTCACTTCGCCAGTCGACAGCGCCATGCCCCGGCCGGGCTCGCCGAGCCAGCCGAGGAAGAAGCCGGTCAGCTGCCACATGCCGTCAAGGCCGAGGCAGCCCGGCATGATGGGATTGCCCTGGAAGTGGCAGGGGAAATACCAGTCATCGGGGCGCACGTCATATTCGGCGCGGATATAGCCCTTGTCGAAGGCGCCGCCGGTTTCCGAGATGTCAGTGATCCGGTGCACCATGAGCATCGGCGGGAGCGGCAGCTGCGCGTTGCCCTCACCAAAGAGTTCACCGCGGCCGCAGGCGAGGATTTCATCGTAGTTGTAGCTGGACTGTCTCGTAACCATTTTTCTTCTTCTTCCCCCCTCTGCTTCACATATCCGGGACCCATTAGAGCAAGACGGTGGCAAATTGAAGCCCCGCAGGCGATCCTCTGGTTCCTGAAGGTCTTGTCTGTCTCATCCTCATATCATCGTCGCATACAGTAAGGAAAAGAGCATCACCAGACCTGAGGCTTGAAAAACCGGCCTAAGGCAGGCACCTCAAGGCGTCTGGCTACTGTAACTATTGAAAGAGCCTGATTTTGCAGCTATATCGACACGTGTGGATGCTCTTGCATGCCACATAACGACTGGAGTGCGTCTTTGACGATGGCAACCTGCCAAACGGGTATCGAACTGAAACTGCGCCGCTCGGGCCTGCGCCCGACGAAGCAGCGCATTGCGCTGGCTGGCCTCCTGTTCGCAAAGGGTGACCGCCACCTGACCGTCGAAGAACTGCATGAAGAGGCGATCTCCGCCGATTTCCCCGTGTCTCTCGCGACAGTCTACAACACGCTGCACCAGTTCACCGAGGCTGGCCTGATCCGTGTTCTCGCGGTTGAAAGCTCCAAGACATATTTCGACACGAACGTGTCGGACCATCACCATTTCTTCGTCGAAGGCGAGAACAAGGTGCTGGACATCCCGGTCAACAACATCAGCATCGACAACCTGCCTCCCCCGCCGGAAGGCATGGAAATCGCGCATGTCGATGTTGTTATCCGCCTGCGCCCCAAGCAGGGCTGACCAGCCCGACCCTTCCCGTTACATGACTTCGTCCGGATGCCGGCCAGGCTTATGCTTGTAGGTCGGAAAGGTCCAACCGAAGTAAAGTGCTCCTCCGCGAATGACGAATGCCGCCACGGCTCCGATGGCCGAGGCCGCGTAGAGCGGTGCACCGAACTCGTTAGTCGCGGTGAAGACCGCAGCGCCCACAAGAGCAGCCGTGATGTAGATCTCGGGTCGCAGAAGCACCGATGGCTCATTGGCCAGGAGATCACGCAGGACGCCGCCGAGGCTCGCCGTCAGTGTTCCCGTGACGATCGCGATAGTGGGCGAGCCGGTTGCCGCCAAGCCTTTCGCTGCGCCCATCACGCAGTAGGCCGACAATCCGATGGCATCGAGCCAGATCAGCAGGCGGTAGCGCGATTCGACCAGATGGGCGGTGAAGAAGACCAGAACCCCGATCGCGCAGCAAATCAGAATGTAGTCCGGGTTCAACACCCAAAAGACCGGCACCCGACCAAGCACGATATCCCGGACCGTGCCCCCGCCGAGGCCCGTCACAACCGCGAAGAACAGAAAACCGATCATGTCGAGCTGCTTGCGGGAGGCGGCAAGCGCACCCGTCGCGGCAAAGAGGGCAATGCCGGCATAATCGAGATAGGACAGGAGCGACATGGCTTCATTCCTTGCTGGGGTCTGTGTTCAGTGGCCAGATTTGCATCACGCCGTTAAGGGTGAGGCAAGACGCAGCCGCTAAACTTGCTCATCGTTCAGCACAGAATGCGATCCGGAGTCCAGACCGTGACTTTCCTCTCCCGCCTCCTCCTCGTGGTCGCGACAGGCCTGTTTGCCGCGCCCGCCGTCGCGCAGCAGCAATTGTTGAGCGATCCGGAGATCTACGAAAAGAACCATTATGCAAAACGCTGCGCCGTGGTGCAGTATGGCGGGCGGTTCATGGACCGGATCGACATCAACAATGACGGCATCAAGGACGCGGTCACGAATAGCAGCGAAGTCGTCTGCGATGGCGTGCGCGGCCCCGATTGCACGGCAGAAGGCTGCCCCTTCAACTTCTACCTTCAGGTGAAGGAGGGCGGTTACTTCATGATCGCGACGGCGCAGATGTATTCCTACGACTTCATCAAGCGCTTCGGCAACATGGTCTTCGTGCTGAAAATGCACCCGCGTTACTGCGAGCGAGAAGAAGGCCAGGAGCCCTGCGCAATGACGGTCCGCGTGCGCGGCACGAAATTCCTGACAATCTCAAAGAAGTGACGAGCCTCAGGGCGCCGGGAAGACAGAATCGATTCGGTCGAGGGCGCGGTAGGCAACAAGACCGACCCACTCCCTGACCGCGGTGGACGTCTGCTGGGCGTTGAGCGTCGGCTGCGTCAGGTCGATGGCAAAAGACAGGTTACCCGCGGTGCGATAATCGACCGGCCACGGCGTCACCTCAATGCCAGCCTTGCGGAACAGCCCAACAGAGCGCGGCATATGGAAGGCGGACGTAATCAGCAGGCAAGGGCCGAGATTGCGTGACGACAGGAGTTCACGGCTGTTCTGTGCATTCTCGTCCGTGTTTCTTGAGGTGGTCTCTGCGATCAGCCGGTCCCTGGAAACGCCGAAAGCCTCAAAGAAGCGGACGGCGGCTGCGGCATCCCCTTCGTAAGTCCCACTGAGAGAGCCATCGCCCCCGGACACGAGGATTTGTGCCTCCGGATATCGGATTGCCAGTCTGAGAGCCTCAACGAATCGATCGGCGGCCTGATTGAGATCCATTCCGCCGCGCGCGGTGGTCACCTCAGTCTCGAACGCCCCACCAAGCACGATCATGCAGGCGACATCCGAGGGATCACGGTCTGGTCGCGGAAAACGCGCCTCGAGCGTCTGCAACAGCACCGAGCCGAGCGTCGTGTAGAGTGTCAGGAAGAGAATCACGAGGGCCAAGGCGAGCGATGTCGCAGCCAGCCGCAGCCGGCGGAAGCCAATCAAAAGCAGTGCGAGCAGCCCCAGCAGGAAAACGAGTGAAAGAGGCTGGGTTGCATTCCAGAACAGTTTGGAAATGACAAACATCGCGCGCGCTCCTCGTCCACATGGCAGGTCCTTCAGCGGGGTGCCTGCCGTTACGGGAAGAAAGCCTCGCTCAAGGAGGCGTTACTAAACCCTCATCCGACTGTCATCACTTCGATTCTGAATTTTTCGGGAGCTCCCCATGCGCTTTGCCGTCGACACCGTGGATGATTCCGGCAATGACCGCCTCTATATCGGCACGCCGGTTGATGTCAGTGATGAAAAGCTGCATCTGAAACTGCGCGATGGCGAGGTGAAGCTCGACATCCGCAAGATCATCGACTGGTTCCAGATCGATCTTTCGGAGGGCGGCGAGAGGGTGGAGTTGTTTCAGCGGTAGGGCGCGAAAGCGCAAGCCGACCAGGGGGTGTGAGCCGCCGTTGTAGTCGCCACGACGAGAAGCGCCTAAGGGCGTTTTTCTCTGTCAACAATTCAGGGAAGATTTGGTGGAGCTAAGCGGGATCGAACCGCTGACCTCTTGCATGCCATGCAAGCGCTCTCCCAGCTGAGCTATAGCCCCATCAGGGTACCGGTATATTTCCGGCTCCGGGAACCCCGTGGAGCGCAGTGCTTCCGTCGGGGTGGCGGCTTGATACTTCCGGTCGTCGGAGATGGCAAGCCGAAAAATGAAAGCCCGGGCATTTTTTTAAGCCCGGGCTCGAAATCCTTGAAATATCAGACTTCGTCGTCGTCGCCGGTGACGCCGATCAGGCCGGTCATGTCATCGTCGTCATCGTCTTCGTCCGCTTCCAGGAAGGTGTCGTCGTCGTCGCCATCGATTTCGACGTCGTCGTCACCCATGTCAGGGATATCGTCGCCGCCAGCCGCATCGTCGGCGTCTTCAAGCGAGACGAGTTCGACGTCGGTGTTTTCGGTATCGACTTCCGCGACGTCCTCTTCCTCAGCCTTTTCCATGATGGCTGCGACCGAGGTTTCCTCGAAATAGGAAAGCGGCCAGGACTTGCCCGTGTACGGCGACACGATCGGGTCCTTGTTCAGGTCGTAGAATTTCTTGCCGGTGTCGGGGCAAGTGCGTTTCGTTCCAAGTTCTGCCTTCGCCACTGTCAAAGCCTCATGAAGTCGTGAAGAATAAGGGCATGCGCCAAGCGCCCGGCACGAGGCCGGCCAAACTGTAGTCGGTCCCCTTAATCGCTGGCACTGCGTCTGTCAAAGGCAAACTGCGACAGAAAAGGGGTTGATGTCGCACCACCTGGCCGAGCATGCGAGAAGGCGCTGTCAGGGCCGGCATCCCCCCGCCGGAGTTTGCTTGGCAAGCGGAGCCAAGCTTTGTATCAGACTGTCACCACAACCAGCGCAAAGAGGGCCTTATGATCATCGCCATTGACGGGCCGGCCGCGGCCGGAAAGGGGACGCTGTCGCGACGGATCGCCGAAACCTACGGCTATCATCACCTCGACACCGGTCTCACCTACCGTGCAACGGCGAAGGCGCTACTTGATGCGGGGCTGCCGCTCGACGACGAGGCCGTAGCCGAGCGTATGGCACTTAACGTGGAACTCGCGGGACTCGATCGCGAGGTGCTATCTGCCCACGCGATTGGCGAGGCAGCTTCAAAAATCGCCGTCATGCCGGCCGTTCGTCGCGCTTTGGTCGAGGCGCAGCGCGCCTTTTCGGAGCGCGCCCCCGGCACCGTGCTCGACGGTCGCGACATCGGTACGGTGGTCTGTCCCCATGCTCCCGTGAAGCTCTTTGTGACGGCCTCCCCCGAGGTCCGGGCCAAGCGCCGGTATGACGAGATCCTGACCAAGGGCGAGAGCGCGGATTTCGACGCGGTTTTCGCGGATGTGAAGAAGCGTGACGAACGCGACATGGGGCGAGCCGACAGCCCCTTGAAACCCGCTGAAGACGCGCACTTGCTAGATACTTCCGAAATGAGTATAGAGGCCGCATTCTTGGCGGCGAAGGCTCTTATCGACGCTGCCCTGACGAAATGAAGTGACCAGGACCCGGCCAAAGCCGGAGCCTGAGGGCCGACATCCAGTCCCCGCGCCGGAATTGCTCTTCAAGAAGAGCGGATCGGTTGCCGGCCACGATCAACACCAACCCCCGGCGCTCACGCATCCAGTGGGATGCGACTAGGAGATTTCATGTCTGTTTCTACCCCGTCGCGCGAGGACTTTGCAGCCCTCCTCGAGGAATCCTTTGCCAAGACCGATCTGGCCGAAGGCTATGTTGCCAAGGGCATCGTCACGGCCATCGAGAAGGACGTCGCCATCGTTGACGTCGGCCTCAAGGTCGAGGGCCGTATCGCTCTGAAGGAATTCGGTGCCAAGGCCAAGGACGGCACGCTCAAGGTCGGCGACGAAGTTGAGGTTTATGTCGAGCGCATCGAAAACGCTCTCGGCGAAGCCGTTCTGTCGCGCGAAAAGGCTCGCCGCGAAGAAAGCTGGATCAAGCTCGAAGCCAAGTTCGAAGCTGGCGAGCGCGTTGAAGGCGTTATCTTCAACCAGGTCAAGGGCGGCTTCACGGTTGACCTCGACGGCGCCGTTGCCTTCCTTCCGCGTTCGCAGGTCGACATCCGTCCGATCCGCGACGTTACCCCGCTTATGCACAACCCGCAGCCCTTCGAAATCCTCAAGATGGACAAGCGTCGCGGAAACATCGTTGTATCGCGTCGTACGGTTCTCGAAGAAAGCCGCGCCGAGCAGCGTTCTGAAATCGTTCAGAACCTCGAAGAAGGCCAGGTTGTTGACGGCGTCGTCAAGAACATCACCGATTACGGTGCGTTCGTTGACCTCGGCGGCATCGACGGCCTGCTGCACGTCACCGACATGGCATGGCGCCGCGTCAACCATCCTTCGGAAATCCTGTCCATCGGCCAGTCGGTCAAGGTTCAGATCATCCGTATCAACCAGGAAACCCACCGCATCTCGCTCGGCATGAAGCAGCTCGAGTCGGATCCGTGGGATGGCATCGCTGCCAAGTACCCGGTTGGCAAGAAGATCTCCGGTACCGTCACGAACATCACCGACTACGGTGCATTCGTCGAGCTGGAGCCGGGCATCGAAGGCCTGATCCACATCTCGGAAATGTCCTGGACGAAGAAGAACGTTCATCCCGGCAAGATCCTTTCGACCACGCAGGACGTCGACGTCGTCGTTCTCGAAGTCGATCCGTCGAAGCGCCGTATCTCGCTCGGTCTCAAGCAGACCCTCGAGAACCCGTGGCAGGCATTTGCCTACAGCCATCCGGCCGGCACTGAAGTCGAAGGCGAAGTCAAGAACAAGACCGAATTCGGCCTGTTCATCGGCCTCGAAGGCGACGTTGACGGCATGGTTCACCTCTCCGACCTCGACTGGAACCGTCCGGGCGAACAGGTCATCGAAGAGTACAACAAGGGTGACGTGGTCAAGGCTGTCGTTCTCGACGTCGACGTCGAGAAGGAACGCATCTCGCTCGGCATCAAGCAGCTCGGCAAGGACTCGGTCGGCGATGCCGCCGCTTCCGGCGACCTGCGCAAGAACGCCGTCGTTTCGTGCGAAGTCATCGGCATCAACGATGGCGGCATCGAAGTGAAGCTGGTCAACCACGAGGACATCACGTCCTTCATCCGCCGCAACGACCTGGCCCGCGATCGTGACGATCAGCGTCCGGAGCGTTTCTCGGTCGGTCAGGTTGTCGACGCCCGCGTCACCAACTTCTCCAAGAAGGACCGCAAGGTCATGCTGTCGATCAAGGCTCTCGAGATCGCAGAAGAGAAGGAAGCCGTCGCTCAGTTCGGTTCGTCCGACTCTGGTGCTTCGCTCGGCGACATCCTGGGCGCAGCCCTGAAGAACCGCAACAACGACTAATCCTCGCTGTTGACTGAATAAAAGAACCCGCCGGGAGCGATCCCGGCGGGTTTTGCTGTGCATGAATGCGCGTCAGATGAGACCGGCCATCCGCAGATAGAGATCTTGAGTGGGCTCGGCCTGAAGATGAACCGACTTATCCGATGGTGAAGGCAGTGCAGGCTCTGAGTACCGGGTGGAGGCCAGACTGGCCTCGCTGGCCTGTGTCTCCATGGGACCTGCCGCCTCTTCCGCGCCCGCTTCCTGTTCACCTTGATCCTCTGTCGAATCTTCGGGATCCTGGCTTCGTTCGTCCGGATCTCCCTGGTTGGGCGCCTCCTGTTCTTCCTCCTCGTCCACCTCCCTGGGCTCAAAATCGTCGTCGATCAGGTAGGAAACAAATGGAAGGGGAAGACCCTCGCGTATAATTGCAAGGCGGACCGATGCCTGATCCGAAGGAACTGCGGCGGGGGGCAGTCCGGGTTCTTCTGCGGAGTCGCGGCGTATCAGCTCATGCAGTCTGGCGGCGTAATCGGCGCCGTCGGTTGCTTCTTCCGACATGGCCTTCTCCGGAACTGACGTCGATACCGCGGCTTCTGCCGAGCCCAAACGGTTAGCCACTGGGTTTTGCGTTACCAGACTGGAGGGGAGCGTCTTCAACTGCAGGAGTGACCTGACCAAATCCGTGGTGAACAGCTCCGAAAGCCAGGATGCCGGCAGTGGCAAAACCGGTCTTGCTGCGGGGGTAGTTGACGTGAGGACTGCCGGCGACGGATTGGCAGCTGTCCGGCTGTCATCAGCCTCGGCCTGAGCGACACGCCCGGCGGACGAAAATGGCGCGCGTGCGACTTCAACACTTGCCCGTTGCTGTCCGATGTTCTTGCTCGTCGGCTGCGTGAGAGCCGGTGCGGCTTCACTTTCTTGCAAAGATTTATTGCCTGCGCTGGGTGGCTGTGCCGACGGGCTCACCGGCGAGACCTTCCCCATTTGCGGCCCCTCGGGTGGCGCTACTTGTGCCGTAAGCGAGGACGGCGCAGATGTTACGGCCAAGCGTGGTGGCAAAGCCGCCTCCAGACCTGACGATCTCGACAGATTGGATGACGTCTGCCGGGTGCTGATTTCAGCCTCACGCCCCACTGCGGGGCCTTCAAACCTTGTCACTGGCGGCTGCTGGACCAACTTCTGATCCGGCAGAGGCTTGCCGGACAGGGCTTGCCCACCGTCATTGGCTGCTGTCCGGCGTGCCGGGGGCATGTCGATCGAACGCCCATCGCTGGAAAGCTCACGGTAAGAGGAAATGACGGAGCGCATGCCGCCATCACGATCCATCTGACGGTGGAGCTCGAGATAGAGCGCCAGGGTTGTGCGCTCCGGTCCGGACGGGTTGGCCATGGCGTCCAGCAGCGTCCGGAGTTGGAGGCCCGCGAAGGACTGGGATAAGAGTTTCTGCAGCTTGAGACGATCGCCTGCCGGAAGGTCCGCGATAGCAGCGATCAATCGCCCCATAAAACCCGTCAGGCTTTCATCCGTCGCGCGTTCGATCTTCAACGCAGAGCCCAAAACCTCTGCCAGGACCGCGAGATTCTGTGACATCCGCTCCGGGGCCGATAGCAGCATGATGTTGAGCTGTCCGGCGACTGCTTCACCCCGACTGATCGCGGCTGGCACCTCCGGCGGGATTGCGGCCGTTGCTCGGGATGAGACCTGATCCGGGCGCGGCCTCGACTCGGGTGCTGCCAGATAGGAATTCGGGGACGCAAGGACTGGAGGAAGCATGGGCAACCTCTCCGGTTCTGGTGCCTCAGGATTAAAACAGCGATGGAAGCGCCCTGGCGGGAAGTTGCCACGGCCATGGCGCCAACCTGCCATTCCGCATCGATCTTCGATCGTCGCCCGATATGGTTAATCAATTGCTAATCGTCGCAAGATCTGCGGGACTCCAGCTTCGCGCATAGATTGACATGCATCATGAAGACGGCGGCAGACTGTCGCCGCGGGGACCAACGACAGGCGCAGGCATGACACGCAATCTTCTCCTGAATACTGACAGCTACAAGCTCGGCGTCTTTGCGCAATATCCAAAGGGTACGCGCGCCGTGAGCGCCTTCGTCACCACGCGCGGGAACTCATTCCGACCCGAGGTGATGTTTTTTGGCCTGCAGATGTTCCTAAAGCAATATCTCTCTGCCCCCATCACCCGCGCCGATATCGATGAGGCGGAAGAGATTGCAGCTGCCCATGGGCAACCTTTCGACCGGACGGGGTGGGAGCATATTCTGACAGCCCATGGCGGGATGCTGCCGCTGCGAATCGAGGCTCTGCCGGAAGGCACGGCGGTTCGCCGCGGCGTGCCGTTCATGCAGGTGGTAAACACGGATCCGCTCGTTCCCTGGCTCACCTCCTACATGGAAACGGCTCTTCTGCGTGCGGTCTGGTATCCCTCCACCGTTGCCACCACCGCGTGGCGCCTGCGCCTAGCGATCCAGCCCTTCCTTGACCGGACGACCGACGATCCGGTGGCTTTGCAGCCCAGCCGAATCAGCGACTATGGCTGCAGAAGCACATCAAGCGTAGAACAGGCCGCGATCGGCGGCGCTGCACATCTGGTGCACTTCCAGAGTTCCGATTCGCTGCCGGCCATCCTGCAGGCACGCCGCTTCTACAATACGTCCATGCCGGCCTATTCCATTCCCGCCGCAGAGCACGGGACGATCATCGCCTGGGGTCAGCCTCACGAGACCGAGGCCTATTCCAACATGATCGACCACTTCGCGAGCTTCGGAGCCTATTCCGTGGTCTCCGACAGTTTCGACCTCCACAACGCCGTTGCCGAAATTTGGGGCAAGAAACTGCAGACGAAGGTGCGGGCGGCGGGCGGTGTTCTGGTCGTGCGTCCCGACAGCGGTGACCCGATCGACACGCCGGTTCAAGTTGTCGCCCAGCTCGCCTATGCCTTCGGCACCCGCCTAAACGGCAAAGGTTTCAAGGTCATCGATGGCAATGTTAGGGTCCTCCAAGCCGATGGGGTCTCGATCCAGGACATACAGATGATCCTGGGACGGCTTGAGGGCATGGGCTTCTCGGCTGAGAACATCTCATTCGGCATGGGTTCGGGGCTGCTGCACAAGATCAACAGGGACACCATGTCCTTCACCATGCGCACCAGCGCTGTCCAGGATGCCGAGGGCCAATGGCGCCCCCTGGTCCGCCGTCCGGCCAATCCGCAGGAAAAGCCGCCAATGGCCGGCCGGGTCGCCGCGATCGCAGACGGCTATGATATCGTGACCGTACCCATGGAAGAACTTGGCGGACGTCCCAATCTGCTGCAGACTGTCTGGCAGAATGGCGAACTCTTGGTCGAGTCCAGCCTCGAAGAGATCCGGGCGCGAGCGACGGCGGCCAGTCTACCGCGCTAGCTCAGCCGATAAGGCGCATAAAGTGCGCGTAAAGCCCGGCCTCATCCGACGGAACCGGCACACGCTCGCCGAGGCCCTCGTCAGAACGGCTTCGTTCATCGACAATAAATGCGTCCAGCCAATTGGCCGGGGCATAGCGGGGACCTTGGTGCTCGCTTTCCGCTTCATCCGCAGGCGCTTCGATCCGGTCGAGTTCATAAGTGGAGTGAATGCCCGATACATGCTCGAGGAGGATACTGGATGCTTCCGTCATGGTCGCCTGATCAACGCCTTCATGAGAGCGGGCAACTTGAAACGCCCGTTCCGCTACCGATTTTCATGCAGCGATCATGCGAAGTCTCGGTTAATGAACCATTGGCAGGTTCCCCTTGGCTTACCCCAATTCTAATGGATGAGAAGATGGAAAGATGAGTTTCCGGCCCCCTGCATTTCTGCTGACGTCTTCGTCCGGGGCCACTCTCACGCCGCTCGATCTCGAACTGGCGGGAGAGAAAGCCGACGCGCTGGCGCGTGCCGGTCGGAAAGCTGAAGAGGCGTTGGCGAAGCTTTTGGCCGCCCGCTCGCAGGAGGGCGCTGATCTGGACCCGCTGATCGATGCCGCAGCCGACGCGGTCTTTGCCCTGATGATTCAACGGGAACTGTGCGGGCTACGAAATCAGGCCGACATGGTCCGCAGGTACGGCGTGACGAGCGATGTCATGGCACGCGTTGGCATCACCCGGAAGCGTTAGCACAACGGGTCCGGGCTTCCCAAGATCTCTGCAGACAGACGTCGAAAGGAGAAAACTAGGGCTTAGCTGTGTGCAAAGATATCGGTATCTTCCCAGCCCAACAGATCCAGCTTAGCCCGGGTGGGCAGGAACTCGAAACAGGCCTGGGCATGCTCCAGGCGCCCATCACGCACCAGACGATGCATGAGCTTGTCGCGCAGGGCATGTAAATGCAGCACATCGGACGCCGCATATTCGAGCTGAGCCTGGCTTAGCGTCTCCGCCGCCCAGTCGGACGACTGCTGGGCCTTGGAGATGTCGATCTCCAGCATTTCCTTCAAGTTGTCCTTCAGGCCGTGCCGATCGGTATAGGTCCGGGTCAGTCGCGAGGCGATTTTGGTACAGAAGACGCTGGTGGTGGTGACGCCAAAGGTTTGAAACAGGACGGCTATGTCGAACCGGCCATAGTGGAAGATCTTCACCCGCGCAGAATCCGAGAGCATGGCCACGAGATTTGGTGCTTCGGTCTGCCCTGCCGCGATCCGGATCACGTCGGCAGTGCCGTCACCGGGAGAGAGCTGAACGACGCAAAGGCGATCACGACGCGGGACAAGGCCAAGGGTTTCGGTATCGATCGCGACGGCATCCGTGTAGCGGGCGGCATCTTCGGGAGAGATATCTCCTTCGTGATAGCGAATTTTCGTCATCCTTGCCTCCGGAAGTCACTGGTCACTTGCTGCCCGCTATAGCGGAAAGCGCCCAGCAGCACCATCCCACGACCGAGCCGAGAGATCGGCATGCTCTAATAGGGGCGACCGAAGGGCGTCAACAATGGCAGCCTTGTGATTCGCGCATGCTCCAAAGCCTATCAGTGCCCGAAGATGACCAAAAATTGCCCAAACGCACTTTCCATTTCTGCGTTTGGCGCCAAATCGAAAGAGACGAAAGGCCGTTTGGCGACTCTCAAGACATAGGCGATCCGAAGAGGGCGCCCAGCTATGCGCCCAGAGCACTGCTGCGTTGCAACAACAGAGATTGGCAGGCCAAAGCGTTGTAGGTATAACAAAACCATCGAAGCGGCGCACTCCTCCTCCCAGCGCTGCTCGGTAGGATCGGCAATACTCCTCCTCCTCCCAATTGCCGATCAAGTTTAAGAGCCTGGCGCATCCTCCTCCCGCGCCAGGCTCTTTGCATTTCTGCCCCCTCATATCCCACGCCGCATCGCTGTGCCGCAGACTTCGCTTGATGGCGAGTGCTACCGGCCCATATAACGCCTTCTGTTCGAAAGACGCCAAGGAGGCATGCATGACGGTGAAGTTCGGGACGAGCGGGTTGAGAGGGCTGTCGACAGATCTGGTCGGCTCGGTTTCAGCGCTTTATTGCACAGCCTTCGTGCGGCACATGCTGGCGACCGGAACGCTGCAGGCAGGTTCGCCGGTGGTGATCGGCCGCGATTTTCGACCCTCGAGCCCGGAGATCGCCGGCACGATCATGGCTGCGCTAAAGCGCCAGGGCCTGGAGCCGATCGACTGCGGGACGATACCGACACCGGCGCTTGCGCTTTACGGCGCTTCGATCGGAGCTGCCGGGATCATGGTCACAGGCTCGCACATTCCGGCCGACCGCAACGGCATCAAGTTCTACCGGCCGGACGGCGAAATCAACAAAAGCGATGAAGAGGCAATCACCCGTCTGGCAGTCGAACTCGCGTCCGATCCGGATGCCAACCGGGTAGAAACAGGCTCCGGCGCAGATCGGGAAGCCGAGGCGACCAAGCTCTTCATTGAACGCAATATCGGCATTCTGCCTGCCGACGCACTGACAGGCAGACGCATCGGGATCTACCAGCACAGTTCCGTCGCACGAGACATGCTGGTTACGGTATTCGAACAATGCGGCGCTACCGTTTTTCCGCTCGGACGCTCGGAGCAGTTCATCCCAGTCGATACCGAAGCCGTTTCACCGGAAACGGTGGCGCAGCTGGCCCGATGGACGGATGAACTGGCGCTTGATGCCGTGTTGTCGACCGACGGAGATGGAGATAGGCCGCTGGTCGCCGACGAGCATGGAACGCCACTGCGAGGCGACCTGCTTGGGCTGATTGCTGCCCGTTTTCTTGGCGCCTCGGTGGTGGCCACGCCGGTGACGTCAAATTCCGGGCTTGAGCAGGACGGTAGCTTTGCCGTGCGCCGCACTCGTGTCGGTTCTCCCTATGTGATTGCCGCGATGGACGAGGCTCTGTCGGCGGGAGAGAGCGGCGTGATCGGTTTCGAGGCGAATGGCGGCCTGATGCTCGGTTCCGACTTTACCATGTCCGGCAAGACGATCGATGCCCTGCCGACCCGCGATAGTTTCCTGCCGGCGCTCGCCGCGCTTGGTACCGCTGCACAGCGCGGTCTCTCGCTTTCCGCTCTTGTCGAGGATTTCAGCCTCCCCATCGCGCTCAGCGACCGGCTGGAGAATTATGCGACAGAGCGAAGCGGTTCGCTGATGGCGAATCTGCGCGAATCCCGCGAGCAGCTCGACTCCTTCCTCGCTCCACTTGGCTCCGTCCAGTCCGCCAGCGATATCGACGGCCTGCGGGTAACGCTCACGGACGGTCGTGTGATTCATTTCCGCCCCTCGGGCAACGCCCCCGAGATGCGCTGCTATGTCGAGGCCGCCGACAAGGATAGCGCCGCCTCACTCCTCAAGGATGGGCTTTCGCTGCTGGAGCGCTGGTCGGCCTGAACCGGCGAAGAGCCGCAGGCGTATTGGACATGACACAAAACAAGAGGATGTCATGACCAAGATTGCCTGGATTACCGGTTCGAGTTCCGGCATCGGCCGCTCGTTAGCGGAGCGGTTGCTGCGCGATGGATACCGCGTGGCCGTCAGTGCCCGGAGCGCGGATGCGCTTGCGTCGATCGCGGCGAGCCATCCTGGCAAGGTCGGCGTCTACCCTCTCGACGTCACCGACCCTGCCGCCGTCAAACAGGTTTTCGCTTCAATCGAAAGCGAAATGGGAGCGGTCGATCTCGCCGTGTTCGCAGCCGGCTCCTACACCCGCGACTACGCCGAGGATTTCGACAGCGCGCGAACCCGACAGATGTTCGAACTGAATGTTCTGGGTACAGCATCCTGCCTCGAAGCTGTGATGGCCGCGATGATCGCGCGCCGCCGCGGACATATTGCAGTGGTTGCCTCGGTGTCGGGTTATGTTGGGCTGCCGGGCGCTGCGACTTACGGAGCAACCAAGGCTGCGCTCAACGTGATGTGCGAAGCGCTTTACCCGGAACTCGAGCGCCACGGCGTCAAAATGACCATTATCAATCCGGGCTTCGTTGACACGCCGCTGACGAAGAAGAACGACTTCCCGATGCCCTTCCTCGTCTCGTCAGAGGAGGCGGCAGATACCATTGCCAAGGGGCTGGCAAAGGGCAAGTTTGAGATCATCTTCCCCTGGAAGATGGCACTTGCGATCCGGTTCCTGCACGCCCTGCCGCATTCGCTACGCTTTGCATTGACGCGCAAGATGCTCCGGCCAAAGGGTCCATGACCGGAGCGCCGTCCCTGGAGGTTGCAATCAAGAAGTTCAGGCTGGCTTGTCCAGCCTGAACTGCACGACGTCAATGCGGCCAAAGCGGAAGCCGACGGCGCAGTAGTGCAGATAGAGACGCCACATGCGATAGAAGCGGCGATCAAAGCCGAGCGGCTCTATTTTCTTCCAGTTGGCCGTAAAAGCACTATCCCAGGCGAGGAGTGTACGGTCGTAGTCGCGACCGAAGCGGAAGGTATCTGTGACCTTGAGGCCCGCTGCCACGGCATCGCGTTCGAAGACGGTGACCGATGGCAACATGCCGCCCGGGAAGATGTAGGTCTGGATGAAATCAGCACTCCGGCGATAGTAGTCGAAGCGGCTCTCGTCGATCGTAATCGTCTGGACGATGGCCTTTCCGCCGGGAACCAGACGTTCTTGAACCGCCTTGAAATACACGGGCCAGTTTTCTTCTCCGACGGCTTCGAACATTTCGATCGAAACGATCTTGTCATACCGGCCCCGACAGTCACGATAATCCTCCAAACGGATATCTACACGGTCGGACAAGCCAGCCTTCTCCAGACGTTCGCGTGCAAACTTCGCCTGTTCGGTGGAGAGCGTCAGGCAGGTTACTCGGCAGCCCGTCTTTCGGATCGCATGTTCGGCAAAGCCACCCCAGCCACAGCCGATTTCCAGAACGTGGTCGTCGGGCCCGATCTCGAGCTCTTCGACGATGCGCGCATACTTGGCCTCCTGGGCGTCGGCCAAAGACATGCTCGGAGCACTGTAGAGTGCCGACGAATAGGTCATCGTCCGGTCAAGCCAGAGACTGTAAAAGGCGTTGCCGAGATCATAGTGGTAAGCGATGTTGCGCCGGCTGCCTTTTTTGGAGTTCCGACGCAGCTTGTGGCGCAAGCGGGCCAGCGTCATGAAGATCGAAGAAGAGGCAAGCACGCGACCGAGCTGCGCTTCATTCGCCAGAGCAACTTCAAGCACCGCGCCGATATCAGGCGAATCGAGATCCCCCTCGATGAAAGACTGTGCGAAACCGAGCGTGCCATTCGTCAAGATCCGCAAGGCCGGTCGTGCACCTCGCACACAGAGAACAGCGTTTGGGCCGGGCTTTTCGCCAATCGCCACATGCTCGCCGTATCCCTCGAACTGGAGCGTCAAACGGCCAACAGCGATGCGATCGGCCCAGCGACACATGATGCGCTGCCAGAATGTGAGAGAGCTAACGACAGGGTGCATTTCCTGCTCAGCGTGACTCATGACTTGTTCATCCCATTCTGCGCAACAATCGTCGATGCTATTCTGGCTTCCGCAGGCTGGTGTCGGTAGATCGGAACTCCTTTCCACCAGAGCTTCAGCGCCTCCCAATGAATGCCCCCCATCACCTTGAGGGTCATCAAGGGATACTTCAGCAGCATGCTCAATAAGGCCGCGTCCGACAAGGGTCGCCGCTTGCCAGAAAACGTCGCAAAAAGAAGCGGCCCGTCCGGATCGGTTTCCCCGATATTGATGGCCACGTCCTCATCCGGAGGGCTGATGCGGAAATTATACTCGCAGTTCATTGGCATGAAAGGCGAGACATACATCTCCTTGGCGCAGCGGTGGCGCAGGACCCCACCGGCAGCATCTGCTTCCATCGGGATCACGTAGGTGTGGCGCTCGTTAAAGGTATTGCAAACCTCATAAAGGACCGCCGCCAGCCCGCCTTCCGCACGGTAGCAGAAATAGACGGTCAGCGGATTGAAGACGTAGCCGAGGATACGCGGATAGCAAAGCATGCGGATCTTCCATCCGGCGCCTTCAAGGCCGGCGGCCGCGAGGCGCTCCTCGACCCAGGCACGCAACTCGCCGGTGCGACCGTTCCCGTGGTCGACGTCATGAACCGAGTAGAGCGCGGCCCTGTTGTATCCGAAAAGGCGAAGGTCTGAGTTCAGCCTGTCGATATCATCAAGGTCGATCAACAGGGAAAAGACACTGTAGCGCAGGCTGTGCTTCTTCGGCCGGCTGCGAACATGCAGGACGTGCCCGGCATAAATTGCGGAACGCCCCATCATTCCGCAGCCTCAAGGCGGCGGCTGATGACGATGCGGCCCGATTCGTCGGCGACAGACCAGGGGCGTCGAACCCCGCCAATCGCTTCTGCGACGGCAAGGCCCGCCTGAAGACCGTCTTCATGGAAGCCACTGCCGAAATAGGCACCGCAGAACCAGGTGTTGCGGCGGCCCTGCAGCTCCCAGATTCGGCGCTGGGCGCGGATGGCGGCGACATCGAAGAGTGGGTGCTCATAGTTGAAGGTCTGGATGATCTTCGCGGGATCGATGGGACGGCAGGGATTGAGCGTGACAAAAAGTGGGGTCGTCGGATCCAGCGACTGCAGCTTGTTCATCCAATAGGTAACGCAAAGAGTTTCGCTCGCATCCGCCTGTTTTTCAGCCACGTAGTTCCAGCTCGACCAGACGGACTTGCGCTTCGGCATTAACTGCTCGTCCGAATGCAGTACCGCAAGGTTCGGAGTGTACTGGAACGATTCCAGCACCTCGCGCTCCTCGCTGTCGGCGTCTTCGAGGAGGTCAATGCTCTGATTGGCGTGGGTCGCGAGAACGACGTCGTCAAAAGCGTCGACGCCACCGCGCACATCCGTCACTTCCACACCAGAAATTCCGCGTCGAACGCCGATGACAGCGGTGCCAAGGCGGACTTCACCGGTGAAATCGGCAAGCAAGCGGGCAATGTATTCCCGGCTGCCTCCCTTGACGGTGCGCCAGCGCGGACGATCCTTGAGCGTCAGAAGGCCATGGTTCGCGAAGAAGCGAATGAAGGCATGGAGCGGATAAAGGCGCATTTCCGAGGCAGTCGTCGACCAGATGGCAGCGCCCATGGGGAGAAGATGATCCTCGATGAAGGACGGCGCATAATCTGCCGACGCGAGGTAGTCGCCAAGCGATACGCCCTCCAATTCGCGTCTGTCGAGAAGCTCGGGGGCTTCCTTGTAGAAGCGAAGTATGTCCTTGACCATGCGCCAGAAGCGCGGCCGCAGGATGTTGGATTTCTGACCCAGGAGGCCAGAGAGTCCCGAGCCCGAATACTCAAAGGCGCCGCCCCCGAGGGATGCGGCAAACGACATGTTGGAGGGCAAGGTCGGCACATCAAGGTGCTCGAAAAGCTTCACCAGGTTGGGATAGTTCCGATCATTGTAAACAATGAAGCCTGTGTCGACGGGGATGTCCTTTTTTGCACCGGGCGCCAGAACGGTGTTGGAATGTCCGCCGAGGCGGTTCTCCGTTTCGTAGAGAACGACGTCAGAGCTTTTCGACAGCAACCAGGCGCAGGACAGGCCCGAAATTCCCGATCCGATGACGGCGATCCTGCGTTTACCGCCGGATGCGGCCCTCGTTATACCAGTGTCCATTACCCGCCCTTTGCTAATTGTTCCATCCAATGGATTTGGCAATGATTACGCAAGGCAATTCGCAATGGATCGATCGACGCGAATAAATTCGCTCACGGTGATCCGGGCGACAGACAGAGGCGTAGACCGCTTCATGATGAACGCGATACACATCTCGGCAGATGCGTGCCACAATGACCCCGGGCGAACAGCACGGCTACAGGTCGTTGCGCCGCTCAAACGAGGGAAAAAAAGCGTTTCGATGACCGAGTCGGTGGAAGAACTGGACCAGCGTAAATTCTCGCAGCTTTTGGCCGCCGTCGGCCGCGATAGAGACATCGAAGCCTTCGAGACGATCTTCAAATTTTACAGTCCTAAGGTACGTGCCTACATGGCAAAGCTTGCACGCGATGGGCAAGCCGCCGAGGAACTTATGCAGGAGACAATGCTGGCGGTGTGGAACAAGGCCGAGCAGTTCGACCCCACCAGGGGAAATGTCTCTAGCTGGATCTTTACCATCGCCCGCAACCAACGCATCGATGCGTTCCGGCGCGAAAAACGCCCGACGTTCGATCCGTCTGATCCGGCTTTCGTGCCCGATGACGTGCCCCCGGCAGATGTCGAATTCGAAGGCAGACAGGAGGCGGATCGCCTCCGCCGCGCCATGGAAACCCTACCACCCGAACAGCTCGAACTCCTCAAAATGTCTTTCTACAGAGAAGCATCCCACAGCACGATCGCAGCCGAGCTCGGACTGCCTATGGGAACCGTGAAATCGCGTATCCGTCTCGCCTTTGCGAAGCTGCGCGCAGCATTGGAGGAGCGGGCATGACGCTCCACGTTCAGCACCATATCAGCGACGAGCTGCTGCTCGACTACGCCACCGGCAATCTTGCCGAAGGGTGGAGCATTGCCGTTGCCACGCATCTGGCGCTTTGCCCTGCCTGCCGCGATCGGCTGTCCTTCATGGAGCACACCGGCGGACAGATCCTCGAGGCGACCGAAGTGATGGCGGAAGAGACCTCATCTGCCGACAGCTGGTCGGCGATGAAGGCGAAGCTGAAAGCGCAAGGCTCGTCACGCACGGCCACGGCGAAGGCTGTCGCAACGCCAGCGGACGTACCGGTCCTGCCCGAGCCTCTGCGCTCCTATGTCGGCGGCGACTTCGATGCCTTAAAGTGGAAGTCGCTGGGCCGCGGTGCCTATCACATTCCGATCAAGACCGGTGACGCCGAAAGTCAGGTTCGCCTGTTGAAGATCCCGGCCGGCAAGCCGGTGCCCGAGCATTCCCATGGCGGGCGCGAGCTCACCCTGGTGCTGAAGGGCGCGTTCACCGATGGTGAAACCGTGTTCAAGCGCGGCGACCTAGAAGAAGCGGATGAAACGCTGACGCACCAGCCGGTTGCGACGCCGGAGGAGGATTGCATCTGTCTTGCCGTGACCGATGCGCCTTTGAAGTTCAAGAGCCTCCTGGTCCGTCTGGTCCAGCCGGTTCTCGGTATCTGATTGAAGGCCGGGCGTGTGCCCGGCCGTGGGGGAAGACACATGCCTTACGTGATCGCCTACATCTCGACGGCTGTCGTCTTCTTTGCCCTCGACTATCTCTGGCTCACCCGGATCGCGATCGGTTTCTACCGCGAGCAGATCGGCAGCCTCATGCTGGCGTCGCCGAACTTCGCTGCCGCCGGGGTTTTCTATCTCTTCTATGTGGTCGGCGTCGTGTATTTCGCGGTGATGCCGGCGGTCTCGGCAGGCAGCCTGGTAACCGCGCTGATCAACGGTGCCCTGCTCGGACTTCTCGCCTATGGCACCTATGACATGACGAACCTCGCCACGCTGAAGGGCTGGTCGCTGCAGATGAGCCTGGTCGATATGGCCTGGGGCGCGTTCCTCACGGCAACCGCCGCGGCTGCGGGCTATCTGGCCGTCTCGCGCTTTGCACAGTGAGTGCTGGAAGGCGCAACCTCACCGCCCTATGTTTTCGGCATGATCAAGCCGGACCTTCTTCTCCATCCGACACCCGGTGGGCTCTATTGCCCGCTGGGTGATTTTTTTGTCGATCCGGTCCGGCCCGTCGACCGGGCACTGATCACCCATGGCCATTCCGACCATGCTCGCTCGGGCCATGCCCATGTGCTCGCCACCCGCCAGACGCTCGACATCATGGCGATCCGCTATGGCGAAGACTTCTGCGGTACGTCGCAGAGTGCCGACTTCGGGCAAACCATCTCCCTCAATGGTGTCACGGTCCGCTTTCATCCGGCGGGCCATGTGCTGGGGTCCGCCCAGATCGAGATCGAGGCGCAGGGTACGCGCATTGTCGTCTCCGGCGACTATAAGCGCGGGGCGGATCCGACTTGCGCGAGTTTCGTACCCGTGCCCTGCGACGTCTTCATCACCGAGGCAACCTTCGGGCTGCCCGTCTTTCATCATCCGGAGCCACGGCGCGAGATCGAGAAGCTTCTGAGATCGCTCCAGCAATTTCCCGAGCGCAGCCATCTCATCGGGGCGTATGCCCTGGGAAAGGCGCAGCGGGTGATCTCGCTGATCCGGCGCGGCGGTTACGAGAAGCCGATCTATATTCACGGCTCCATGGCGCGGCTCTGCGACTATTATAGCGAACACGGCGTCGAGCTTGGAGACCTGAGACCCGCCACCACCGAGGATAGGAAGTCTGGCGCCTTCAAGGGCGCCGTGATCATCGGTCCGCCCTCAGCCTTCAATGATCGCTGGGCGCGGCGCTTCGAGGATCCGCTGGCGATCTTCGCCTCCGGGTGGATGATGGTGCGTCAGCGGGCGAAGCAGCGCGGGGTCGAACTGCCGCTTGTCATTTCCGACCATTGCGACTGGCCGGAGCTTCTCGACACGATCCGCGAGGTGGGCCCGCAGGAGGTCTGGGTGACCCATGGGCGCGAGGAGGCCCTGGTGCGCTGGTGCGAGCTTGAGGGCATCAAGGCTCGACCGCTGCATCTGGTCGGCTACGAAGACGAGGGCGACTGATATGAAGGCTTTCGCCCGCCTGCTCGACCGCCTCGTTTTGACGCCCAGTCGCAATGGCAAGCTGACACTTCTCGTCGACTACTTCCGCGATACCGCCGACCCGGATCGGGGCTATGCGCTGGCTGCCCTTACCGATGGGCTCGACATCAAGGGTGTGAAGCCAGCGCTTCTGAAGGAGCTGGTTCTGGAGCGGATGGATCCGATCCTCTTCCAGTATTCCTACGACTACGTAGGTGACCTTGCCGAGACAATCTCGCTGGTCTGGGAGCCGCAGGCGCCGGAGGCGGAAAGCGACCAGGATCTCGAAAGCCTTTCGAAGATTGTCGAACGGCTGCAGCGCCTGGGACGAAACGAAACGCGCACGGTCATGCGCGATCTCTTCGACCGGCTCGACACATCGGAGCGGTTTGCGCTGATCAAGCTCGTGACCGGGGGATTGAGGATCGGGGTCTCGACGCGTCTCGCCAAGCAGGCGCTCGCTCTCTATGGCGGCAAGGATGTCGTCGATATCGAGGGGCTCTGGCACGGGTTGAAGCCGCCCTATACTGAGCTGTTCGCCTGGCTGGAGGACAAGGTCGACAAGCCTGTCCTGTCGACGCCGGCGATCTTCCATTCGGTCATGCTCTCGACGCCGATCGAGGACAGGGATCTTCCCAATCTCGATCCGCAAGACTTCGCCGCGGAATGGAAATGGGACGGGATTCGTGTGCAGCTTTCCTGCTCCGGGGGAAAAAGCCGGCTTTATTCCCGCTCGGGCGACGAAATCTCGGGAGCCTTCCCCGATGTGATCGAGGCCGCGCAGTTCAATGGCGTGATCGACGGCGAGCTTCTGGTTGGCGGCACGTCGCGGACCAATGCACCGACGCGCACCTTTTCCGACCTCCAGCAGCGGCTCAATCGCAAGACGGTCACGGCGAAGATGCTGGACGACTATCCGGTGTTCATCCGCGCCTATGACATTCTGTTCGATGGCGATCTGGATGTGCGGCCGGAAACCTTCCTGGCGAGACGTGAACGGCTCAGTGCTCTCGTCGATCAGCTGGAGCCGCGCCGTTTCGATCTTTCGCCGCTCGTTCCCTTCTCAACCTGGGAGGAACTCGAACAGCTTCGCGCCGCCCCACCAGATCCTGTGATCGAAGGCGTGATGCTGAAGCGGCTGGACAGTAGCTATCAGGCAGGACGCGCCAAGGGACCATGGTTCAAGTGGAAACGCGACCCGATGAATGCGGACGCCGTGCTGATGTATGCTCAGCGCGGACATGGGAAGCGGTCCAGCTACTATTCCGACTTCACCTTTGGGGTGTGGACGGCCGTTCCCGGCGAAGGGGATGTTCTGGTGCCGGTCGGCAAGGCCTATTTCGGCTTTACCGACGAGGAGCTGGAGGTGCTAGATCGCTTCGTGCGCAACAACACGGTGGACCGTTACGGCCCGGTGCGGGCGCTGCGGGCCGAGCCGGAGCACGGCTTCGTCGTGGAGGTGGCATTCGAGGGAATTGCGCGGTCGACCCGGCACAAGTCGGGGGTCGCGATGCGGTTCCCCCGCATCGCTCGCCTGCGTCAGGACAAGCTGCCCAAGGATGCCGACCGGCTGGAGACGCTGGTCTCGCTGATCGACTGAGCGTTTAGCGCGTCGTCAGGCAGCGCGAGACGCTGTCCTGCCAGCCGGCGATCGCCGCATCGCGTTCGCCGGCGTCCATGCCGGGTTCGAAACGGCGATCGCGCTTCCAGGTGGCGGCAAAGCCCTTCTGGTCGGGCCAGAGACCCGCGCGGGAGCCGGCGAGCCAGGCGGCACCGAGAACGGTGGTTTCGAGAACCACGGGGCGATCGACGGGGGCCGCCAGAATGTCGGCCAGACGCTGCATCGTCCAGTCGGAGGCGACCATGCCGCCATCGACGCGGAGCACCGTCTTCGACGCGCTGCCGTTCCAGTCCTTCTTCATCGCCTCCAGGAGGTCATGGGTCTGGTAGGCGACGCTTTCGAGCACGGCGCGGGCAAATTCTGCCGGACCCGTTCCACGCGTCAGGCCGAAGATCGCACCACGGGCATCGGCATCCCAATGGGGTGCACCAAGGCCGGTGAAGGCAGGCACGAGATAGACACGCTGATGGGGATCGGCCTTGCTGGCGAGCGCATCCGTTTCCGAGGCGACCTTCACGAAGCCCATCTGGTCGCGGAGCCACTGGACGGCGGCGCCGGCGATGAAAATTGAGCCTTCGAGCGCATAGGTCGTCTCGCCATTCATGCGGTAGGCGATCGTCGTCAGCAGGCGGTTGGACGAGGCGACGCGATCGGGGCCGGTGTTCAGAAGCGCGAAGCAGCCGGTGCCATAGGTCGACTTCATCATGCCCGGCTCGAAGCACGCATTGCCGATCACGGCTGCCTGCTGATCACCGGCGACGCCGAGGATCGGGATTTCGGCGCCCAGCACCGCCGCATCCGTGATGCCGAAATCGTCGGCGCAGTCCTTGACCTCCGGCAGCATGGCGCGCGGGATTTCCAGGATGGACAGAAGCTCGTCATCAAAGCGGTTTTCGCCGATGTCGTAGATCAGCGTACGCGAGGCATTGGTCGCGTCGGTCGCATGGACCTTGCCGCCGGTGAGCTTGTAGATGAGCCAGCTGTCGACCGTGCCGAAGCAGATCTCGCCGTTTTCGGCGCGCGCCTTCAAGCCGTCGACGTTCTTCAAGAGCCAGGACAGCTTCGTGCCGGAGAAATAGGGGTCGAGCAGCAGGCCGGTCTTTTGCGTGAAAAGCGGCTCCAGCCCCTTCTGCTTGAGCTCATCGCAGAAGCGTGCGGTCCGGCGGTCCTGCCAGACAATGGCGCGGTGAGCAGGCTTGCCGGTGGCGCGGTCCCAGACGACGACGGTTTCGCGCTGGTTGGTGATGCCGATCGCGGTGATATCACCGATCTTGATGTTGGCGGCGGAGAGCGCTTTCTCGATGGTCGCCAGCACAGTCTGCCAGATCTCGTCCGCATCATGCTCGACCCAGCCCGAATCCGGGAAATGCTGGGTGAACTCCTGCTGGGCGACGCCGACGATATGCATCTCGTGATCGAAGATCATCGAGCGGGTCGAGGTCGTTCCTTGGTCGATGGCCAGAATGTAACCGCTCATCAGGCTCAAACTCCTTAAGTGAAGAAGCCGGGGCGTAGATTTCGCCCCGGCGGTTGTCAATGGATCAGGTCGTGGACCCGATCACTTCTGCCAGCTCTTGACCAGTTCGTCATAGTTGACGGTGATCGGCTGTTCCTTCTCGTTCTCGATCTTCAGCTGCGGAGCGAGATTGCCCTTGGCCACAGCATCGGCATTCCACTCTTCGAGGGTCTTTTCCTCGGCGAGCTTCGGACCGATGTCGCCCTGAACTCCAGCGCGTTCGAGACGCTCAAGGACCTTTTCCTGCTCAGCGCAGAGCGAGTCCATGGCTTCCTGGGCGGTCTTGGCGCCGGAAGAAGCGTCACCGATGGCCTGCCACCAGAGCTGAGCCAGCTTCGGATAGTCAGGAACGTTGGTGCCGGTCGGCGACCACTGCAGGCGAGCCGGCGAGCGGTAGAATTCGACCAGACCGCCGAGCTTCGGAGCACGCTCGGTGAAGGACGGATGATCGAGGGTCGACTGACGGATGAAGGTCAGGCCGACATGGCTCTTCTTCACGTCGATGGTCTTCGAGGTGACGAACTGGGCGTAGAGCCAAGCGGCCTTGGCACGGTCTTCAGGAGTGGACTTCATCAGCGTCCAGGATCCGGCATCCTGATAACCGAGCTTCATGCCGTCCTTCCAGTAGACGCCATGCGGGCTCGGAGCAAAGCGCCACTTCGGCGTGCCGTCCTCGTTGACGACCGGCAGGCCTTCCTTGACGAAGTCAGCGGTGAAGGCGGTGTAGGTGAACATCTGCTGGGCGATTTCACCCTGCGACGGCACCGGACCGGATTCGGAGAAGGTCATGCCCTGGGCAGCCGGAGGAGCATACTTCTTCATCCATTCGAGATACTTCTCGATGGCGTAGACGGAGGCCGGGCCGTTGGTGTCGCCACCGCGGGCGACGCAGGAGCCGACCGGACGCGAGTTTTCGTCGACCTTGATGCCCCACTCATCGACCGGAAGGCCGTTCGGGATGCCCTTGTCGCCGTTGCCAGCCATAGAGAGCCAGGCGTCGGTGAAGCGCCAGCCGAGCGACGGGTCCTTCTTGCCGTAGTCCATGTGGCCGAAGACCTTCTTGCCGTCGATTTCGCGACCGGTGAAGAATTCGGCGATGTCCTCATAAGCCGACCAGTTGACCGGAACGCCGAGGTCGTAGCCGTACTTCGCCTTGAAGTCGGCCTTGTTCTTCTCGTCGTTGAACCAGTCGTAGCGGAAGAAATAGAGGTTTGCGAACTGCTGGGTCGGCAGCTGATAAAGCTTGCCATCCGGAGCGGTCGTGAAGGACTTGCCGATGAAGTCGTCGATGTCGAGGGTGGGGCTTGTGACGTCCTTGCCTTCGTTCGCCATCCAGTCGGTCAGGTTGCGGACCTGCTGGTAGCGCCAGTGGGTGCCGATAAGGTCGGAGTCATTGATGTAGGCGTCGTAGATGTTCTCGCCCGACTGCATCTGAGTCTGCAGCTTTTCGACGACGTCACCTTCACCGATCAGGTCGTGGGTGATCTTGATGCCGGTGATGGCGGTGAAGGCCGGAGCAAGGACCTTCGATTCATATTCATGCGTGGTGATGGTTTCGGAAACGACCTTGATCTCCATGCCGGCGAAAGGCTTCGCGGCATCGATGAACCACTGCATTTCGGCTTCCTGGCTGGCACGGTCCAGTGCCGACATGTCACCGACTTCCGCGTCCAGGAACTTCTTCGCCGCTTCCATGTCGGCGAAGGCTACGCCCGTCATTGCCAGAAGCATGGCGGCCGTCGTCGTCAAAAGGTGCTTTCGCATTATGTCCTCCCTAAGGTTGCGATTGCATTCAGGTTTCAGTCTCTAGGATGGCGACCTCCCGCCGCCATCCATCTTGTCTTGCCCTAGACGAAGCGGAAAACGCCGATGGCGTAGACCACTGACAGGGCGAGAGCCCACCACAGGTTCGGTCCAACCAGACCGAGCCAAGCGAGATTGATGAAAGCCGAACCGAGCAGCGACACGAAGAGACGGTCGCCGCGGGTGGTTTCGAAGCGCAGTATGCCGGTGCGTGGATTGCCGCCCGGCGACAGGTATTCCCAGATCGCCATCGACAGGATCAGGCCGAAGATCACGAGGAAGAATATCGTGGTCGGCAGCGTCCAGGCCATCCATGTAAAGTTCATTGAAGCCTCCTCAGACGCGGCCCAGGGCGAAGCCCTTGGCGATGTAATTGCGGACGAAATAGATCACGAGTGCACCGGGGATGATCGTGAGCACGCCGGCTGCGGCCAGCACGCCCCAGTCCATGCCGGAGGCAGAAACCGTCCGAGTCATGATGGCGGCGATCGGCTTGGCATCTGTTGTTGTAAGAGTACGGGCAATCAGAAGCTCGACCCACGAGAACATGAAGCAGAAGAAGGCGGCGACACCGATGCCCGAGGCGATCAGCGGCATGAATATCTTCACGAAGAACTTCGGGAAGGAATAGCCGTCGATATAGGCGGTTTCGTCGATTTCCTTCGGCACGCCGGACATGAAGCCTTCGAGGATCCAGACAGCGAGCGGCACGTTGAACAGGCAGTGCGCGATGGCAACGGCGATATGCGTGTCGATGAGGCCGAAGGCAGAGTATAGCTGGAAGAAGGGCAGCGCGAAGACGGCCGGCGGCGCCATGCGGTTGGTCAGCAGCCAGAAGAACAGATGCTTGTCACCGAGGAAGCGATACCGTGAGAAGGCATAGGCTGCCGGCAGTGCGACGGCGACCGCGATCACAGTGTTCATGCACACATAGATGATCGAGTTGATGTAGCCCTTGTACCACGACGGATCGGTAAAGATCACCGCGTAATTGGCAAGTGTCGGGTTGACGGGCCAGAGAGAGAAGGCGCCCGTGATCTCCGCATTCGTCTTGAAGCTCATGTTGACGAGCCAATAGATCGGCAGGAGCAGAAAGATGATGTAGATTGTGGGAACCAGAAAGCCGAGGCCAGTGCGGTTATCAGTGCTTTTCATGATTATCTCCTCAGCCCTTCGCGTCACTGTTGGTCATGACGGTGTAGAAAACCCAGGACAGCGCGAGGATGATCAGGAAGTAGATGATCGACATTGCCGCCGCCGGACCGAGGTCGAACTGGCCGACCGCCATCTTGACGAGGTCGATCGAGAGGAAGGTGGTCGAATTGCCCGGGCCGCCGCCCGTCAGGACGAAGGGCTCGGTGTAGATCATGAAACTATCCATGAAGCGCAACAGCACGGCGATCAGCAGCACGCGCTTCATCTTGGGCAGCTGAATGAAGCGGAACACGGACCAGCGCGATGCGCCGTCGATCTTTGCGGCCTGATAATAGGCATCCGGGATCGAGACGAGACCAGCATAGCAGAGCAGTACGACGAGGCTCGTCCAGTGCCAGACATCCATCACGATGATGGTGACCCAGGCGTGGATCGGGTTCTGCGTGTAGTTGTAGTCGAAGCCCAGAGCGTTGAGCGAATAGCCGAGAAGACCAATGTCGACGCGGCCAAAGACCTGCCAGATGGTGCCTACGACATTCCACGGAATGAGCAGCGGCAAGGCCATAAGGACGAGGCAGACCGGTACGCCCAATCCCGTTTTCGGCATGTTGAGGGCAATGAAGATGCCAAGTGGCACCTGGATCGCGAGAATGATCATGGAGAAGATGAGGTTGCGTCCGAGCGCATCCCAGAATCGGTCGGACGAGAGAATCTCAGAGAACCAGTCGGTGCCAGCCCAGAAAAACTGATTGTTTCCGAAGGTGTCCTGGACGGAATAATTGACGACGGTCATCAGCGGGATGACAGCCGAGAAGGCTACCAGCACCAGAACCGGAATCACCATGAACCAGGCTTTGTTGTTCCATGTCTTTTCCATGGGTCAGCCCTCCATGCCTACGCGCCAGGAATCGGCGAAGATGCCGACGCCTTCGGGGACAAACGTTACTTTCGGATCCGCAGGGATCTCTGCATCCTCGGACACCACGATTGACAGTGCGTTCCCCGCAAAATTGGCGCGCACGATCTTCTGGCGTCCAATATCCTCGACCTTTGCGACGGTTACGGGCATGCCTTCGCGTCCGAGACGCAGGAATTCGGGGCGGATGCCGAGCTCGATCTTGCCCTGCCCGGACAGTTTGGGCGTTCCCGGAAGGTTTACCGTCTGATCGCCAATGATGGCGGTTGCGCCACTCACCTTGGCCGGCATCACATTCATGCCCGGCGAACCGATGAAATAGCCGACGAAGGTGTGGCTTGGACGCTCAAACAACTCGGCCGGTGTGCCGATCTGGACAATCTGGCCGTCATACATGACGACGACCTTATCGGCGAAGGTGAGCGCTTCGGTCTGGTCATGGGTGACATAGACCATGGTGAAACCCGACTGCCGATGTAGACGCTTGAGCTGCGAGCGCAGCACCCATTTCATATGCGGATCGATCACCGTCAGCGGCTCGTCAAAGAGGATCGCATTGACATCCGACCGCACAAGACCGCGGCCGAGGGAGATCTTCTGCTTCTGGTCGGCAGTCAGACCCTGGGCGCGCTTTTTCGCCATGGGCTGCAGGTCGATCATGTCGAGGATCTCGTTGACCCGCTTGTTGACCTGATCTTCCGCGACATGGCGATTACGCAGCGGAAAGGCGAGGTTCTCGTAGACGGTCATCGTGTCGTAGACGACCGGAAACTGAAAGACCTGGGCAATGTTGCGGGCTGCCGTCGGCAGGTTCGTCACGTCGACGCCATCAAACTGGATGCGGCCATCCGAGGGATGAATGAGGCCCGAAATGATGTTGAGGAGCGTGGTCTTGCCGCAGCCCGAGGGACCCAGCAGCGCGTAGGCGCCTCCGTCGTCCCATTCGTGATGGACTTCCTTCAAAGCGTAGTCGCCAGCCGCACGAGCAGCAGGAGAGTAGGCGTGGCGGATATGATCGAGATTGATGCGTGCCATGACGTTGCTCCTCACGCGGCCAGTTCGGCCGGCGCGCCGAGCGCCTTGCCGTCGGCGCCGAACGCCATCAGGTGACGGGTGTCGATGAAGACCTCGATCTCGCGATCGGGATCGATATCGTGAATGCCGTGCGCAAGACAGACCCAGCGGGCGGTGCCGTATTCGACATGAATGAAGCTTTCAGAGCCGGCGATTTCCGACACCAGGGTGCGCGCGCGCATCGGCAGAGCCGAGGGGAGTGCGACGAGAGACAGATGATGCGGATGGAAGGCGACTGTCACTGCTCCATCGGCGATCATGGCGAGATGGGCGGGCACGCCGAGAACCGGCTGGCCTTCGAGCTCGAAGCTTCCGCCTCGCTTGACCAGAGAAATGGTGTTGAGCGGCGGATCGGCGAAAGTTTTCGCTGTCAGCAGATCCAGAGGGCGGCGATAGACGTCGATCGTCTGGCCGAACTGGGTGATGCGCCCTTCCGAGAGTGTTGCTGTGTTGCCGCCCAGCAAGAGGGCTTCCGAGGGTTCGGTGGTGGCATAGACAAAGATCGCGCCTGATTCGGCAAAGATCTTTGGTAGCTCCTCACGCAGTTCCTCGCGAAGCTTGTAATCGAGATTGGCAAGCGGCTCGTCCAGCAGGACGAGAGTAGCGTTCTTGACAATGGCGCGGGCAAGCGCGGTGCGCTGCTGCTGGCCCCCGGACAAGTTAAGCGGTGTCCGCTCCAGGTATGGCGTCAGCCTGAGCAGGTCAGCGGCTTTGCGGACCTCGCGATCGATTGTCGCGGCATCCTTGCCGGCGACCCGCATCGGCGAGGCAATGTTTTCATAGACGGTCAGGGCCGGATAATTGATGAACTGCTGGTAGACCATCGCGACATTGCGCTTCTGGACCGGCATGCCGGTGACATCCTTGCCGTCGAAATGAACGGTTCCGGAAGTCGGCTTGTCGAGGCCTGCCATCAGGCGCATCAGCGATGTCTTGCCCGAAAGCGTGGGCCCGAGCAGGACATTGAGCGTACCCCGCTGCAATGTCAGATCGGTCGGGTGAATGTGATATTCACCTCCCGCCATTTTCGAGACTTTACGCAGTTCCAACATATGTCCTCGGGCCTCCTCCAAACCGTCGGTCTATTTCAGTGGGATGGGCGATCAGGCCGCCGCCAGCATCCCCAGATAGGCATCCAGCCCCTTCGCCTCCTCTGGCGTCAGGAACAGACCCTGTTTCGTTCGGCGCCACAGCACGTCTTCAGCCGTGACCGCCCATTCCTGTTCGACGAGCCAGCGGACTTCCGCCTCATAAAGCGTGCCGCCAAAATGGCGACCGAGATCGGCCGCACTTCTTGCCTTGCCCAGGATCGCCTTTGAATCCGTACCGTAGCAACGGATCAGACGCTCGGCGTGGTCGCGCTTCAGGAAGGGATAGCCCTTCAGAAGATCGGCGACCGTTTGTTCGAAGGCCGTGGCGGCGAAATCGCCACCCGGCAGACGGCTACCCGCAGTCCAGGGCGTGCCCTTTTCACCGATAGCTTCGCCGATCTTTTCCAGCGCGTGCTCCGCGAGGCGACGATAGGTCGTCAGCTTGCCGCCAAAGACATTGAGCAAAGGTGCGTCGCCGGCCGTGCCTTCAATTTTCAACACGTAGTCGCGGGTGGCTTCCTGGGCCTTCGAGGCGCCATCATCAAAGAGCGGACGAACCGCAGAATAGCTCCAGACGATATCCTCGGCGCGAACCGGCTCCTGGAAATACTCACTCGCCGCGTCGCAGAGGTAGTTCACCTCCTCGGGACTGATGCGAACATCCTTTGGGTCTTCCGTATAGTCACGGTCCGTCGTGCCGATCAGCGTGAACTCATTTTCATAGGGGATGGCGAAAATGATGCGATTGTCCGGATTCTGGAAGAAGTAGGCCCGCGGGTCGGTGAACTTCTTGCGGACCACGATATGGCTTCCCTGGACAAGGCGGACATTGTGGACGTTGTTGCGGCCGAAAGCGCCAGCCAGGACCTGATCGACCCAAGGGCCAGCGGCGTTGATCAACATGCGTGCCTTGTGCGTCACGACCGAGCCATCACGCTGCGATTTCGTGGTCACCACCCAATGACCATCTTCGCGATGAGCAGACACGACGCGCGCGCGACTCAGGATCGTTGCGCCACGAATCTGGGCATCGCGAGCGTTGAGAACAACCATACGGGCGTCATCGACCCAACCGTCGGAATATTCGAAAGCCTTCGAGAAGACAGGCTTCAGAGGCTTTCCGGCGGGGTCGCGCCGCAGGTCTAGCGTCTTTGTTGGGGGCAGCAGTTTGCGGCCGCCAAGATTGTCATAAAGAAAAAGGCCGAGGCGGATGAGCCAGGCCGGACGGATGCCGCCCTTCTGGAAAGGCAGGACGAAACGCAGCGGCCAGATGACATGCGGCGCCATTGCCCAGAGGACTTCGCGCTCCATCAGAGCCTCACGCACGAGGCGGAATTCGTAATGTTCAAGATAGCGCAAGCCGCCATGGATCAGCTTGGTTGCGCCAGAAGACGTGCCAGAGGCGAAATCGTTCATTTCAGCCAGGGCGACGGAGTAGCCACGGCCGGCCGCGTCGCGCGCGATCCCACATCCGTTGATTCCGCCCCCGATCACAAACAGATCGTAAATTGGCTGCCCCGACATCGTTCCTCCGCATGTTCGCACCTGCAGCATTTGCTGCCATTGCGAAAGTGCGAGTATATTTTTCGAAATTTAAACGAATGTCAAACGAAACTTATTCGGAATCTGGATCCCCGTTGAACGGGGCGGTTTCGATCAGGCGTACATCGCGGTCCGCGCAAATCACGCGGATGCTGTCCGAAGGACAGTGATCGGTGATAAAAGTGTGGACTTGTGAGATGTGACCGATGCGAACGGGCGCGGTGCGTTCGAATTTCGAGGCGTCGGAAACCAGGATAACGTGGCGTGCGTTGGCAATGATTGCCTGAGCCACTTTCACTTCGCGGAAATCGAAATCCAGGAGGGCACCATCCGCGTCGATCGCCGATACGCCAATGACGGCGAAATCCACCTTGAACTGGCGGATGAAATCGACGGCCGCCTCTCCCACGATACCTCCGTCCGAGCCCCGAACAACTCCACCGGCAATCACCACCTCGATTGAAGGGAAGACGCGCAAACGGTTGGCGACGTTGATATTATTCGTGATGACCATCAACTCTTTATGGTCAACGAGGGCGTCGCCCACCGCTTCGGTGGTCGTGCCTATATTGATGAAGAGCGAGGAATTGTCGGGGATCAGATCGGCGGCGGCCCGACCGATGGCCTGTTTCTCGGTTGCCGCCATTGAGCGGCGCGCTTCATATTTGACGTTTTCGTTTCCGCTGGGAAAAACGGCGCCCCCATGGATGCGATTCAAGGCGCGTCCATCGCAAAGGTCGTTCAGATCCTTACGAATTGTCTGAGGCGTGACGGCAAACCGAGCCGCAAGTTCATCCACCAGAACCCGGCCCTGCTCTTTCGCCAGAGCCAGGATCTCCGCCTGCCTTGCCGAAAACATCATGTCAGCCCTCCCCTTTTCGTTTTTCTTCAGTCTAGGCCAAAACGAAACGGGAGCAATAGCCGAGCGTAAAACTATCGACGACGCAGAAGGAGAATGAAGGCGAGGCCGCCAACGAGGCCGGTAATCACTCCGATCGGGACATCCTCCGGCGCCATGATCGTCCGCGAGACGATGTCGGCGAGGATAAGAATGACGGCACCGGACAGCGCCGACAAGGGAATGACGCGAATATTGTCGCTGCCCGCAATCAGTCGGACGAAATGCGGGACCAGCAGACCGACGAAACCGATGGCGCCGGAAAAGGCGACCATGACGCCGGTCAACAGCGCGGTGACGACGAAGAGTTCAGCGCGGAAGCGCGCAACGGGGACGCCGAGCGTCGCTGCAGTCTCGTCCCCCATGGCCATGGCATTGATCTCACGCGCGCGCACGACAAGAAAGACCAGACAGATGGCGAGCACCGCCACGGGATAGATCAGATGTGACCACTGAGCGAGTCCCAGGCCGCCGAGCATCCAGAAGACAACGGTGTGCGCGGCCCGGGGATCGCCAAGAAAGATGGCGAGATTCCCGAGCGAGGTTGCCACAAATGCGATTGCTACGCCCGAGAGGACCAGGCGGTCCGCACCCGCCCCGGTAAAGCGGGTAACGGCCACGACCGCCAGCGTTGCCAGAAGGGATCCGGCGAAGGCAAAGAGCGGAACCGTCACCAGGCCAAAGATCAGACCGGTGTGGAGCAGCGCGATGATTGCGCCCAGCGCCCCGCCAGAGGAAACGCCCAGCAGATGGGGATCCGCCAAGGGGTTGCGCGTCACGGATTGCAGGACGGCACCGACCGTCGCCAGGCCGGCACCGACTAGGCCGGCCAAAATGGTTCGCGGAAAGCGAACGTCCCAGACGATGCTTTCGCGCCCGGCTGACCACGTCGGCTCAAAAGTGCCCGGCGCCATCTTGTTGATCAGGATCGACCAGACTGTCTCGACCGGAATGGGGGCGGATCCCAATGACACGCCGGCCGTCACGCACAGGGCCAGCAGCATGAAAGCCAGGGCAGCCCAGAGAACCATTCGACGCTGCATCATGCTGTCTCGAAATCCTTGCCAGGCGGGACCGAAACCGGCCCCGCCTCAGGCGTTACATGTTGCGCGGGTGGAATGCATTCGCCAGGCGATCGATTGCCTGGACATTGCGGGGACCAGGGGTCGCCTCGACATATTCAAGCACGACGAAACGATCCTGCTTGACCGCATCAAGGTTCTTGAAGGCCGGGTTTTCCTTCATGAAGGCGATCTTCTGTTCGGCGGTCACGTCACCATAGTTGACGATGACGACCACCTCGGGATTGCGTTCGATGACCGGCTCCCAGGAGACCTCGGTCCAGCTCTTTTCCACGTCCTCCATGATATTCGTTCCACCAGCCGCCTCGATCATGGCCGTCGGAATGCCAAAGCGGCCGGAGGTGAAGGGCTTCTCGGTGCCAGAATCATAGACGAAGACGCGCACGGGCTTTTCGATGCCGCCGATCCGCGTGGTGATTGCATCGAGTTCCTTGCGGTAGCCCTCCACCAAGGCTTGCGCGCGGTCCTCGACATCGAAAATCTTGCCGAGGTTGAGCAGGTCGACGAACATGTCCTCCATCGACGGCTTGTCTTTGGACATGATGTGAATACAGGATTCGGTCAGTTCGTAGACCTTGATGCCGAAAGGCTCGAGCGTCTCCGGGGTCACTTCGCCACCAACCTTCATGCCGTAGTTCCAGCCTGCGAAATAGAAATCGGCGTCGGCGTTGAGCAGCACTTCCTTGGTCGGATATTTCGGCGACAGTTCCGGCAGTTCCTTCACGCCTTCGCGCAATCCCTCATCGAGCGTCTTCCAGCCGGAAATGCCGGTGTAGCCGACCATTCGATCCTGCAACTTCAGAGCCAGCATCATCTCGGTCAGATTGACGTCGTTGGAAACGGCGCGGGCGGGGGCTGCGTCGAAGGTGACGTCCCGGTTGCAGCTCTTCACCGTCACTGGATAGGCGAAGGCGGAGGAGGTGGCGAAGACCGATGCGAAAAGTGTGGCGGACAAGAGCAAGCGGATGGCCATGGTATAGGTCCTTTCAAAGTCAACTAACAGCAAGAGAGAATGAGAAACGTCGGGGACGGCCCCCTTCCGCCTGCTGCCGGGCGGCCAGAACGCCAAAGGTTCCGGAGAGGGCCTGCTCGGTCAGAACATGCTCCGGGGCGCCAAAGGCCGTCATTCGACCATCATGCATCAGCGCGACGTGGGTCGCGAAGTCCGCTGCCAGATTGATGTCATGGAGTGTGGTGATGATCGTCAGGTTCAAGGTGCCGAGCAGATCGAGAATTTCGAGCTGATGGCGGATGTCGAGGTGATTGGTCGGCTCGTCAAGGATAAGGATCTCGGGTTTCTGGGCCAGCGCCCGGGCGACGAGGACGCGCTGCTTCTCGCCGCCGGAGAGTGTCGAGAACTGCCGGTTTGCAAGGCGCAACAGGTTGAGGTGGTCGAGCGCATGCTCGGCCTCAGCGCGATCCTGATCGTTCCATCCGGCCAGACCTTCACGCCATGGGACGCGGCCCATCATCACCACATCTCGAACGGTAAATGGGAAATCTCCCGGCATCTCCTGGAGAACGACGGCCACGCGGCGCGCGACCTGACGAGCGTTAAGCTGCCATATGTCCTGGCCATCGATCTCAATCCGACCCTCAAGCGGATTTACGCCGCGATAGAGGCAGCGGAGAAGCGTGGTCTTGCCGGCGCCGTTTGGTCCGACAATTGCCAGCCGGTCGCCAGCATCCAGATCGAAGGATACGCCACGAACGAGATAGTGGGAGGGCTTTGGACCCCAGCCGACGTCGGTGACCCTGATGGGGCATCCCCTGCTGCTGCAACTCATGGAGATGCCTCCGGCAAAAGGCAGCCGTCAGAAATCACATAGATGCAGCCGATGGCCGGCCGCAACGGCTCATGATCTGGAAGGAATTGCATGCCAGTCCTCCGCAGGATTTCTCCGGAGGCAAAATGGCATGTGGTCCAAGCGCCCATGGGCGCCGCGCATAAGCCAGTTCGTATCCATCGGAACACCCCGTCCGCTTCGGTTTCAACACTTGACGGCAGGTCTCCTGGCTCACGGATATGCGCCGTTCCATTTGCCTTCCCACGGTTTCCCGCAGTGGCCCGGCGCATATGCGCCGCAAGAATGGACAGCAATCCGCTTACAGTTGCGGGGGCAGCCACGGTCTCGGTCCCTTTTGGGTCTTCCTCACCGTGTTCCCTATTAATCCCCTCGGAGTCATCCGTCGGGGAACCGTCAGCTGCTTGCATAGGACCTGCAGACCCCGCCGGTCAAGCCTCGATCTTGTGGTTATGTAATATCATTACCTATTATAGAGGCGACGACGCCATGTCCAGCAGGAACTTACATGGTGAGGTAACGTATTTAATTAGCCTCGGCTGCCACTTCAGGAGTCACCAGAGAGACAGCTTTTTCATCGATGACACGCGCACCGCGCTGACGGGTGGAATAGCGCCAGATCCACTGAATGCTCACCAACAACCGCTTCTCGAAGTTCACCAGAAGGTAGACGTGCACGATGGCCCACAAGAACCAGGCCAGCCGTCCCTTCAGTTGCCAGCTGCCGAAATCGAAGATCGCAGCATTCCGACCGATGACGGCCGTATTGCCGCGATTCTTGAACTTGAACGCGGGCATGGGCTTGCCGGACAACAGGTTCGCTTTCAACGCGCGGCCCAGAAAGGTCC
The DNA here is from genome assembly GCA_046294755.1 of Allorhizobium sp. Lineage (GTDB taxonomy): Bacteria > Pseudomonadota > Alphaproteobacteria > Rhizobiales > Rhizobiaceae > Allorhizobium. The sequence goes on along the minus strand of JBKBON010000001.1, from coordinate 71,421 downwards.
CCTGTTGTTTGGCAACCTGTGCCAGGGCTGGCAGAGGGGTGCCATCTTCGGCAAGAGCCAGTGCCGTATCGCCGAGCGCGTAGATTCCGGGCCTGTTGTTGACGGAGAGATCTGGCCCCACGGGCAGACGTCCGCCGGGCCCGCGGTCCACCCCCAGCCATTCCGCGGCCGGGGATGCCTTAACGCCGGCACCCCAGACGATGCAACTGGCGGGGATAAGGCGTCCTCCGACCTGAACGCCGTTGGCGGTGACCTCCTCGACGGGAGTGTTGAGGCGAATATCGACACCTATGCCGGAGAGATAGTCGGATGCATAGTTGGAAAGGGGCTCGGGGAAGGTTGAGAGAATGCGCGGACCAGCCTCGATCAGCAGCACCTTCAACTGATCGGCGCGGAGTGTGCGAAAGTCCTGTGTGATCATGAAGCGGCCGAGCTCGGAGATTGCGCCTGCCATCTCCACCCCCGTTGGCCCGCCGCCGATAACCACACTTGTCAGGAGGTGCCGGCGCTCATCTTCGTCGGTGCTGCGCTCCGCCTTCTCGAAGGCAAGAAGCAGCCTATGACGGATGTCACGCGCTTCGTGAATGGATTTCAGTCCCGGCGCATGCTTTGGCCACTCCTGATGACCAAAGTAGTTGTACGTCGACCCCGTTGCCAGCACGAGGCAGTCGAAGGCTACCCTCCCACCGTCTTCCAGAATGACCACTTTTGCCGACGCATCGACCGATTGAACTTCAGCCATGACCACATGGATGTTGCGATAACGGCCGAGCGTGCGGCGAATGGGCTCGGATATATCGGCTGGCGAGAGGGCTGCAGTCGCGACCTGGTACAGGAGCGGCTGGAAAAGGTTGTGGTTTCGGCGATCAATCACCGTCACATTGATATCGGCATTGCCCAGGGCCTGAGCGCAGGCAAGGCCACCGAAGCCGCCCCCCACAATCACGACATGTGGTCTTTTCGCGTTAACCGCCGCGGTTTCCATCATCACCTCATCATTGCATCTGGTCAGCAAACAGAGGGCCGCATCAAATGTTCCAGCGGAACGGTTCGCCAAGCCGGCAGTTGGTGAGAGCATAAACCGGCAACAAGGAGACATGCCATGGGTATGAATTCACCGAAGGACGGCAAACCAGGTACCACTGATCAATCGCCTCGTTGGGAAGGGCCACAAGAAAACCGGCCCAGCGGCTACATGCCCGCCAAAGACAATCCGGACGTCGATCGGGACGCGGTGGGAGAAAATCTGCAGGACCCTGAAAAGCGAAACCTCGGGGACTCGCTGAAGACCCGTGACGAGCAATAACTCTACTCCTGATGGCAAGAAAATCAGGAACAAGGCGACAGAGGTGTTGTTAGACGGCCGTTGAAACGAGGAGATACGCCATGTTCTACACCGACAACAAACTTCAATATCCCGTTCGCGTCGAGACCCCAGACCCGCTGTTTGCCCGAGCGCTGCAACAGGCCATCGGCGGCGTGGAGGGCGAGATTCGCGTCGCCATGCAGTATTTTTTCCAGGCCTGCGGCGCCCGGGGGAATCCGAAGTTTCGTGACCTCTTGATGAACACCGCTGCGGAGGAGCTCGGTCATATCGAAATGCTGGCGACAGCTGTTGCCATGAACCTCGAAGGGGCGCCCTTGTCGCTGAAGGAAGAGATCGCGGCCGATCCCGTGGGCGGCGGCGTGCTTGGTGGGATCAACATGAAGAACCTGCTCTCGGCAGGGCTCTCGGCCATGCCCGTCGATTCCGACGGTGTGCCTTTCGACATGTCGCATATCTATGCCAGCGGCAATATCGCAGCCGACATGACGGCCAATGTTGCCGCGGAATCGACGGGCCGCGTACTGGCAACACGCCTTTACAACATGACCAACGACCCGGGTATGAAGGACATGCTGTCCTACCTGATCGCCCGTGACACCATGCACCAGAACCAGTGGATGGCGGCACTCGAGGAACTCGGCGGTCACACCGGCGCGTTCCCGATCCCGAACAGCTTCCCCCAGGAGCAGGAAAAGCAGGAATTCAGCTACGCCTACCTCGGCTTCCAGCAAGACGGCAGTGCACCGGCAGCCGGACGCTGGTCCGAAGGTCAGTCTATCGATGGTAAGGGAAAATTCGTTTCGCAGCCGATGCAACCGCTCGGCCAGAAGCCGGATCTGGGACCGGCAAAGCCCAATAGCGGGGCGCAGACGGAACAACTCTGAGCGCACCAGAGCACTATGCGAAGATTCTTGGTTCCATCTCTGGAACAATCCTCCACCCCGCCGGTTCATGAGGGAGATCATTGTTCCCTCGACCCAACCTCCCCCGGCCGCCCCAAGGGCGCCCACCTGGACCCCGCTTCGGCGGGGTCTTTTTTTATTGGCCAAGATAGATGCGGTCGAGCACCTGTGCGACGAGCAGAATTCGGTCGGCCTCGTCATCGTAGGCGACATTATCCAACAGCTGACGAGCCCAGGCGATCGCGGCTTTGCCACCCCAGTCCTCGGGTGGACCTGCCAGGGGCTCGGTTGCCGTCGAACGATGCCTGTGCGCCTCGAAATCATAGAAAGAGCCGCCAATATTGGAGAAGGTGACGCCGCCTTGCGTGCCCTGAAAATCAACTCGAATGACTGCATCACAGCCCGCATGGGCCTTCCAGGAACAGGCCAATCTCACAACCTGCCCGCCCCCCGTCCGAAGCTCGGCGAGTGCGTAGTCCTCCACTTGCGAAGCGCCGGGCGCCAGGAGCTGACCCGCAGAATACAGCGCGCTATGCACCTGGGTAATACTCTTACAGTCCAGCATCCAGAGGGCCAGGTCGACAAGATGCACTCCCAGATCCATCACGCAACCACCACCGGATTGGCTGCGATCGTAGAACCAATCCTTGTCAGGCCCGTAAGCATTATGAAACTGAAGATCGACGGCAAAGATCTCACCGAGTTCTCCGCTGCGAAGGATGTCGTGGATGATGCCGATCCCCCTGGTTTTCCGGTAGGAGAAATCGACACCGATCAACCTGGCTGCCGAGCGCGCTGCCGCCAGAACGGCGGCCACCTCAGCCGCGTTGCGGCCCAGGGGCTTCTGGCAGAACACGGGGATGCCCCGCTGCAGTACCTCGATTGCCTGCGCAGCGTGCATGGCACTTGGCGTGGCAATCACTACACCGTCAGGTTCAAAGGCAAGGAGTTCGTCCACCGTTTCCACTGCCGCAGCTTCAGGCGCTAGAACAATCGCCTCTTCGCGCATTTTCTCTGAAGGATCTGCAATGGCTACGGCTTCGGCGAGACCAGAAGAGATAAGCGCCTGCATGCGGTTTCGTCCGATCCATCCTGTGCCGAGGAAGGCGAGACGAAGCGGCGTTATTTCGGCCTTTCCCATCAGAGATAAACCCATGCCTTAAGGAAACCGTCTGGCCGATCGCGTGTCGCGTCAAGCGCCTCGTCCAGCCGGTCGAGCGGGTATTCGTGTGTGAGGAAGGGGGCTGGATCCAATCGACCGCTTGCGACAGCATAGATGGCTTCGCGGATACCATGCATGTAGACAGCCGGATCGCGTTCGTGAGCATTGATCACGTCGAGGCCGCGCCAGTTCCACATCTGCATGTTGACCTGGCGGGGACCGTCCTGGTGATAGCCGGCAATCACGAGGCGACCGCGCTCGCGGGTCAATTCTCCTGCGAGATCCAGGGGCCATTGCTTGCCGACGGCCTCGATTACAACGTCACAGAAACGTCCTTCCGTGAGGCTCCTCACCTGCTCGATGATCTCCCAGTGATCGCGCATCTCAATTACCTCATGAGCACCGGCTCGGCGAGCGACTTCGAGAGAGTAGGCGCGGCGCGAGATCGCAATAACATGGGCGCCTGCGTCCACCGCCAGCTGGATCAGAAGTGAACCGAGGAAACCCACACCGACGATGGCGACGACGTCGCCTCTCTTGATTTCGCTGCGGTCGAAGATGTTCATCGCGCAGCCCAGTGGCTCTCCCGGAAAGGGTTGCCCGGCCAGAGCGTCTGGAAGTTTGACCGCCTGGGTAGCCGGAGCAATGTCGTATTGCGCATAGGATTTGCCGGCGAGGACAACAACGCGGTCGCCGACCTCGAAGCCGGTAACGCCAGGTCCGATCTGATCAACCTTGCCCCACCCCTCGTGGCCGAGGCCACCTGGATCGGTCGGAAACGTCATCCAATCCGGGCCCGACCATGGACCGAGGTTCGAGGCGCACACCCCGCATCCTTCAAGCCGCACCCTCAACTCCCCTTCCCCAGGCTCGGGAACCGGCACGTCCTTTACCTCAATCTGGCCTGCACCGGTCACGACGACTGCCTGCATGGTTGGAGCCGGGTTTGACTGGGGAGCGAGGCGCTGATCCATCGGGTTCTTCCTGTTCTGCTTCATCGGCCGCCTAACCGGAACATGGGCGCAATGTTCCGGAGGAAGATGAAGTTGATGAAGTCAAAGAAAATGCAGCTGAAGAAGAAGCCGCGGGAACAATCACCAGAAGCTCCAGTTCGGGACGGGTAATCAGCAGCCAAATTCTCTTTCTGATCAGGTGATTTACGTGTCCAAAATTCTAGTTACCGGCGGCGCCGGGTTCATCGGCCGCCACGTCGTGGACGAGCTTCTCCATGCAAATCACGAGGTCCGGGTGCTCGATGCCTTGATCGATCAGGTGCATGGCGACCACAGCGCAGCGCTGGCCGATGAGGTCGAAGTCATCCGCGCAGATTTGCGGGACCGAGACGCCGTTGAGACGGCTCTGGAGGGCGTGGATGGGGTTATTCATCTCGCTGCCGAAGTCGGCGTCGGACAGTCAATGTACGAAATCGCCCGTTATGTCGGTGGCAACGATCTGGGGACAGCCGTTCTGCTCGAAGCGATGATTGGCAAGCCGATCCGCAAGATCGTGGTGGCCTCCTCGATGAGCGTCTACGGGGAAGGACTGTATCTTGGCGATCAGGGGCAGAGGTACGATCGCATCCGACGTCAGGCCCAGCGGCTGAAACAGGCCCAATGGTCCCCCGTCGGGCCACAGGGTGAGCGCCTCACGCCGATCCCGACGGATGAGGAAAAGCCGGTCGACCTCGCCTCGATCTATGCACTGACGAAATATGCGCAGGAGCGTGCAGTGCTGATCTTCGGCGAAGCCTATGGCATCGAAGCGAGCGCGCTTCGGCTGTTCAACGTTTTTGGCACCGGTCAGGCTCTGTCCAACCCCTATACCGGTGTGCTGGTCAACTTTGCCTCCCGACTCGCCAATGGCGAGCGCCCCACCATCTTCGAAGACGGCCAGCAGAAGCGCGACTTTGTGCATGTGCTCGACGTGGCCCGGGCCTTCCGCCTCGCCTTCGAGAAACCGCAGGCCGCCGGCCATGTCATCAACATCGGCAGTGGCCAGGCCTATGAGATCGCGGAAGTCGCACGATTGCTGGCAGAAGCAATGGACGTTCCGCACTTGCAGCCGGAAATCCTTGGCAAGATGCGCGCCGGCGACATCCGCAACTGCTTCGCCGATATCAGCAAGGCACGCGACTTGCTCGGCTTCGAGCCACAGCACCGATTGGAGGACAGCTTAGAGCCTTTCGCAGCCTGGGTGCGCGAGGTGGGAGCGATCGACAGGGGTCGCGAGATGCGCGAGCAGCTCGAAGCTCGGGGACTTGTTTCATGAGGAGCGATGCGGCTCAGCCGCGTGATAGCGCCTTTGGCTTCGTTGAATGGTTCAGGCCGGGCGAATATGAGCGAACGGCACGCGTGCTGGAACATCTGACGGCTACCGGCGCGCAGCACCTTCGCACCCATCTCTCCTGGGCTGAGTATCTGAGCCCTGGGGGAGAGGCCTGGTTCGACTGGCTAATTCCGACACTTGGAAGCCGCATCGATCTCCTGCCTTGCATTCACTACACACCGCCGTCCCTGTCGCGTACCGGAAAGTCCTCCGGTGCGCCGCGTGTCCTGAAGGATTATGCCGATTTCATCGACCACGTCCTGACGCGCTATGGACAGCATTTTTCCCATGTCGAGCTGTGGAACGAGCCGAACAACCTGTTGGATTGGGACTGGCGCGAAGACCAGGAATTCGACCTGTTCTGCGAGATGGTGGGCGGCGCGGCCTACTGGGTGCAGCAGCGAGGCTGGAAGGCCGTGCTCGGTGGGCCGTGCCCCTTCGATCCTTATTGGCTCAACCTGATGGGCGAGCGCGGTGTGCTCTCGGTGGTCGACGCCGTCGGCTTTCATGGATTTCCCGGCACCTGGGACAGCGAAGAAGCCAGCTGGGGTGGTTGGGATCTGCATCTCGGTGAAATGCGGGCGATCCTCGACCGGCACAACCGCGCGTCCGAAATCTGGGTGACGGAGACCGGATACTCCACCTGGCGCAACGACGAGATGGAGCAGGTTCGGCGCTTCAGCCAAGCGCTTTCTGTCCCTGCAGACCGGGTGTACTGGTATGGCTTCGAGGATGTCGCACCGACCGTCCCGGTCCAGGAGGGACTGTGGTTCGATCCCAGACACTATCATCTCGGCATCGCCGATCATCAGGGCCAACCCAAGCTTCTCGCTCGGCTCCTGACGGAGGGCGGCGTGAGCAAGGTCAAGTCCATCAGCCAGGTCGGGAGCCCGCTGATCAAGAGCGGGCACAAGCCCATCGTGATCACAGGCGGCGCCGGCTTCATCGGCTGCAATCTGGCGGAAAGCTTCCTGTCGGAAGGGCGAGACGTCGTCATCCTCGACAATCTGAGCCGCGCCGGTGTGGACCAGAACCTTTCATGGCTGCGCGAGCGCCACGGTGACCGCGTGCATGCGGCTCCGGCCGACATCCGCGACCTCTACGGCATCATGCCGGTCCTGAAGGACGCAGACGCTGTCTTCCATCTCGCGGCACAGACGGCAGTGACCACAAGCCTGAGCCAGCCGCTGGACGACTTCGAGGTGAATGCCCGCGGCAGCATCAATGTTCTCGAAGCGGTTCGGCAGACGGGCCGAGCCGTTCCGGTGATCTTCGCCAGCACCAACAAGGTCTATGGCGGACTGGATGACCTCGTCCTCGCGGAGACGGAAGACCGCTACGTGCCCACCCTTGCTGAGATCCGAAATCACGGTATCGGTGAAGACAGGCCGCTCGATTTCTGCACACCCTATGGCTGCTCCAAGGGCGTAGCAGACCAATATGTGCTGGACTACGGCAAGTCCTTCGGCCTGCCGACAGCCGTAATGCGGATGAGCTGCATCTACGGCCCACGGCAGTTCGGCACCGAAGATCAGGGCTGGGTGGCACATTTCCTGATCCGCGCCTTGATGGGCGAGCCACTCTCCATCTACGGCAATGGCAAGCAGGTGCGGGACATCCTGTTCATTGATGATGCCGTGGCGGCCTACCGCATGGTCCATGCGGGCATGGACCGGCTTTCGGGACGGGTTTTCAACCTCGGTGGCGGCGCCCGCAATTCGGTGAGTCTGCTTTCGCTTATGCGGGAGATCGAGGCAATCACGGGCGGTCATCTCGACAAGCAGTTCTCCGAGTGGCGGGCCGGCGACCAGTTCTATTTCGTCGCCGATACCCGTTCTCTCGAGGAGGCTTGTGGTTGGCAGGCGCGGACCAATTGGCGCAGCGGCCTCAGACGGCTGCACGGCTGGCTGATGGAGCACCGTTTCGCTGATCGTTCGCGGCCTGACCGGGAAAGGGCCTCCGCATGATCGCGGGTAGTCCAATGACCCGGCGACCGCGACGCATCCTGATGACTCTCGATGCAGTGGGCGGCGTCTGGCGCTACAGCCTCGACCTTGCCGCACAACTGGTCGATCAAGGTTGGGAGGTGATCCTTGCAGGCTTCGGGCCGTCGCCGGACGTGGCGCAAGCCTCGGAAGCAAGATCCATCGGCCCGCTGGTGTGGCTTGAGGGTCCGCTGGACTGGATGGCCGAACATCCCGGTCAATTACATTCGGTAGGCGAAGAGCTGGACAAGGTGGCCGAGGATTTCGATGTCGATCTCCTGCATCTCAACCTGCCGTCCCAGGCAGCCTCTGTCAGGACAGATCGGCCGGTTCTGACTGTCTCCCATTCCTGCGTCCCGACATGGTTTCGCGCCGTGCGCGGGACCGAACCTCCGCAGGACTGGGCCTGGCACGAGGCCATCAACCGCCTTGGTTTTCAGCGCGCCAGCCTCGTGGTCGCCCCCAGTGCAAGCCATGCCGAAGCACTTGTCGACACTTATGGTCCCCTTCCCCACTTGCGGGTCGTTCACAACGCCAGCCGCGCTGACGAAAGCCTCGCGCCAAAGAAGCCTTATGTGTTTGCTGCCGGGCGCTGGTGGGATGAAGGCAAGAACGCCTCGGTCCTCGACCGCGCGGCTGCCAAGAGCCAATGGCCCGTGCTGATGGCGGGATCCTGGAGGGGCCCCAACGGGCAGGAAATCGTCTGCGACCATGCGCAGGCACTGGGTTCCCTGTCCCATGACGAAACCCTCGCACGGACGGCCCAGGCCGCGATCTTTGTCTCGCCGTCGGTGTATGAACCCTTCGGCCTCTCTGTTCTGGAAGCAGCCCGAGCAGGAGCGGCTCTCGTCCTTTCGGACATCCCGATCTATCGCGAGCTATGGGATGGCGTCGCCGTGTTTGCCGATCCCCGCGAGCCGGGCGAATTCGCCGCTGCGATCAATAGCCTGACCAAGTCCACGGAGAACCGTCGCGACTTCGGGCGGAAAGCACGGGAGCGATCCCTCGGCTTCAGTCTGGAGCGGCAAGCGCAGGAGATCGGTCAGCTTTACCAGGATCTGCTCCCAGCCTCCTCCAACTCATCTCTCCTCCTGGCCCAGCGAGATTCCTGATGCGGTTTCTATTCTACACCCATTCTCTCATTTCCGACTGGAATCACGGTAACGCGCATTTTCTGCGCGGCGTGATGCGCAATCTCATCCAGCGGGGACACGAGGCGGTTGCGCTCGAACCCCGCCAGTCCTGGAGCCGTGACAACCTGGTTCAGGAGCAGGGTGATGCCGCGGCCAACCAGTTCCAGACGCAGTTCCCGACGCTTCGGTCGGTTTTCTACGATGCCGATTTCGAGCACGAAGCGGCCGCTGCAGAGGCCGATGTCGTGATCGTGCACGAGTGGACTGATCCCGCTCTCGTCCAGAGGCTCGGTCGCGCACGCCGCGAGGGAGGGTTTACCCTGCTCTTCCACGACACGCATCACCGCGCCGTTTCCGCTGACACGGAGATCGCGGCCTTTGATCTCTCCGATTATGATGGCGTGCTGGTGTTCGGCGAGGCGCTGCGGGAACGCTATCTGACTGCCGGCTGGGGCAAAAACGTTCATACCTGGCACGAAGCTGCGGATGACATGCTGTTCAAACCGCTCCCGAATGTCGAGCAGCGCGGTGACCTTGTCTGGGTCGGAAACTGGGGCGACGACGAGCGCAGCGCTGAGATCCGGCAGTTCCTGATCGAGCCGGTTGCCCGGCTCGGGATCACGGCCACGGTGCACGGCGTCCGCTACCCTGAAGAGGCCAAGGCGGCACTGTCAGAAGCGGGAATCGCTTACAAGGGCTGGGTGTCAAATGCCGATGTGCCACTCGTTTTCGCGCGGCGGCGCCTGACAGTCCACATCCCCCGCCGCCCCTATGTCGAGAGCCTGCCTGGAATTCCGACCATCCGGGTGTTCGAAGCGCTCGCCTGCGGCATCCCGCTGATCTCGGCACCCTGGGAGGATCGCGAAGGGCTGTTTCGTCCGGGGGAAGACTTCCTGTTTGCGCGTGATGGCGACGAAATGACTTCGCTGATGCGGGACCTGCTGCTCGATCACGAGCGGCGGGAAAGCCTTGCAACCAGCGGACTTGAGACCATCCGTGCCCGACACACCTGCCGGCACCGGGTCGACGAGCTGCTCGGCATTCTGGCGCGCGAGGGCACCCAGACCGTGCGCCGGTCGCTGCGTGAGGAGGCTGCAGAATGAAGATAGCCTTTTATGGATCGAGCCTGCTCTCCTCCTACTGGAATGGTGCCGCCACCTACTATCGTGGCATTCTGCGCTCCCTTGCCGCGTTGGGCTACGACATCACCTTCTACGAACCGGACGTCTACGACCGACAGCAAAATCGAGATATCGAGCCGCCGGAATGGTGCCGGGTGGTGGTCTACCAGCCGACACAGGAGGCACTGAATTCTGTAATTGACGAAGCGCGCCAAGCCGACATCGTGGTCAAGGCGAGCGGTGTCGGATTTGCCGATGACGAACTGGTTTTGCGGTTGCCAAAGGCGGCACGGCCGGGCGCGCTGCGGATCTTCTGGGATGTGGATGCACCCGCGACACTCGCGGAGATTAGACAGAGCGACCAGCATCCCATCCGGCAGGCGCTGGCAGATATCGATGTGGTTCTGACCTACGGTGGTGGCGCGCCGGTCGTCGACGCCTATCGGGCTCTGGGAGCTCGTGACTGCATCCCGATCTACAATGCGCTTGATCCAACGACCCATCATCCGGTCGCTGTTGACACTCGCTTCTCTGCCGATCTCGCCTTTCTCGGCAACCGGCTTCCCGATCGCGAGGCTCGTGTCGAAACCTTCTTCCTCAATGTGGCGGCACAGCTGCCGGATCGGCAATTCCTGCTCGGCGGATCGGGCTGGCACGACAAGTCGATGAGCTCAAACATCCGCTCCATCGGGCATGTCTCGACCCGCGATCACAATGCCTTCAACGTCAGCCCGAAAGCCGTGCTGAACATCTCGCGCAGCAGCATGGCGGAAACCGGGTTCTCTCCTGCGACCCGGGTCTTTGAGGCCGCAGGCGCTGGCGCCTGCCTGGTCACCGACTTTTGGGAAGGCATCGAGCTCTTCCTGAAGCCACAGGAGGAGGTTCTCGTCGCTCGCGACGGGCGTGATGTGCGCGACATCATGGCTGAATTGTCACCCGATCGCGCCTCCGCCATCGGTAACGCGGCCCTGAAACGCGTGCAGGCAGAGCACACCTATCACCAGCGCGCTGCAGAAGCTGACAAGATCTTCCGCACGCTGCTTGGCTCGGACGAGTTGCCACGCGAGAGAGCATCGGCATGAACGGATCATACGACATCGTTTTCCTCGGACTGACGCTTTCCTCCTCCTGGGGAAACGGGCACGCGACCACGTTTCGCGCCCTGATCCGAGGTCTTGCTGCGGAAGGCCAACGGGTCCTTTTTCTGGAAAGAGACGTGCCCTGGTATGCGAATGCGCGAGACCTGAATGATCCGGATTTTTGCGACCTCGACTACTATGCCGACCTGGATGATCTGCTCTCGCGCTTCGGCGCGACGTTGGAAGAGGCCGGCACTGTCATCATCGGGTCCTATGTTCCAGCAGGCGTTGCAGTCATCGACCTGGTTTCCGCGCTCAGGCCGAAGCGGCTTTTCTTCTATGACATCGATACACCCGTCACTCTCGCCAAGATCTCGCGCGAAGACGAGGAATATATCGCCCGGCGCCAGTTTCCGCTGTTCGACGCCTACCTTTCCTTCGCCGGCGGCCCAGTGCTGGACCGGCTGGAAGACGATCTCGGCGTCCAGCGGGCGGAAGCCTTCTACTGCTCCGTCGATGACGGGTTCTACCAACCGACCGGCGAGGCACCGATGTGGGATCTCGGTTATCTCGGCACCTACAGCCCCGACAGACAACCCGTGCTGGAGCGCCTGCTGATCGAACCGGCGCGGCGGATGCCGCAGATGCGCTTCGTGGTCGCCGGTCCGCAATATCCACCGGAGATTGAGTGGCCGGACAACGTGGAGCGGATCGAGCATTTGCCGCCATCGGCACATGCTTCCTTCTACAGCCGGCAGCGCTTCACGCTGAACGTGACGCGGGAAGACATGGTGGCTCTTGGCTGGTCGCCCAGTGTCCGGCTTTTCGAGGCGGCAGCGTGTCAGACCCCTGTCATCAGCGACGAGTGGGAAGGGCTATCGGATCTCCTTCCCGAGGGGGAAGCCATCCTGATCGCCCGTAGCACTGCAGATGTGGTGCAGATGCTGACGGAGGTGGATGACGCGAGCCGCCAGGCACTCGCGGCTGCTGCCGCCGACATTGTCGGCGCCGATCACACGGGTCTCGCTCGTGCGCGAGAGCTGATGCGCATCATCGGGAACAACAACAGCAGAGACCAGTTGGCCATAACGGATGCGATGCTGCAAAGCCGCATCGCCTGAACGAGTTTGAGGAGAACGACGCATGCTGCAGAGAAGCGAACGCAAGAAGGGTGAACGCGCCCTGGTAGCTGGCGGGGCTGGGTTCGTCGGGTCGCATCTATGTGACGCGCTCCTGGCCAAGGGCCACGAAGTGATCTGCGTGGATAGCTTCCTGACAGGATCACAGGAGAACATTCGTCCGCTGCTCAACCACCCCGGCTTCTCACTGATCGAGCAGGACATCTGTGACTGGCTAACCATCAATCAGCCGGTGGACATGATCTACAACCTTGCCTGCCCGGCTTCCCCGCCCAGCTATCAGGCCGATCCTGTCCATACGATGATGACCTGCGTCCGAGGCACGGGCAACCTCCTGCATCTGGCCGAGCAGCACGGTGCGCGTTTCCTGCAAGCCTCCACCAGCGAGGTTTATGGCGACCCGGAGGTACATCCGCAGCCGGAAGACTATCGAGGCTCCGTCAACTGCACCGGGCCACGCGCCTGCTACGACGAAGGCAAGCGCGCGGCAGAAGCGCTTTGCTTCGACCTCCTGCGCGCAGGGCGAGTCGATGCGCGGGTCGCGCGGATTTTCAACACCTATGGCCCGCGTATGCAGCCGGACGATGGGCGCATCATCTCCAACCTTGTTGTCCAGGCACTCACCGGTCGGGAACTCACCGTTTACGGAACCGGCGAGCAGACGCGCTCCTTCTGTTACGTGTCGGACCTGGTTCGGGGTCTGATGGCGCTGATGCAGGTCAATCCCAATCCGGGCGTGCCGGTCAACCTCGGCAACCCCGGAGAATTCTCCATCGCCGAACTCGCGACAATGGTGAGGGAGGCGGTACCGGAATGCCGAGGCGTGGTGTACCGGCCCCTGCCGCAGGATGATCCCAAGCGCCGGCGCCCGGATATCACAAGGGCCATGCAAGTGCTTAGCTGGAGACCAGAAGTACCACTTTCCGAGGGATTGCAGCAGACCATCGACTGGTTCGAGCAGGCGCTCGCTCCGGAGCAGATTCCGTCGCTGACGCCTACTTCCGCGAACACTATCGGTGCGGGAGCCTGAAACGTGGCCGACGCAAGGAAAGAGCAGGACCATACATTTGAGACGCATATTCGGGACTTAGGCCCCTGGTTTCACAACCTCACGATCGGCGGGATCCAGACGGCGCCCGACCATTTCCTCGGCGATTACCCTCGTCGGAAATGGGAAGGCTTCCAGCATGTTATCCCGCAGGATCTGACGGGCTGGACAGTGCTCGACGTCGGATGCAACGCTGGCTTCTATTCGATGGAGATGAAACGAAGGGGAGCCGCCCGCGTTGTCGGCATCGATGCTGATGCGCGGTATCTGGCGCAGGCAGAGTTCGCCGCTCAGGCGGAGGGACTAGACGTCGAGTTTCGCCAGCTCACGGTCTATGAGGTAGCGAAGCTCGGCGAACGCTTCGATCTCGTGATCTTCATGGGCGTTCTCTACCATCTGAGGCATCCTCTCCTGGCGCTGGATCTGCTGCATGAACACGTGGTGAGCGATCGGCTGCTTTTTCAGTCCATGCAGAGAGGACCCGATGCGGTGCATGCGACACACGAGAACTACGCGTTCTCCGACGAGAGCCCCTTCTCCAATGCCGAATTCCCGGCGCTATACTTCATAGAACACCGCTATGCCGACGACCCCACCAACTGGTTCGTCCCGAATCGCTCGGCTGCAGAGGCTATGTTGCGAAGTGCAGGATTTCTGATCGAGGCACAGCCGGAGAGAGAGGTCTATCTATGCAGACGCGGCGACCGACCGCCCATGGTCGAGCCGCCGCCGCTGTGAGCCTGATTACTGCTGGACGCTGTGCGGGGGGAAGTCCTTGCCCTCCTCGCTCCCGCCTCTCCCGAGCGTGAAGAAGGCGCCGGCCAGGATTGCAAGCACCAAGGCCAGAGCCAGAAAGCGCAGGGTGGGGGACATGAAGAAACTCCTGATAACTCGGTGTCAGACTTAAGGTGTGTTGATGTCACCCGTTGCGCTGGGTGGCACTGCAGGGACCGGGTCATGGCGTGTCGGCGCATCTACCGGTGCTGTGCTGGTCACCTCGCGTTGAAACTCCGCCGCAAGCAGCATCACTGCCACGACGGCAACGGCTCCCAGAAGGGCCGCGACCTGCCAAGTCTTTTTCATGACAGCGCTCCGCTCAAGGATTGGTCAGAGACTGGGCACGCACCTTGTGAGTCCGTACCAAAGGATAGTTCGCCACCGCATAAGTCTTCAGGCTGCCGGCCGGCCCGTTGTCGGCATAAGCGCCAAGCAGCCTGATCGCTTCGTCATGCGCCTTCATCTGTGCCGACATGTAGGCACTGTCGAACTGGCTCTCCTCAGCCTGCTCCAAAGCAGTGAGCGTCTGCTTCTGCTCCATGGACAGTTCCAGCACCAGAGCGACCGAGTCGGCCTCGGCCGCTGACTGCAACTGCTCTTGCGCGCGGCGATGGTCGTCCAGCATGGTCTGCGCGAAGTCTCTCACTTGCGGATCCTGGCTTCGTCGCAAAGCCAGTTCCGAAGACAGGATCTCGAAATCATTAGAGGCGACCGCCAGCTTAACGAAGCCTGCGGGATCAAGCGCCTGCAGCTCGGCGGAGGCCTGGGGCGTCGGCAGTTGCTGGATCGGCGCCGTCTGCTGTGCAACAGCGATCGGGGTCAGTGTAAGCCCGGCAGCGGCAGCGATCACGATAAGGCGGATCATTATGTTTCTCCTTTGTCAGGGGTCACAGGTCCAACCCCTGAGGTCCAGAAGCGTTCCAAACTCCCTGTCGGAGTGAAGCCTCGGATTTGACAGCGCCGGGCAAAGTTGGCAGCACTGTCTCAGACGGAGAGGAGACTTCATGGCAAGGCGTGGCGAGGGGCAGACAAGACTGGATGATGCGGCAAGGGCAGGATGGCTCTATTATGTCGCCGGCCGGACGCAGGATGAGATTGCTGCGTCAATGGGGATCTCACGTCAAAGTGCGCAGCGTCTCGTTTCGCTCTCCGTCGCCGAAAAGCTCATCAAGGTTCGGCTTGATCACCCAATCGCGGCCTGCCTCGAACTCGCGGAGGCCCTAAAGCGCAAATACGCATTGAAGGAGGTGGAAATCGTTCCCACCGATCCTGCATCGGAGTCGGCTACGGTGGGGGTGGCGGAGGCCGGCGCAGCGCAGCTTGAACGCTGGCTAAGGCAAAGCGATCCCCTTGTGATCGCCATGGGAACGGGACGGACGCTGCGCGCAATGATCGACCAGCTTTCGCCGATGGAGTGTCCACAGCACAAAATCGTCTCGCTCACGGGCAATATCAGTCCCGATGGGTCGGCCGCCTATTTCAACGTCATCTTTTCGATGGCGGATGCAATCAAGGCTCCCCATTTTCCAATGCCTCTTCCGGTCATCGTGTCATCCTCAGCGGAAAAGCAACTTCTCCATCAACAGCCGCTTGTCGCTCCGACGATCGCGCTTGGGCGCAAATCTGACGTCACATTCGTCGGCATCGGCGAAATGAATCTGAGCGCGCCACTGCTCGTTGACGGCTTCCTGAAACCGGACGAGATGCAGGATTTGCTGAGTGCTGGCGCCGTGGGTGAAATTTGTGGTTGGATCTTCGGAGAAGACGGAAAGCTGCTGAACCATCCCGTCAACGAGAGGGTGGCCAGTCTCGAGATTCCGTCTCGCGAGAGTTCAACGGTCATTGCTCTCGCCCGGGGACGCCGCAAGCATCCGGCCATTCTTGCCGCCGTGCGCGGCGGCCACATCAACGGGCTTATCACCGATGAAGAGGCAGCGCGGCATCTCCTGTCGCACTGATTTCGGCAAAAGTTTTCATTTCTGAACAGAGGCTTAGCTGGTTCTTGCGGCAATGCAGCATGGAATCCGGATTGACATTTTGCGCGGCTAAAGTGAGTAATTGCCCATGAGCAAAGCGAATGCTCATTTTTCTTCTGGGAGGAAGACATGACATTGAAGACGATTCTGCTGGGCGCATGCTCGGCGCTGGCGCTTGCCGGCATGGCCTCGGCCGAAACCCTCACGATCGCCACCGTGAACAACGGCGACATGATCCGCATGCAGGGCCTGACCTCGGAATTCACCTCCGCTAACCCCGACATCCAGGTTGAATGGGTTACGCTTGAGGAAAACGTGCTGCGCGAGCGCGTAACGACCGACATCGCCACGAAGGGCGGCCAGTATGACATCATGACGATCGGGACTTACGAAGTGCCGATCTGGGCGAAGCAGGGCTGGCTCCTGCCGCTTGAAAACCTTGGCGCCGACTACGACGTCGATGATCTCTTGCCGGCCATTCGCTCGGGCCTGACCGGGGATGACAGCAAGCTTTACGCTGCCCCGTTCTACGGCGAATCCTCCTTCATCATGTACCGAAAGGACCTGATGGAGAAGGCCGGCCTCACCATGCCCGACGCCCCGACATGGGAGTTCGTGGCAGACGCAGCCCGCAAGATGACCGACCGCGCCAACGACATCAACGGCATCTGCCTGCGCGGCAAGGCCGGCTGGGGCGAGAACATGGCCTTCCTGACGGCCACCTCGAACGCCTTTGGCGCCCGCTGGTTCGACGAGAACTGGAAGCCCCAGTTCGACCAGCCTGAATGGAAGAACACGCTCGATTTCTACGTGACGCTGATGAATGATGCTGGCCCGCAAGGCGCATCCTCCAACGGCTTCAACGAGAACCTGGCGCTCTTTCAGCAGGGCAAGTGCGGCATGTGGATCGATGCCACCGTCGCGGCTTCCTTCGTGACCAATCCGAACGACTCGACCGTCGCTGACAAGGTCGGCTTCGCACTCGCTCCGGACACCGGTCTCGGCAAGCGTGGCAACTGGCTCTGGGCCTGGAACCTCGCGATCCCGGCGGGCTCACAGAAGGCTGAAGCGGCCGAGAAGTTCATCTCCTGGGCAACCAGCAAGGCCTATGCCGAACTCGTCGCATCCAAGGAAGGCTGGGCTAACGTTCCTCCGGGCACGCGGACCTCTCTCTACGAGAACCCGGAATACCAGAAGGCAGCGCCGTTTGCGAAGATGACGCTCGACTCGATCAACGCTGCTGACCCCAAGAACCCGACGGTCAAGCCTGTGCCTTATGTCGGCGTCCAGTTTGTGGCGATCCCCGAGTTCCAGAGCCTCGGCACCTCCGTCGGTCAGCTCTTCTCGGCGGCACTCGCTGGTCAGATGTCGGTCGATGATGCGCTAGCTCAGGCCCAGAGCCTGACGGAGCGCGAGATGACCCGCGGCGGCTACATCAAGTAATCCACCCTCCCGAAACCTACCTGCCCGGATTGCAATCCGGGCAGGGCAGCCTCGACCGCTTGCGGCCAAGGCCGGTCGTCGTCACTTTGCCTCCAACGCTCTCAGGGCAGTTGCAGAGGCGACCAACAGGCGAGATTCACCATGGCTACTCAAAACACACGCACCCTCGCCCGTCTGATGATGGCGCCATCTGTCGGACTTCTGCTGATCTGGATGATCGTGCCGCTGTCGATGACGCTGTGGTTCTCGTTCCAGAACTACAACCTGCTCAATCCGGCCAATGTCAGCTTCGCCGGCCTGTTCAACTACCGCTATTTCTATACGGATCCCGCCTTTTTCCAGGCGATCTGGAACACGATTCTGATCGTCGGCGGCGTGCTGTTCATCACTATCTTCGGCGGCATTCTGCTGGCGCTGCTGCTCGATCAGCCGATCTTCGGTCAGGGGATCGTCCGCATCCTCGTCATCTCGCCCTTCTTCGTCATGCCGCCGGTCGCTGCCTTGATCTGGAAAAACATGATCATGCACCCGGGCTATGGCGTTCTCGCCGACATCAACCGGGCGCTGGGCTTGAAACCGGTGGACTGGTTTGCCCAATACCCGCTTCTGTCCATCATCATCATCGTCGCCTGGCAGTGGCTGCCTTTCGCGACGCTCATTCTCCTGACTGCGCTGCAATCACTCGACGGTGAACAGCAGGAAGCAGCTGAGATGGATGGGGCGAACTTTATCAACCAGTTCATCTATCTGACACTGCCGCATCTTGCCCGTGCAATCACCGTGGTCATCCTGATCCAAACCATCTTCCTGCTCGGGGTCTACGCAGAAATCCTGGTCACCACCAATGGCGGCCCGGGCTATGCTTCGACCAATCTCGTCTTCCTGATCTACCGCACCGCACTCCTAGGTTACGACGTCGGCGGCGCTTCGGCAGGCGGCATCATCGCAATCATTCTCGCCAATATCGTCGCCATCTTCCTGATGCGCGCCGTCGGCAAGAACCTCGACCGGTAAGGACAAGGCCATGGCTCGCAACGTCACAACCCGGCGCAAGATCATCTTCACCGCCATCGCCTGGTCGCTCGCCTTCGTGATCTTCTTCCCGATCCTCTACACGCTGATCACCAGCGTGAAGACGGAAAGCGAAGCGATCCAGGGCTTCGACCTGATCCCGACCTTCACCCTCGAAAACTACGTGACGGTTCAGACGCAGCGCGACTACATCAAGCCCTTCATGAACTCCGTTATCCTGTCGGTGGGCTCGACGATCCTCGCACTTTTCGTCGGCATCCCGGCTGCCTGGGCCATGGCGTTTTCGCCCACCAAGCGGACCAAGGACATCCTGATGTGGATGCTCTCGACCAAGATGATGCCGGCAGTCGCCGTGCTGGTGCCGATCTACCTGCTGTTCCGCGATTTCGGCCTGCTCGATACACGCATTGGCCTGACGATCATGCTGACGCTGATCAACCTGCCCATCGTGATCTGGATGCTCTACACCTACTTCCGCGAGATCCCGGGCGAGATCCTTGAGGCGGCCCGGATGGACGGGGCCTCTCTGTTCAACGAGATTGTCTACGTGCTCACGCCGATGGCGCTGCCGGGGATCGCCTCGACGCTACTCCTCAACATCATTCTCGCCTGGAACGAAGCCTTCTGGACTATCCGTCTCACCACCACCAATGCGGCGCCGCTGACCGCCTTCATCGCCTCCTTCTCCAGCCCTCAGGGCCTGTTCTGGGCGAAGCTCTCGGCCGCCTCGACGATGGCGATCGCGCCAATCGTGATCCTCGGCTGGTTCAGCCAGAAACAACTCGTACGCGGCCTCACCTTCGGCGCCGTCAAGTAAGGAAACCCGACCATGGGCAGCATCAAACTCGAACAGCTCTCCAAGTCCTTCGCCGAGCATGCGGTCATCCCGGGGATCGACCTTGAGATCAACGACGGTGAATTCGTCGTCTTTGTCGGCCCTTCCGGCTGCGGGAAGTCCACGCTGTTGCGCCTCATCGCCGGGCTCGAAGATGCGACTGGCGGGCGGATCCTGATCGACGGCAAGGATCAGACGCATACGCCACCGGCCCAGCGCGGTCTGGCCATGGTCTTCCAGTCCTATGCGCTGTATCCGCACATGAGCGTACGCTCCAATATCGGCTTTCCGCTGAAAATGGCGAAGGTTGATCCCGCTGAAATCAATCGGAAGGTCGAAGAGGCGGCGCGGATTCTCAATCTGACGGACTATCTCGAGCGCCGCCCCGGCCAGTTGTCCGGCGGTCAACGCCAGCGCGTCGCCATCGGCCGGGCCATCGTGCGAAATCCACGCTGCTTCCTGTTCGACGAGCCCCTTTCCAACCTCGATGCCGCCCTGCGTGTGGCCATGCGGCTGGAGATCACGGAATTGCACCAGAAGCTGAAGGCCACCTCGATCTACGTCACCCACGATCAGGTGGAAGCCATGACCATGGCCGACAAGATCGTCGTGCTCAACAAGGGCCGAATCGAACAAGTCGGCTCGCCGCTCGACCTCTATCGCAGCCCCGCAAACCTCTTCGTCGCCGGCTTCATCGGTTCGCCGAAAATGAACCTGATCTCCGGGCAGGCCGCCTCTGCCCATGGGGCGCACACAATCGGGATCCGGCCGGAACACATCACTCTCTCCCGCGACAATGGCCTGTGGCGTGGCCTCGTCACGGTCGCCGAGCATCTCGGCTCCGATACGTTCCTGCATGTGCAGGTCGATGGTGTCGGCACGATCACCACGCGTACCGGCGGGGAATTCCCCGTCCGTCATGGCGACACCGTCTATGTGACGCCGGATCTCGACCGCCTGCATAAATTCAACGACAAGGGGCTCGCACAATGACGGGGCGTCTCAGCGGCAAATCCGCCCTGATCACGGGCTCGGCGCGTGGCATAGGACGCGCCTTCGCGGAGGCCTATGTGCGCGAGGGCGCCAAGGTTGCAATTGCCGATATCGACTTGGATAGAGCAAGCCGGACAGCCGAGGAAATCGGGCCTGCCGCCTATGCGGTCAAGCTGGACGTTACTGATCAGGCATCGATCGACGAGGCGATCCGGACTGTTGAGGAGCGTCAGGGCGGCCTCGACATCCTGATCAACAACGCTGCCCTCTTCGATCTCGCTCCGATCGTCGAGATCACCCGGGCCAGCTACGAGCGCCTCTATTCGATCAATGTCGCCGGGACGCTCTTCATGCTTCAGGCCGCGGCCCGTTCGATGATCGCTCGGGGTCAGGGCGGCAAAATCATCAACATGGCAAGCCAGGCCGGTCGACGCGGCGAGGCGTTGGTCGCCGTCTATTGCTCCACCAAAGCGGCCGTCATCTCGCTGACCCAGTCTGCTGGGCTAGACCTCATCAAGCACGGCATAAACGTCAATGCGATTGCCCCCGGCGTCGTGGACGGCGAGCATTGGGACGGCGTCGATGCGCTCTTCGCCAAATATGAAAACCGGCCACTGGGTGAAAAGAAGAAGCTCGTCGGCGCGGAAGTGCCGTTTGGCCGAATGGGTCGGGCCGAAGACCTGACCGGCATGGCGGTCTTCCTCGCCTCGGCGGAAGCGGACTACATCGTTGCCCAGACCTACAATGTCGACGGCGGAAATTGGATGAGCTGACGGCTCGTGTGGCCCCCAGCCAAGGAATGCACCCATGACGACCAAACTCTCGCTTTCTATTCTGGCAGATATCGGTGACCGGGCATCCCTGCCCTCCTATCGCCGCGAGGACATCCGTCCCGGGATCCTGCATTTCGGCGTCGGTAATTTCCACCGCGCCCATATGGCCATCTACCTGCATGAACTCTTCAACAAAGGACGCGATCTCGACTGGGGCATCATTGGCGCCGGCATCATGCCGTCCGACCAGCGCATGCGCGACACCCTGAAGGCGCAAGATTTTCTGACGACCGTCGTCGAGCAGGATATCGACCGCTCGGCAGCAACGATCACCGGGCCGATGCTGGATGTGATCACCGCGCCTGATTTCGACCGCATCGTTTCAACGCTGGCCTCACCCGACATCCGCATCGTCTCATTGACGATCACCGAAGGCGGCTATTTCATCGACGCGGCTACCGGCAAATTCGATCCCACACATCCGGCGATCGTCGCCGATGCCCAGGATCCTGCTCATCCGAAGACTGTCTTCGGACTGATCATCGCGGGTCTTAGGGCACGCAGAGCAGCCGGCATCCCCGCGTTCACGGTGATGTGCTGCGACAATATACCCGGCAACGGCGAGGTCACGGAGGCGACCGTCTGCGGACTTGCACGGCTCTCGGACCCTGAGATAGCCGACTGGATTCACCACAATGTCGCCTTCCCGAATTCCATGGTGGACCGGATCACACCGGCGACCGGACAGCGAGAGATCGACATCACGCGCGACAGCTACGGTATTGAGGATGGCTGGCCAGTGTTCTGCGAAGGCTTCAAGCAGTGGGTGCTCGAAGACAAGTTCCCGCTCGGGCGCCCGGCGCTCGAAGAGGTGGGCGTGACTTTCGTGCCTGACGTTGCACCCTACGAGCTGATGAAGCTCCGTATCCTCAACGGCGGCCATGCAGCGATTGCCTATCCGGCGGCGCTGATGGACATCCACTTCGTGCACGAATCCATGGAAAACCCGCTGATCCGGGCTTTCCTTGCGAAGCTCGAGAACGAGGAAATCATACCGGTCGTCCCGCCTGTGCCGAACACCAGCCTGCAGGATTATTTCAGCCTGATCGAGACCCGCTTTGCGAATCCCAAGATCGGCGACACAATTCCGCGGCTTGCGCAGGATGGATCAAACCGGCAGCCGAAGTTCATCCTGCCCTCGACGGCCGATCGTCTGGCCAAGGGATTGGATGTCCAGGGCCTTGCGCTCGTCTCGGCACTATGGTGCCGCTATTTCGAAGGCACGACCGACAGTGGCAAGACGATTGCCTTCAACGATCCGAGTGCCGAGCGGCTGCATGCTGCAGCACTTGCATCCCGCGACAATGCGCAAGCGTTCATAGGCATCAGCGACATTTTCGGCTCGGTGGGCAGCGATCCCCGCTTCCAGAAGCGATTTGGCGAAGCGATTGGCTGCTTGCGCAGCCATGGCGCCGCCGCTACGCTTCAGCGCTATATCGACGGAACCCTTGCCAGCTGAGTGATCATGGACCCGCAGCCGATCCGCCTCGTGATCTTCGACTGTGACGGGGTTCTCGTCGACAGCGAGGGTATTGCGCTGGAGGTCCTGGTCGCGGCCCTCGCTGAGAAGGGTATCTCGCTTTCAACCGACGAGGCGGCCGACCGTTTCCTCGGCCGCAGCCTGGGCTCGCTTGCCAATATCGTGCGGTCGGAATTCGGGGTCGAAATCGACCCGCCGTTCCTTCGGGGAATGCGAGAGGTGCTTTATGACCGCTTCCGCGCAGAACTGAGACCGTTGTCCGGCGTGGCTGCTGCCATCGACGGCCTTCACGCCGCCGAGGTCGCCTGTTGCGTTGCCTCCTCCAGCCAGCGGGAACGAATCGAACTCTCCCTTTCCGTCACCGGCCTCCTCTCCCGGCTGACGCCGCACATCTTCAGTGCAACAATGGTGGAGAACGGCAAGCCGGCCCCAGATCTTTTTCTGCATGCCGCTGCGCAAATGGGGTATTCACCATCGCAATGTCTCGTCATCGAGGACAGCCCGGCCGGCATCCGCGCTGCTCAGGCTGCTGGCATGCGGGTGCTCGCTTTCACCGGCGGCGCGCACACAAAGCATGCCAGTTACCGAAGGTCGCTGGCGCAACTTCAGCCAGACGCACAGTTTGACGCGATGGACAAATTGCTCCACTTTGTTCTGGCAGCGAGGAGACCGGAAGATCTGACTGATGCGTGAGCACCTCTTGGCCGTGGATGTAGGCACGGGCAGTGCGCGAGCCGGGGTGTTTGATCTCTACGGCCGGCAGCTCGCTCGATGTGTGGTGCCGATCAGCGTGCACCAACCCCTTCCAAAACACATGGAGCAGGACAGCGAAGAGATCTGGTCTGCGGTTTGCGCAGCAGTGAAGGCGGCGCTCGCCGAAAGCGGCATCTCCCGAGAAACTGTGCTCGCCATAGGGTTCGACGCAACCTGTTCGCTGGTCGTGCGCGACACCACCGGGAAGCCGCTGCCGATCTCGACAACGCGAAACCCCGACGTGGATACCATCCTCTGGATGGACCACCGCGCGATTGCGGAGACCGACGC
Organism: Allorhizobium sp.; assembly: GCA_046294755.1. Taxonomy (GTDB): domain Bacteria; phylum Pseudomonadota; class Alphaproteobacteria; order Rhizobiales; family Rhizobiaceae; genus Allorhizobium. Next base: position 47,787 of record JBKBON010000001.1, on the reverse strand, counting down.
CTGCAACGCTGTCGCCGATCCGTTGCTTGGGCGTTTCGGGGGGCGTCTCTCGGTGGAGATGCAGCTCCCGAAGCTACTCTGGCTCAAGACGCACCGACCGGATGTATGGGCGTCATGCGGGCAGATCTTTGATCTCTGTGACTATCTTACATGGCGGGCGACAGGATCGACGAAACGCAGCCACTCAGCGCTCGCCTCCAAATGGGGCTATACCCCCGAGGCGCCGGGGGCGGCGCCGATCGACTTCTATCGGAAGATCGGCCTGGGCGACCTGATGGAGCGAGCCGGGCTGCCCTTGCAGTCTCACCCGCCCGGTCGGACCGTGGGAACTTTGACCGCCACAAGCGCCATGGAACTCGGGCTCGACGAAAACTGCCTCGTCGCACCAGGTCTGATCGACGCCTATGCCGGCACGATCGGCCTCTTCGCTGCTGGTGGCCGTCCTGAAGCGCCGTTTTCGTCGGAGGCTGTGCTGATTGCAGGGACATCCAGCTGCATCGTGCGCCTCTCTCAGGACAGTGTATCTGGGCCTGGGTGTTGGGGCGGCTTTCGTGATGCCGCCGTTGCGGGCCTCTGGCTGACGGAAGCCGGGCAATCCGCCTCCGGCGCCTTCCTGGATCATATCCTGACGCTGCATCCGGCTGGTGGAACGCCCACAAAGGCACGCCATCGAGCAATTCTCGACGCAATCGCCCTTCAGCTTGCCACACATGGTCCGGACTTCGGTCTACCGATCAGTGTGTTGCCGGACCTACACGGGACGCGATCGCCGACTTCCGATCCGCTCCTGACCGGTACCATTGCCGGACTGGACCTGGACAGAACTGAGCTTTCCCTGAATCGGCTTTACTGGCGCAGCTGCGTGGCGCTTGCCTGCAGCATTCGTCACATCATCGCGCATCAGCCGAGCCTCGCTGGCGCGCCAAAGCAGTTACTGCTCGCCGGCGGGTTGGCGGACCACCCCCTTCTCGCCCAGCTCTATGCCGATGCAACCGGTTGCGACGTGTTTGTCCCGGTGGATTGCGATGCTGTCCTGCTCGGCTGCGCGCTGCATGCTGCCGTCGCCGCCGGGGCCTTCCCGACGACGGCAGAAGCCGGCGCGCAGATGCGCTTCGCCATGGCGCATTTCCCAGTTTCAACCGCCCGGCAGGCGGCGCTTGCACGTGACCATGCCCTGCTCAAGGCCATGATGCGCCACCGCGATGAACTCTCCATGCTCGCGTCGACCGCAGCAGAGCAGCAGACTGCCATTCCCCTTGCCGTCTGACCTTTAATGCGCGGCTCTGCCGTTTTCTCAGGTGCGGCCACGGCGATGATTTCAGCTTCCCAGGCGGCAAAAGACAAAGCCCCTTGCGTCCAAGCTTTGAACCTGACATGTTGCCTATACAACTTGCAAAGGTTTCGAGATGAGAGCTTCTCAAACTCTGTTCTGTGAGCATGTTCTCCTAGCTGGTGGCTGGGCGTCCAACGTGACGCTGGAGATTGACGAGCGCGGCTCGATTGCCTCGATCGAATGTGACACGGTGCGTGGACCGAACTCGATGATACTGGCTGGCCCCGTGGTCCCGGCCCTGCAAAACCTGCATTCTCACGCCTTTCAGCGCGCCATGGCGGGTCTCGCCGAGATCGCCGGCTCGACCGATGACAGTTTTTGGACATGGCGTGACACCATGTATCGGCTGGTCGGACAGATGTCGCCTGACGATGTCGAGGCCGTCACGACAAAGTTGTATAGTGAACTTCTCAAAGGTGGCTTTGGTCATGTCGCAGAATTTCACTACTTCCACCATGCCCTGGCCGAGGTGGGCAGGTCAGACGGCTTCGAAATGTCGAGCCGTATCCTGCGGTCGGCCGAGACGGCCGGCATAGGTCTTACGCATCTGCCTGTCTTCTATGCCCATTCCGGGTTTGGGGGTCAGGCCCCGAATGATGGACAAAGACCGTTTCTGCATAACGTCGACAGCTTTCTTGCCTTGCTCGATCGGCTGGCCCCTGCATGTGCTTCTGCCGATGTGCGCCTTGGTATGGCCATCCACTCGCTGCGGGCGGCGACGCCGGAGGAAATGCGCACGGTGCTGTCTGCGGAGCAAACAGGTGGGCCTATCCACATCCATGTCGCAGAGCAGGAACGCGAGGTGGAGGACTGCCTTGCCTGGAGCGGGCGGCGACCGGTGAGTTATCTGCTCGATGAATTTGCGGTCGATAAGCGCTGGTGCGCCATCCATGCGACACACATGACGGCGGAGGAGACAGTCCGGCTGGCAAAGTCCGGTGCGGTCGCAGGGCTCTGCCCTGCTACCGAAGCCAATCTCGGCGACGGGATCTATCCCGCAACGGAGTTCCTGGCCCAGGGCGGGCGCATCGGGATCGGCACGGACAGCCACATAGCGACCTCCGTGGCGGAAGAGCTGCGCGTGCTCGAATATGGACAGCGACTGCGCGACCGGCGCCGCAACCGGCTTGTGTCCGGCCCCGGGGCCTCGGTCGGCCGTACGCTGATCGAGGCCAGCCTGTGCGGCGGCGCGCAGGCGGCAGGTCTCGAGGTCAGCGGCATTCGCGTTGGCGCGCGTGCCGATCTCGTCGTGCTCGACGGCGCCAATCCGTTCATTGCCACGGCCAAGGACGATCAGATTCTCGACCGCTGGATCTTTGCACTTGGCAGCGAGGCCGTACGCGACGTGATGGTTCGCGGAGACTTCGTGGTTCGGGAGGGGCGCCATCGGGCTGAGGAAAGCATCAACAGCGACTTTGCCCGTGCGCTGAAGAGAATCCTGCAATGAATTTCGTTAGCCAGCAAATTATTTTTAGCGGATGGAGCGCCTGATGGTGCAGATGATCACTCTCGATACGGTGCTGACATCCGATGCAATCGCCGCAATTGCGCATGGCGCCAGGTTGGACTTGAGCGAAACGGCACGGCAGCGGATCAGAGATGCCCGCGCGATTGTCGACGCGCTCGTTGACAAGGGCATCCGTGGCTATGGGATCAATACCGGTGTCGGCGCGCTCTGCGACGTGGTCATCGATCGCGAGGAGCAGGCGTCGCTTTCCCGCAATCTGCTGTTCAGCCATTCCTGTGGTGTCGGTGAACCGCTCGGGCGGTTGGAAACCCGCGCGATCATGGCGGCCCAGATCGCCAATTTTGCCCATGGTTATTCGGGCATCCGGCTTGAGGTCGTTGAGACGCTTATTACCCTCCTGAACAACGACATGCTTCCGGTGATCCCGTCGAAGGGTTCCGTCGGTTACCTGACGCATGGCGCGGCCATCGGGCTGGTGCTCATCGGATCCGGGGAATGCCGTCATGACGGCAAGCGATTGTCGGGCACGGCCGCGTTGGCAACGCTCGGCCTGAAACCGCTGGTGCTCCAGGCCAAGGAAGGTCTGAGCCTGATCAACGGCACACCCTGTGCCACGGGCCTCGCCTCGCTTGCCGTCACCAGGCTCGCGCATCTCGTCGACTGGGCGGATGCGTCCGCCGCGGTGAGTTATGAGAACCTCGGCGCGCAGACCGATCCATTTGCGGAAATGCCGCTTTCCCTGCGGAAGTCCGATGGCCTGCAGCAGGTCGGAAAGAACTTGCGGAGATTGCTGGCCGGGAGCGCGCTTCTGGCGGCATCTGCGGGCAAGCGGACGCAGGATCCGCTCAGCCTCAGGGCCGTGCCGCATGTGCATGGCGCGGTGCGGGATGCGCTATTGGATGCGCGTGCGGTGGTGGATCGGGAGCTTGCGAGCGTCACCGACAACCCCGCCGTCAGCGGATCGCCTGATGACCCGAAAGTCCATTCGCAGGCGCATGCGGTTGGTGCCGCCCTTGGGCTTGCGATGGATCATCTGGCGACGGCAGCAGCCGAACTTGCCGCCATTTCCGAGCGGCGGATCGACCGGCTGGTCAACCCGCTTGTGAGCGGCCTGCCGGCCTTCCTCGCCTCGGGTAGCGGCGTCGCATCCGGCTTCATGATCATCCAATACACGGCGGCAGCGCTGGTGGCGGAAAACCGCCGGCTGGCGATGCCGGCAAGCCTCGACGGGGGCATCACCTCCGGTCTGCAGGAAGACATCCTGACCCATGCGACGCCGGCTGCGGCCAAGGCGCTCGCCATCCTCGACAATCTCGAGACGGTGCTCGCCATCGAACTCACCGCCGCCGCGCAGGCCCATGACCTGCAGTCTTCCAAGGCGGCCAGGGCTGCGATGACGCAAGGGATCTATGAGCGGATCCGCCATGCGGTGCCGTTCTACCGGGACGATCGGCCCCTGAACAGCGACATCCAGCAGATCAGGACACTCCTGAAGACGACCGCCGCTTGGTCCGAAAGCGAGGGCGCATGACGACTGTACTCAGCAACGCACGACTGGCGACCATGTCGCCCGGTCGACCCGGGCTCGGCGTGATCGAGAATGGCCGGGTGGTGATCGAGGGCGGGCGGATCGTCACCGTCGGAGAAGCAGACGAGATCGCGATCCCCGGCAGCGCCGAGGTGATCGACTGCGAGGGTCGCTGGGTGACGCCGGGTCTCATCGATTGCCATACGCATCTGGTGCATGCCGGCAATCGCGCTAAGGAATTCGAGATGCGCCTTGCGGGCGCTTCCTATGAGGAAATCGCACGCGCCGGCGGCGGTATCGTCTCGTCGGTGCGCCAGGTGCGCGAAGCGAGCGAGGCGGAACTTGTCTCGCAAACGCTTCCGCGGCTCGATGCGCTGATCGCCGAGGGTGTTACGACCGTCGAGGTCAAATCCGGCTATGGGCTGACCGTCGAAGACGAACTCAAGATGCTGCGCGCTGCACGGCAGCTCGGAGACGAGCGTCGGGTTTCGGTCACAACGACCTATCTCGGCGCCCATGCCACACCTGCCGACTACAAGGGGCGCAATCGCCACTTCATCGAGGAAGTGGTGCTGCCAGGTCTGAAGGCGGCTCACGTGGAGGGATTGGTCGACGCGGTGGACGGCTTTTGCGAAGGCATCGCCTTTTCGCCCGATGAGATGCGGCTTGTCTTCGAAGCGGCGCGGTCTCTTGGACTGCCGGTCAAACTGCATGCGGATCAGTTGTCGAACCTGCATGGGGCAGCGCTGGCAGCCGGATATCGGGCGCTTTCGGCAGACCATCTGGAATATACGGATGAAGACGGCGCTGCTGCGATGACCCGGACCGGAACCGTCGCCGTGCTGCTGCCCGGAGCCTATTACTTCATCCGCGAAACGAAGAAGCCGCCGATCGAGCTCTTCCGCAAACATGGAACGGCCATGGCGCTTGCCACGGACTGCAATCCGGGCACCTCGCCACTCACCTCCCTCCTGCTGACCATGAACATGGCGGCCACGCTGTTTCACATGACGGTCGAGGAATGCCTTCTTGGCGTGAGCCGCAATGCCGCCCGCGCGCTCGGGCGTCTCGATACGGTCGGGACCATCGAGGTCGGCAAGCAGGCCGATCTTGCCATCTGGTCGATCGAGAGCCCGGCGGAGCTCGTCTACCGCATCGGTTTCAACCCGCTTCATCAGCGCATCTGGAACGGCCACATCACCAAAGGAATTCTGTCGTGACCATTACGCTTCACCCCGGCCGCGTCTCTCTCGCCGAACTGGCGCAAATCTACTGGAGCGGCGAAAGTGCCGTGCTCGACCGTAGCTTCGATGCCGGCATCGAGAAGGCAGCCGCCCGGATCGCTCAGATCGCTGCCGGCAATGAACCGGTCTACGGCATCAATACCGGCTTCGGGAAACTCGCCTCGATCAAGATCGATGCGGCTGACACGGAGACGCTGCAGCGCAATCTGATTCTCTCGCATTGCTGCGGGGTGGGCCAGCCGCTTGGCGCCAATATCGTGCGCCTGATCATGGCGCTGAAGCTGATCTCGCTCGGTCGCGGCGCCTCCGGTGTCCGCCTCGAACTGGTTCGCCTCATCGAAGGCATGCTGGAGAAAGGCGTCACGCCGCTCATTCCCGAAAAGGGCTCCGTCGGCGCATCCGGTGATCTCGCGCCGCTCGCGCATATGGCCGCTGTGATGATGGGAGAGGCAGAGGCCTTCTATCAGGGCGAACGGCTTTCGGGCGCCGAGGCGCTGAGGCGGGCGGGGCTGACGCCCGTCGTGCTCGCGGCCAAGGAAGGTCTGGCGCTGATCAACGGCACGCAGGCCTCGACGGCGCTGGCGCTGGCCGGCCTGTTCCGTGCCCATCGTGCCGCACAGGCAGCACTGATCACCGGAGCGCTTTCGACCGATGCGGCGATGGGTTCGTCTGCGCCTTTCACCGCCGACATTCATACACTGCGTGGCCACAAGGGGCAGATCGATACGGCAGCGGCCCTGCGTGGCCTGCTTTCCGGCTCCGTCATCCGGGAAAGCCATCTGGAAGGCGACGAGCGGGTGCAGGACCCCTATTGCATCCGCTGCCAGCCGCAGGTCGATGGCGCCTGTCTCGATCTCCTGCGCATGACCGGCCGCACACTCGAAATCGAGGCGAATGCTGTTACCGATAATCCGCTCGTGCTTTCCGACATGAGCGTCGTCTCGGGCGGCAACTTCCATGCAGAGCCCGTCGCTTTCGCCGCCGACCAGATCGCGATCGCTGTCTGCGAAATCGGCGCTATTGCGCAACGGCGTATCGCGCTCTTGGTCGATCCGGCGCTCTCCTATGGGCTGCCGGCCTTCCTCGCCAAGAAGCCGGGGCTCAATTCCGGTCTGATGATCGCGGAGGTCACCTCGGCGGCGCTGATGAGCGAAAACAAGCAGATGGCGCATCCGGCCTCGGTCGATTCGACGCCGACCTCGGCCAATCAGGAAGACCATGTATCCATGGCCTGCCATGGCGCACGGCGTCTGCTGCAGATGACCGACAACCTCTTCTCGATCATCGGCATCGAGGCGCTGACCGCAGCCCAGGGCGTGGAATTCCGTGCGCCCCTGACAACAAGCCCGGAACTGCGAAACGTGATCTCCGTCTTGCGCGCCCATGTCACCACCCTGGAGGAGGACCGATACATGGCGCCGGATCTCGAGGCTGCCGGTCGCCTGGTTGCGGATGGGACATTGGTTTCCGCCGTGTCCGCCGGGTTGTTGCCAGGGCTGGAGGGGTGACATGGCGGTCTTCGAAATTACCCAAGGCACCTCTCCCGTCATTCTCGCCTTCCCGCATACGGGCACGGATGTGCCGCCCGCGATCTGGGATCGTCTCAATGACAACGGCAGGCTGCTGGCGGATACCGACTGGCATATCCACGAGCTCTATGCCGGATTGTTGCCGGACGCGACGACGGTCCGGGCGACCTTCCATCGCTACGTGATCGATGTGAACCGGGATCCTGATGGCGTCAGCCTCTATCCGGGGCAGAACACCACCGGCCTCGTGCCGGAAACGGATTTCGACGGGGTGGCGATCTGGAAAAGCGGCGAGGAACCAACGAGCACCGACATTGCCGAGCGGCTGGCAGGCTTCCATGCGCCCTATCATGCGGCGCTGAAGGCCGAGATCGAGCGGGTAAAGGCTATGCATGGCGTGGCGGTGCTTTACGACTGCCATTCGATCCGCTCGCTGATCCCATTTCTGTTCGAAGGGCCTCTTCCGGACTTCAACATCGGCACGGACATGGGCCGCACCTGCGATGCCAGGATCGAGAAAGCCACTGCGAAGATCGCCGGTCGGGCCGAGGGATACACGTCTGTGATCAATGGCCGCTTCAAGGGCGGCTGGACGACACGGCATTACGGGCAGCCGGAGACCGGCGTGCACGCCATTCAGATGGAATTGGCGCAGATCACGCATCTGGCCACTGAAGCACCACCCTTCGCCTACGACACCGGTAAGGCTGAAGCGCTGCGACGCCATCTCAAGGACATTCTGACATCGATCGAAGCCATTGCGCTCGATCTGAAACGCTGAGGAGCGAGGACCATGAGCAATCCCAGACACAATATCCGCGACGTTCACGCACCCCGCGGTCCGGAACTCAACGCAAAGAGCTGGATGACAGAAGCGCCGCTGCGCATGCTGATGAACAATCTCGACCCTGATGTCGCCGAGCGGCCGCATGAGCTCGTTGTCTATGGCGGCATCGGCCGGGCGGCACGCACTTGGGATGATTTCGACCGGATCGTCGAGACGCTGAAGACGTTGACCGAGGAAGAGACGTTGATCGTCCAGTCGGGCAAGCCCGTCGGTGTGTTCCGTACCCACAAGGATGCGCCGCGTGTGCTGATCGCCAATTCCAATCTCGTGCCGCACTGGGCGACCTGGGACCACTTCAACGAGCTGGATAAGAAGGGGCTGGCCATGTACGGCCAGATGACCGCCGGCTCGTGGATCTATATCGGCACGCAGGGCATCGTGCAGGGCACCTACGAGACCTTCGTCGAAGCGGGTCGCCAGCACTACAACGGCAATCTGAAGGGCAAGTGGATCCTGACCGGTGGCCTCGGCGGCATGGGCGGCGCGCAGCCGCTCGCCGCCGTCATGGCCGGCGCCTGCTGCCTGGCCGTCGAGTGCGACGAGACCCGCATCGATTTCCGCCTGCGCACCCGTTATGTCGATGCCAAGGCGCATACGCTGGACGAGGCGCTTGCCCTGATCGACCAATGGACCAAGGCGGGCGAAGCGAAATCCGTCGGCTTGCTCGGCAATGCCGCCGAAATCTTCCCGGAACTGGTGCGCCGTGGCGTGCGCCCCGACATCGTGACCGACCAGACCTCGGCCCATGACCCAATCCATGGCTATCTGCCGGTCGGCTGGACGGTCGCCGAATGGCGGGCGAAGCAGGAAAGCGATCCGAAGGCGGTGGAAGTTGCCGCCCGCGCCTCGATGAAGACCCATGTGCAGGCGATGGTCGACTTCTGGAACAGGGGCATTCCGACGCTCGACTATGGCAACAACATTCGCCAGGTCGCCAAGGAAGAAGGTTTTGAAAACGCCTTCGCCTTCCCAGGCTTCGTGCCGGCCTATATCCGCCCGCTCTTCTGCCGCGGCATCGGCCCCTTCCGCTGGGCCGCACTTTCCGGCGATCCGGAGGATATCTACAAGACCGATGCCAAGGTGAAGGAGCTGCTTCCCGACAACAAGCATCTGCACAACTGGCTGGACATGGCGCGCGAGCGCATTGCCTTCCAGGGCCTGCCGGCGCGCATCTGCTGGGTCGGCCTTGGCGATCGCCACAAGCTGGGCCTTGCCTTCAACGAGATGGTCCGCAAGGGCGAGCTCAAGGCTCCCGTCGTTATCGGTCGTGACCATCTCGATTCGGGTTCGGTCTCTTCGCCGAACCGTGAGACGGAAGCGATGAAGGACGGCTCGGACGCCGTGTCCGACTGGCCGCTTCTCAACGCTTTGCTCAACTGTGCCTCGGGCGCGACCTGGGTCTCGCTGCATCACGGCGGCGGTGTCGGCATGGGCTTTTCCCAGCATTCCGGCATGGTCATCTGCGCCGATGGCACTGATGATGCCGCCCGCCGGCTGGAACGGGTGCTCTGGAACGACCCGGCGACCGGCGTCATGCGCCATGCCGATGCGGGCTACGATATCGCGCTCGATTGCGCCAAGGAAAAGGGTCTGCGTCTGCCCGGCATTCTCGGCAATTGAGGGAGACCACCGGCCCCATGTCTCTCCGCATCCAGCGCTTTGGCGAACATCGGCAGATGCCCTGGAAAAACGGGTTGGGGATCACCCGCGAGGTGATCTCCAGACCCGCTTCGGATGGATCAGGCGTGTTCGACTGGCGGATTAGCCTCGCCACCGTCGGGGCATCCGGCCCCTTCTCGGTCTTTGCCGGGATCGACCGGACGATTGCCGTTCTCCAGGGAGACGGCATGCAGCTGACGGTCGATGGGCTGCGTGAGCCTCCGCTTCTCGTAGGCTCGCCTCCCTTCGCCTTTTCCGGCGATGCCGAGGTTCAGGCAGACTGTCTGGGTGGAGAGACGCTTGATCTCAATGTCATGAGCCGGCGCGGGGTTTTCATCCATCGCATGACGAAAATCGACCTCAGAGCTGCGCAGACACTTCTTGTGTCCGGTGACACCGTCGCGATCGTGTTTCGCGGCGACGCTGTGGTTGAGATCGACAGCATGCGATCGGATGTCGGGCTCGGTGATGTTCTGATTGGCAATCAGACCCCGCTCGAGCTCGCCGTCGAGCCTCTCGGGGCGGATTGTGCCCTTTATCTTATCGAGGTGGCTGCCGTGACCGATCAGGGATCTGGTTCCGGACCAGTTGCCTCGTGAAGGCCTTAGCCGATAAGAGAATGACCGCCGCGCCGCGAGACCACATTCGCATCGCCACCAGCAGGATCGACCAGCATGTCCGATGATCAACCAGGCTTTGCGCTTCCCGAGGAAGGTCAGGATACGCCGCTTTACGAGCAGATGAAGTCCGAGATCAAGGCGCGGATTGAGCGTGGCGAATGGCCAATCAATTTCCGCATCCCCTCTGAAAACGAGCTCGTCGAGATGCTGGGGGTGAGCCGGATGACGGCGCATCGGGCGCTCAGGGAACTGGCCAGCGAAGGCGTCATCGTGCGGGTCCAGGGGCGCGGCTCCTTCGTTGCACCAAAGAAGCGGCGGGCCAATGTCAGCGACGTGCGCAATATCGCCGAGGAAATTGCCGAGCGCGGCGGCCAGCATTCCGTCGAGATCGTGCTGATGCAGGCGGAAGTCTGCGACCACGATCTGGCGGACCGGCTGGAGGTGGAGGCCGGCACATCAGCCTTTCACTCGGTCATCGTGCACAAGGAAGACGATCTGCCGATCCAACTGGAAGATCGCTTTGTCCATGCAGAGCTTGCGCCCGCCTATCTCGACCAGGATTTCCGGGCGATCACGCCCAACGCCTATCTCAGCGGAATTGCGCCCATCTCGCGCGCCGAACAGTTCGTCGAGGCGGTGTTGCCGCAGCCGTGGGAATGCCGGCTTCTGGCGATCGCGAGATCCGAACCATGCCTTCAGGTCCGGCGAAGAACCTGGTCAGGGGACCGGCTCGTGACGTCGGTGCGGCTTCTCTATCCTGGCAGCCGATACAGCTTGGAGAGCTCCTACTAAGCTCAGGAACGATTGAATGTTAGCCGGCAAAGGGACTCAGAGAATTTTGACCGGCTTTGTCCACTGGATCAGCACGACGCAGCCTTCCGATGATGCCACGGAATGGCAGGTGCCCTCAGGGTTCGCCACCAACGAGCCAGCGGGATAGTGTCCGAATTCGTCGCTTTGCGATCCCTCCAGGACAAGGATCGTCTCCAGACCCTGATGCAGGTGCCTCGGAACGGAGGCGCCGGGGGCATAACGCAGCAGTGCGAGTTCGGGCTCGCCCGTCACCAGCCGGCAGATCTCCACCCCTTCGCGAAAATACTCGAACTGGCAATGCTGCCAGCCGCCGCTCAGGAAATCCGGAAAACACAAGGCTTCAGACATCGAGCGCCTCCACGACCTGATCAACGGTGGCCGCCCAGCCGACGATAGCTCCTTGCGCGGTGATCATGTCGATGGCCGCCTCCTTGAATTCGGGGAAATAGCTTTCAGTCGCATCCGTCGCGAGCAGGCATTCGAAGCCGCGATCATTGGCCTCGCGCATGGTGGTTTGCACGCAGACTTCGGTGGTCACGCCGGCGAAAACCAGCTGGCGGATCTTCCGCTCGGCCAGGATCTCTCCGAGCGGCGTGGCGTAGAAGGCGCCCTTGCCGGGTTTGTCGAGCACGATTTCGCCTTCCACCGGATAGAGCTCCGGAATGATGTCGGCACCGGGTTCACCGGAAATCAGGATGCGGCCCATGGGACCGGGATCGCCGATGCGCAGAGACGGCTTGCCACGCTCGCGCTTGGCGGGCGGGCAATCGGACAGGTCGGGCCGATGGCATTCGCGGGTGTGGATGACAGGCAATCCGGCAGCGCGGAAAGCGGCGAGGAGGCGCGCCGTCGCCGGGATGATTGCCTGCAGAAGAGCGACCTTATTGCCCAGCGTTTCGCCGAAGCCGCCGGGCTCGACGAAGTCGCGCTGCATGTCGATGATGATGAGGGCCGCATGGTCCCGATCGAGGTCGAAGTCGAAGGGACGCGCCTTGATGATTGCCATCAGTGATGTCCTGCCATGCGCCGGCCGATCTCGCCGATATCGGCGTTCGCGGCGGGAGTCTCATATGCGATATGCCCTTCCGACATCACGAGGATCCGGTCGGAGAGCTCTAGAATTTCGTCGAGATCCTCAGAGATCAGGAGAACGGCGGCGCCGGCATTTCTTGCGGCCATGATGCGGGCGCGGATTTCGGCAACGGCCGAGAAATCGAGGCCGAAGCAGGGATTGGTGATGATGAGCAGATCGACGTCGCCGGTCAGTTCGCGGGCGAGAACAGCGCGCTGCACATTGCCGCCGGAGAGCGAGGCGATCGGGGACTGCAGCGAGGCCGTCTTGACCTTGTACTCGCCGACCAGATGGCTTGCCTGTTCAAGCATGCGGCTGCCATCGAGCCAGAACTGGCTGCTGCCTGCGGCGAAGTCGAAATCTCGGAAGAAGATGTTCTCGGCCACCGTCATGCGCGGCGCGCAGGCGTTCTTCAAGGGCTCCTCGGGCAGATAGCGGACGTTGAGCTTGCGGGCCTCGTCGCGGCGGGCGTGATAGGGCTCCGCCTTGACCCGGATCTCGCCCTTTTCCAGCGGCCGCTGGCCGGTCAGGATCTCCATCAGCTCCATCTGGCCATTGCCGGAGATACCAGCGATGCCAACGATCTCGCCGGACTTTACGGTGAGATCGGCGATATCGATGGTCTTCAGGCCGGAGCGATCCGGGGCCCTGACGCCGGAGACGGAAAGGACGGGCACGCCCTGATAGGCGACGCGGGCAGCCGGCTTCACCAGCTCCTTTTCACCGATCATCATCGCCGCCATGTCGGAGGTCGTGAGATCGGAGACCTTGCCGCCGCCGACATATTCGCCGCGCCGCAGGACCGAGACTTCGTCGGCAAAGGCCGTCACTTCGCGGAACTTGTGGCTGATCATCAGGCAGGTGAGTTCGCCCGCACTCGTCAGACCCCGGACCATGCCGAGCAACTCGTCGGCTTCCGCCGGTGTCAGTACCGAGGTCGGCTCGTCGAGGATCAGGAAACGGCGACCGAGATAGAGCTGCTTCAGGAGTTCGAGCTTCTGCTTTTCACCGGCAGCGAGGCGGCCGACGGGGATGTCGAGCGGCACGGAGAAGGGCATGCGGTCCATGAAGGCGGACAGCGCCTGGCGCTCCTTCTTCCAATCGATCAGCGCCGGGGCATCGGCGCGGCTGATGACGAGGTTTTCGGCTGCGGTGAGCGAGGGAACGAGCGTGAAATGCTGGTAGACCATGCCTAGCCCGAGATCATGGGCGGCACGGGGATCGGGGATCTCGACCTCCAAGCCCTCGACCATCATCTGGCCCGAGGTCGGCTTGTAAAAGCCCATCATGCATTTGACGAGGGTCGACTTTCCGGCGCCGTTTTCGCCGAGAAGGACATGGAAGGAGCCGGCGGCGACACGGATCGAGACATCGTTGAGCGCCGTGAAGCTGCCGAAGCGCATGGTCATGCCGACGGTTTCCACCGACATGGCGTGATCGGGTGCCTTGAACTCTTGCGCCGGGACCCTCATGGCAGAGCGTCCACAAGCTTTTCGCTGTCGGAGACGGAGCCGAAGACGCCACCCTGCATCTTCACCATCTTGATGGCGGCGGCGTGGTTGCCGGGATCGGTGGCACCGCAGCAGTCTTCAAGGATAACGCATTCGAAGCCGCGGTCATTCGCCTCGCGCATTGTCGTGTGCACACAGACATCCGTGGTGATGCCGGTGAGCACGATGTTTTCGATGCCGCGCGTGCGCAGGATGAGTTCGAGATCGGTGGCGCAGAAGGAGCCCTTGCCCGGCTTGTCGATGATCGCTTCGCCCGGCAGGGGCGCCAGTTCGTCGATGATTTCCCAGCCCGGTTCGCCGCGCACGAGAATGCGGCCGCAAGGACCGGCATCGCCGATGCCGGCGCCGATCTGTTGTGAGCGCCAGCGCTTGTTCGGCGGCAGGTCGGAGAGATCAGGGCGATGGCCCTCGCGGGTGTGGATGATGTGGTAGCCCTTGGCGCGCATGGCGGAGAGCACTTTCTTGATCGGCTCGATCGGCGCGCGGGTGAGCGAGAGGTCGTAGCCCATCTTGTCGACATAACCGCCGACGCCGCAGAAATCGGTCTGCATGTCGATGATGATGAGAGCGGTGTTTTCTGGACGGAGATCGCCGTTATAGGGCCAGAGATAGGGATCTGCCTTTATGGTCGTCATTCCGCCGCCTCCTTGTTGGTCTGGCCATAGCGGCGCACGGGTTTCGGGAAGCCGCAGGATGTGCCGTCGGTCACCTGGACTTCATCCTCCCAGGGGAGCTTGTACTCTCCGGCCACGAGGTCCTGCATGAAGGTGTAAGGACAATCGCCCGCACCGCCGGCAACGGCCGAGAAGCCGCGATGGCCGAGCTGGTAGATGTTGTTTTCGACACCCCAGACTCGGCGTGCTTCACGCACAAGATCGGGCCGGACTTCCGCCGTGATGATCTCGTCCGGGCGGCCGGACGTGCCATGGGCGATGATGCTGCCGTCGAAATTGACGATCATGCCCTCGCCCATGGAATCGAAGGTGCCGTCCGATCCGCACATGCAGACATTAGCGGTGACCATCAGATTGCAGAAGGAATTGGACTGGTTGGTGAAGCGCCAGGCCTCACGCATCGGGGCTGTATAACCCGCCGTGCGCAGCATGATCTCGGCGCCCTTATAGGCTGCCTCGCGTGCCATTTCCGGGAACATGCCGTCGTGGCAGATGATCAGCGAGAGCTTGCAGCCCTTTGGGCCTTCGATCACGGGAATTCCGAGATCGCCGGGTTCCCAGGGTTCGACCGGCACCCAGGGATGGAGCTTGCGGTAATAGAGTTTGATCTCGCCCTGGTCGTCGATAACAAGACCGGTATTCCAGGGATTGCCGCCGGGATTGTATTCCATGATGGAAAAGCAGCCCCAGATGCGGTTGTCGCGGCAGGCCTCTCTGAAGGCTGCGACTTCGGGACCATCCATCCGGCACATGATCTCCGGATTCGTATCCATCGACAGGCCATGCAGGGCATATTCCGGGAAGACCACGAGATCCATGCCGGCAATGTTGCGGCGCGCCTTGGCGACCATGCCGACGATCTTGTCGGTCTGGACGGCGAGATCGGCCCGCGTCACCGTGTTCGGCAATTGCAGCTGCACGAGGCCGATGACCACCCCCTCGGGCGACTTGTTGAGACCGCCAAGTCCGTTCATGGATCCTGCTCCTATTTGGTGATGCTGAGTTCGCCGGGGGCCGAGACCATGGCCCGGGTTCGCGAGCTGATCGCGATCAGGAGGCCAAGGGTGAGCACATAGGGTGCGGCGTAGAAGAGGTAGTAGCCCTGGGTGACGCCGACCGATTGAAGCGCCGGCCCGAGAGCGCCTGCGCCGCCGAAAAGCAGGGAGGCATAGAGGCAATGGACCGGGTTCCAGCGAGCGAAGATGACGAGGGCAACCGCCATCAGGCCCTGGCCTGAGGAAATGCCTTCGTTCCAGCTGCCGGGATAATAGAGCGAGAGATAGGCGCCGCCGACGCCAGCCATGGCGCCGCCAACCGCCGTCGACCAGAGCCGTACGCGATTGACGTTGATGCCCAGTGCACGCGCCGCATCGGCGCTGTCACCGGCGACCCGGATAGTCAGGCCCACGCGGGTATTTTTCAGTACCCAGGCGGCGAGGAAGGCGAGCGCGATGCCGACGAGGAAGAGGACGTTGACGTTGAGGGCCGCCTGGACCTGCGGGATATCCGACCAGAAACCGAGGGGGATCGACGGTAGATCGGGAGCGACAGGCTGGACGTAGGGCTTGCCGAAGAAGAAGGCAAGGCCCGAGCCGAAGATCATCAGGGCGATGCCGATCGCGATGTCGTTGACCTTGGGGAACTTGCAGATCCAGCCGTGCAGGAGGCCGAAGAGAAGGCCGCAGACGGCAGCGGCCAGGGTCCCCGCCCAGGCGGAGCCGGTATGATAAGCGACGGCATAGCCGCTCATCGCGCCGAAGACGAGCGTGCCTTCAAGCCCGAGATTGATGCGGCCGGAGCGTTCCGTCAGGCATTCACCGATGCTGACGAAGATGAAAGGGGTGGAGACACGGATCGCGCCGCCGAGGATGGCAAGCGGCACGCCCCAGAGACCGATGTCCGTCATGCGCGCTTCCCCTTCAGCAGAAGGCCATCCAGCGTGATGCGATCACGGAAGGCGTCGGACAGGAGGATGGCGATGAAGATCATTCCCTGGAAGACCACGATGGTGGCATCCGGCAGGTCGAGCCTTCGCTGGACGAGACCGCTCGAGGCCTCGAAGCCGGCAAAGAGCAGGGTGGCCGGGATGATCGCCAGGCAGTTGTGCCGGGCGAGGAAGGCGATGAGGATGCCGGTATAGCCATAACCGCCTGCAAGCGAGGCATTGGCGGACCCATGGACGGCGGCGACCTCGAAGGCGCCGGCGAGGCCAGCGAGGGAGCCACCGAGTGCTGTAAATCCAATCATCAGCAGGCCGGCGGGCAGACCCTGCACCTGGGCCGCCCTGATGTTGCCGCCGACAATGCGCGCCGCAAATCCGAAGGTCGTCTTTTCGATCAGCACCCAGCAGAGGATGCAGGCGATGATGCCGGCTGCCAGCCCCCAGTGCACGCCGATGCCGGGGATTTCGCCGATCCGATAGAGTTCCGGCAGGGGTGCCGTGGAGGGTTTGTTGAGGCTTGCCGGATCGCGGAGCGGTCCTTCCACCAGATGGTTCATGAGCGCGATGGCGATATAGGCAAGCAGCAGGCTGGAGATCGTCTCATTGACCCCACGGAAGTGCCGGAGCGCCCCGATGCCGCCGATCCAGATTGCGCCGACGAGCGCACCTGCGATCATCATGGCGAGGATCCCGACCGGACCCGGCATGCCCGGGGCGAGCATGGCGACCGCACCGGCGGCGACTCCGCCCAGCACAATTGCCCCCTCCCCGCCGATGACCACGAGGCCAAGCCGGGCCGGCAGGGCAACGCAGAGGGCGGCGAGAAGGAGAGGTGCTGCGCGGGCAAGCGTGTTGGTCCAGGAGAAGGACGTGCCGAAGCCCGCCTTGTAGACCAGACTGTAGAACTCGATCGGCGAGGTGCCGATCAAGAGCAGAAAGACGGCAAAGAGGAGCATGCCGGCGAGCAGCGCTGCCAGTGGCAGGAAGAGCGGGTCGAGCCAGCGCAGGATCGTCTCGAGCGAGACACTGCGTCTGGCCAGACCCTGCTGGCTTGCGAAATCCGCCGGTGCACTCATGGCATGCCCCTCCCGGATCTTTACGAGGTCGACCCGACGACACCCTCGACGAGGTAGCTCATGCTCTCGAGCGCAACGTCGGTCTCGGCGAAGGCCTGGCCTTCGGTGGCGATGACATTGCCCTTGTTGTCCTTGAGCGGTCCCTTGATGACCGAGAAGCCGCCCTTCATGATTTCGGCAAGCGTCGCGTCGAACTGCTTGCGTGCCGGTTCGGTGACGGCCGGTCCGAGCGGGCTCATCTTGACGAAGCCTTCGGCAAGGCCGCCGCGGACGAAGTTGTCGATGGTGCCGCCAGCCAAGGTCGTGTTGACCATGTCGGTATAGACCTTGGACCAGTTCCACTCGGCACCGGTTAGATACTTCTCGGGCGCCAGCGGGCTCTGGTTGGCGTGGTAGCCGCAGAGGAACATGCCGCGACCGGCACCGGTTTCCATGACGACCTTCGGACCGTCGACATGGCAGGTGACGACGTCGACGCCCTGGTCGGCGAGTGCGTTCGTGGCTTCCGCTTCCTTGACGGCGAGCGACCATTCACCGGTGAAGATGACCTGGCAGGTGATCGTCGGATCGACGGCGCGGGCGCCGAGCAGGAAGGAGTTGATGTTGAGCAGGACCTGCGGAATGGGCTTTGCCGCAACGAAGCCGATCTTCTTCGTCTTGGTCATGTGGCCGGCAACGATGCCGTTCAGATACTGACCCATGCCGATATAGCCGAAATAGGAGCCAGTATTGGCGGGCTTGTCCGGGGTCCAGAGACCGCCGCAATGTTCGAAGCGGACGTTGGGATATTTCGGTGCCATGGTCAGGATATGGGGATCGAAATAGCCGAAGGAGGTCGGGAAGAGCAGCGTGGCGCCATCGAAGTTGATCATGCTTTCCATGGTCTTCTGGACGTCAACCGTTTCCGGTACCTGCTCTTCTTCGACCACGGTCACGCCTTCGATCGCCTTGATCGCGGCAGCGCCTTCGGCATGGGCCTGGTTATAGCCGAAGTCATCCTTCGGGCCGACATAGATAAAGCCGACAGTCAGGCCTGCGGCGCGGGCAACATTGAAAGGAAGCACGCTGCTTGCGGCGGCAAGGCCTGCGAGGCCGGCTGACTGGCGCAGAAACTGGCGGCGGCTC
Source organism: Allorhizobium sp. (assembly GCA_046294755.1). Lineage (GTDB taxonomy): Bacteria > Pseudomonadota > Alphaproteobacteria > Rhizobiales > Rhizobiaceae > Allorhizobium. Next base: position 29,346 of record JBKBON010000001.1, on the reverse strand, counting down.
GGCATAAGAAACTGGCTCATGAAGGATCTCCCAGATCAGGATAAACAGTGAAACTCGGGCGGGCGCTGGTTCCCCTGGTTTTCTATGGCGCTCCGCGTTTACCTTTGAGTAACCCATATGGCGCCGCTTCTGTCTTGTGCTAAGTTTTGCCCGAGCTGCTGCAAAATTTGCATCACCACAGGAGATCTCTCATGCGGCACCTGACTTCGCTGCGTTACATCGATGCCGTCGCCAAGGCCGGCTCCATCCGCGGCGCCGCGGAATCGCTGGCGATTACGTCCACGGCGCTCAACCGACGTATTCTGGCGCTGGAGGAGGAATTGGGCGTGCCCGTGTTCGAACGGCTGCCGCATGGGGTGCGGCTGTCGAGTGCTGGCGAGATCCTGATCCATCACATCCGCAACCAGATCTCCGACATGGAGCGGGTGCGCTCGCAGATCGCCGACCTTTCAGGGGTTCGCCGTGGTCACGTGTCGATCGCCTGCAGCCAGGCGCTCCTGCCCTATTTTCTGCCGCATCAGATCGCGCACTATCGCAAGGACCATCCGGCGGTGACCTTCGGCGTGCATCTGCGCGACCGCCAGGCAGCGGAGCAGTCGCTGGTCGATCACTCAGCGGATCTGGCGATCGTCTTCGAGCCGGTCAGGATGGCCGATTTCATGACGCTGATCCGGGTGCACCAGCCGGTGCATGTGGTGATGGCGCCGCATCATCCTCTGGCAGCCAAGGACACCATCCGGCTGAGCGACTGCCTTGCCTATCCCTATTCCCTCCCGACGGTCCCCTTCGGCGTCCGGCACCTGATGGACATGGCGGCGCAGAAATCTTCCTACCGGCTCGAGCCGGTGATCGAATCGGACAGTTTCGAATTCCTGCGCAACCATGCGGTCGCGGAGAACATCATCACCTTCCAGATCCCGATCGGGCTTTCGGACCATACAATGACGGGGGAGATGATCACGCGGCCGCTCGACAAGCGCGATGTGCCGGCGGGCGTGCTCTATATGGGACAGTTGCGTGGGCGCACGCTTCCGGTCGCGGCGGCCCGGTTCGCGGCCCAACTGTCGACAGCACTTGCCAGCCGATACGAAGTGTCGTGACGGCTTGATCGAAAGCTACCGTTCGACCGCGTCCGGTCGCGTGGCGCGATAGAGCAGATAGGCGAAGACGGCAGCCAGGCCGAACCAGGTCAGGGCATAGCCGAAATGCTTGTTGGGGAAGGAAACGACGGTGAGGCCGCCTATGGGGAGACTATCGCCGGATGCATCTGCATCGATGAAATAGGGCGCAACCTCTCCCAGCCCGAGGGCCTCAGCCATGGCGACCGTGTCACGGGAGAACCACCGGTTGGCTGTGGGGTCGTTGTCGCGGAGAAAGGCACCGCCCGGCTGGGTAAGGCGCAAGAGGCCTGAGACCCTCTGCTCACCTTCAGGTCTCGGCCTGTCTGTGACCGAGGTCCTGTCATCGGGCACGAAGCCGCGGTTGATGAAGAGGCGCCAGCCGTCATCGGTCTCGAAGGGGGTCATCACCCAAAAGCCGGATCCGCGCGAGGTCACGGCCTTCACTAGGAGGTCGTCTGCGGGCAGATACCGGCCGCGCACTTCGACGCGGCGATACTCTGATGTGTCGAAGGTCACCTGAGCCCAGGCATCGGGACCCGGTGCAGACACCGGCGGGGCCACAAGCCCCGCCTCGACGCGTTCAATCAGCGCCGTCTTCCATTGCAGGCGCTGGAGCTGCCAGACGCCAAGGCTGACAAGCAGGCTGACCGCGAGCACACCCGCTACGATAAACCCCCATGGTCGGCGCGCTTGCGTCATGCCACTTTGTCCGTCAGGAGCCGAAGCCCTGGAAGCTCTCGTGATCCATTGTCGGCATCATGTTGGTGTTCAAGTTGTACATCACCCAGATCGAACCGGCGATCATGATCACGACGACGATGATCGTGAACATCATGGACAGCATGGTCCAGCCTTCGTCGGACCGGGTGTTCATGTGCAGGAAATAGACCATGTGCACGAGGATCTGGACGACGGCAAAACCTATCACTGTGGCCGCCGTGAGCACACGGCTCTCGAAGCCGCCGCTCATGACGATGGCGAAGGGGATGATGGTCAGGATCGCAGCCAGAACGAAACCCGTCAGGTAAGAGCGATAGCTGCCGTGGTCATGGCCGGTATTGTCATGACCCGGTTCGTGATGGGCATGAGGCTTGATGGAATGTTGCGACATCAGATCATCCCCAGGAGATAGACGAAGGTGAAAACCCCGATCCAGATGACGTCGAGGAAGTGCCAGAACATGCTGAGGCATTCCATGCGGCGGGTGTTAGCCGGGATCAGACCCTTCTGGTTGATCTGGACCATCAGGGTGACGAGCCAGATGCAGCCGAACAGGACGTGCAGGCCGTGGGTACCGACCAGGGCGAAGAAGGCCGACAGGAAGGCCGAACGCTGCGGGCCGGCGCCGAGTTCGATCAGGTGATGGAACTCGTATATCTCCAGCGCCAGGAAGGCGAGGCCGAGCAGGAGGGTGACCGCGAGCCAGGCCTGCATGCGGGCCTGACGGCCCTCATACATAGCCAGCATGGCAAAACCAAAGGTGATCGACGAGACGAGCAGAAAGCCGGTGTTGATCGCAATGAGTGTCAGATCGAACAGAGCCTTGGGGCCGGGGCCGGCCGCATAGCTCTGGCCGACCACGGCAAAGACCGCAAAGAGGACTGCGAACATCAGGCAGTCGCTCATCAGGTAGATCCAGAAGCCGAGACGCGTGGACGCGCCTTCCGGATGATGATGCGGCTCGGTTTCCCAGTAGACGGCAGGCGTATCGGTGTGGGTGACGGTGCTCACGGTGTTCACGCTCCTACGCTTGCCAGTTCGCGGTCACGCGCCTTTTCGACACGCTCGACCTCGTCGACGGGGACATAATAATCCCGGTCGTAGTTGAAGGTGTGGGCGATCGAGACGGCGATGATCGCGAGGAAGGACAGTGCTGCCAGCCACCAGATGTACCAGACCAGCGCAAAGCCGCAGACGGTGGCAAGGGCTGAGATGATCACACCCGAGCCGGTGTAACGCGGCATGTGGATCGGCAGGTACGGGGCCTTCGGACGCGTCTGACCGACCTGCTTCATGTCATGCCACGCATCGAGATCATGGACCACGGGTGTGAAGGCGAAGTTGTAGGCCGGCGGCGGAGACGAGGTCGCCCATTCGAGCGTGCGCCCACCCCAAGGGTCGCCGGTCACGTCCAAATTGTCCTTGCGCTGCCAGATAGAGACGGCGATCTGGATGAAGAAGGCGGCGATGCCGATGGCAATCAGGAGAGCACCGAGAGCCGCCAGGATGAACCAGATCCTCAGATCCGGATCACCGAAGACGCGCATGCGGCGGGTGACACCCATCAGGCCGAGCACATAGAGCGGCATGAAGGCGAGCCAGAAGCCGCTGACCCAGCTCCAGAAGGAGACCTTGCCCCAGAAGACATTGAGCTTGAAGCCGAAGGCCTTCGGCCACCAATAGGCGATCGCAGCAAAGCAGCCGAAGAGTACGCCGCCGATGATGACGTTGTGGAAGTGCGCCACCAGGAAGAGCGAGTTGTGCAGGACGAAGTCTGCCGGCGGTACAGCAAGGAGAACCCCCGTCATGCCACCGATGGTGAAAGTCAGCATGAAGGCGACCGTCCACATCATCGGGAGTTCGAAGCGGACCCGCCCCTTGTACATCGTAAAGAGCCAGTTGAAGATCTTGGCACCCGTGGGCACCGAGATGATCATGGTGGTGATGCCGAAGAAGGCGTTGACCGAAGCGCCTGAGCCCATCGTGAAGAAGTGGTGCAGCCAGACGATATAGCTCAGGATGGTAATGCAGACGGTTGCATAAACCATGGAACTGTAGCCGAAGAGGCGTTTGCCGGAGAAAGTGGATGTCACCTCGGAGAACACGCCAAAGAGCGGCAGTATCAGGATGTAGACCTCCGGGTGGCCCCAGATCCAGATGAGGTTGATGTACATCATCGGATTGCCGCCGAGATCGTTGGTGAAGAAGTTCGTTCCCACGTAGCGATCCAGCGTCAGGAGGATGAGCGTCATCGTCAGGACCGGGAAGGATGCGACGATCAACACGTTGGTGCAGAGCGCGGTCCAGGTGAAGATCGGCATGCGCATCAGCGTCATGCCGGGCGCGCGCATCTTCACGATGGTGACCAGCAGGTTGATGCCTGACAACGTTGTCCCGACGCCTGCGATCTGCAGACCCCAGATGTAATAATCCACCCCGACCCAAGGGCTGTATCCAATCCCCGACAAGGGGGGGAATGCAAGCCAGCCCGTCTGCGCGAACTCGCCGACGAAGAGCGAGGCCATGACCAGCACGGCGCCGCCAACGGTCATCCAGAAGGAGAAGTTGTTGAGGAAGGGGAAGGAAACGTCACGTGCGCCGATCTGGAGCGGCACGACATAGTTCATCAGGCCCGTGACGAAGGGCATCGCCACGAAGAAGATCATGATCACGCCGTGGGCGGTAAAGATCTGATCGTAGTGATGGGCATTCAGATAGCCCTCGGACCCGTTGAAAGCCAGCACCTGTTGCAGGCGCATCATGATGGCGTCGGCAAAGCCGCGCACCAGCATGACCAGCGCCAGAATAATGTACATGATGCCTATCTTCTTGTGATCGACCGAAGTCAGCCATTCGCGCCAGAGATAACCCCAAAGGCGGTAGTAGGTGAGCGCAGCAACCGTTGCGGCGCCGCCGATTACGACGACTACGAACGTCGAGAGAACGATCGGATCGGTCGGGATCGCACTCCAGTTGAGGCGGCCGAGAAGAAGCGTGGTGGAATGGTCTATTGCAGTGGCCATGCCGAATTCCTGTCAGAGTTGCGGCGCATTGCCGGATGCCTGCCGGACGAGCGTGAGGAAACGTTCGGCCTCACCGCCAAAGGGCGATACCGGCTGCGGCATGTTGTGTCCCATCAGGGGACCCGAAATGACGGGCTTGTCGTTGAACGAGGCGGGCTTCGCGGCCAGCATCTGTTCCAGTTCCTCGACAGAGCAGAAGCCCAGAACCTTGAAAGGCTCCCAGCCGAACACCGGCTCGCGCGTGCCACGGCGCTCATGCTTGTCGTAGATCAGCGCGCTCATGTTGACCGTGCCGGCGAGGCCCGTCCCCCCTTGGGCGTCGAGCGCCATCATTTCGGCCATGCAGATCTTTCCTTCCTCGACACACATGTTGACGACGCGCGCAAAGAGCTGCGGATCGACGCTGGCGAAGGTGATTGGCTGGACGTTCTCGCTGGGGCGCTCAAGCTCGAGATACTTCGCTCTGTCCAGCTTGTCGCCGCCCGCACGGGCCTGCTCGACCCAAGCCTCAAATGCTTCGGCATCGGCCGCCGTGGCCTTGAAGCGCATGCCCGAGAAGCCGGCACCGGAATAGTGCGACGCGAGGCCCTGGAAGGTCCCTTCCTTGTTGAAGACACCATGCAGTGTCGTCTGCATCCCCGGCATCGCATAGATCATGCCCGCCATATGCGGGATGTAGAAGGCGTTCATGACTGAGGACGAGGTCAGGGAGAAGCGGATCGGGCGATCAACTGGAACCGGGAGCTGGTTAACGGTGGCAACGCCGTATTGCGGGTAGATGAAGAGCCATTTCCAGTCGAGAGCGACGACCTGCACATCCAGCGGCTCTTGCTGCGGATCGAGCGGCTGCTCTTCGGAGACCCGCGCCAGCGGACGATAGGGATCGAGAAGATGGGTTCCGACCCAGGTCAGCGCACCCAGGCAGATGATGATCATCAGCGGGATCGCCCAGATGATCAGCTCAAGCTTGGTGGAGTGGGACCAATTCGGCTTGTAGATCGCGTCCTTGTTGGCGGCGCGGTAGTGCCAGGCGAACCAGCACGTGAGCGCCATGACCGGTATGATGATGACCAGCATCAGTAAGGTGGAGATCACAAGTAGATCGCGCTGCTGGGCGGCTACATCTCCGGTCGGGGCAAGGACTTCCGCCTTGCAAGCAGACAGGAACAGAACCGCCAGCATGGCGGTGAACAATTTCGGGAGGCGAAGCTTCTGCATCTCGTACCCTGATATATGGACGGGTCACAGAGCAGGGGTCCCCCCGAACACCACTCGACGACCATTGATATTCGCCGAGTTAGTTAGTTGGGTTTTGCGGTGCAGCACATACGACAATTTGTCACCTGTCAATTTGGCCGCACCTGCGGCATTTCCTTTCAACATGTTAGACTAAGGCGCGGGCCGTGTTTCCCGCATTCGGATCCGCCCTGTTCAGACGAGAAAGTGATCACGCGTTATGGCGAGCATGACCGGTTCAGCCTCCCCCGCAGCACAGAATGACCGCACAGACTCCGGAGACGAACACCACGTCTCGCCTTCTGATATCGCAGTCGGCGTCATCATCGGGCGTACGTCGGAGTTCTTCGACTTCTTCGTCTTCGCGATTGCCTCGGTCATCGTGTTCCCGGCCCGGATCTTCCCCTTCCTCGATCCGTTGACCGGCACGCTCTGGTCCTTCGTGCTTGTGGCACTCGCCTTTGTCGCCCGACCGCTCGGTACGGTGCTGTTCACGATGCTCGACCGTCGGCATGGGCGCGTCACCAAGCTGACCGTGGCGCTGTTTCTGCTGGGAACCTCGACCGTCGCCATGGGACTGGTGCCCTCCTACGAGACCGCCGGTTGGTGGGCCATTGCCATGCTGGCGCTGCTGCGCATCGGCCAGGGTCTGGCGCTGGGTGGCACATGGGATGGCCTTGCGCCGCTGCTCGCGATTAAAGCTTCGAAAGACAAGCGCGGTTTCTACGCGATGATCCCGCAGCTTGGGGCCGTAGTCGGCCTCGCCGTGGCAGCCGTGCTTTTCGCCTATCTGGTAATGACGCTTTCGGCAGCGGACTTCCTCGACTGGGGTTGGCGCTATCCGTTCTTCGTCGCCTTCGCGATCAACGTCGTGGCTCTTTTCGCACGGCTGCGGATTGTCGATACGCCTGAATTCAAGGAACTCTTCGAGACCAATGAATTGACGCCGACCAGGCTGCGCACGACGATATCGCAGGACGGGCGAACCGTATTGCTCGGCGTCTTCGTGCCCCTGGCGAGCTTTGCCATGTTCCACATGGTCACCGTATTTCCGCTGTCCTGGATCTTCCTCTACACGGATGAGGCCCCTGGCACCTTCCTTCTGATCGAAGCCGCTGGCGCCGCCGTCGGTGTGCTGGCCATGCTGTTCTCCGGTTGGCTGTCCGACCGAATTGGCCGCGAGAAGATCCTGGTCTGGGGTGCGTGGGCTATCGGCGCGTTCGCGTTGACGGCACCCTTGTTGCTCAACGGCGGCCAAGCGGGTGTCGTCGCCTATATGATGGTCGGTTTCGTCATTCTGGGCTTCAATTTTGCCCAATCGTCGGGGACCATTGCATCCCTTTTCGATCGCCGAAACCGCTACACCGCGTCGGCCATGGTTTCCGCCCTTTCCTGGATGTTCGGAGCAGGCTTCGCCCCGTTGGCGGCGCTATTGCTTTCGACCTGGTTTGGCCTGTTCGCGGCAGGTCTCTATCTTCTTTCAGGCGCCGTCTGCACCCTCATCTCGCTTGCGCTCGCCCGTCAGATTTCTCTGCAGCCCAAGGGGCAAGAGTAACCGGTTTGTCCAAGCTTTATCTGCCGCTGTAGAACACAACCCCGGAATGCAGATTCCGGGGTTTTGTTGTTTTGCTCCTTATCGGAGCCGTGCGCCATCACCCGTCTGCTCAAAAAATGGATTGCGGAGTCGAGGGCCTAAAATTTAGGCCGGAAGCTTGCCATTTTTGCTGCGTTGCGTCATCAATCGCGCATGAACCACCTGGACCTCACCATCCTCGTCATTGATGAGAACGCCGTTCGCGCGGCGATCATCGAGGATGGCCTGCGGGAGGCGGGCCATCAGCATGTGACGGTGGCACTGGAGGTACAGGGGATCGCGAAGACGATCGAGACCCTGTCTCCTGATGTCATCATCATCGATATCGAGAGCCCGAACCGTGACATGATGGAGCATCTGTTCCAGTTGACGCGTTCGGTTAGCCGGCCGATCGCGATGTTCGTCGATCGCTCCGACACAGCTTCGATCGAAGCGGCTGTCGATGCCGGCGTGTCCGCCTATATCGTCGACGGACTGCGCAAGGAGCGCGTGAAGCCTATCCTCGACATGGCAGTCAGCCGCTTCAACGCCTTCAGCCGCCTGCAGCGCGAACTGGCCGAGGCCCGCTCGGCGCTGGAGGAGCGCAAGATCATCGAGCGGGCGAAAGGCATTCTCATGAAGATGCGCGGCATGAGCGAGGAAGAGGCTTTTGCCTTGCTGCGCCAGACGGCGATGAACGAGAAGAAGAAGCTGGTCGACATAGCCCAGAGCGTGGTGACTGCGGCAGGTTTGCTGCTGTGAGAACGATCCTGTGGGGACATTGAAGTGAGCGACATGATGAGCAAACAGGGGGAAATCGGCACAGGGGCACCGGCACTCCGGACGTCCGGGCGGGAGCAGCGGATCCTGCGGGCCGGCTTCATACCGCTGATGGATGCTTCCATCTTGATCGCGGCAGCGGAAATGGGCTTCGCCGCACGCGAGGGGCTGACACTCGACCTCGTTCGTGATGTCTCCTGGGCGAATGTTCGTGACCGCCTCGCCTTCCGCCAGTTCGACATCGCTCACATGCTGTCGCCCATGCCGGTCGCCTCGATGCTTGATCTCGGCTCTAACCCTTCACCCACGATCACGCCCTTCTCTCTGGGACGCGGCGGTAACGCGATTACCCTGTCGCTGAGACTTTACGAGCGCATGAGGGCTTATGCCGATCTGGCTGAGGATGCAGGCGCGCTGGACAATGCAAAAGCGCTTGCAGCCGTGCTGAGCGATATGCGGCAGAAGGGGGAGCAGCCGCCGACATTCGGCATGACTTATCCTTTCTCATCGCACAATTACGAATTCCGCTACTGGCTCGCTGCAGGCGGGGTTGATCCAGACCGTGACGTAAAGCTGATGGTCGTGCCGCCGCCACTGACAACAGATGCGCTTGCTGCAGGTGCCATCGATGGATTCTGCGTGGGCGCACCGTGGAACATGGTCGCTTCCGAGCGCGGCGTCGGTCGCATCGTGGCGGCGAAACAGGATATCTGGCCCTCGGCGCCGGAAAAGGTCGTTGGCATGCGACCGGGCTGGGCGGACAGCAATGTCGACACCGTAAGTCGGTTGATCGTGGCGCTCGACGTATCCGCCCGCTGGTGCGACCAGCCCGAGAATCATGATCACCTGTCAGCGATCCTCGCCTCCCCCCGTTACATCACCGCGCCGCAGGACATCATTCGGCGCGTTCTGGCCGGCGAGTTCAGCCTCGACGCTTTCGGCAATCGCCGGGTGATCCGGGACTATTTCGTGTTCCATCGCCAGGCGGCAAATTTCCCGCAGACCAATCAGGCGCTCTGGATCTACAGCCAGATGATCCGCTGGGGGCAGGTCGAGTTCAGCTCCGAAAACCTCCGGCGCGCGCAAAGCGCCTATCGGGCTGACCTCTATACCCAAGCCCTGGGAACAGCTGCGATCCTGCCGGATGAAGCCTCCGTGCTGCCCGGCGCCACGCCTGGCGACCGCTTCATGGATGGCCGCGTCTTCGATCCCGACCGCATGCAGGAATACATCCAGGGATTTGCCGTCCGCTCCGACAGGAAGCCCTCCCGAAGCAATGCGGAAGACTGAGCAGCTGCACAAGTTGAACGCCGAATCTTCGTGCAAACCTGTGCAGATGCACAAAATTTGCACCTTCGAGATTGAGCCCTCGGGGTTATCCCGAGCTTCAGCCGCTTCCACGTTCCTTTCTTTTTCAGCCACTTAACAAGCAAGTGGGAAAACTGGCACGGCCATTGCATTACTAAAATCATCCGGTCAACGGCGACCGGACGAAAGAGCGCCTGAAGCGCGCTCACCAGAGACACCGACGTCGCTTGGTTTGCACACGGGATCGCTCGATCCCGAAGATGCAGTCACCGAGCGGCGTTTTTTTGTTTTTCCGGATCTCCGTCACACCAGAGGGGCACTAAACATGACGAAGACTACAGGAATGAGCACTACCCGACGTCATCTGCTCAAGCTCACTTCGGCTGCAGCAATTGTCAGCGCAGCAAAGATGGCATTTCCATCAGGTGCTTTCGCCGCTGGCGCCGGCCCGGAAGTCAAAGGCGTGAAGCTTGGCTTCATCGCGTTGACCGATGCCGCACCTCTGGTCATCGCGAAGGAGAAGGGGCTCTTTGAAAAGTTTGGCCTGCCCGAGGTCGAGGTTCTCAAGCAGGCCTCCTGGGGTGCCACGCGTGACAATCTCGTGCTCGGTGGCGCCTCCAACGGGATCGACGGCGCCCATATCCTGACGCCGATGCCCTTCCTGATCTCGACGGGCAAGGTGACGCAGAACAATGTGCCTGTGCCCATGTCGATCCTGGCGCGCCTTAATCTGGATAGCCAAGGCATCTCGGTCTCCAAGGAGTATGCCGAGACCGGCGTTCAGCTCGACGCATCCAAGCTGCGGGATGTCTTTGCCGCCAAGAAGGCAGCGGGCGGCGAAGTGAAGGTCGCGATGACATTCCCGGGCGGCACGCATGATCTCTGGATCCGCTACTGGCTGGCTGCCGGCGGCATTGATCCGGACAAGGATGTTTCCACGATCGTCGTTCCGCCGCCGCAGATGGTGGCCAACATGAAGGTCGGCAACATGGACGCCTTCTGTGTTGGCGAACCCTGGAACGAGCAGCTGGTCAATCAGGGCATCGGTTTCACCGCCTGCACAACAGGCGAATTGTGGAAGGGCCACCCCGAGAAGGCGCTGGGCCTTCGCTCCGACTGGGTCGAGCAGAACCCGATTGCCGCCAAGGCTCTGCTCATGGCCGTCATGGAAGCCCAGATGTGGGCCGACAGCATGGACAACAAGGAAGAGATGTCTGACATCCTCGGCAAGCGTCAGTGGTTCAACGTTCCACCGAAGGACGTTGCGGGCCGCCTGAAGGGCACGATCAACTACGGCAACGGTCGCGTCGTGGAGAATTCCGGCCTGGAAATGAAGTTCTGGAAGGACCACGCGTCCTATCCCTTCAAGAGCCACGACGCGTGGTTCCTCACCGAGAATGTCCGCTGGGGCAAGTTTGCACCGGATACGGACATCAAGGCACTCGTCGACAAGGTGAACCGCGAGGACATCTGGCGGGAAGCTGCCAAGGACCTCGGCGTGGCAGCGGCCGACATTCCGGCATCCACCTCCCGTGGCCCGGAGACCTTCTTCGACGGCAAGGTTTTCGATCCGGAAAACCCGCAAGCCTATCTCGACAGCCTCGCCATCAAGGCGAGCGCCTGACGCTGCGGCCTCCCTTCCTGCCTCGCCACTACCAGGCATTGGGCAGGAAGGGACCCGCCTCCATTTCGACACGCGCAGAGGACAAGCCGCATGACCGCCACCGCCCGAAAAGCAGAGACAGCGTCGATCCCCGTCTCCCCCAGCCGGAACGGCACCGTCGTTCACCTAGCGAACCGCGCAACGCCGAAATTCGAGTTGAAGCGCCTGGCGCTCGGCCTTGCCCGCAACACGCTGCCTCCCCTCCTGGTTACTCTTGTCATCCTCGGGACCTGGCAGCTCGCCTGTTCGCAGCCCGGCGCGACGCTGCCGCCGCCCTCCCAGGTCTGGATCGACAGCTATGACCTGATCGCCTATCCCTTCTTCGACTATGGCTCGCAGGATATCGGACTCGCCTGGAGGGTGCTGACGTCGCTGGAGCGCGTTGCCATCGGCTTTGGCCTCGCCGCAATCGTCGGCGTCTTCCTCGGTGCCGTCGTCGGGCAGTCCATCTGGGCCATGCGCGGGCTTGACCCGATTTTCCAGATCCTGCGCACCGTGCCGCCGCTCGCCTGGCTTCCCCTGTCGCTCGCCGCCTTTCAGGATTCGAACCCGTCAGCGATTTTCGTCATCTTCATCACGTCGATCTGGCCGGTCATCATCAATACCGCCGTCGGGGTGCGCAACATTCCCGATGACTATCGCAACATCGCGCGGGTCCTGCGTCTCAACCCGCTGGAATTCTTCGTGCGTATCATGGTGCCGGCAGCAGCACCGTACATCTTCACCGGTCTGAGGATCGGTGTCGGACTGTCGTGGCTGGCGATCGTGGCAGCCGAAATGCTGACCGGCGGCGTCGGCATCGGCTTCTTCATCTGGGATGCGTGGAATTCCTCGCGCCTGTCCGACATCATCGTGGCGCTCGCCTATATCGGCGTGACCGGCTTCGTCCTCGACAAGCTTGTCGCGCTGCTGGGCAGCGTCGTCACCCGTGGCACAGCCAAGAACTGAGGGAGACGCCATCATGTCCAGCTATCTCAAGATCGACCACATCGACAAAAGCTTCGAACGCGGCGCTGTCCGTACGGAGGTCCTGAAGGACATCACGCTCACCATCGACAAGGGTGAATTTGTCTCGATCATCGGCCATTCGGGCTGCGGAAAATCCACGCTGCTGAACCTGATTGCCGGCCTGACACGCGTCAGCTCTGGCGCGGTGCTACTGGAGAACCAGGAGGTCAACGAGCCAGGTCCGGACCGGGCCGTCGTGTTCCAGAACCATTCACTGCTGCCCTGGCTCACCGTCTACGACAATGTCGATCTGGCCGTCTCCAAAGTTTTTTCGGGGCGCAAGAGCAAAGCCGAGAAACACGACTGGGTCATGCACAATCTCGACCTGGTTCAGATGGGGCATGCCAAAGACAAGCGTCCTGCCGAAATTTCCGGCGGGATGAAGCAGCGTGTCGGCATTGCCCGCGCCCTGGCGATGGAGCCGAAGGTGCTTCTTCTCGACGAGCCGTTTGGCGCGCTCGACGCCCTGACGCGGGCTCATTTGCAGGACGCCGTCATGGATATCCATAGCCGGCTGGGGAACACGATGATCATGATCACCCACGATGTCGATGAGGCGGTTCTTCTGTCCGACCGGATCGTGATGATGACGAATGGGCCGGCAGCCCGCATTGGCGAGATCCTCGAGGTGCCGATCGCACGACCGCGAAGCCGGATCGAGCTCGCATCCGACCGTACCTACCTCAAGTGCCGCGAGGCCGTGTTGAAATTCCTCTACGAGCGCCATCGCTTCGTGGAAGCTGCGGAGTAAAGACCATGGCTGAGAAACTGGTCATTATAGGCAATGGCATGGCGCCGGGCCGTATGCTCGAAGAGCTGTTCGAAAAGGCGCCGGGCCTCTTTGATGTCACGATCTTCAACGCCGAACCGCGGGTCAATTACGACCGCATCATGCTCTCCCCGGTCCTCTCCGGAGAGAAGTCTTATGGGGACATCGTGATCCACGACGATGCCTGGTATGCGGCTCACGGCGTGACCCTGCACAAGGGCGCGAAGATCACCGAAATCGACCGCGTGGCGAAGACGGTGACATCGGCAAACGGCATCACCGCATCCTACGACAAGCTGGTCATCGCAACAGGATCGCTGCCCTTCATCATTCCGGTGCCGGGTCACCAGTTGCCGGGCGTGCTTGCCTATCGCGATCTCGACGACGTCGAGAAGATGCTGGAAATCGCCAAGGGCAAGGGTCGGGCGATTGTGATCGGCGGCGGGCTTCTCGGTCTGGAAGCCGCCTATGGTCTGAAGCGCCAGGGCATGGAGGTGACGGTCATCCACCTCATGCCGACGATCATGGAGCGCCAGCTCGATCCGGCCGCCGCCTATCTGCTCGAAAAGGCGCTGAGCGAACGCGGCATCGAGATCATCACCAAGGCAAACACCAAGCAGATCCTGGGCACCACCAAGGTGGAAGGTATCGAGCTGGAAGACGGCAGGGTGATCGAGGGCGGTATGGTCATTATGGCCGTCGGCATTCGTCCCGCATCGCAGCTCGCCAAGGATGCCGGCCTTGCCGTGAACCGCGGGATTATCGTTGACGATGGCATGATGACTTCGGATGCATCGGTCTACGCACTCGGGGAGTGCGCCGAGCATCGCGGGGTCTGCTACGGCCTCGTCGCCCCGCTCTATGAAAGCGCCCGGGTTCTCGCCGATCGTCTGACCGGCGGCAACGCCGAATATCATGGCTCCGTCGTCAATACGAAGCTGAAGGTCACCGGAATCAATCTCTTCTCCGCCGGCGACTTCGCCGAGGCGCCCGACCGCGAGGAAATCGTCCTGCGCGATGCGGCCGCCGGCGTCTACAAGCGCCTTGTCCTGAAGGAGAACCGGATCATCGGTGCGGTCCTTTATGGCGAGACCGCCGATGGCTCGTGGTTCTTCGATCTCCTGAAGAAGCAGACCGACATCTCGGCGATGCGCGATACACTGATCTTCGGCCAGTCCTACCAGGGAGGGTCTCCGCTGGACCCTATGGCGGCCGTTGCAGCCTTGCCGGATGATGCGGAAATCTGCGGCTGCAACGGCGTCTGCAAGGGCAAGATCGTCACGACGATTACGGGCAAGGGACTGACGACGCTGGATGGGGTCCGGGCGCATACCAAGGCATCCGCCTCCTGCGGCAACTGCACCGGTCTGGTCGAGCAGCTGATGGCTTTGACGTTGGGCGATGCCTACAATCCGGCCGCCGTCACGCCGATGTGCACCTGCACCGAGCTTGGGCACGACGACGTGCGTCGCCTGATCAAGGCCAAGGGGCTGAAGACCATTCCTGCCGTCATGCAGGAACTGGAATGGAAGACGTCCTGCGGCTGCGCCAAATGTCGGCCGGCACTCAACTACTACCTCGTCTCGGATTGGCCGGATGAATATGCCGACGATTACCAGTCGCGCTTCATCAATGAGCGTGTGCACGCCAACATCCAGAAGGATGGCACCTATTCCGTGGTGCCCCGCATGTGGGGCGGCGTGACGAATTCTGCCGAGCTGCGCGCCATCGCCGATGTCGTGGATAAGTTCGAGATCCCGATGGTGAAGGTCACCGGCGGCCAGCGCATCGATCTGCTCGGGATCGAGAAGGAAGACCTGCCCGCCGTCTGGGCCGATCTCGGCAAGGCCGGCTTCGTTTCCGGCCAGGCCTATGCCAAGGGGCTCAGAACCGTGAAGACCTGCGTCGGCTCCGACTGGTGCCGCTTCGGGACGCAGGACTCCACCGGACTCGGCATTCGGCTGGAGAAGTTCATGTGGGGCTCCTGGACGCCCGCCAAACTCAAGCTCGCAGTCTCCGGGTGTCCGCGCAATTGCGCAGAGGCGACCTGCAAGGATATCGGCGTCATCTGCGTGGACTCCGGTTTCGAAATCCATTTCGCAGGCGCCGCCGGCCTCGATATCAAGGGCACGGACGTTTTGGGCCTGGTGAAAACCGAGGACGAGGCACTCGAGCATATCGTGGCACTCACCCAGATGTATCGCGAGCAGGGCCGCTACCTCGAGCGCATCTACAAATGGGCAAAACGCATCGGTCACGACGAGATCCGCCGTCAGATCATGGAGGACGCGGATAAGCGCCGCGCCTACTACGACCGCTTTGTCTTTTCCCAGAAGTTCGCGCAGGTCGACCCCTGGTCGGAACGCGTCTCCGGCAAGGATAAGCACGAGTTCAAGCCCATGGCGACAGTCGGTTTTCCGGCTGCGGCGGAGTAGTCACTTCTCCGCCGCCTGCGGGGAGAAGGTGTCCGAAGAACGGATGAGGGGCGTGTTGATTTGCCCCTCACCCTGACCCTCTCCCCACAAGCGGGGAGAGGGGAAAACCACAACAAGGAGGATCCCCATGAACTGGATCGCTATCGGCACGATCGACGACATTCCCCTTCGCGGGGCACGCTGTGTAAAGACGCCACAGGGCAAGATCGGCGTCTTCCGCACCGCCGAGAACGAGGTTTATGCGATCGAGGATCACTGCCCGCACAAGGGCGGCCCTCTGACGCAAGGCATTGTGCACGGGGCATCCGTGACCTGCCCGCTGCACAACTGGGTGATTTCACTGGAGACCGGCAAGGCGCTTGGAGCCGACGAAGGCGCGGTGCGCACCATCCCGATACGAAACATCGATGGCCAGCTGTCGATTGCGCTTGAGAGCGCGCTCGTAGCGGCGGAGTGATCCATGGCTTGCGAAACCCGCACCACTTGCCCCTATTGCGGCGTTGGCTGCGGGGTTATCGCGACCGTCGATGATGCGGGGTCCGTCAGCGTCCGCGGCGACCCGGAGCATCCCGCCAATTTTGGCCGCCTGTGCTCCAAGGGCTCTGCCCTTGCCGAAACGCTGGGACTGGAAGACAGGGCTCTCTTTCCCGAAATACATGGGGCGCGGACAAGTTGGGAGACAGCGCTCGACCAGATCGCGGAGCGCTTCACGAACACAATCGCAGAGCATGGGCCGGATTCGGTGGCTTTCTATGTCTCCGGTCAGCTTCTCACCGAAGACTATTACGTCGCCAACAAGCTGATGAAGGGCTTCATCGGCTCAGGCAATATCGACACAAATTCCAGGCTCTGCATGGCCTCCTCGGTGGCCGGCCATCGGCGCGCCTTCGGCGCGGACACCGTTCCCGGCACTTATGAAGATCTCGAACTTGCCGATCTTGTCGTTCTGGTGGGATCGAACCTCGCCTGGTGCCACCCGGTGCTTTACCAGCGTCTGGCAGCCGCAAAGGCATCCCGACCGACGATGAAGGTGGTCGTCATCGATCCCAGACGCACTGCGACGTCGGATCTGGCTGACCTTCATCTTTCCGTGCGACCCGACGGGGATGTCGCTCTGTTCAACGGCCTGCTCGCGCATCTCGCGGAGACCGACAAGGTCGACCAGACTTTTGTCGGCGCCAGCACGACAGGTTTTTCCGAGGCTCTGGTTGCTGCGTCCGACCTTTCAATTGCAGAGCTTTCGGACGCGACCGGCCTGTCGGGCATGCTGATCCGGCAGTTCTTCTGGCTATTCGCCGGCATGGAGCGTGTCGTTACCTGTTACAGCCAAGGGGTCAATCAGTCCTCGTCCGGCAGCGACAAGGTCAATGCCATCATCAACTGCCATTTGGCGACAGGACGGATTGGACGTCCGGGCATGGGGCCATTCTCCCTGACCGGGCAACCGAATGCCATGGGCGGCCGCGAGGTGGGGGGACTTGCCAACATGCTTGCCGCGCATATGGCCATCGAGGATCCACAACACCGGGACCGGGTGCAGCGCTTCTGGTCTTCACCGCGGATTGCCGAGCGCCCCGGACTGAAGGCCGTGGACATGTTCGATGCCGTGGCCGATGGACGGGTAAAGGCCCTCTGGATCATGTCGACCAATCCCGTGGTCTCGATGCCCGATGCAGACAAGGTCAAGGCCGCCATTAAGGCCTGTCCCTTTGTCGTCGTGTCAGACATGCAGAAGAACACGGATACCGCGCGGCTCGCTCATGTCCTGCTTCCGGCAACAGGCTGGGGCGAGAAGTCCGGTACCGTCACCAACTCGGAGCGACGGATTTCACGCCAGCGACCGTTTCTGGCAGCACCGGGGGAAGCACGTCCCGACTGGTGGCATCTCACAGAAGTCGCCAAGCGTATGGGCTATGTCGAGGCCTTCGACTTCGCCTCGCCGGCAGAAATCTTCGCGGAACACGCCAGACTTTCAGCCTTCGAAAACGATGGCGAGCGCGATTTCGACATTGGCGCCTTTGCCGGGGTCGAGCATCAGCAGTATGAGGATCTCGCTCCGTTCCAATGGCCGCAGCCAGTCGTGGGATTGGCGAAGGAGCGATTTTTCGCCGACGGTCGCTTCTATCATCCTGATGGCAAGGCCCGCTTTGTCCCGGTTCGGGCCGCCAATCGATCGCTCGAGTGCAAGCATGACAGCTTCGTCCTGAATACCGGTCGCGTGCGTGACCATTGGCATACGATGACGCGAACAGGAAAGAGCGCCCGTCTTTCTGCCCATCTCGCCGAACCGTTCTGCGAGATCCATCCTCTCGATGCGAGCGCGCTCCAGATCGGCGATGCTGATCTGGTCCAGGTGGCCAATGACAAGGGCCATCCCATCCTCCTGCGCGCGCTCCTGACGGAGCGGCAGGCGCGTGGGTCGATCTTCGTTCCCATGCATTGGACCGGCGAAACAGCTTCTTGTGCACGCGTTGACATTCTCGTCCGGCCGGAGGTCGATCCGGTCTCCGGACAGCCGGCACTGAAGCAGGCGCGCGTTTCGGTCGCCCGTCATACGCCGGCATTTCACGCGTTTCTGGTGACGGCCGAGAAGCCCGCGGACCTGTCATTTGAATATTGGGCCATCGCGAAGGCCGAAGGCGGTTACAGGTTTGAACTTGCGGGAGACGAGCCGGAGGGCGGATTCGAGACTTGGTTCAGCCAGAGCCTCGGCTTGGACGAGGATGTTGAGATCGTCCGCTATCGCGATGTCACACATGGGGATTGTCGCATCATTGCCCTGCGCGGCAGCCGTCTGCTTGCCGCGCTTTACGTGTCGCGGGCGCCGGTGGTCGTCTCCCGGCAATGGGCGGTTGATCAGCTTGTCTCCGATCATGCCGAGACCAGGGCCCGGTCGCAGCTCATGGCGGGGCGCCCGGGCGCAGGTCAACCGGACAAGGGAGCGATCGTGTGCTCCTGCTTTTCCGTCGGCGCCAACGAGATCGCCCGCGCCGTCGGGCAAGGTTGTCGATCGCTGGAGGCCATCGGTCAGTTGCTCAGCGCCGGAACAAATTGCGGCTCGTGCCGCCCAGAGATCAGGAGGATCATCGATGCGCAAGCGCTCCTCGCCGCAGAATGACACAGCCGGCCGGATCGAACCGCTCGCCAAACTTCCAGTGTTTTGGGATCTGCAGTCGAAGCGCGCGGTCATAGCTGGCGGCTCCGATGCGGCCGCATGGAAGGCAGAACTGCTCGCCGCCTGCGGTGCTGCGGTCGAGGTCTATGCCGAATGTGATTCCATTGGAGCGGGAATGGCAAGTCTTGCCGATGCGGGAAAGGTCGTTATTCACACCCACCCCTGGCACATCGGCATCTTCGATGGCGCGGCAATGGCCATTGCCGATTGTGAGACTGACGACGAGGCACGTACATTCGCCTGTGCCGCGAGAACGGCCGGCGTGCCGTTCAACGTCATCGACAAGGCTGCCTTCTGCCAGTTCCAATTTGGCTCCATCGTGAACCGCTCGCCGGTCATCCTGTCCATCTCGACCGACGGGGCCGCGCCGATCCTTGCGCAAGCCATTCGCCGACGCGTCGAGACACTGCTACCTCCGTCGCTCAAGGGCTGGGCTGCCCTGGCACAAGCGCTCCGCGGCACCGTAAACGGACAGCTGGAGCCTGGTCCAAAACGCCGCGCCTTCTGGGAAATGTTCGTCGATCGGTGCTTTGCATCCATGAAGGTGCCAGGCGAGCGCGACCGCGAGGCTCTGATATCGAACATCGAAGCCCTCTACCACCTGCCCGCGTCAGGCTCGGTGACCTTGGTGGGAGCAGGGCCCGGAGATGCCGAACTCCTGACGCTCAAGGCCGTTCGCAGCCTCCAAGCCGCCGACATCATCCTGTTTGACGAAAGCGTGTCTGCAGATGTGCTCGAACTGGCACGCCGAGAGGCCAAGCGGATGCTGGTGGATACAGCGGGTGAGACACACGGCGCTCGGACGGACGTCCAGGAGTTGATGGTCGGGCTGGCACGGGCCGGCAAGCGGGTGGTGCTGCTAAGGGCCGGGCATACGGCGGGCTCAGATGAGGCAGCCGCGGACCTTCGCGCATTGCGTCAGCGGGGTGTGAAGGCGGATTTCGTACCCGGGATCCCGCACATCGAGGGATCTTATGCCGAAACGGTGTCCAATGGCAGCAGCGCCATCACGGCGGTCGCTTCAGCGGGATTCTGATCAAGGACCCGCTGAAGCCTTATTGTCCTCAGATGTCCGTCACTGCGCGGCAGCGACGGCTGCGTCCATTCGCTCCTGGGCCTTCTTCGGCAGCTTCGTCGCCTTGAAGGCATCCAGATTGGCGGCGGGCGCATCGCCCACGAGGATCGCTGCGACCATCCCCATGCCGATATGGGGCGCGCATTTGATGCCATAGAGCCCGGGCACGTCGAAGGTCACCTTGATCTCTTCGTTCATCTTGCTCTTGAACTCCGCAGCACCTTCCGGAAGCATGCCCTTGATGGTTTCGGCATTGTGGCCCTTGTCTGTGGGAATGAATGTTACCGTATCGCCTGGTGCGATTTTCAGGCCTGCCGGCTCGAAGACCATTGCGCCTTCAGCACCCTTGTTGAGCATCTTGACCTCAAAGTCGGCCGCTGCGGCGAGACCGGGGATGGCGACGGCGAGAGCTGCGACGGCAGCGAATTTGGTGAGGATGCGGGTCATTGTCTGTCTCCTTGATGCAGGAACGATTGCGTTCCGTTGAGAGAGACATAGGCCGAAGAGACGCGGCCTTCTTTGCGCAAAATCAATTAGCCAGAGGGAATGCGCGCGGGCGTTTCGCCCTATTTTCGCTCGATCGGGGCCGTGGCGAGTTGCTCCAGCGCCGTCAGATTGCGGACCAGGAGCTTTTGCCGCCCGCCCTCTATAAGCCCCTTGCCTTCCCAAGCACTGAAGATACGCGAAACCGTGTGCAGCGTGGTACCGGTCATCTCGGCAATATCCTGCCTGGAAATCGGGAAATCGATGCGCAGGCCTGCGGGTTCCGGGCGGCCCGCCTTCCTGGCCAGTCTCAGAACTGTATGCGCGACGCGACGCTCGACCTCCTGGGTCGACATTTCCCGGATGCGAATATGGGCCTCTTCCAGCCTCTGGCCGATCGTTTCCATCGCGCTGACCGCGAGCCGCGGATTGTGCTCGACGAAATTTGGCCAGAGATCGGTCGGCCAACACAGCGTGACGCTGTCTGTCGCAGCGATTGCAGTGCCGGGATAATCGGCGCGCTGGAGAGCCTTGGCGAAGCCGAAGAGGTCGCCGGGATGCACCATACGCACAATGATCTGCTGCCCATCAGTCGTAACCTGGGTGACCTTGAGACGCCCATGGAGCAGCAGGAAGAAGCTCTGCGCGGGCTGTCCCTGTTCGAAGACGGTTTCGCCGATCGGAACTCGGCGGGACTGGGCCGGCACCAGCAGGCGATCAAGCTCGTCGTCCGTCATGCGATCGAACAAAGGTAGCGATTTGATGATCGTCCGGTCGAGTTTCAAAACAGCTTTCCTTCGCCCAGGCGCGGTCGCATCGGCCGAAGTCAACTATCGGCCGCTTCGCGTCAAAAGATCACACGCGAAGCGGACGCACGCTACATCAATGGCTTTGAAGAGCAAAGAGCAAGGGCGCATACCAGCTATCATCCTTGACGAGCCGAAAGCCGACATGGTCCGGCGGCACACCGACCGAGCAGCCACCGCTTTTAGGGTCGCGGATGAAGGAACTCAGCGGTGCGCGATGCTTGCCCGCCGCGATATAGATCCCACAGCTTTCGGAGGTCCTTGCTCCGCCGACGGCCTGCAGATCCACGCGCCGGTTGCAGGTTGAGGTCCATTCCCAGACATTTCCCGCGAAATCAGCAAGACCGTGGCTGTTTTCACCGAAGCTGCCATAGGGCAGCGGCTCGGGATCGCGCGAGCGTTTGCGAGCCGATTCGCGCTCATAGTCCGCGAGCCAACGCAGCGCCGGGTTACCGCTGTCGGCATCGACGCCGAGAGCGTCATCGGGAAAATCTTCAGCTGCGGCGAAGGCCAGTTCAAGGTCATCAGGCAAGCGCCAGTGGGAACCGGTCATTTGCGAAAACCAGGTCGCATAGGCGGTGGCATCGTCGTGGCTGACGCCGGTGACGGGCATATCGGCGCGTGAAGGCGTGGCGGATTCCCGCAGGTTGCAGGCTCCGTCGGCAACGCAGGCATCATAATCGAGCGAACTGACCTGATACTTCATGATGGTGAGCGGATAGGCGACAGCCGCCTCACCCTTCGGGGCATCAACTGCAAATCCGGCCCGGTAGAATTCACCGGGTTGGCGGTAGTTGAAAGTTCCAGCCTGAACCGTGATCACAGGCGGTTCCGGCAGCGCAGGCGACGTCAAGCGGATCATTCCCGACTGGACAACGACAGCGGCGGACAGGGCTGCCATCAGCCCAAGCGGGAGCAACAGCGAGCCGAACGCTCCATGCGGGAGGATTGCGGACATAGAGGCAGTCATGGAACCAATCCTGATCAAGGGGGGCAGTCAGCAGAGGGGCACCTCATGTGAGATGCCCCTCCACACTTCGATCAGCTTTCCGGCTTGACGACGGCAGTCATCAGATCGTCATTCCAGTCTCCGGTAACCTTGAAGTGGGCGGCAGCACCTTTCTCGAAGGCCTCGATCAGGTTGTGGTTCACATAGGCATAGATGCCAGGCTGCTGGAAGGTATAGTAGGCAGCACCAGCGGCTCCCCCGGGGATGAACCAGGTTTCCTGGTCGAGCTCCGGTGGGTTGGCGAATTTGCCGGTCGCCCAGACGTAGTCACCATGACCACCAATCAGGTGTGGGCGCGTGTCGCGATTTGCCTGCGAGTGAAGGATCAGCACCCGGTCGCCGACTTCGGCCGTCATGGCGTTGTCGCCAGTGAGTGCACCGACTGCACCATTGAAGACGATATGGCTCGGGGTGAGCGTGTTCATGACTTCAAGAACATCTGCATAGGCATCGCCGGCGCTATCGTATTTCTTGTAGTTGCCGTCCGGATCCTTCGGCACGTAGAAGTCCTGCTCGCCGACATAGTAGACCTTGTCATATGGCAGATCATTGCCCTTGTGGTCCTTCAGGCCATCGCGCGGCAGGACCATGATCGCGCCGTTCATGCCCGATGTGACATGCCAGGGCACCATGCCGGGAGGTGCGCAGTGGTAGACGAAGACGCCGGTCTTGGTGGCCTTGAAGCGCAGAACCGCCTTTTCACCAGGATTGACGATCGTCAGCGCACCGCCACCGAGAGCACCTGTGGCCGAATGGAAATCGATGTTGTGTTGCAGGCTGTTGGTATCCGGATTGATCAGCGTCACCTCGACGTAATCACCTTCATGGACGACCATCATCGGGCCGGGGACCGAGCCGTTGAACGTCATGGCATGGACTTCAGTGCCAGCATCATCAACGATGATCTTCTTTTCTTCGATGGTCAGCGTGAACTCCACGACCTTCGGGGCGCCTTCTGCCTTCTGCGTATGAGCGTGGACGAAGGGCGGTCGCACGAGGTCAACCTTCACGCGTTCCAGCTTCGCGATGTCTGCGGCAACAGCCGCGGCATTGGTCTTGAGATCGCCGCCTTCGGCTCGGACCGCCGTTGCCGTCATCATGGGAAGCAGCCCGGCCGCCAGGGCCGCCCCGGCCAACATGCTACGTCTTGTCAGTGTGAGGATCTGGGTCATGTCAGTCACTCCGTTGGAAAAAGCGAAGCGCTAACCGCTCCGTTGCTTTCTCTTCTATGACGAAACCCCATTTTCTATTTGCTCCGGAACAAACTCCGAAGCTATTCGCGTAGATCATGCTTCTGATCGCAAATAATAAATTTCAACGCCGTTGACGTAGATCAATACTTATCCAGGCTGATGCCGAACGACGGTCCACCGGACTGAATTGATGGTTCGTACCAAACGTGCAGTGTTGCCTGGCTCACGACCAAAACAAAAATTGATTGGTGCTGGAGGAGAACCGCCAAGCGCTTTTCTGGTGGAAGAAGACGTCAGCCGCCCACGCGGATCAACATCCGATAGCTGTTGCCGGTATCATCCACTTTGCCGACCCATTGATGTCCGTAGTTTTCGAGCTCTGGCATCAGGAACACCGGCTCCTCCGAAAAGAGCGCGAAGAGCACTTCGCCCGGCTCCATCAGCCCGATGCGGGACAGGACCTTTTCCATGGGAGCCGGCGGCTCAAGTCCAGTCAGGTCGATCTGCCACAATGGGTCCGGCCAACCCGCAGCTTCTTCAGCACCGAGCGAGACGCTAACCTTGGCCGCGGTTTCGATTGTGGGGGAGAACAGGACCTCCCAGTCCCCTTCGGCCAGCTCATTCATTTCGGCTGTGAATCCACGACGCGCCATGACACTCAGAAGCGGCGTAGGTCGAAAGGTTGCAAGCAGCTTGAGCCCCTCGCCCGGCTCTAGGGCCTGAACCGCCTGCATGATGGCCGGAAAAGGCTCGCCACCCTCCTTGAGGATCGAGCGGACGTCGAGATTCTTGTAACGTGGCGGCATCGGCTTCCTCCTCCGACATAATCCGCGGGCGACATAGCCGCCCGCACTGCAATGCATTGTGCGGCATTGCATGCCGCACGCTCATTCTTCAATGACCGCCACCACAATTGCAATTGCAGCCCTCGTGCTTTTCGCGCGTGACCTTCACCTGCCAAAGCTCCGGCCCACGTTCCAGATAATGCCACCCGAACAGACCGGAGAAGTGCATCTCCAGGTGATAATAGAGCGGCAGCGGGTCGTGATCGACAGTCAGCGTGAGATCATGACCAGGTTGTAGGGAGTTCAGCATGCCAAAAATGCGTGGGTGGCGCTCGGAGCGTGGAATGGCTCGGACGTCAAGGTGAAGCGTGTCAGTATCGATTGCTGTCATGGGATGTTCCTGTCGAAGAAGGTCTAGACCGCGCCGTCAGATATGGGCCAGTCTCGCTCACCCTTGCGCTGCCCAGACCTGGCCGTCGTTGTGCTGCGACAAACTGGAGATGCAGTAGACGCCACAAACATCAGGAGGCCTGGGCCGATTGCTCGGTCCAGGCCCCATATGCGCGATCGCGGATCAGCGGACGAGCGCGCGGTAGATTTGTGGCAAGGCTGCCGGAAGGCGGCGGATGTCGGGGACTATGGCGTAACCGTGATGACCGAAGACCGCCGGCACGTAGGTCTTGGCATCCTGGTCGACGGTGACGCCGAAGACATGGATGCCTCGGCGGCGTGCCTCGGTCACCGCGCGCCGCGTATCCTCGATGGCAAAGCGGCCCTCGTAGTGATCCACGTCATTCGGCTTGCCATCGGTCAACACCAGAAGCAGGTGCTTCCGGTTGGACCGTTCAGCCAGTTTTGCTGTGGCATGTCGGAGCGCTGCGCCCATGCGGGTATAGTAGCCAGGTTTCAGCGCTGCGATCCGGTGGCGGACCAATGTGCTCATGGGCTCATCGAAGTCCTTGATGGTTTCGATGCGCACCCAATCCCGCCGCCTCGATGTGAAACTCAGAATCGAGTGGCTGTCGCCGCAAGCGGCAAGCCCTTCAGCGAGCACCAGCAGAGCTTCTTTCTCGACATCGAGCACACGACGGTCGTTGAACCAGGCATCGGTGGACAGCGATACATCGACCAGCAGCGTGACGGCGAGGTCGTGCCCCTGTGGACGGCTCGCCAGATGGATACGGTCAGAGCATTCGCCGCTCGCTGCATGTTCGGTGCGGCTGCGCACGACTGCGTCAAGATCAAGGTCGGCGCCGTCGATCTGTGCCCGCAGCATTTCGTGGCGCGGTCGCATTGCCTCGAATTGCCGCCGTACACGCCGAACAAGCGCCTTCATCTCTTCAGAGTGAACGGCGGGCATGGCTCCAACTGATGCGGGACCCGCCACCACCCGGCAATGGTCCTTCAGGTAAACGCTTCGTCGATAGTCCCATTCCGGGTAGGTAAGATCAGCCTCGATGGCGGAATGGATCAGCGCTTCCGGGGGCAGATCGAGGTCGAAACGGAATTTCGCCGCCGGTCGGCCCTTGCGCTCGCCCAGTACCATCTCGTCCAGTTCGTCGGCGGCTGCCGCATCGTGATCATCGCTGTCGTCGGCGGGTCGATCGACATTGACCATCTCGGCCATCGCAAGAATCTTTTCGAAGCGATTGAGGATAAAGGGGCTGCGCTCACCTTTAGCGGCGGAATCCTTCTCGCGGATCGCCACATGGCGCCCTGCCGCTTGCGCATCCCTATGGCTGGAGCCGACCGGCTGATCCAGCTCCTGGCGACCTGTCCATTCCTCCCTGACGACCGCGTGGGGCCAAAGCGGCACCGGCAACATCGGCAGATAGCCGGGAG
Organism: Allorhizobium sp.; assembly: GCA_046294755.1. Classification (GTDB taxonomy): domain Bacteria; phylum Pseudomonadota; class Alphaproteobacteria; order Rhizobiales; family Rhizobiaceae; genus Allorhizobium. The sequence continues at coordinate 3,342 of JBKBON010000001.1, read as the reverse complement.
GCGCCGTAACCGGAAAATCGAGATTGCCCGTGAGCGGTGCGAGACCGCCCCCGTGGCGCAGCAGATCAATTACCCGATCCTCAATCTGTCCTTCCACCCGCGGCAGCGAGCCGCGCCGGCGCTCCGACAGAAGGGCGAGGCAAAGCCGGCGATATCGATCGACGAGACCGGGAAAGGCGGCAAGAACTTGCTTCTCAAGTTGCGCCGCCGCCTCCAGCATCGCGAGATCGGCCCTGAGCGGATCCGTCTCGGTCATCGGCTTGAGTGGCATGACCGCCGTGGCGGCGGCGAGCCAGACATAGAGGTCACGGTTGAGCGTTGGCTCCGGCATAAGATCGAGAACAGGGGGCAGCATCACGCCCGCCTCGTCACGCGCTGGATGGACGAGCTTTTCTTCACCAAGTCCCAGTCGCTGGCGTAGCTTCAGGCGATGCTGGGATGTCTTACCCCGCGCTGGCACCAGTTGAACCGTCTTCTCTCCGCCGAAGCCGCGGAAGCAGACGGAAAGCACCGGCAGCATTTCGTCGAGCGTGACGCCAGCCTCGGCATAACGCGGCCAGGTGCGGGTATCGCCGGCAAGCTTGTGCCAGGCGCGCCCGACCGTCTCCTCAAGCTCCAGAAAGTCGAGCATGACATTCTCCTAGCGGATAACCGCCTGTGCCAATTCGAGAAGTGCAGTGCGCACGTCGGGTTCGTCGGTCAGCGGCTCGATCATGGCGGCACGAACGGCGTCCCTCGGCGAAAGCCCGGCGTCGATGAGGCTCGCGCAATAGACGAGCAGACGCGTCGAGACCCCTTCCTCCAGATCATGGCCTTTCAGCGCACGCAGCCGTCTGGCGAGTTCGACGAGCGCCTCGACAGTAACCGCTGGCAGTCCGCTTTCTACCGCGACCACCTCGATCTCCCGCTCCTTGGGCAGGAAGTCGAACTCGATCGCGACGAAGCGCTGGCGGGTTGAGGGTTTCAGGGCCTTGAGCAGGCTTTGGTAGCCGGGATTGTAGGAGACCACGAGCATGAACGAAGGCGGCGCCTCAAGCTCTTCGCCGGTTCGTTCGAGCGGCAAGATCCTCCGATCATCGGTGAGCGGATGCAGGACGACGGCGACGTCCTTGCGCGCCTCGACTACTTCGTCGAGATAGCAGACGCCGCCATCACGCACGGCCCGCGTCAAGGGACCGTCGACCCAGACCGTCTCGCCACCCTTTAGAAGAAAGCGACCGGTGAGGTCTGCGGCAGCGAGGTCATCGTGGCAGGAGACGGTGGTGAGCGGCAGGGCAAGCTTCTTGGCCATGTGGCTGACGAAGCGAGTCTTGCCACAGCCGGTCGGACCTTTCAGCAGGAGCGGCAGCTGCCGCATCCACGCCGTTTCGAACAGGGCGCATTCGTTGCCAGTTGGGGAATAGGCTGGGATGTCCGGCTGCACATTACGGGCAATGAGGTTCATGGTTCTGATCCTTGAGAAATCTGGAGGAACCCCGCCGCCTCACGCAAGGCAGGCGGGGCAGAAACGTCACTCGGCAGGCTCGACGTAGCCGCCAAAGGAAGGCTCCTTTTCCTTCCCGGGCAGCAAGACGGCCCAGACGAACATCAAAGCGGACACGAGGACGATTGCGCCGGAGCCAAGGCGCACCCAGTAGAACAGGGTCAGCTGATCCTGGACGTCCATGTAGCTGTCTCCCAGCACGCGCTGCAGATGCACCTGCAAGACACCGGCGAAGGTGAGCGCGAAGGTCATCACCGACATGGCCGTGCACATGATCCAGAAGCTCGCGATCGACAGCCACTGGTTATAGGGCTGGCGGCCGCGCATTTCCGGAATGGCATAGGCCATGATGGCGAGGTTGAGCATGACATAGGCGCCGAAGAAGGCGAGATGCCCGTGGGCTGCCGTCACCTGCGTGCCGTGGGTGTAGTAGTTCACCGATGACAGGGTGTGCAGGAAACCCCAGACACCTGCACCGAAGAAGGCCATGACCGAGCAGCCGATCGACCACAGAAGGGCGGCCTTGTTCGGGTGTTTGCGGCCGGCCTTCCAGGTCATCACGAAGGTGAAGATGACCATGGTGAAGAAGGGTGCGACCTCGAGCGTCGAGAAGAGCGAGCCGATCCACTGCCAGTAGCCCGGCGCACCGATCCAGTAATAGTGGTGGCCCGTGCCGAGGATGCCGGAGAAGAGGGCGAGACCAATGATGACATAGAGCCATTTCTCGACCACTTCGCGGTCGATGCCGTTCAGCTTGATCATCAGGAAGGCGAGCACAGAGGCCATGATCAGTTCCCAGACGCCTTCGACCCAGAGGTGGACCACGTACCACCAGTACATCTTGTCGAGCGCCAGATTGATCGGGTTGTAGAAGGCGAAAAGGAAGAAGATCGCCACGCCCCACAGACCGAAGATCAGGATGTTGGTGACGACTGTCTTGCGGCCCTTCAGCGACGTCATGGTGACATTGAACAGCAGCATCAGGGCGACGATGACGATGCCGACCTTGATGATGAAGGGTTGCTCAAGGAACTCCCGACCTTCGTGAATGCCGAAGAGATAGCCGACAACTGCAGCAGCCGCAGCAATCAGAAAGATCCAGAACTGCGCGATGGCAAGCTTCGGACTGTAAAGCTCCGTCTCCGCCTCTTCCGGCAGCAGATAATAGGTGGCGCCCATGAAGCCCATCAGCAACCAGACGATCAGGGCGTTGGTGTGGATCATGCGCACGATGTTGAAGGGCAGCAGTTCGGAGAGCGTGTTGGGCAGGACGTAGATCGTGCCCGCGACGACCCCGAACAGGACCTGAGCAACGAAGAGGCCAAGCGCGCCGTAGAAATACAGCATCGCGACCTTCTGGCTTTGATATTTCATAGTGATGTCTCCTTGGGTCACGAAGGGCTCAGCCGGCCTCGTTCGGCGGCCAGTTCTGCGTCTTGATCTTGCTGGTCCATTCGAGGAAGTCGGCGAGATCGTTGATCTCCTCGTCGGTCAGGTTGAACTGCGGCATCTGTCGGCGCCCCTCGACGCCGGAAGGCTGGGCCGCCATCCAGGCCCGCAGCGTCTCGCGGGCACTCTCGCCGTCTTCCTGGCCTCCCCAACGGGTCCAGGCATTGCCGAGCTCGGGCGCGAAATATGCCCCTTCTCCCAGTAGCGTGTGGCAGTTGATGCAGGAGTTCTTCTCCCAGACATGTTTGCCCCGGGCGACACTGTCGGTCAGCGTTGTCTCGTCTGTCGAGGGGTCGTGTCTCGGAAGTGGTAGAAATTGTCTGGCGGCGTAATCTCCGGGTGAACCAACACCCACCCAACCGGCGGCGGCAACCGCCAGGGAGATCACGCCATGAAGCAGAATACCGATA